>NZ_JBITFN010000004.1:252672-445304 GCF_044456085.1 Streptomyces sp. NPDC051018
TCCCCCCCCCCCCTGGGGGCGCCCCCGGAGGGGGGGGTGGCCCGTTATGTAACACCGGGGGCGGCCCGCCCCCCCGCGCGGGGGCCCGCGGGCCCCCGCCCGGCCCCACGACCGGGCGGACGCGCGGACGCCCCGGAGTCCCGTCCTGGGACTCCGGGGCGCCGCTTGCGTATCCCGGCCCGTGGGGCGCCGGGCGGCCCGCCCGGGCTCACTGCGGCACGACGGACTCGAAGGCGTGGAGATAGGCGTTGACCGGGCGGATCTCCCCGACGGGTAGCCCCGCCGTCGCCATCCGCTCCACCATGCTGTCGCGGGTGTGTTTCGCACCGCCCACGTTCAGCAGGAGCAGCAGATCCATCGCGGTGGTGAACTTCATCGACGGGGTGTCGTCGACGAGGTTCTCGATCACGACCACCCGCGCGCCGGGGCGGGCGGCGGCGACGATGTTCCGCAGGGTGCTGAGCGTGCTGTGGTCGTCCCACTCCAGGATGTTCTTGACGATGTAGAGATCCGCCGAGACCGGGATCTCCCGGCGGCAGTCGCCGGGAACGATGTCCACCCGGCCCGCCAGCGGTCCGCCGTCCCGCAGCCGGGGGTCCGCCTTCGCCACCACGTCCGGCAGATCGAGCAGGGTGCCCCGTACCGTCGGGTGCTTCTCCAGCAGGCTCGCCAGCACATGGCCCTGGCCGCCGCCGATGTCGGCGACCGACGAGACACCCCCCAGATCCAGCAGATCGGCCACATCCTCCGCCGACTGCCTGCTGGAGGTGGTCATGGCCCGGTTGAACACCTGCGCCGACTCGTGCGCGTCCTGGTGCAGGTACTCGAAGAAACCCTTGCCGTACAGCTCCTGGAACACGTTGTCCCCGGAGCGCACCGCGTCGTCGAGATGCGGCCAGGCCGCCCAGGTCCACGGCTCGGTGCACCACAGGGCGATGTAGCGCAGGCTCGCCGGGTCGTCCTCCCGCAGCATCCGGGACATCTCGGTGTGGGCGAACGTGCCGTCCGGGCGCTCCTTGAAGATGCCGTAGCAGGACAGTGTGCGCAGCAGCCGGCGCAGCGGCTGGGGCTCGGCGGTCACGGCGGCGGCGAGCTTCTCGACACCGGCGGGTGTGTCACCGAGCGCGTCGGCGACACCCAGCCGGGCGGCGGCCCGTACGGCGGCGGCGCACGCGGCGCCGAAGACCAGTTCCCGCAGCCGCATTGCCGGGGGCGGCGCGGTGTCCACGGTCATGGTCTGGGTGGGTCTGGTGCTCAGTGTGGTCATTCAGCACATCCCTGACGGCTCGGAGGACTCACAGACATTACGGGCGAACGAGTTGCCGCCGCCGGGGCCGCGGTGGACCAGATCGGCCTTGCCGTTGCCGGTGACCTCGTTGTCCTCGATGACGTTGTTCTCGTTGGTCGCGCCGACGAAGCTCTCGAACAGGACGATGCCGCCGGACATGGGCGCGGTGCCCACATTGCCGAGGACCCGGTTGCCCCGGATGACGGTGGCGTCCGAGCCGGTGAGCACGATGCCGGAGCCCTGGATGGCGGGGAGTCTGGGGGAGGCGGGGCAGAGCTTGTTGTTCTCGCGGATCGTGTTGCCGCGGATGGTCATCGCCCCGGCCGCGGGCTTCGACTCGTCGCTGACGACGAAGATCCCGGCGCAGTTCCCGGAGATGTCGTTGTCATGGGCCGTGAGGTTGCGGACCCGCTTGATGTTGATGCCGACCCGGTTGCCCGTCAGATCGTTGTCCGAGACACGCGTACCGGCGGTGTCGGTGGCCCCGCCCTCCTCGCCGACGGTGTTGGCGAGGAAGACACCGGCGTCCCGGTTGTCGCGCGCGATGTTGTCCCGGATCTGGGCACGGGTCGACTTCTCCTGGGCGAGTCCCCAGGTGCCGTTCTTCTCGGCCGTCACCTGCCGGACGGAGAGCCGGTCGGTCCGGGACGCCCACAGTCCGGCGGCGGCGAAGCCCGTCAGTTTCAGGGAGCGCACCGAGACCCCCCGTACCTGCGCGTCCTCCGTACCCGTCACACATACGCCGTGACCGGCCGTCGCACAGGCGTGGGCGGCACGCTTGTCGGTGGCGGCCGGCGGCATCAGCACGGTGGAGGGGCCCGTGCCCCGCAGGGTCACGTCCGAGGTGGTGATGTGGATGCTCTCGCGATAGGTGCCGGGGTGGACGACGACGGTGTCACCCGGCCGGGCGGCGTCGACGGCCTTCTGGATGGACTGACCGGGGTGGACGGAGAGCCTGTCATGCGTGGCGCCCGGCGCCCGGTCCTCGCGGGCCCCGGAGGCGCCCGGGGCCGAAGGAGATCCGGGAGCGGCCTGGACGGGGGCGGGCTTTTCGGGGGTTGCCGCCTGGGTGGGGGCGGCGGCGCCGAGCCCCGTGACCATGACGACCGCGACACCGGCGAGGCAGCCGAGCGCCCGTCCGTGCCGGTTCGGGGGTCTGTGGTTTCTGTGGCGTTTCATCATGGGCCGAAGCTATGGGCGTTCCTGACGTGCTGCCACACGGAGTGAGCAGATGGATACACGGTGTGCTGCGACCGGGTTCATTTCGGGCCCGCGTAGGCGCCGGGCGGTGCGGGTCGGGATGGTCGGCGGGTCCAGCGCCTGCCGGTGGAACCGGCCCCGTCATTAAGGAACGGTTGTTCTTGACTGAACGTTCCTGAACTGCGTAGGGTGAGGTCATGGCCCGCCCACGGAGCTTCGACGAAGCCGATGTGATCCGGGCGGCGGCGGAGTTGTTCGCCTCCCGGACCTACGACGGCACCTCCATCGACGATCTGGTCGCCCACCTCGGGGTGCACCGCAACAGCCTGTACAAGACGTTCGGCAGCAAACGGGGGCTCTATCTCGCGGCACTGCGCTGGTCCCTGGAGCACGACATCGCCCCGCTGGCCGAGCGGGTCGCCGCCGGTGAGGGTCCTCTCGACGCACTGCGGGAGAGCCTCACCGCACCGGACGCCGGCGCGGGGCTCGACCTTCTGCTGCTGGCCGCGGCCGAACGCGCGCCCGAGGACGCCGAGGTCGCCTCCCTGGTGACCGAGGGCTTCGCCGCACTGGACCGGGCCGCCGCCACACCCGTCCGGGCGGACAGCTCCGCCGGGGGGGACGCGCTGGCCACGGCGCTCACCGCGGCGATCCTCGGTCTCCGGCTGCGCGCCCGCTCCGGTACGGGCGCCACGGCGCTCGACGCGGCGGGCGCGGCCCTGGCCCACCTACTCGACCGGCCCTGAACCACCCGCGCGAGGGCCCCCGGGAACGCCCCGAATGTGGCCTGGAGCCACATCGACGGCATGCGCGTACGACCGAAGGCGCGCGAAGGCGCCCCGTACGACAACAAAGCCCCCAGGAGCCCGCACCGCGCATCCGCGGGCCCCCGGGCAATCAGGCACCCAAGGAAGGAAACCCGCCATGGCGCAGATCAGCATCGACGGTGACAACCTGATCGTCGGGATCGAGGGGCTCGGCAAGCTCTGGGCCCTCAAGAGCCGGCTCACCGTCCCGCTCGCCCATGTCCGCGGCGCGACCGTCGATCCGGGGATCGTCAAGGAGCCGAAGGGGCTGCGCGCCCCCGGCACCCACTTCCCCGGCCTCATCGTCGCCGGCACCTACCGCACCGACGACGGAAAGGTCTTCTGGGACGTCCGCGACCCGGCCAAGGCCGTCGTCATCGAGCTGACCGGCGAGCGCTACACCCGGCTCGTCGTCCAGGTCGGTGACCCGCGCGCGACGGTGGCGCTCATCGAGCGCTCCTGCCCGGTGAACTGAACACCCTCACGCGCGGGACGACGGCCGCCTCAGCCGGCGGCCAGCGCGCGGGCCGCCCTCACCAGGGCGGCGTTGTCGGACGCGTCCGAGCCGTCCGGGAGGTCCGTACCGTCCTCGAAGCCGATCCGGGTCTCGTGGCCGTCCTCGATCGCGGCACGCACCAGCGGCCAGACCGTCGGACCGTCACCGTGGTACAGGATCGGGCAGGTCACCCCCGCCTCACGGATACGCGCGGCCATGGCGCGCGCCGCGGCCACCGCCTCCCCGGGGTCCTCCTCCACCGGCTCGATGAGGATACGGACGTTCTCGTGCAGGGTCGGCGAGGCCAGCAGCGCCGGGACGTCGTCCATCGTCCACACCGCGCTCTCCAGCACCATCCCGCGCTCCACGATCAGCTGCGCGGTCTCGGCCGCGCCCTCCTCGCTGAAGGCGACGGACGCGAAGTCGGGGAGCACCTCCCAGGACTTGACCAGGGCGTAACGCTCCTCGGGACCGGAGCAGGTCCACAGGCCCGTGGTCGTACCGACGACCGCGTCCGGCGCGACGGCGCGGATCGCCGACAGCACCTCGGCGAGGGCGTCGGGGCGGATGGTCTGCCCGCCGTCCGGGGTACGGACATGGAAGTGGACGACGTCCGCTCCGGCGGAGGTCACCGCGAGGGTGTCGGCGGCGATCTCCCCGGCGGTGACCGGGACAGTGGGGTGCTCGGCCTGGGAGCGCCCGCCGTTGACGGCGGCTTTCAGAAACACGATGGTCCTTTCGGGGTGTTACGGGGGTTCGGCACCGAGCGGTACCGGCTTCAGCGGAGCTGCCGGAGCGATTCGGTGGCGCCGGTCAGTGAGCCCAGGGGCTTGCCGTCCCACAGCTCCGCCACCAGCGCGGGCTCCTTCGCGTCATCGGCGAGCGCCTCGTCGATGACGGCGGCGAGCCGCTCCGCGGGAGCGATGATCAGCCCGTTGGCGTCACCGAGCACCAGGTCGCCCGCGCTCACGGGCACACCGCCGCAGGAGACCGGGGCGCACAGGGAGCCGTCCGCGATCCCGTGCAGCTTGGTGGTCAGCGGCGTACGCCCGTAGGCGAACACCGGCAGCCCCACCTCCCGCAGCGCGTCGATGTCGGTACACAGTCCGTCCACCACCGCGCCCGCGGCTCCGCGCGAGGCCAGCGCGTTGACGACGACCTCGCCGAGGGGCGCGTGGCGGCGGTCGCCGCCGCAGTCGACGACGACCACGTCACCGGGGCCGACGATGCCCGCGGCGTGGTGGAGCATGGTGGAGTCCGTGGCGGTGATACGGACCGTCACGGCACGGCCCACCAGTTTGGCCGTCCCCGCCATCCGCTGGAGCAGCGGATCGCAGAAGCCCTCCTCCAGATAGTGGCCGAGGGTCGGGAAGTCCACCGTCCGCAGCTTCTCGGCGAGTTCCGCGTCCAGCGGGGCGGGCAGTTCACGAATGTCGAGCGGCATGGTGCGGGTTACCTCGGTCCGATGATGATGCGGCGGTTGCGGAGCACGGGCAGGATCGTGCGGGCCCGGTCGATCCGGTCCTTGTCGGCGTCGACGACGAGCATCGCCCGCTCCTCCTCACCGAGCGCCGCGCGGACGACGCCCAGCGGGTCGACGGCCATGCTCATCCCGATGCAGTCGGGTGTGGTGAGCGAGGAGGCCACCACCCAGCAGGTGTTCTCGATCGCCCGGGTACGCAGCAGCGTCGTCCAGTGGTCCTCCTTGAGAGGGCCCTTGACCCAGGCGGCCGACACCGACAGCAGATCGGCGCCCATCTCGATGAGGGACCGGGTGAACTCCGGGAAGCGCACGTCGTAGCAGTTGACCAGGCCGACGTTGAAGTCGCCGATCCGGACCACGACCGGCCCGGTGTCACCGCGCTGGACGCGGCGCGACTCCTTGTAGTTGAAGGCGTCGTACAGATGCATCTTGCGGTACAGGCCGAGGACTTCACCGCTCGCGTCGACGGCGGCGATGGTGTTGTACGGCAGGGCCGTGCCGCTGTCCTCGTAGCCCGCCGCGATGACCGCGACGCCGTGGGTGGAGGCGATCCGCGCGATGCCCTCCAGGAACGGCTGCCAGTGGGTCTCGGCCAGTTCACGCAGGGGGGTGTCGGTGATGTCGGAGGGGATCATCGACTCCTCGGGGAAGACGATGAGTTCGGCGCCCGCCTCGGCTGCCTCCCGGGTCATCTCCTCGATGACCACGAGATTGGCCGCGGCGTCGGCGGTCGGGGCGAATTGGGCTGAGGCGACCTTCACGGCCGGGTCTCCTTGCTGGAGGGGGACGAGGGGTACGGGATTCGGGAGCGGCCCGCCCGGCCGGGCGGGCGGGCCTGCCGGGGGCGCCGCCCCCTGGGCCCGCGCGGGCCCGGAGGCGCCTGGCCCGCGGCGGCCGGGGGTGCTTGGCCCGCGGCGGCCGGGGGTGCTCCGTACGGACCGGGGCCGGTGGCCCGTACCCGTACGGGCGGGGCCGCCGGCGGCTCGGGCCGGGACCTGGGCGCCGTCATTCGGGCAGGACCCGTGAACGGGCGGGGTCCCACCCGGCGTACACCGGGTCGCCGACGTTCAGCCCGCTGCGGTCCGCGCCCCGGGACTCGGCGACGAAGCCGGACCCGTCGGCGAGGATGAGGTGATAGCGGGTGGCGTTGCCCAGGTACACGATCTGCTGGAGCGTGCCGCCGAGGACGGCCGCGCGGTCCTTCAGCTCCTCGGCCGTACGCGCCAGCCGGACGTTCTCCGGGCGCAGGGCGAGATGCACCACGGATCCGTCGGCCAGACCGTGTCCCCCGGGCACCGCCACGCTCCCCAGTCCCTCCACTCCGATCCGGCCGCCGTCGAGCGGGCCGGTGAGGAAGTTGGAGGTGCCGATGAAGTCGGCGACGAACCGGGTCGCCGGACGCTCGTAGATCGCCTCCGGGCTGTCGACCTGGAGCACCCGGCCGCCGTCCATGATCGCGATACGGTCGGACATGGTCAGCGCCTCCTCCTGGTCGTGTGTGACCGTCACGAAGGTGACCCCGACCTCGCGCTGGATCTTCTTCAGCTCCAGCTGCATCTCGGCCCGCAGCTTCTGGTCGAGCGCGCCCAGCGGCTCGTCGAGCAGCAGCAGCGAGGGCCCGCCGATCAGCGCCCGCGCGATGGCGACGCGCTGGCGCTGCCCGCCGGAGAGCTGGGCGATGGACCGGTCCCCGTACCCCTCCAGCCGTACGAGCGCGAGCGCGTCACGCACGGCGCTCTCGATCTCCGCCTTGGGACGGGACTTGCGCACCTTCAGTTCGAAGGCCACGTTGTCGCGCACATTGAGATGCGGGAAGAGCGCATAGCTCTGGAAGAGCATGTTCAGGTCCCGCTTGTGCGGCGGCACTCCGGTCGCGGGGACGCCGCCCAGCTCCACGGTGCCCTCCGTGGGCACCTCGAAGCCGGTGATCATCCGCATCAGGGTCGTCTTGCCGCAGCCGGACGGGCCGAGGATCGAGAAGAACTCGTTCCGCCGGATGTCCAGCGTGACGCCCTGGACGGCGTGCGTACGGCCGAACGCCTTGCCGACTCCCGTCAGCCGCACAGCCGGGGTCCCGGTGGCGGCCGGCGCTTCGATGGTCGCGGTCATCAGGACGCCTTCACCTTGGTCCAGCCCTGCTGGAAGTACTTCATCGCGGTGCCCGGGTCGAGCAGGAAGTCGGCGTTCTTGATGGCGTCGTCGGAGGCGTACACCGCCGGGTTCTCCAGCGCCTTCTTGTCCTTGATGAACTCACGGGCCTTGGCGTTGGTGCTGGCGCTGCCGCCGTCGTCCGTCGCCATGGCGGCGACCTCGGGACGCAGCAGGAAGTTGATGAACTCGTACGCCGAGTCCGTGTTCTTCGCGCCCTTGGGGATGGAGAGCCCGTCCGTCCAGATGGAGCCGCCCTCCTCGGGGATGACGTAGTGCACGTTCGGGTTGGCCGCGACGACCTTGGCCATCGCCGTACCGCTCCACGCCTCCGCCGCGCACGCCTGGCCGGTCGAGAGCAGCTGCGGGTAGTTGGTGGAGTTGTAGCCCGCCAGCATCTTCTTCTGCTTCTGGAGCGCCTCGGTGGCGGCCTTGATCTCGCCCTCGTCGGTGCTGGTGGCGCGGGAGCCGGTGACCTGGAGGCCCGCGATGTAGGCGGCCAGCATGTTGTCCAGCATGTAGACCTTGCCCTTGTACTTCTCGTCGAAGAGCGTCTTCCAGCTGGTCGCGGACGGGATGCACTTGTCGTTGTACGCGAACCCGGTGGTGCCCCAGATCCACGGAACGCTGTACTTGTTGCCCTTGTCGTACGACGGGTTGCGGAACTTCGCGGCCAGGTTGTCCAGGCCCTTGATCCGGGAGTGGTCCAGCGGCTGGATCAGCTCCTGGCCGATGAGCTGCTGGACGCTGTACTGGCTCGGCTCGACCAGGTCGTACCCCGCCGACCCCGAGCTGAGCTTGGAGGTCATCGTCTCGTTGCTGTCGAAGGTGTCGAGGGTGACCTTGATCCCGGTCTCCTTCTCGAACTTCTTCACCACGCTGTCCGGGATCTCCCCGGCCCAGGCGTAGATGTTCAGCTCCTTGCCGCCGCCCCCGCTCGCGGAGTCCGAGCCACCGCATCCGGTGGCGACCAGGGCGGTGACGGTGGCGATGGAGACGGCGAGGACGGTTCGGGAGACGCTTCTTGCACGCATGAGGGCGATGCCTTTCGTACGGAGGACAGCGGAGGGAATCCGTGAGAACGCGGAGGAAAGCCGAAAGAACTGAGAAACGCTGAGAAGAGCTGAGAAACACTGAGGGGGCGAGGGCCGGCGGGGGCGCGTCAGGAGCGGTCTCCGCCGAGCAGGACGCGGCGCATCTGCCGCAGCCCCACACCGAGGATGATCAGCAGGGTGAACAGCACGAGCAGCGTGCCCAGCGCGTTGATCTCGGGCGTCAGACCGCCCTTGAGCATCGAGTAGACGCGCAGCGGGAGCGTGGTGCTGCCGATGCCGTTGGTGAACGTCGACATCACGATGTTGCCGAAGGAGATGGTGAAGCAGAGCAGCCAGGCCGCCAGCAGGGGCTGCCGCAGCAGCGGCAGGGTCACCCGCCGGAACGCCTGCCAGGCGTTGCACCCGAGGTCGGTGGCGGCCTCCTCCAGCGAGGAGTCCAGCGCGTTGTACGCGCCGAGGACGATCAGCGCCGCGTAGGGCAGGGTCACCACCAGATGGCCCAGGACGAGGGTGGTCAGACCCAGATCCGCGTGCATCGCGCCGAAGACCGACAGCAGGGCCACGCCCAGCACGATCTCCGGGATGATCAGCGGCAGGAACAGACCGCCGGAGAACACCGCCTTCCACTTCGACCGCAGCCGGGACATGCCCATCGCGGCCAGCAGTCCGCAGGCGGTGGCGAGGGTCGCCGAGATCAGGGCGACCTGCGCGCTGACCCCCAGCGCGGAGAGCAGCTCGGTGTTGTCGGCCAGCGTCCCGTACCAGCGGGTGCTGAATCCGGCCCACTTGTAGGTGACCTCGGAGTCGTTGAACGACAGGACGACCACGACGACGATCGGGATGTACAGGAAGGCGATGACACCGCGGGCCAGCCAGGCGGTCAGGGTGTCGAGGGCGTTCTTCATGCCGACTTCCTCCTCAGCCGCCGGGCGGCCAGTCCGAACACCGCCATCGAGGCCACCATCAGCAGCAGCAGGACCACGGAGGCCGCCGCTCCCATCGGCTGGTTACGGAACTCGGTGTAGAGGGTCACGATGAGATTGCCGACCAGCTGGTCGCGTCCGCCGCCGAGCAGGACGGGGATGACGAACACGCCGAGGGTCGGGATGAAGGTGAGCAGCGCGGCCGCGAGCATGCCGGGCCGGGCGATGGGCAGCAGTACCCGGGTGTGCACCCGCCACCAGCCGCAGCCCAGGTCCCGGGCGGCCTCGCCGAGCGAGTTGTCCACCCCTCGCAGTGAGGCGTAGATCGGGAAGATCGCGGTCGGCAGGAAGGCGTACACCAGGCCGATGAACGACGCTCCCTGGCTCGGGATCCACTGGGTGTTCCCGTCCGTGAGACCGATGGCGTCGGTCAGGCTGTTGACCGGTCCGCCGGGGCTCAGCAGATTGATCCACGCGAACGTCCGGACCAGGAAGTCCGTCCAGAACGGCACGATGATCAGCAGGAGCAGCAGCATCTGGCGCTGCGGGGGCCGTCCGGCGAGGTAGTACGAGACCACATAGCCGAGGACCAGGCACACGAGTGTGTTCAGGGCCGCCATGCCGAGGCTGTAGCCGAAGACCTTGAGGTAGATCGGGTCCAGCAGGTCCTGGTAGTTCGCCAGCGTGTAGCCGCCCTGGATTCCGCCGTAGGCGTCGGCGGACGCGAAGCTGTTCCGTACCACCAGCAGCAGCGGTACGAGCACCAGGCCGATCACCGTGATTCCGGCGGGCGCGAGCAGCGCCGTCGTCACGGCGGCACGCCGGACGCGCGTCTCCTTGGCGGGCCCCTGACCGGGCCGCGCGGACGCCGGCGTCCTCCCGGTGGTGGCGGTGACCGTCACGTCGCCGTCCGCCGGGACGACCGGTCGGGTGGAGGGGTGGTCTGCATGCGCTGATCTCCTTGTCCGGGGGGCGGGGGGTTCGGTGGAGAACAGCGTGTGGGATCAAGCCACTGGCCGAAAAGATAAACCTGGAACGAATACCGTGGAAACAGCTCCGTATTTCCACGCATCTCGCAGAGGTCTGCCGTCGGAACGGCGGACCTTGACAGCTGCGGGATGATGGGTGTCGACAGCATCTACCGCTCGGAGGCCCTGGTGATCGACGACCTGGACCGGCAGATCATTGACCAGCTACGGGTCGACGGACGCCGCTCCTTCGCCGAGATCGGCCGTACCGTGGGCCTCTCCGAGGCATCCGTACGCGCCCGCTACCAGCGGCTCCAGCGCAAGGGCGTCCTCCAGGTCGTCGGCATGACCGACGCGGTCCGCATGGGCGAGATGGAGGTCCACCTCGCGGTCCGCGTCCACCACATCCCCGTGGCCCTGGTCGCCCGCGAGCTGTCCCGGATGCCGGAGGTGCGGTACGTGGCGTCGTGCGTCGGCCCCTACGACCTGATCGTGGACGTACGCTGCCGTGATCTGGAGCACCTCGCGGAACTCCTCACCGAGCGCGTACGTCGCGTCAACGGTGTCGCACACGCGGAGGCGCTGACCGTCCTGGAGGTCATCAAGGACTCGTATCTGTGGGCGGGCTTCCGCGAGGTGCCGGTACGGCCGGGGGAGCGGATCATTCCGACGTGAGGGGGCGGGGGTGCTGTGACGGGGGCTCCACCCGCACCTGATTGCCCCTATCTGTTCCCTTTTGGCCCGCTTCCGGGGGTCACTCCTGGGCGACGCCCTGCCCCACGGCGCTGGCCAGACCGCTCCACGAGTAGTCCTTGAAAAGCTCCAGCAGCAGAAGCACCTGCACCCGGGACACCCCCGGCAGCATCCGGATGTCGTCCAGCAACTGCACCAGCTGCGCCTGGTCCCGGCAGGTCCCCTCCAGAAAGATGTCCTGACTGCCCGCGCAGAGCGCCACATGGTTGATCATCGGCATCCCGGAGAGCGTCTTGGCCACCGCCCGGGGGGTCAGATCCCGCACCCGGATCATCAGCCGCACGGACTGGTGCCCCAGCGCCAGCGGATCGCACAGCGCCACGATCCGCAGCACCCCGCTCTCCTGCAACCGCCCCACCCGCTGCCGCACCGTCGCCTCGGAAACCCCCAGCTCACGGGCGAGCACGGTGTAGGGCGTCCGGCCGTCGCGGGTCAGCGTCCGCATGATCTTGCGGTCTATGTCGTCGAGCACCCCCCAACCTTGACATACCAGCCAAATATCCCGATTACCCCACCCCTGTTCCCTTACGGCCCGGGGCCCGGGGCCTCGTCTGCGCCGGTCTGATCACGGGTGGCGACGAGGGGCCGGGGCGGTCAGGGGGCGGCGCGGCCGCTGTGAGGCCCGGGGGCCGCGGAGTGCTTCCCGTGCGAGGGGTCGTACGAGCCGCGCCCTCCCGTATCCGGACCACCGCGTGCTCCCCACCCCGGGGAGCGGCCCCCGCGCGCCCCCGCACCGGGGCGCCGGCGGAGAGCGGTGCCCGGTGGGTGCGAAGGCCGGGGAGGCCGGCGCCGCAGGCCCCGGCAAGCGCCGCTTGGGTTCTAACGGTCCTCGCAACACCCGCGATCTGTGGGAGTTGCGAGGACCGTTAGAACCCAAGTTCCGCAGGGGCCGCGCTGTGCGTGCGAACACGATCCCACCAGCGGCGTTGTCGTCGTGTTCAGCCCATGGACGCCGCTTTCGCCTGATCTCCATAATCCAGCGACCGGTTGGCTGCACGCGGGGCCCGCCGGGGCCGACCGCGGTGCGCCGCGCGTTCGGCGCGGCGGACCGGAGGTGCTCCCCACAGCATCCGCACGGGTCCTTCAGGCCGGCCCGCACACCGGCCGGGGGACCTCGGGGCCGTCGGCTGAGGGCTCCTCGCCGTGCCGGGCATCAGACGCAACGCCAGACGAAAGTGTGCGGCCCCGGGGTGGCGGGTTGGCGGGCTGTTCCGGCCGGTCTTCACCCTGCCGGGCCGGGTGGCCGGGGCCTGGTTCCGTATGGACGGGTGCAGGTCCCGTTGTCTGCGGTGACCGGCCCCGCCGGGCCATTTCCCGCCCGAGGGATCGTCGGTGGGCGGTACCCGCCGGGGCCGATCGGGTGACGCCGCCGGACCCGCCTCCGGCATTGAGGTGAGAACAAGCCATTGACTGGCCGCACGGTCGCGTGCTTGAGTTTGCAACCAGTTCATGTAACTAGTTACATCCTGGAGGTGTGGCTGCCATGAAGAAATTCGTCTGCCTGGCGCTCGCGCTCGGACTCACCGCGACGCTGGCCGCCTGTTCGTCGACGAGTACGGGCGGTGGTGCGGCCGATGAGCTTGTCATCGAGGGATACGGCGCCGAGTATCAGGACATTTTCGAGAAGGAGATCGCCGAGCCTTTCACGGAGAAGACCGGAATCAAGATCAAGTACACGGCCGCCGGGTCGGCGTCGGAACAGTACGCGGCCATCAGGGCCGCCAATGGAGACCCCGGTTTCGATCTCGCCGTCATGACCAGCCTTGAGCTGTACCAGGGCAGCCGGGACCGTCTGCTCGCTCCGGTGACCACGGAAAAGGTGCCGAATCTGGCCCGCGTCCCGCGGAAACTGCGGGACAAGACCTATGGCGTCGGGGTGATCCAGGACGTCCAGCAGGTCGTGCTGATGTACCACCGGTCGCTCTTCCCCGAGCCGCCCACGAGCTGGAAGGCGATGTGGGACCCGAAGTACCGCTCGGGCACCCTCATCTTCAACCCCGCCAACATCCTCGGGGTGTACGCGATGCTCAGCGCCGCCGAACTGGACGGCGGGGGGATCGGCGATACCGAACCCGGCTTCGCCCGTATCAAGGAACTGGCCCGATACGCCCTCGCCACTCCGCAGGCGTCGGCCGGGGCGGTGCCCTATATGGAGAAGGGAACGGCGACGCTCTTCCCCTATCTGGACGGGCGCGCCGCGATCTACGCCAAAACCACCGACTACGACTACACGGTACCGAGCGAGAGTTCGTACGCCTCCCTCGGATCTCTCGGTATTCCGGCCCGTGCGGCGAACAAGGACGCTGCCTATAAATTCATCGACTACTGGCTTTCCGGTGAGGTGCAGCGGCGCTGGGCGCTCGCCTACAACGTCGGGCCCGCGGTGACCGGCCTCGATTTCCCCGCGGAATTCGCCGCCAAGCACATCACCACGGCCGAAAAGCTCGACAAGATCAAGATCGCCGACCCGGAAACCGTCACACGGAACCGTACGGCCTGGGGCCAGCGATGGGCGGAGGCCGTACGGTGACGGCGGCTGTGGCCGAATCACCCCCACAGGCGCCACGGCAGTCACCCCCGCGGAAGCCGGCGCGCAAACGGTCCCGGCTGCCGTGGCTCAGTCTGCCCGCGACGGTGTGGGTGCTGGCGGTCTTCGCCGTACCGACCGCGATCCTGCTCGCCAGCAGCGTGCTGACCTACGACGGCGCCGAGGTCACCGGCCCGCTCACCACCGCCAACTACGGCGATCTGTTCCGCGACGGCTACTTCAGGGCGGTCCTGTGGGAGACCGTCTGGATGTCGGTCGTGGTGGGGGCGGTGTGCTCGGCCGCCGGACTCCTGGTCGCGCACTTCATCGTCCGGTCCGGATCGCGGTGGCGCACGCTCGTCCTGCTCATCGTCGTGTCACCCCTGGTGTCGAGCGTCGTGGTCCGCACCTACGGCTGGCTCGTGCTCCTCCAGGGCGACGGCCTGGTGAACAAGGTCCTGCTCTGGACGGGGCTGACCGAGTCGCCGGTCCCGTTCATCGGGTCGAAGTTCGCGGTGATCGCCGGACTCGTCCATGTACTCCTGCCGTTCGCCGTGTTCACCGCGATGTCGAGCGTGGGGAGCGTCGATCCCGTCCTCGAACGAGCCTCCCGCGACCTCGGCGCCGGGCCGGTCCGCACGTTTTGGCGGATCACACTGCCGCTGATCCGCCCCGGCCTCGTCGCCGGTTTCATGCTGACGTTCGCGATCAGTCTCGGTGCGTACGCGGCCGCGGCCGTGCTCGGCGGCGGCCGGGTGCAGACCCTCGCCACCCTGGTCCGCGACCGCATGGTGGTCAGCCTCGAATGGGGGCAGGCGGCGGCGGTCTCGGTGGTCATCCTGGTGGTGGGCGCCGTCACGGTGTCCGCCCTGCTGATGGCCGGCCGCCGGTCACGGAAGGGAATGTGACGATGCGTCCGAGTCCGTGGCTGCTGCTGCGCACCCTGCTGCTCGTACTCGTGCTCGCCTTTGTGGCGGTGCCGATGGCCGTCGTGGTGTGGACCTCCGTCCAGCCGGACGCCTACCCCGCCTTCCCGCCGAGCGGGCTGTCGCTGAAGTGGTGGGAGTCCGCGCTGACCCGCGAATGGCTGCTGCCCATGGCCCTGTCCGCCGAGATCGCGCTGGGTTCCGCGGTGTGCGCACTGGTGGTGGGCACGGCAGCGGCGTACGCCCTCTCCCGGGGCCCGGTCCGGGGCCGCGCCGCACTGGAGGGCTTCCTCGCCACCCCCTTGCTGCTGCCCGAGATCGTGATCAGCCTCTCCGTGGTCCAGCTGATCTCGATGCTCAACGCACGCGGGGTGATCGGCCCGGTGCTGCTGGTGGTGACCCACGCGCTGATCGGCATCCCGTTCGTGCTGCGTACGGTCGGCGTCAGTCTGCTCGGTGTCAATCCGCTGTGGGAGCGCGCCGCCCGTGATCTCGGCGCCTCGCCGTGGCGCACGTTCACCACCGTCACACTGCCGCTGATGCGCTCGGGGATGTTCGCGGGGGCGCTGTTCGCCTTCATCGTGTCGTTCAACAACGTCGAACTCTCGCTGTTCCTCACCTCGCGGGACTCGACCACCCTGCCCATCCGGCTCCTTCAGTACATGGAGTTCCAGTACTCGCCGACCCTGGCCTGTGTCGCCGTGACCAGCGTCGTCGGCATCTGTGTCATCGCGGGTGCGGCGTCCCGGTTCGTCCGCCTGACCGAGTTCATCCACGGAGGTACCAAGTGACCGCACGAACAGACACCGCCGAGGAGCCGGCCGCACGGGCGGGTACCAGCGGCTACGCCGTGACCCTGCGCGGCATCCGCAAGCAGTTCGGTTCGTCTGTGGCCGTGGAGGACCTCGATCTCGATGTCCGCCCCGGTGAGTTCCTGACCCTGCTCGGACCGTCGGGCTGCGGGAAGACGACGACGCTCAACATGGTCGCGGGCTTTCTGACCCCGGACGGCGGACGGATCCTGCTCGACGGCCAGGACGTCCACCGGCTCCCGCCGGACCGGCGCGACACCGCGATGGTCTTCCAGCAGTACGCGCTGTTCCCGCATCTGACTGTTGGTCAGAATGTCGGTTACGGGCTGAGGATGCGCAAGCGCCCGAAGGCCGATATCCAGGTGCGCGTGGCGGGCGCGCTCGACCGTGTCGGCCTCGCCGGGTACGAGGACCGGATGCCCGGACAGCTCTCCGGCGGGCAGCAGCAGCGCGTCGCCCTCGCCAGGGCCATCGTGGTGGAGCCGAAGGTGCTGCTCTTCGACGAGCCGCTGTCCAATCTGGACCTCAAGCTGCGCGAGCAGCTCCGACTGGAGATCAAGCACCTCCAGCGCGAACTGGGCACCACCTCCATCTTCGTGACGCATGATCAGACCGAGGCGCTGGTGATGAGCGACCGGATCGCGGTGATGCGGGCCGGCCGGGTCGAACAGCTCGACACCCCCGAGACGATCTACCGGGAACCGGTGAACGCGTTCGTGGCCGGATTCATCGGCCAGTCCAACCTGGTCCCCGGCATCTGCACCGAAGCCGGACCGGACGGATGCACCGTCCGGCTGTCCACATCGGACACCCTGCGCGCACGCCACGCTGGAACGGTCGCGGAGGGCGAGGCGGTCCAGGTCCTGCTCAGACCGGAAGCCCTCCGTCTGGGTGCCGCCGGAGACGGACACGGCGAGGGCGCCGCGACACCGATCACCGGCCGGGTGGTCGAGATCGTCAACGAAGGCAGCCTCGCCACCGTCGTCCTGGAGACCGCCGGCTCCGGGCGCCTGAGGGTCTCCGTGCCCGATCCGGGCGCGATCGGACTCCCCACACCCGGCGACGAGATCGCCGTCTCCGTTCCCCCCGGCACCGCACACGCGCTGCCCGCAGGCCGCTGAAGCCCCGTCGAGTCCCCTGAAGACCCCAGCCGAAGAACCCGAGAGAACCCGAGAGAAGAGGAATCCCCATGGTCGAGCAAGTCGTTGTCGTCGGTGCCGGTGTGTACGGCGCCGCGGTGAGCGCCGAACTGGCACGGCGCGGCGCCCGCGTCACGGTGGTCGACACGGGCGCGCCCGGGGGCGGCACTTCGGGGGCGACCTTCTCGTGGACCAACTCCTGCGGCAAGCAGCCGCGGGCGTACCACGATATCAGCGTCGCCTCCATGGAAGCCCACCGGAAGCTGGCGCGCGATGTGCCCGGCGGCGACTGGTACCACGAGGGCGGCAATCTGGAATGGGGCGGTGGCGACGGTGAACGTGAACGGCTGCGCCGGAAGGTCGCCACGGTGCTCGGCTACGGATACGAGGCACGATGGCTCACCCGCGCACAGGTACTGCGCCTCGAACCCGATATGAACCCCGCCGGACTGCCCGCCGACGAGATCGCCTACTTCCCGGCCGAAGGCTGGATCGAACCCACCCGGCTGATAGCCCATCTGCTGTCCACGGCGGACGTGGAGCGGATCTGGCACGACGCGGTCACGGGGAT
Source organism: Streptomyces sp. NPDC051018 (assembly GCF_044456085.1). Taxonomy (NCBI): domain Bacteria; kingdom Bacillati; phylum Actinomycetota; class Actinomycetes; order Kitasatosporales; family Streptomycetaceae; genus Streptomyces; species Streptomyces sp. NPDC051018. The sequence goes on from NZ_JBITFN010000004.1 coordinate 269,768, forward strand.
CGGCGTGTCCGACGGCCTGGTGACCTCGGTCCGGCTCGCCTCGGGACGACGGCTGCCCGCCGACGCGGTGGTCAACTGCGCCGGCCCGGCCGCCGACCGTATCGCGGCCCTCGCCGGGCTGGAGCTGCCCATGCGCAACACCCGCGGCGCGCTCGTCCACACCTCACCGGTCGCGGTCTCCCTGTCCCGCGTCATCCATGCCCCTCATGTCCATCTGCGGCCCGACGGCGCCGGACGGCTGCTTCTGCACACTCATGACATCGACGGCGCGGTACGGGTCTCCGACACCGGGGAGACGAGTGTGGAGCAGGCCGCGGTCGACAAGCTGATGGAGGCCGGACGCGCGCTCTACCCCGGACTGAGCGCGGGGGGCGTGGAGAGCGTCCGGGTGGGCGAGCGGCCGATCCCCGGTGACGGGCTGCCGGTCCTGGGCCGGGCGCCCGCACTGCCGAACTTCCACTTCGCCGTCTCCCACAGCGGCGCCACGCTCAGCGTGCACGCCGGCGCTCTTGTCGCGGCCGAGGTGCTGGGCGAGGACCGCGCCGGGGAACTGGCCGCCTTCCGCTTCGAGCGATTCTGAGGAGACCTCGTGCGTACGACTGTCCTGCACGGCTGCGATCTCGTCGACGGCACCGGCGCCGACGTCCGGTACGGGGTCGACATCGTGGTCGAGGGAGACGCGATCGCCGAGATCGTGCCCACCAGGCCCGCGGAAACCTATGGCACGGTGGATGAAATCGTCGAGGCCACGGGCGCCCTCGCCCTGCCCGGTCTGATCAACAACCACACCCACGGCACCGCGTACGGCCCGCTCTTCCCCAGCGGCCACGAAGGGCTCCCGCCCGAGCGGGTGCTCGCCAACCTCGACCGGCATCTGCTGGAGGGCACGACCACCGTGCTCTGCGTGGACGGCTTCGTCACCGCCGATGCCGTCGCGAGGACCGACGAGGACCACCCGGTCACCGTGAGACTCGCCTCCTGCAACACCCCGGCCTGCCTGCGCGCGGCGACCATCGCCGACGGCGGGGGGCTCACCGACGAGAACCGCGCGTTCACCGCGCGCCGGGCGGTCGGCGCGGGCGCCGTCGCCCTCGGGGAGATCGGCGCCGGGCACACCCTCGGCGGCGGCGGGGCGAGCTATATGTATATCCCCGCCGAGGTGGCGGGACGTACCGGGGTGACCATCACACCCCGGCAGGCGGACGCGCTGAAGATCTCCGTGCTGGGCCGCCATATCTCGGCGTCGTCCTTCGACCGGGACACGGTCGAGGAGGCGCTGGTGGCGGCGGGGCTGGCCGGAAAGCTGTCGGTCGAGGAGATCCGCGACATCGTCTCCGGCATCGTTCTGCCCGCGTTCGACATAGCCTTGGAGGGACTGGGCGAAGCCGCGGAGTACGCCCGGCAGGCCGGCGTCCCGGTGCTGGTGCACAACGCCGCCGCGTCCATGACGCAGGTCGCCGCGATCGCCACGACCGGCGTACGGCTCATCGCCGGGCACTCCAACCATTCGAGCTTCGAGCTGCGCGAGGCCCTGGAGCACGCCGAACGGCTCAAGGAACTGGGGGCGACCGTGGACGTCTCGACCCTCGACACCTTCGGAGCGAGGCGGCTCACCACCGGTCCGGAGCTGCTGTACGCCATGTTCGCGGCCGGGCTCGTCGACACGATCTCGACCGACTACGCGGGCGGTCACCACGACCCGATCCTGCTGGCGATCGACCGCGCCACCAAGGCCGGCGTGGTGCGCCTGCCGGCGGCGGTCGCCATGGCCACCGCCAACGTCGCCGACGCCATCCCCGGAGTGGCACCACGGCGGGGCCGCGTCACACCGGGCGCGATCGCCGACCTGGTGCTGACCGACCCGGCGGAGCTGCCGAGGGTCGGCACTGTCATCATCGGCGGTGAGATCGTTGTCCGCGACGGCCGACGAATCGCCGCCTGACCGGAGCGCAGGGAAGGGACAGACGGTGAAGCGAACAACCATCGGCGATGTCGCGGCGGCGGCGGGGGTATCGGTGGCGACGGTCTCACGGGTGCTCAACGGAGGCGCCGTCAGGGAGGCGACCGCCACCAGGGTCTGGGACGCGGTGACCCGGCTGGACTACTCGCCGAACGCGCTCACCAAGAGCATCTTCGCCGGGCGTTCCAGCACCGTCGGGGTGGTCATGGGAGATCTCAGCAGCCCGTTCTACCTCGACCTGATGCGCGGGATCGACGAGGTGGCCGCCGCCAACGGCAGCCTCGTCATGTTCGCCAACACCTTCCAGCGCCCCGACAGCGAACTCGCACAGGTCCAGTCCATGGACGAGCAGCGGGTACGCGGCCTGATCGTCACCGCCAGCGAGTCCACCGACGACCGGACACGCAGGATGGCCGCCGGGGGAACCCCGTGCGTCATCGTGGCCCGGTCGGTGCCCGACCCGCCGCCCGGCCTGCACTCCGTCAGCCTGGACAACATCGCGGCGGGCCGGATGATGGCCGGGCATCTGCTCTCGTGCGGCCGGCGGTCGATCGGGGTGATCACCTCCGGAACACGGCCGTCCCAGCTCGGACGCACCGAGGGACTGCGGCAGGGGCTCGCGGAGGCGGGCGTGCCGCTGCCCGAGGACGCGGTCGCGGCGGTGGCCGTCAACGAGGAGACCCGGGAGGCCGTGGACGAACTGCTGGAACGCCATGCCTCCCTGGACGCGATCGTCTGCCTCACCGGACTCCGTACGGTCGCCGTCCACTCGGCGTTGTCCGCCCGCGGGCTCGCGATTCCCGACGACATCGGGTTCCTGACGATGGACGACTTCTCCTGGGGACCGGCCCTCGGTATCACGGTGGTCGCGCAGCCGTCGTACCGGATGGGCCGGCGCGCTGCCGAGATCGTCGTGGAGAACCCCCAGCGGCCGGTCCAGCTCAGGTTCGAGCCGAAGCTCGTCGCCCGTACGTCCTGCGGCGAGAGCGGGTAAACGGCGGCGGGGATTCCTGATGAGGTCCGCCGTCGTCGCGAACGCCGTCCGCGTCACGAGCGCTGTGCTGCCCCCGAGGTGCGCCCGGGGCGGTAGCGGAGGGCGCGTACGGCCCTGCCTCGTACCCCTCCTGCCGCATCCGCCCGGCCGTCGGCAGCAGTCGCCCGGTTGCCGTGCCCAGGCCCGGCAACCGGGTCCGCCGACCGCTCCGGGGCGCGTGGCCGGTACCCCGTCCCCCGGGAGTGGACGGAGCGCGGCCCACGGGAGCCGGGGCGAATGAGCGGCCGTGGACCGCTCGGCCCGGGCTCCGGAGAGCGGCGCACGGGTGCGGGCGGTGTCCCCGTACGCGGGCCCGACCCGCCGCACATCCCCGCGGGAGACGGGCGGATGCCGCCGTGAACGGGCCGCCGCGCCGAGTGCCCTGGGCGACCGTCCGGAAAAGGGGTGGCCCGCCACGGCTGTCCGCGGTTAGAGTTCGCCGTGTTGTGTCGGCGGCATACGTCGTCGGCCGTGGCCGAGCAGAGCATGGAGGTGTTGACCGATGGCTGTCATTGCGATGGGTGCTGCCCGCATCCCGAAGTCCATCACGCCCACCTCTGTGGCCGCCGGCTGATCTCACTCTCCATGCTTTTCCGCGCCTGAGCGCGCGATGCCGGGGCCACCCTCGTGAAGGGTTCACCCCTTGTCTTCCTCCTCTTCTCCGTTCCGCGGTTCGTCCTCGTCGTCCTCGCATCCGCTTCAGCCCTACGGCTGGGACGACGGCTGGGCGGCCGCGTTCGCCCCGTACGCCGAGCAGGGCCTGGTCCCCGGCCGGGTGACGCGGGTCGACCGGGGGCAGTGCGATCTCATCACCCCGGCCGGAGCCGTCCGGGCCGACACCGAGTTCGTGGTGCCCCGCGATCCGATGAAGGTCGTGTGCACCGGCGACTGGGCCGCCGTCGATGCGGACGGTGACCCCCGCTATGTACGGTCGCTGCTGCCGCGCCGTACCGCCTTCGTGCGCTCCACCTCGTCCAGGCGTTCGGAGGGCCAGATCCTCGCCGCGAACGTCGACCACGCGATCATCGCCGTCTCCCTCGCGGTCGAACTGGACCTCGGCCGTGTGGAGCGGTTCCTCGCGCTCGCATGGGAGAGCGGGGCGCTGCCCCTGGTCGTCCTCACCAAGGCCGACCTGGTGCCCGACGTCACCGGGCTCTCCTATCTCGTCGAGGACGTGGAGACCGTGGCCCCCGGCGTACAGGTGTTGCCGGTCAGTTCGATGACCGGTGAGGGTACGGAAGTACTCGCTGCGATCGTCTCCGGCGGTACCAGCGTGCTGCTCGGTGTGTCGGGAGCGGGGAAGTCCACGCTCGCCAACGCCCTTCTCGGTGAGGAGGTGATGGATGTGCAGGTCACGAGGGACGTCGACGGCAAGGGCCGGCACACCACCACGACCCGTAACCTCCTCGCGCTGCCCGGCGGCGGGGTGCTCATCGACACCCCCGGGCTGCGGGGCGTCGGGCTCTGGGACGCCGGAACCGGGGTCGGGCAGGCGTTCTCGGAGATCGAGGACCTCGCCGGACAGTGCCGTTTCCAGGACTGCGCCCACATCAGTGAGCCCGGCTGCGCGGTTCTCGCGGCCGTGGCGGAGGGGTCCCTCCCGGAGCGCCGGCTGACGAGTTACCGCAAGCTCCTGCGCGAGAACCAGTACGCCGTCGCCAAGACGGACGCGAGGGCGCGCGCCGAACTGCGCCGCGAGTCCCGTCACCGGGCCGCCGTGGGCAAGGCGGCGCAGGAGGCCAAGCGAGGCCGGCTGCGATGACCGTCCGCGGCGCGGGGGCCCGGGGCCTCCGCGCCGCAGTGCGTGCTGCCGGTTGTCTGCCGTGCGGCGCGTGCCGGTGAGTGACCGGCGCGGGCCGTACGGTCTGCTCGGGTTGCCCGGTTGCCGGCGGCTGCCGGGTTCGCTTGGTCTGCCGGGTCTGCCGGGTCTTCACGGGCGGTGTGTGTACCTCGGGCGGCTCAGTGGAGCCGCGCGTCCGCCCGGCGGGAGCCGGGGATACGGCGAGGGGCGGCCCCGTGGCCGGTTCAGGTTCCGGGGGCGACCGTGCGGGCCGAAGTCACTCGTCCAGGCCCCAGCTGTGGATCTTCTTCGGATGAATCCGGATCAGCTCCTCGCTGAAGTACGGACCCAAGTCGTGGGGACCCGTGAGGAGTTCCACCTCACCACGGATGTCCACCCCGCGCACCTTCCACGGCCTGAGGCTCACGATGTCGTCGATGACGAGCCCCACCTTCGGATTCGCCTGGAGGTTGCGCCACTTCTTCGTCCGCGCCAGATCGTGGCCCCCGATCAGGATCGTCCCGTCCTCCTGGGGGAAGAAGCCGACCGGGTTCGCCTGCGGCTGGCCCTTCGGGTCGACGGTCGCCAGCCGTCCCAGCCGCTGGGAGGAGAGATACGAACGCTCGGCTTCGCTGAAAGAGGTCATGGACGAAAGCCTCACACGCGCCGCCGGGATTCCGCATCGGACCATGGACCGGGGACCTCGGCGTCGTCCTGCCCCGCGTGGGTCTCGCGGCCCGCTGGTCGGTCGTTCCTCCCCGGGGTGCCCGGGAACGGCTCGCGCGCAGCGTCAGGACGGCGTCCGGGGGAGCCCTGGAGATCCGGTGTGCCTCAGCTCCAGAGGTCAGCCCCAGAGGTCAGCCCCAGAGGACCGCGCCCAGCCAGGCCCCCGCGATCAGCAGACAGGCGAACAGCTCCACCAGAACGCTCGTCCCGGCCGCCCGCATCACCGTGCGGGTCGAGGCGACCGCCTGGCCGTGGCCGCCGAGCCGGTGCCGTTCGTAACCGTAGATACCTCCGATGAACCCCGGTATCGCGCCGAGTACCGGCACCACGAAGAAGCCCACGATCGCGCCCGCGCCCGCGACGGCGGCCATCCCGCCGGTGGCTCCGGAGTCGCGTATGCGGCGTGTCGGCATCAGCCAGAGGATCACCTGGACGACCAGGAGCAGGGCCGTGGAGGCGACGAGCAGTACCCAGGCAAGGACGGTCTGCTCATGGAGGGACCACCAGAGCATGGCTGCCCAGACGAGCCACCGGCCCGGAACGCCGGGGATGATCACGCCGACGACTCCCAGCGCGATGACCAGGCCGACCAGGAGAAGCTGCCAGACGCCGCCCATCTGCCAAGGGTGCCGGATGGGCGGGCGTGGCGCTTGTCGGGGCCTCCGCGGTGGTGTGTTTCCGGGCAGCGGGCCCGGGGCCCTGCGCCTCAATCGCCGGCGGGGCTGACTTCGGCGCTGTTCCCGGTGGTGTCGTGGTGGGCGGCTGGTCGGTGCGGGTGCTCCCTGCCGGGGTGGGTGTGCTGGCGTCCCGCCGTGTGCCGGGGGTGTTGGGCCCGGGGCCCTGCGCCTCAATCGCCGGCGGGGCTGATTCTGGTTCCGTGTCCTGTTCGCTGGCGGTTGGGGTTGGTGCCGCTGTTTCCGGTGGTGTCGTGGTGGGCGGCTGGTCGGTGCGGGTGCTCCCTGCCGGGGTGGGTGTGCTGGCGTCCCGCCGTGTGCCGGGGGTGTTGGGCCCGGGGCCCTGCGCCTCAATTGCCGGCGAGGCTGGACGTGGCTCCGTGCCTCAAGTGCCGAGAGGGCTGGACGTGGCTCCATGCGTCGAACGCCAGCCAGGCTGGACGTGGCTCCGCGCCTCAAGCGCCGAGAGGGGGCTGGACGTGGCTCCGGGCCTGGTTTGGTTTCCCCGACAGTGCAGGGGCGGCTACGGCTCCCGGGAGACCCAGCCGCGGGCGTACGCGTGCCAGCCCAGTTGGAGGCGGGTGGTGACGCCGGTCAGTTCCATGAGGCCCTTGACGCGGCGCTGGACCGTGCGGAGGCCGAGGTCGAGTTGTTTGGCGACGCGGGCATCGGTCATGCCGGCGAGGAGGAGGGAGAGGATCTCCAGGTCGGTGGCGTCGGGGCGGGGCGGGAGTTCTTCGACGGGGGGCGGGGAGCCGTCGGAGGCGGGCGGGCCGAGGCGGAGGGGGAGGGCGTCGCGCCAGACCGCCTCGAAGAGGCCCATGAGGGACTCCAGGAGCCCGCTGCCGTGGACGACGAGAGCCGAGGGGTCGGAGCCGTGGACCGTGAGGGGGACCATCGCGAGGGCGCGGTCGGCGACGACCAGTTTGGTGGGGACGCGGTCCACGACCCGTATCCGCTCGTCGCGGCCGAGCGCCGCCGTCAGCTCGCCGATGCCGCCGGGCGCGGACAGGACCTCGCGTTCGATCACCACGCGATACAGCACACCGCGCCGTGCCGCGTTCTCCTCCGCCGTGTTGTCCTGGCCGGTGATCACGACCGGCCGCCCGGTGACCAGGGCGCAGACCTCCTCCGTCGCCCCCAGCTGGAGCTGGGCGAAGCGGTGCGTCACGGCCCGGCCGCCCGTCACCACCTCCACCAGATCGTGCACGGCGGGCTCGGCGGCCTCGGCGCGGTACTCCTCCGCGAGCAGGGCCGCCGCCAGCTCCGCCTGTTCCAGCTCGTGGCGCTGCTGGGTGAGCAGCGCCCCCAGCGCGACCCCCGGCGGCGCCGCGACCCAGCGGCCCAGCCGTGCCGAGGACTGCGCGGCGAGCCCCTGCTGCTCCAGCCGCCGCAGCGTCCGCTCCGTGTCCGGCTCCGGCAGCGCCAGCCGGTGCGCCAGATCGGTGACCTCGGCCGCCCCCAGCGCGACCAGCGCGCGGTACGCCGACTCCTGCCTCTCGTCGAGACCTATCGCTCCGAGCACCAGACCCCTCCCAGCACCGGACCTCGCCGGACCGGACACGCGACGTCATGACCCCCGGGGGACCGCCGTGGCGGAAAGCGGCCACGGCATGTTCCCGCCTCGCTCATCATCCCCTGTACCCCGTGCAGCTCTGGCACTGTTGCGCCACCCCAGCACCAACAGCCTCCGGCGTCGGTGAATTTGGTGTGCGCTCATGTGCTTTGTCCGCCTTGCGTACGCATGTCGTGCCGGAATCAGATGGGAGAGCGATGCGCCCGATGACGCGTACGGCCCTGGGAGCGGCGCTGGCCGCGGCCCTGGCGGTCAGCGTGATCGCCCCGTCGGCGGCGAGCCCGTACGACGGTGACGGAACGACCGATACGGCCGGCACGACCGCCAAGAGACCGCTCGTCGGCGGCGAACCGGCCGCGCGGAAGGGGGAACGGCCGTCCACGGTCACCCTCGTCACGGGAGACCGCGTACTCGTCCGCCGCGACCCGGCCGGCGCCCCGACGGCCACCCTGCTGCCGCGCGCCGACGGTACGACCCCCCTCGTCCAGACCCGCCGATCGGGCCGTGACCTGTACGTCTACCCCGAAGGCGCCGCCTCCGCGCTCGCCGCCGGCACGGTCGACGAGGAACTGTTCAATGTCACCGGGCTGATCCGCCAGGGCTACGACGACGAGCGCTCACCCACCCTGCCGCTGATCGCCGTCTACGGCACCGATGTGTCCGGTTCCGTGCCCGCCGCCCCGCGCGGCGCACGGCGCGGCCAGGTCCTCAAGGCCGTCGACGGGGTCGCGCTGCGGGCCGACAAGAAGCAGGCGGCCACCTTCTGGGCCGACCTCGCCCGTACACGCGCCGGCTCCCGGATGACCAAGCTCTGGCTGGACCGCAAGGTCGAGGCCACCCTCGACCGCTCCACGCGCCAGGTCCGCGCGAACGCCGCCTGGGCCGCCGGATACGACGGCAGGGGCACCAGGGTCGCCGTGCTCGACACCGGCGCGGACGCCGGACACCCCGACCTCAAGGGCCGGATCACCGCCTCCCGGAACTTCACCGACTCCGACACCGACGGCGATGTTCAGGGCCACGGCACCCACACCATGTCCACGGTGGGCGGCTCCGGCGCGGCCGGCGGCGGCAGGAACAAGGGCGTGGCCCCCGGCGCGGACCTCCTCAACGCCAAGGTCCTCGACGACTGGGGCTCCGGCGCCACCTCCTGGATCATCGCCGGGATGCAGTGGGCCGTCGACAACAAGGCCGACATCGTCTCCATGAGCCTCGGCAGCTCGGAACCGACCGACTGCACCGACCCGATGAGCACCGCCACCGCCGAACTCGCCCGCAGCGAGGGCACGCTGTTCGTCGTCGCCGCGGGCAACAGCGGTCCCGTACTGAACTCCGTCTCCTCACCCGGCTGTGTGCCCGCCGTGCTCACCGTCGGAGCCGTCGACCGCGACGACACCACCGCGGGCTTCTCCAGCCGCGGCCCCACCCGCGTCACCCATACCCTCAAGCCCGAGATCGCCGCGCCCGGCGTCGGCATCTCGGCCGCCGCGGCGGGCGGCCGCGGGGTGTACGCCTACCAGTCCATGTCCGGTACGTCGATGGCCACCCCGCATGTCGCGGGCGCGGCCGCCGTACTGCGCCAGCGCCACCCCGACTGGACGGCCCAGCAGCTGAAGGCCGCCCTCGTCTCCTCGGCCGAGCCGTCGGACCGGGCGTCCGCCCCCGGGGACGTACGCGAGACCGGCGCCGGACGGCTCGACGTCGGGGCCGCCGTCGCCACCACCGTCACCGGCGCCCCCGCCGTCCAGGGCGGGACCTTCGACTGGCCCCAGCACAGTAGCGACCGCACCACCGTCTCCCTCCCGTACACCAACACCGGCGACCGGCCACTACGGCTGGACCTCGCCGTCCGCTCCGTCACCGGCAACGACGGCTCCCGCGTCCGTGCGCCCCTCGCCCGGCTCGGCTCACGGTCCGTCACCGTCCCCGCCGGGGCCACCGTCAAGGTCCCGCTCACCCTCGACCCGTCCGTACGGATCGAACGCGCCCAGTACGGCGACATCACCGGCCGGGTCATCGCCACGGCGTCCGGCGTCAGCGTCTCCACGCCCTTCGCGCTGTACGTCCAGCCCGAGACCGTCACCCTGCGCGTCAAGCTCGTCGACCGCGCCGGACAGCCCGCCGCCGGGTTCTCCTCGCTCGACGTCATCGGCACCGACGACGCCAGTGGCGAGCGCCGCCTCAACAAGGGCGCGGCCGAACAGACCTACCGGCTGCGCCCCGGCTCGTACTTCCTCTCCTCCTTCGTCAGCTCTCCCGATCTGACGGTCGGCTATCTCGCCCGCCCCGAGATCGAGCTGACGAAGGACACCACGATCGTCCTCGATGCGCGCGAGGCCCACCGGCTGAGCGTGCGCACCGACCGCCCCGGCGAAGCCCGCGGCGCCACCCTCGGCTTCTCCCGCACCTGGGACGAGTGGCTGCACGAAGGCAGCCTCACCGGCAACCGGCTCATCACCGGCTACTACGCCGACGTACGGGGCCGCGCCCGTGACGGCGACTTCGAGTTCGCCAGCTACTGGCGCGTCTACGCCCCCCTCGTCGACGAGCTCTCGGTCGTGGGCGGCCCCGCCCTCCACCCGATCGCCGCGAACGCCGGATCGGTCAACCTCGACGGCACCGGCCGGGCCGAGGTCGTCGACGCGGGCGCCGGCACACCGGAGGAACTGCGGGCGGCCGGCGTCGGAGGGAAGTTCGCCCTCGTCTCGTTCCCCGACGACGGCGGCAGCGCCTACGTCCTGGCCCAGAACGCCAAGGCCGCGGGCGCGAAGGCCGTCATCGTGCACCGCCCGTCCGCCGGGCGCTGGCTGCCCTCCACCGGCCATGGCGCGGCGCCCCACCCGGTGCTGGTCATCGAGGCCGCCGAGGCGGCGTCCCTGCGGGAGCGGCTGGGGGCCGGTCCGGTGACCCTCCGCTGGCGGGCCACCGCGCGGAGCCCGTACGTCTACAACCTGGCCTTCCCCGAGGACGGCCCGGTCACCTCCGGCCGCGTCTACCGCGTCCGCGACGGCGCGCTCGGCCGCAACGAGTCCACGTACCACGCGATGGGCGTGCGCTCCGACTACACCGACAGCGTTCTCGCCTACCGTCCCGACGGCGCGCAGGCCCTGATCTCCGGCATGAATCTGGTCGGTGTCCCCGGCACCCGCACGGAGTTGTACTCGACGGGCGACACCTCCTGGGACCATCTCGTCTCCTCCAGCTTCCCGTGGGGCGAGAGCATGGTCGACCCGCCGCGCACCTACAGGCCGGGCCAGCGGCGCGCGGAGAGCTGGTACGGCGGAGTCCCCGCCCCTGCCACCCCGCGCGACTCCACCGGGAAACCGGAACTCGCCGCCGAACGGCAGGGCAATCTGATCGGGGCCGCCCCGGCGTTCTGGGGCGACAGCGAACACTCCGGCCTCGCGGGGTCGTTCGGTGACCTCGGCAGTCTGAGGCTGACCCGTGACGGCGAGGAGGTCGGGGAGAGCCCGTACCCCTTCGGCGCCTTCGAGGTCCCCGCGGGGGAGGCGGCGTACGAACTCACCCTGTCCACCACCAAGATCGGAATACCCTCCACCGTATGGAAGCGCTCCACCCAGGTCGAGACGTCCTGGAAGTTCCGCTCCGCGCTGGACGAGAGCGTCTACTCCCAGGGGATTCCGCTGCTCTTCCCCGGTTACGGCCTTCCCGAGGACGGCCTGAAAACACTCCCCGCGGCCGACGGCCAGCGCATCACCCTGACCGCCACCGGCCATGCGGGCTACCGCCCCGCCGCGCTGACCTCGGCGAAGCTGTCGTACTCCTACGACGGTGGTGACACCTGGACGGCCGCGCCCACCTCCCGCAAGGGCGGAAACTGGACCGCGACCGTCGACCACGCGGGCGCGGCGGGCAGGCCCGTCACCCTGCGGACCGAACTCACGGACGCCAACGGCAATTCCGTGACCCAGCTCGTGGCCGACGCGTACGCCGTGCGCTGACCTTTGGAGCTGACCCCATGACAGGTCCGCCGTGCGCCCGGCCCACGGGGGGTCGGACGCCCGGCGGACCGCTGTTCGGGTGGTGCCCGCCGACAGGTTTTCGGCCTGCCCCGTTTTCCGGGGGCTCTCGCGGTGGACAATAAGGGCATGAGTCAGCAGGGGGAGACGCCCGCCGCCGCCGAGGACGACTGGTGGAACCGGCTGTACGACGAGTCCGAGCCGGACACGGGTCCGGCGCCACGAGGGGGCGACACGCTCGACGACCACTTCGAGTCCGTGTCGGACACGGTCACCGAGCCCGGGCCCGGGGCCGGGACCGAGGGGTCTTCGGGCGGCGGTGTCCCCCGGTCCCGGGCCTGGTGGGAGGCGGACCCGGCGGACACCCTGGACGTCCCCGAGGCGCTGGTCGGCGGGGGCGGACCGGTCGGCGGGGGCGGACCCGTTGGCGCGGACCGCGCTCCTGGTCCGGGCCGCGTTCCTGACCCGGACCGTGCCGCCGGTTCGGGCGGTGCATCCGGTCCGGGCCGCGGTGCCGGTGAGCCGGGTGGGTCCGGTACGTCGGGGGAGTCCGGTGGGTCCGGGGCCTCCGGTGCATCTGGTGAAGCCGGGACCTCGGCGTCGGGCGTTCCCGAGCCGACTCTCCCGGAGTTGACCGTTCCGCCATCGCCGGAGCCGTCCGCCGGAACGGCTGGCTCCGGCGGATCTGGTGGAGTCGGCGGGACCGCTGGATCGGGCGGTCAGGGCACGGCCATGACCGCGGGACCGCCGGTAACCACCACCGCGCCGGGGACGGAGGACGACAACCCGGCCGGACGCGGTGAGGCCCGTGCCTCGGGTGACCCGCGTCAACCGGATGACCCGCGTCAGTCTGCTGGGCCGGGTAGGCCGGGCGAGCTGCGTGCGTCGGGCGAACCGAGGGTGCCGGGTGCTTCAGAAGTATCGGGTGCGCCGGGTGGTCCGCGTGAAACAGGCGCGTCAGGTGGTCCGCGTGAGCCGGGTACACCGGGGCCGTCCGATGCGTCGGCCGAGCGGGGCACGCCACCGGTCCGGGACACGGTGGCCGGGTCCGACCGGCCCGCCAAGCCGTCCGCGCCGGGCGCCTGGGCCCCCGCCGGTGCGGTCCCACCCTCCGTACCGCCCGGTCCCCCGCCCGCGGCCCCGCGCCCCCGGGCCCCCTGGGAAGCGCCCACCGGGGCCGTACCGCCCGAGCGTCCGGCCGCGCCGCCGGTGAGGCCTCCCGCACAGGCGCCCCCGCCGCTCACGCCCGAACCACCGGAGCGCCCGGCCCCACCCCCCGTCCAGCGCCCCGCGCAGGCGCCCCCGCAGCCCTCGGTCGCGCCCCCGCCCGCGCGCCCCCCGGCGCCGTCACCCGCCACGCCCCCGGCGCAGCCGCCCGGGCGCCCCGCCGTGCCGCCGGCCGTCCGGTCCGCGGTGCCTTCGGAGCCGCCCGCTTCTGCGGGCGCACCACGGGCAGCCGACCGGCATCCGGAGTACATCGGGGCCGGGCCGCCCACCTATGACGCCGAGCCCACCGCCCTTCCCGTCGCGGACGCGGCCCGCCTGGATGAGGTGGTCGCGGACACGGTGCTCGACGGGGCCCGGTACGGGGCGTACACCCTCCGAGCCGCATCGACGCGCGGGGACTCCGCACGCTACCGCGGCGAGCCCCGCCGGGACGCGCTGCTGACCGCCCGGTTCGGGGCCGGAACCGGCGCGCTGGTGCTGGTGGCCGTGGCGAGCGGGGCACGGGGGACCGAGGGGGCCCATCTCGCCGCCGCCGACGTCTGCCGGTGGATCGGCGGGGCCGTCGGGCGGAGCCATGTCAGGCTCGCCGAGGACATCAGGGCCGGGCGGCGCGGCGAACTCAAGTCCGGGCTGCACCGTCTGACCGACCGCAGTTTCGGGAAACTGCGGGCCGCCGCCGCCGATCTGGGGGTGGCGCCGGAGGAGTACACCGCGGGGCTGCGCTGTCTGCTGCTCTCCGCCGACCCCCGGTGCCGTACCCGGGTCTTCTTCGGCGTCGGCCCCGGCGGGCTGTTCCGGCTCAGGGACGGAGGCTGGCAGGACATCGAGCCGGAGGTACCCAAGCCCGACTCGGTCGCGGGCGAACCGGTCGTCGGATACGGCTCGTCACGGGCGGACGTCCCCTCGGAGACCCCGGACGGCGACCGGCTGACCATGGACCTCGGGATCGCGACTCCGCCGTCCCTCTATGTGGAAGCACCGGTGCCGGCGCCCGCGGAGGCCTTCCGGTTCCGGGCGTCCGTGGCCCGCCCCGGGGACACGCTCCTGCTCTGCGGCCCCGGACTCGCCGAGCCGATGCGCGGTGAGCCGGACCTCGCGGCGGAACTGGCCGGGCGCTGGGCCGGGAGTGAGCCGCCGGGCCTCGCCGCGTTCCTCGCCGACGCCACCCTGCGGGTCAAGGGGTACGCGGACGATCGTACGGCCGTCGCCGTCTGGGAGGCATGACCCCCGGCCCGTGAGCACACCCGGGCCCCGGCGGCCCGCCCCGCGGACGCTGCCGGGGCGGGCCGCTGGACGTAACTGGGAGGCGAAATCGCGCTCACCGTGAATTGATGGACGTTCATACGTCCATGCCGAGAAAGGGTGCGCATCCCATGGCCAAGCAGAACGTGGCGGAGCAGTTCGTCGACATTCTCGTCCGCGCCGGTGTCCAGCGGCTCTACGGAGTCGTCGGTGACAGTCTCAACCCCGTCGTCGACGCGATCCGCCGCAACTCCGCCATCGACTGGATCCAGGTCAGGCACGAGGAGACCGCCGCCTTCGCGGCCGGCGCCGAGGCGCAGATCACCGGAAAACTCGCGGCCTGCGCGGGATCCTGCGGCCCGGGCAATCTCCATCTCATCAACGGGCTCTATGACGCCCACCGCTCCATGGCCCCCGTACTGGCCCTCGCCTCCCACATCCCCTCCAGCGAGATCGGTCTCGGATACTTCCAGGAGACCCACCCGGACCAGCTGTTCCGTGAGTGCTCCCACTACAGCGAGCTGATCTCCAATCCGAAGCAGATGCCCCGGCTGCTCCAGACGGCGGTCCAGAACGCCATCGGCCGCAGCGGTGTCAGCGTCGTCTCGCTGCCGGGCGACATCGCCGCCCAGCAGGCCCCCGAGAAGGCCGTCGAACACGCGATGGTGACCTCGCGGCCGACCGTACGCCCGGGGGACGGGGAGATCGACAAGCTGGTCCGGATGATCGACGAGGCCGACCGGGTCACCCTCTTCTGCGGCAGCGGCACGGCGGGCGCGCACGCCGAGGTGATGGAGTTCGCCGAGCTGGTGAAGTCCCCGGTGGGACACGCCCTGCGGGGCAAGGAGTGGATCCAGTACGACAACCCGTACGACGTCGGCATGAGCGGTCTGCTCGGTTACGGCGCCGCTTACGAGGCCACCCACGAGTGCGATCTGCTGATCATGCTCGGGACGGACTTCCCGTACAACGCCTTCCTGCCCGACGATGTGCGGATCGCCCAGGTCGACATCCGCCCCGAGAACCTGGGCCGCCGCTCCAAACTGGATCTCGCCGTCTGGGGCGATGTCCGTGAGACCCTGCGCTGTCTGATCCCGCGGGTCCGGGCGAAGAGCGACCGCAGGTTCCTCGACAAGATGCTGAAGAAGCACGCCGACGCGCTGGAGGGGGTCGTCAAGGCGTACACCCGCAAGGTGGAGAAGCATGTTCCGATCCACCCCGAGTATGTGGCGTCGGTGCTCGACGAACTCGCCGACGAGGACGCGGTGTTCACCGTCGACACCGGGATGTGCAATGTCTGGGCCGCGCGCTATCTCTCGCCCAACGGCCGCCGGCGGATCATCGGGTCCTTCAGCCACGGATCGATGGCCAACGCCCTGCCGCAGGCGATCGGGGCGCAGTTCGTCGACCGGGAGCGCCAGGTCATCTCGATGTCCGGCGACGGCGGGTTCTCGATGCTGATGGGCGACTTCCTCACCCTCGTCCAGTACGACCTGCCGGTGAAGGTGGTGCTCTTCAACAACTCCTCGCTGGGCATGGTCGAACTGGAGATGCTGGTCGCGGGGCTGCCCTCGTACGGAACGACCAACAAGAACCCCGACTTCGCCGCGATCGCCCGGGCGTCCGGCGCGTACGGCGTACGGGTCGAGAAGCCCCGGCAGCTGGAGGGCGCGCTGAAGGAGGCCCTCAAGCACAAGGGTCCGGCGCTCGTCGATGTGGTGACCGACCCGAACGCCCTCTCCATCCCGCCGAAGATCAGCGCGGAGATGGTCACCGGATTCGCGCTCTCCGCCAGCAAGATGGTGCTGGACGGCGGGGTCGGCCGGATGGTGCAGATGGCCCGTTCCAATCTCCGGAACGTTCCCCGGCCCTGAGACGCCCATCTCCGACAATTGGCGTAGACCACATCCGCCCTCTGCGGGAAAAATCCCGTCCCGGAGCGGCTTGACCATTTCGTCATGCGTGGTGTGCCCCGGATAAGGGCAGGGCTCTCCGTGGAAGTATGCGACACGGAGAGTCGTGACGAAGGGTCCGACGTTAACGGGTGGGGATGATGACAGGGCGTCAGGGAGGGGCCGGGTCCGCCGCAGACGGACACGGCCGGCATGGGGGACAGCCTGGACAGGCCCGCGGAAGGGAGCGGCTGCACCGGAGCATGGGGTGCGGCGATCTGAAGTCCGTGCCGGAGGTGCGGCACGGACTCCGGGAACTACTGGGCCACTGGGCCGGCCGGGACACGGCCGACGTGGCCGAACTGCTGGCGAGTGAACTGGTCACCAACGCGCTGATCCACACGGATCACGGCGCGGTGGTCACGGCGACGGTGGCGTCCACGACGCTGCGCGTGGAGGTCCGGGACTTCATGGAGGGCCTTCCCGGCTCTCCCGCCACCGACGACGACCCCCCGGAGGAGACCCTCGACACCCACGGCCGGGGACTGGCACTGGTCCAGAGTCTGGCCGACTCCTGGGGCGTACGGACGCAGAGCGCGGGCAAGGTGGTCTGGTTCGAACTCAACAACAGGGCCGCGTAGGGGGTGCGCGGCGGGCCGGACGCCCGCCGCGCCTTCGACCGTCGCCGCGCCTTCGGCGGCCGGCAGCCGGGGAACGCCGGGTCCGGGTGATCCGCTTCCCGGTGCGGGGGTTCCTGTCACCGATGCCGTTCCCGGCGGCTGCCGGGAACGGCATCGGTGTGTCGGGGCGGTCCGGTGCCGCCGGCTAAGGGCTGTCCCGTAGTCGGCGGTGGATCAGCGCGCGGCGTCAGATGCGGTGCATCGCAAGGCGGAGGAGCGCCCACATACTGGGCGTATTTGGGCGTTTCGACAACGAAGCGAGGTGCCGTAGCTGTCGTCGTGCGCCCGCCGGAGATTGCGGGACAGCCCTTAGTACTGCTTGAGGAATCTGAACCCGGGGTAGGACCAGTGCCCGGGGCGGTTCACCTCACCTGGGACGACCAAGGCCACCTCGAAACCGTCACCCAGGGCACCAAAACATCCGAATACCGCTACGACACCGAAGGTCAGCGCCTCATCCGCAAAGACTCCACCGGCACCACCCTCTACCTCCCCGGCGGCAACGAACTCCACACAGACAACGCCGACCTGACCACCGGCACCCGCTACTACAGCGCAGGCGGCAAGAACACCGCCATGCGAACAGGCGGCACGCTGACCTTCCTCCTCACCGACCACCACAACACCGCCACCACCCAGATCACCGCCGACGCCGCCCAGACCGTCACCCGCCGCAAAACCAACATCTTCGGCGCCCCTCGCGGCCCCCAGCCCACCACCTGGAAAGGCGACAGGAGCTTCGTCGGCGGCATCAAGGACACCGACACCGGCCTCACCCACCTCGGCGCCCGCGAATACGACCCCAACATCGCCCGTTTCATCAGCGTCGACCCCCTCCTTCAGGTCGACATCCCCCAAACCCTGAACGGCTACAGCTACGGCGCCCAGAACCCCCTGATCAACCCCGACCCCAGCGGACTCGGCGTCCCCGAATGCCACTCCGGTGCACTTGACCGTTGCAGAAATGGTGTCCCCACCAAGGACTCTACCTACCACCCCGAAAGGGAACGGGACAACTGCACCTCCAACTGCTACGACGGCCCCGAAGCAACCGGTGACTCCAGTGTCACCAAGCAAAGAGGGGGCAAGAGCTGGATGGGTAAGGCTACCGACGCGTTCGTGAAAAAGGCTGTGGACTTCGGATCGGGGATGATGGACTCCACGGTTCAGCCGTTCAAAGACATCAGAAGCTGCATCACACTCGAAGGCAAATGCGAGGAAGCCCTCGCTGGAGTCCAAAAGATGTACAACCCCCTCACGGCAGTCCCCGACATGGCAAAAGGAGCATACGCCGAAGCCTCCGAGATATACGGAGACTTCTCAAATGGCAGGACTGCCGAGGGTTCCGGAAAGCTCGCCTTCAGCGCAGTGATCGCCATCATATCCAAGAGAGTAATAGCCGCTAAAGCGAAACCCAAGGGTAAATGCAGTAGCTTCATCCCCGGAACACTCGTGGTCATGGCCGACGGGAAGACCAAGCCGATTGAAGAAATCGAAATCGGCGACAAGGTCCTCGCCACCAACCCCCAGACCGGCAAGACCACCGTCAAGGAAGTAACAGACACCATCCTCAGCCAGGGCAACAAGAACCTGGTCAAGATCACACTCAAAAAAGAAAAGACCCCGAAGGTCGCCTCCGTCACCGCCACCGACAACCACCCCTTCTGGGTACCCGAACTCCGCAAGTGGATCGACGCCACAGACCTCCAACCAGGTCAGTGGCTCCGCACCAGCTCCGGAACCCACATCCAGATCACCGCAGTCAAGCGCTGGCCCCAGAACGCAACCGTCCACAACCTCACCGTCGCAGACATCCACACGTACTATGTGCTGGCGGGGGCGACGCCGGTCCTCGTTCATAATTCGAATGGCCTGTGTGGAACCGCAGCGCTGGAAAATGGGGACTGGCAGCACATCGTGGATCGGCACCGGCCTGGCGGTGCGAAGGTCGACGATAAGGCTGGAATCCTCACGGGCAAGGCCAAGCATGTTCGCGGGCGAATAGCGGAGACTATCAATCGAGGGACGCCTAGGCCGAACACGCCGGACCCTGAGACCGGTAGGCCCCGCGCCGGACAGATATATGAATGGGACTTCGGTGTTCCTGTCGGCAGGGCTGGTCCGGCGAATGGCGGTGGAGAGTTGACAAGCATTCGTGTCATCGTTAACGACGGTAAAGTCGTGACGGCGTTCCCGTTCTAGGCGAGTAGCGAAAAGCTGAGGAATCCGTGATTCACTTCTCTTTTGAGCCCCCGGGTTCTGGGTCGCCTTGGCGCGACACCTGGGACAAGGCGTGCCACGTCAGCCCGGCAGCCATCAGTGAGATTGACCTTTGCTACAAGTACTTCGGGGTACGCGTAGAGTTGGTGGTCGATGGGGTTGAGGTCATATCTGGGCAGGGTTACCTGACCCTTGTGGATCTGGCCTTGTCTCTTCGTCATTCGTTGAATCGACTTTCTTCGGGAGAAGATTCGGCGATCGGTTTCACAGAGAACGATGAAGTCATTCGACTTCGGCGCGAGGGGGATCGCGTCGTGATTACGTCATCGAAGCATGACTGGCGAGTCCCTGTCGATCGCGAAGAGCTCGTGGGTTCATTCGTTGAATTTCTGCGAGCGGCGCATTTTAATCTGACCGGCTTCATTCCTGGACTGGCGGATAATCCAGTGATTCGTGGATTTTCTCCGGAATAGGAGATCTCAGCCCCTGGAGAAGTGAGGGTGAATTATGAAGGCCCCGCCGGAGTTCTCCGGTGGGGCCTCCGTGCTGCTTGACGGCAACGTCAGCGGACGACGGCTGCAACAGGCGGGTCGTCAGGGTCGCCGTCCTGGCCGCCGAGAGCATGGCTCAAGGTCGATAGCGTCACGCTGGAGTCGGAGTCGTACGTGAGCGTAGACGCCGGCTGTGACGCCGATGTGGGCGTGGCCCAACAGCTCCTTGATGACGACGAGGTCGACGCCCTGTTCCAGGAGCAGGGTCGCGGTCGAGTGCCGTAGGTCGTGGAAGCGGATGCGTCGGAGTGCGGCCCTGTCAAGGCGACCCGCTGGCGCGGGTCGCCTTGACAGGGCCGCCCACGCGGCCCGCTCTCGGCTCCGCCACCGCGGGCCGGCCAGCGACCGGGCCGCGCAGAAACAGCGCAGCGGACGACCGGAAGCGCAAAGACGGACGCACCCGCACGACGAGCGCCAGGCTGACGGCGAGGGCAGCGGCAGGGCGTTGGTCGGTGCGTAGCTCGCGGGCGGGGTCGGTCGGCTCCGTGGGCTTTACCCACCTGTTCGGGCTGGGGCCCGCGTCGGGCAAGGCCAGGGGGCCACTCGTTCACATTGCGGTCAGGCCCAAAGCCTGCCCGAGTTGCCGGCCAGCGTACGGCCCCCTGGCCATGCCCGACCCCAACCCGAACAGGACACCGGCCAAAGCCCACTCCACCGCCCTCGCGCGTAGCCGTCTGACGGCAACGCCGACGGCAACAGGGGCGCACAACAGGGCACTTCCACGTACACCCACGGACTGGCCGAATTGCGCTGACCTGCGACAACGCAGATGACAGCACTTCAGCACGCACACGTACTATGTGCTCGCTGGTCAGACGCCGGTCCTCGTTCACAACAGCAACTGCAACTCGCTCACGCGTGCACAGTCCGACGATGTTGCGAATTTCTTGGGGTACACGAAGACTAAAATGAAGTCTGCAGGCGGGGCCCCAATTTGGGAGAACAAGAAGGCTGGAGGTGGTCAACCTCGATATATCACCTACGATCGGACCGGGCATAACAAGCAGGCTGTATTCAAGGGTGCCAGCTTCCGTAACCCTTTCCAGTCGACGAAGGATTCGGCTCGGGATGGAACGTACGGGCTGGATGTATCCCCGACAGGAGAGGTGTTGGGTCTCAAGTGGCTAGGTAGCCAAATGACAGCCGAGCTAGTCGTCAGCCCGAGCGACCAGGATGTCCGCGCCTCCCTGGCAGAGGCGCCGGGCTGGAGTGCCTACGCGGCGGATTTGTGGAGGTTGCTCAGCGTGGTGATCGAGGAATGCGGAGCTGACCGTCTTGAGGTCAGTGAGCTACTGGTCAGCGAACCGCTCCCTGACAGGTACTGGAGGCTCCGCAACGGGATGCAGGCCAGCCCGGCGGAGGCGATAGATCTCGCTGAGCGGATGGCGGCTGGGTTCGGGCCGTACTGCCGGCTGATCACGCCGGGGCGGCTTCGCGTCGAGTCGGGATGGGATGGGGCCATCCATATCTCAATGGATCCAGCGGTAGCCAATTTGCTTACCGGACTCGCTGGCGACAACCTGTCTCTTGAGTGGCGCACATCGGAACCGGACCCGGAGGAGAAACCAAGACTTGTCGATGGCGTCGTGGATGACGAGTTTTGGGGCTCGGTTCGAGCGGCGGCCGATGGGCTAGTGCTCTTGTGTGAGCGCTGGGCGCACGGCGCTTACGGCTGCCGATGGTTCCGGGTGACTGCGGAAAATATGACGGAGGTGGCACAGGTTGTACGGTCTCGCTCGCTCCTCTGCGTCGTCGCAAACCCGGACCTGCGGCTCGATGCCGGGCTATTGGGCGAAGATTTCACTGCGTTCGAAGCCCCGCTCACGCCTGGCCAACTCATTTACCGTGCCCACCCAGGAGGGGCCGATAGTCTCGCCGAAGTAGCTGGCAGGGGATTTTCGTTCATGCTGGCGGATGCGGTCTTGGCTGGGTGGTGCGCCGTGGTGCCGGATGCAGATGGCGTAGTCAGAGCAGCATGGGAGAGCCCTGGTGAGGGGTGAGGCGGGGTAGCAGCTATCTCAAGGAATAGCCGATTCGCGATCGAAGTGATCGGTGATCCTGCCTCGGAGGGTGGCGTCTCGTCGCCTTCCGAGGGCGCCGGCAGGGTCACGGTCGGGGATTTCTCAGAATCATTCCCGATGGACCTGAGCTTATGGACGGTGGCTGACTACTCTCGAAGCTGGGAGAAAGCCTTGAGGAAACTTGAGGCGAGCAAGAATTCAACCTCGTGCCTCATCTCTTCGATCACAGCCCCGGAGACCGCTAACTTCATCTTCTGCTGGCCCATTTACCGGGAAGGGGATTCTGTCCACGTGCAAAATTCGATCATCTTCCTGGATGGCCTCGAAGAAGAGTTTAATCCGCAAGAGCCTTGGCGATATGTGGAGGCTCGAAGTTTGGTTGACGAGGACGGGAACCAAATTTCTGAGTGGTCGACGACCATCTCTGAGGTGCGGCGGTTCGGCGAGTCCATCGGGGGCCAGTAGCTCAGGTGGCACGCCGTACGGGACGCTTTGTCGACTTCCCGATCGTGGCTCTGCTGTCGTCCGGCGACGCCCCCTGGCCGGACGCTGGGGAGGAACTCCTGAAGAAGCACCCCTTGCTTCCTGACCTACCTCGTCCAGGTCAGCGGACCCTTCGGGCTTGTTGCCGCAGCCAGTGTTCTGACCGTGTCGGCAGCGGTCTAGCGTTGTTCCGTACCGATCGCGGAACCAACCGTCAACCTGTCTGATGGACTGTCGGCTCGCTTAGCCGCTGGCTCCTGGAGGGGCCAGGGTCCGGGCGAAGTCGGCGAGTTCGCGGAAGTCGGCGTCGCGCAGACCGATCCGCGGGTTCACGTGGTGCAGAAGCGCATGGCCGCAGTGGTGGGCAGTCACATATGCCTGGTCCAGATCGCTCTGTTCGTCGTCCACCCAGGCGAAGGAACGGCCGTTGGCGTAGTCCACCAGGGGGCCGGTCTTCCAGTGGACCCCGTCGGGGCGGTCCCGGAACAATGCGTCGCCGAAATCGACGAAGGGGAGTTCGGGAAGGTTGAGTACCGGAGCGAGCCGGCGGTTGGCGTCGGCCATCCACGTGGTGGCCCAGCACAGCTCGTAACCGAGCTGGAGCAGGGACCGTCCGTGCTCTGGGTTGAGCCAGACCCGCGAAGGGCGCCACCGGAGCGAGAGTGATCTGCCTTCGTCCGGAGTTCCGCTGTCCTCCTGGGGCATTCTCAATGAGGTGTAGCCGTCGGGGCGCCTCTCCGGTGCGGCATAAGGGTTGAGCGGCCCGTCCACGTCGAGGAACAACAGCGGTCGGTTCACGATCTCCCCCGGTGTCAGAGCCGTCCTGGACGGGCCAACAACACAGGACCGGTCCGGAAATCCGGACCGGCCCTGTGTTGTGAGAACAGCGGCTGGGGTCAGCCGAACTGCTGCTCCAGATCCTTGAGTTTGCGTTCCAGCGAGTCGAGCCGCGGCAGCGTCATCGTGTCGTCCTCGGCGGTGAGGTCGACCATGCGGGGCTCAGCGGACGCCGAGTCCGCGGCCTGGCGGGAGGGCGTGGATCGAAGCGGCAGCGTTCCAGGCTCTATGGCAGGCTCCGCTACGGGTTTCGAGCCCTCCGTCAGGGCCCCCGCGGAACCCCCGGAGGAGCCCGTACCCGAACCGGAGGCCGACGAGGAGGCGAGCGCGGGGAGGTCCGGCTCGCGCATCACACGGCCCCGGCCCCAGGCGCGGTGCTGGCGGTTGAGAGCCCTTATACGGGCCCGGTCCAGCTTGGCCTGGTCGCGGGAGCGGATGCGGTTCTGCTTCTTCGCCGCCTGGTCCTCGCGGACCTCCTCGACCGCCTCGTCCAGGGTGCGGACGCCCTCCAGGAGCATCAGCGACCAGGCGTTGAAGGTCTCCCGGGGCGCCCTCAGCCACCGTACGACACGGATCTGGGGGAGCGGACGCGGTACGAGCCCCTGCTCGCGCAGGGCGGCGCGGCGGGTCTGCTTGAGCGCGCGGTCGAAGAGGACCGCGGCCGACAGCGACATGCCCGCGAAGAACTGCGGGGCGCCCGCGTGGCCGAGGCCCCGGGGCGCGTGGACCCAGTTGAACCAGGCCGCCGCGCCCGCGAACGTCCACACCAGAAGGCGGGAGCCGAGGGCGGCGTCACCGTGGCTGGCCTCACGGACGGCGAGCACCGAACAGAACATGGCGGCACCGTCGAGACCGAACGGGACCAGGTACTCCCAGCCCCCGGAGAGGTTCAGATTCTGCCGGCCGAAGCCGACCAGTCCGTGGAAGGAGAGAGCGGCGGCAACGGCGGCGCAGCAGAAGAGGAGTACGTAGGAGGCGGTGCCGTACAGGGCCTCCTTGCGCCTGCGGCGCTCCTCGCTGCGCTCCCAGGAATCCTCGGGCTCAGCCTTGACAGGGGCCTTCTTGGCGCGCTGGAGCACAGCGATCGCGACCAGGACTCCCACGAGCATCACGCCGCCGGGAAGCAGCCAGGTAAGCGATATGTCTCTCATGTAATGGCGTCCCTTACATCTGCATCGCGGTAGGGCGTTTCGGCCGCCATAGTGACCGAAGTCCCGGCGATCCCAGGCGGTTTTGTGGCAAGAGAACGCCAATGGGGCCATACGGCATACGGATAGGTGCGTTTTACTCGAACTGCCGTACGGGCAGAGGGAGTTGCGTACGATTTATATCACCCGGAAGGGGGGCGTGACATCCGGGAGTATGACATCGGTCCCGGCGCCGGTGGATCAGACGCCCTGAATCAGTCGTGTCACACGGTCGCTGTCGCACGTACGGGGGCACGTGACACAGGTCTCTTCCGGCCGCAGTGTATAGAACATGCAGCAACTCGCCCTGTCCCGGGTGGGCAGTTGCTCGCCCGAGGGCCCGGTGAGCACCCGGAAGCCGGGGGTGCCGACGTACGGCTTGGCGGTGCCCGGCAGCAGCAGCTCCAGCTCCGCCATCGCCCGCCGCTCCTCGCCGAGCTGTCCGCCGATGTACCAGAGACTTTCGACGACTTCGTCCGTCACCATGCCCCATAGTGCCCGCCTTCCGCGCCGCATCCGCGGGCCGAAGCCGTCCAGCAGGGGACCGAGATGCTCCGCGACGGCGCTGCGCACCTCGTGGCGCAGCGCGTCCTCGTCCCGTACGACACGGGCACCGGGCAGCCGGGCCGCCGGATCGCCCGGCAGGCAGGCGAAGTGGGTGACGCGGACCGCCATCCGTCCGAGCGTGCGGTGGTAGGCGGTATGGGCCGGGGGTACATGGGGGACGCGGCGGCGCAGAAACCAGGGGAGGGTGATCAGCAGGCAGGCCGGCCAGGCGTAGCGGTGGAGGCCGAAGGCGGCGACCACATCGGGGCGGGCCGGCTGTCCGTAGTCCCGCAGGATCTGCGCCTCGTCCCAGGCGAGATAGCCGTCCAGCGCCGGGCCGCCCGCCGCCAGTTCGTCTGCGCCCACCCAGCCGTCTCCCGCCGGGGCCGGCTCGCCGGGCTTCAGCTCGTCGATCCGCAGCCCGGAGTAGACCTCGGCGAGGCGCGCGTACGCGTCCTC
This sequence comes from Streptomyces sp. NPDC051018, assembly GCF_044456085.1. Classification (NCBI taxonomy): domain Bacteria; kingdom Bacillati; phylum Actinomycetota; class Actinomycetes; order Kitasatosporales; family Streptomycetaceae; genus Streptomyces; species Streptomyces sp. NPDC051018. Next base: position 294,842 of record NZ_JBITFN010000004.1, read on the forward strand.
GACGGCCGAGGACGCGGGGGGCAGCACAGCGGGCAGGGTCATTCCGGGACCACCGAATCACGATCGTCTTCAGGTAAGGCTTACCTTACCCGAAGGGATCGGTGTTTGAACTGCGGTCCGGTCCGCCTATCGTGCACCCTGGGCCCGGGGCCGTACCGGCCGGGCCCGCTACCGGCCGAGGAGGATCCAGTGGAGCAGGCCCCAGCGCGCGACACGGCAGCGTCCGTGCCTCCGTACACCTCCGCCCGGCCCCCCGCCTCTCCGGTGCCGTACTCCGCCCGCTCCCGTCCGTCCCGGCCGTACGGCGCCGCGCCGCACCCCGGGGGCCTTCCCGGGCAGGACCGTGGCGAGCGCCGCGCGCCCGCCGCGGAGCCGCGTGTGCCGGAACAGGGGCGCGGCGAGTCCGTACGGCCCTCCCGGCCGCGAGGCGAGCAGGCCCGGGGCGAGCACACCCACAGCGAGCCGCCCGCCCCCGCGGAGGTGACCCTGCCGGCACAGGCGCCCGTCGCACGCGCGGTCCAGCGGCACTCGGTCCGCGGCCAGGTCCTCCAGGCCCTGCGTACGGCGCTCGTCGACGGCGAACTGGTGCCCGGCGAGGTCTACTCCGCGCCGGCCCTCGCCGTACGGTTCGGTGTCTCGGCGACCCCCGTACGGGAGGCCATGCAGCGGCTGACGGCCGAGGGAGCGGTCGAGGTGGTCCCCAACCGGGGCTTCCGGGTCACCGTGCGATCACCGCGTGAACTCGCCGAACTCGCCGAGGTCCGCGCCCTGATCGAGATCCCGGTCGTGCTGCGCCTGGCCCGTACCGTCCCCGCCTGCCGCTGGGCCGAGCTGCGTCCCCTCGCGGAGGCGACGGCCGCCGCGGCGGCGATCGGCGACCGGGCCACCTACGCGGAGTCGGACCGCGCCTTCCACCGCGCGATGCTCTCCCTGTCGGGCAACGAACAACTGGTCGCGATCGCCGACGACCTCCACCGGCGCTCCCAGTGGCCCCTGACGGGCGCCCCCGTCACCCGGCGCGCGGAGCTGGTGGCCGACGCGGCCGAGCACCAGGCGCTGCTGGACGCGCTCGTCGCGCACGATCTGACGGTCGTACGCGCCCTGGTCCGCGAGCACTTCACCGGCTCCGCGGACGCCTGACCCGCCGTGGCCGGGGGCTCCGCCATGGCCGCCGGGCTCCGCCGTGGCTGAGTGTCCCGCCGCGGCGACCGGCTCACAGCATCGTGGGCGGCTCCAGATCGGTCAGCAGTGCCGCCACATGCAGACCGGTCATCAGGTACTGCTCGAAGATCTCGTTGTGCAGCGCCCACGGGGAGCGCCGCTGCCGGACCCGGTCGATCGCGTCCCCGGCGTCGAGCCCCATCTCGATCAGGGTCTGCGCGACCACCAGACCCGACCGGTTGTACCCGGCGTGGCAGCGCACCAGGACGCTGCGACCGCCGCGTAACGCGTCCGCGGTCACCACCGCCAGCTCGCGCACCCGGTCGATCTCCCGCGCGGTCAGCGGGTCGTCGGGGATGGGCAGGATCCGGTGCTCGACGCCCGCCGGCGGGCCGTGGCCCTGACGGGTGAACAGGCTGACGACCAGATCGAACTCGTGGTTCACCACCACGGGCCGGCGGCGCTCGTCGCCGTCGATCCAGACGTGACCGCCCATCCACAGCCGGCCGGTGATCTCGTCCCAGCGCGAACGCGGATCCGGGACCTCCCCCTCCTTGCGGCGTGTTCTCACCCGCCGTTCACCCCCCTCACTGTCGGGTCAGGCCGCGGGCTCCGACGGCTTCGCGGGCTGCGCTGGGACCGTGCTCGCGAGCCGGCCCGCGAGCCAGACGGGTACCCCGCCCAGCAGCCGGAAGAGCCTGCCCGCCTCGGCCCGCAGCCGGCCGGCCTCCGGCTCCGGCTCGCAGTCGGCGAGCGCGGCCAGCGCCGGAGCGGCGCCGATCAAGTACCCCAGTTCCACACGGATGCGCAGAGCCTCGGAGAAGCCGTGCCGCGCCTCCGCCAACTCTCCTTCCCTCAGGGCGAGTCCGGCCTGATGGTGCCAGGTGAAGGAGAGCAGGAGATCGTCGCCCTGCGCGGCGGCGCCGTCGTGCGCGCGGCGGTAGGCGGCCCGGGCGGCCTGCGGTGAGTCGGCGATGTGCTCGGCCAGCAGGCCCCGGCGGAAGTCCAGCAGCGGGCGCCGGGGCGAGGTGGGCTCCAGCAGGGCCGCCGCCCGGCCGAGCGCCGAGCGCGCCTCGTCGGCACGGTCGCGCACCCCGAGGATCGTCGCCGCGTACGCGAGCCTGCCGCGTTCGCAGGCCGCGCCCCCGCGCTCCTCGTCGTCCCGGGCGACGGCCTCGGCGGTCCGGAGCGCGTCCTCGGCCTCCGCCCAGCCCTCGGCGGTGAACAGACACCTCTCCACGAACAGGCCGACCCGCTCCAGAGCCGCGGCGGGATCCGTCGCGTACGGAGCCAGCAGGGCCGCCGCATCGGTCCAGCAGCCGCGTGAGCGCAGGCGCCATACCGCGGTCTGGAGTGGATCGTCACCTGCTGTGGTTCCGTAACCAGACATGGCGGTATGCGCCACTATGCCCTCCCCGAGCACGTCCTTGAGCTGTTGAGTATGGGGAATCTCAGCACGGATGGGTGCGCCTGGCCAAGGGGGTCAGGTGAATGAATTCACAAAGTTTTCTCCGGCGGCCGGATCGTGATCGGACCCGCCATGGGGCGAGATCATCGGGGTCCGGCCGTGAGCGGGGCGTACGCGGGGCGCCCGACGGGCGTCAGCAGACCGCATTCCGCCATCCCTCTGACGGGTGATCACGGGGATCCCGAGCAGGCCCGCGGGCGGGCTCCGGCGCCCCGGCCTGGGTGTTGTCGAGGTGGGCGGGTCACGGGGGTCCGGTCCGCCGCCCTCGCGTACCGCCGGTTGCGGCCTCACGGGCCGGTTTCCGCCGGTCCGCCCTCGGGGGCCGCCGGACGTTCCCGGGCACCCCTTTTCGGTCGGCCCCCAGTTCCCGGGCCTGCGGGAATTGGCCGGTTCGAACCTCTGCCGGTGATCACGGCGGGGGTACGGAGGGGTCCGCTCGTCGGGGCGCTTTCCGGACTCCCGCGCCTCTCTCGCCGGCGGGGCTCGTGGTCGTGCCGGTCGTTCCCACGGGTGGGGGCGGGGTGGACCATCCGGTCCGTTCGGCGATGGGGGCGGGGTGAGCCGCTCAGCCCCTCCGGCCTCGGCGGATGGTGTCTGCGGGCGGGGTTGATCCATCCAGCCCCTCCGGCGTTTGAGGACGGACCCGTGGCCCGGGTGGCGGGCTGGTGTGATGGGCCTTGTGGTGGAGCGGGGTTGAGTGGTCCGAGGTTCCGGGCCGGTCCGGGGATGCGGGCGGGGGTGATCCATCCAGCCCGTCCGGCGTTCGCCGACGGACCCGCGGCCCGGGCGGCGGGCAGGTGGGATCGACCTCGCGGTGGAGCGCGGTCGAGTGGCGGCGCGGGGCCGAACGGCTCCGGTCAGGTGGGCCGCGCCCGGTCACGCCTGGTCGCCCTCGACGGCCCCCGGCCGTCCCCCAGGGCGGTCGAGCCGGGCCTCCAGGCCGTCGAGCAGATACTCCAGGCCCGTGGTGAAGGCGCCGTCCCAGTCGTCGTCGTAGAGATACCCGTGGGCGGCCAGCGTCGGATAGCGGTCCCCGGCGGCCCCCAACTGCTCCTGGCCGAGGCGGCGTTCCTCGTCGCTGATGTACAGGGCGGTCTGCGTCGACGCGGACCCCATCACATGGTTGTAGAGCGCCCAGGTCGCCGCCGAGAGGTCGCTTCCGGTGAATCCGGCGCGGACCAGGGTCGCCTGGAGGATCTCCATCCAGGAGAGGAAGTTCGGTCCGATGGCCGGGCGCCGCCGCGCGGGCACGGCGGCGGCCCAGGGGTGCCGCAGCAGCGCGGAGCGCCAGGCGGACAGCACCGCGGTGACGTCGTCGCGCCAGTGGGACGCGTGCCCCGCGCCGGGGGGCGCCTCACCGAAGATCGCGTCGACGGCGAGGTCGATCACATCGTCCTTCGTGTCGACATGCCAATAGAGCGAGGGAGCGACAACGGCGAGCCGGTCGGCGAGCCGCCGCATGGTGAGCCGCTCGATCCCGTCCTCGTCGAGGAGGGCGACGGCGGCCTCGACGATACGCCCGAGCGTGAGCGGCGGCTCCCCGCGGGAGGTGCGCCGGGGCCGTAGCCAGACACTCCGTACTTCCTTACGTCCGTGCTGGTCACGCTGCTTTTCCGCGCCGCTCATCGCACCTCGTTCGACCTTCCGGTCACCGTGACCGGTCCCGCCAGCGTAGTACCGTGTTCGCCGTCCCTAACGACGTTAGGGAATCCCATACATTGTTCGAGACATGGGGGAGTGATGGAGAACAACACGCAGGACCGGGCCCGTCGGGGGCATCGGCGCTGGACCCTGCTCGCGGTGAGCGCGGCCCAGCTGCTCGTGGTCCTGGACGGGACGATCGTCAATATCGCCCTGCCGTCCGCCCAGGGGGCGCTCGGCATGTCCGACGCGGGACGGCACTGGGTGATCACCGCCTATCTGCTGGCCTTCGGCGGGCTGCTGCTGATCGGCGGCCGGGTCAGCGGCGCCCTCGGCCACCGCCGCGCCTTCACCGTCGGACTGGCCGGGTTCGCCGTGGCGTCCGCGCTGGGCGGAGCGGCCGTGAACCCGGGGATGCTGTTCGGGGCCCGTGCCCTCCAGGGGGTGTTCGCCGCCCTGCTCGCGCCCGCGGGGCTGTCGCTGCTGACGATCACCTTCACCGACCCGCGCGAACGCGGCCGGGCGTTCGGGGTGTTCGCCGCGGTCGGTGCCGCCGGATCGGCCGTCGGCCTGATCGCGGGCGGTCTGCTGACCGAGTACGCGAGCTGGCGCTGGTGCCTCTACGTCAATGTCCCGCTCGCGCTGGCGGCCGTGCTCGGGGCGACACTCGTGCCCGGGGACCGGCCGGTGCGCGGCGGGGGACGGCTCGACGTCCCGGGCGCACTGCTCAGCGCGGCGGGTTTCGCGGTCGTGGTCTACGCGTTCAGTGAGGCCGAACCGCGCGGCTGGGGTTCACCGGCCGTACTGGGCCTGCTGGCGGCCGGCGGACTGCTGCTGGCCGCGTTCGTGACCGCCGAGGTCCGGGCCTCGCATCCGCTGCTGCCCATGCGCGTACTCCTGGACCGGATGCGGGCCGGGGCGTTCGTCGCCATCACGCTGATGTTCGTGGCGATGTTCGGCTTCTACCTCTTCATGAGCTACTACACCCAGACCGTGCTGGGGTACTCACCCGTCGAGGCGGGCCTCACACTGATCATCAACGCCCTGGCGGCCGTCGCCGGATCCCTGTTCCTCGCCGGTCGGCTGCTCGGGCGCGTACCGCCCGTCGCGCTGGTCGTGCCCGGGCTGCTCGCCGCCGCGGCCGGGGTGTTCGTGGTCACGCGGCTGACCCCGGGCGACACGGACGTGCTGGTGTCCCGGCTGACGCCCGCGCTCCTGCTGACCGGGCTCGGTCTCGGCTGTGTCATGGCCGCGACCGCCGGACTGGCGACGGCGGGGACGCGCGGCCATGACATCGGAACGGCGTCCGCGGCCTACAACGCGTCGATGCAGCTCGGTGCCGCGCTCGGGACCGCGCTGTTCAACTCCGTCGCGGCGAGCTCCGCCGCGTCCTGGTCGGCGAGCCGTGCCGCCGCCGCCTCCCCGTGGGCCGCGTCCGTGCACGGCTACACCACCGCGCTGACCGTGGCCTTCGCCGTCCTGCTCGCCGCCGCGTGCGCCGCCGCCCTGCTGACGGCGACCCGGGACCGGGGGCGTGCCCCCGAGCCGGAGAAGGAGCCGGTGCCGCTGCGGTAGCCGGGGCCGTGGATCCGGGCCCGGTCCGTTCGGGGCGGTGGGGTCCCGGGCGTAGGCGTCGGCCCGGCCGGGCAGCCCCGGTCGGCCCGCGCTCGCCGGGCTCGGGGCCGCACCGGGCGGGCCCGTCACCCCGGGCTCTCCGGGCTGCCCGCGCTCAGGCCGGGCCCCGTTCGGGCTGGGCCGAGGTGACTATGGGCTGGGAGCCAGCGGCCGGGCTGGTGCCGGTGCCGGTCCGGTGCCGTGGCTCCGGGCCGAGTCCCGTCACCCCGGGCCCTCGCGTCCGACCGGGCTCGGACGGGGCCATCTCCGCACCGGGCTCGGGCGACCACTCGTTGGCAACCCCCGGCTGGGTGCTGGGCGGTCCCGGTCCGCTCTCATGGCTCCGGAGTCGGGTCTGTCACCCCGGGCCCTCCGGAGCCCGGGCCCATCGCCGCAGCGGACGGCCTGAGCCCGTGCGCGGGACCGCGCTCCGCGAGGGCTGCGCCTCGGCGCTCGCGGTGCGTGCCCGTGCCGGACCGAGGCGGCCTCCGGTGGGGAATCCGCGGCCGGACGCGGTGTCGCCGCCGGGCTCCGTCCCTCGGGCCCTCCCGCCCCACCGCGCTCAGGCCGAGGCACCCTCCGGGTGGAAGGTCGCCTCGCCCGTGACGTGGACCGTCGTTTCGTCGCCCGGGGCCGCACCGGTGCCCCCAGGGGCCCGTACCGTCACCGTGCCCACGCCCGTCACATCCACCGTGACCAGCGCGTCGTGGCCGTGGAAGCGGACCTCCGTCACCCGGCCGCGCGAAGGGCCGGCGCCCGGGCCACCGGTCTCGGCGCCGGTACCGGCGGGGGAGAGGCGCAGCTGCTCGGGGCGCAGGACGACCGTGCCCCGGGTGCCCGCGCCCGCCGCCGGGCCCGCGCCGGCCGCGAGCGCCACCGCGCCCAGCGCGGTCACCGCCCGGCCGCCGTCCGCCGTTCCCGGCAGAAGCACCGCCTCGCCCACGAAGGAGGCCACCCAGGGGTCCGCGGGACGCGCGTACAGCTCCTGGGGCGTACCGGACTGGACGACCCTCCCGTCCCGGATGACGGCGACCCGGTCGGCGGACGACAGGGCCTCCTCCTGGTCGTGGGTGACCAGGAGCGCGGTCGCCCCGGCGGCGCGCAGCGCACCCCGGATATCCGCCCTCAGCCCCGCCCGCAGACCGCTGTCGAGGGCGTTGAACGGCTCGTCGAGGAGGACCAGCGCGGGCCGGGGCGCCAGCGCGCGGGCGAGGGCCACCCGCTGCTGCTGACCGCCCGACAGCTCGTGCGGCATCCGGTCGCCGTAGTCGCCGAGCCCGACGAGTTCCAGCATCTCGGCCGTACGGGACCGCCGTTCGGCCCGCGCCGAGCCGGTGAGACCGAAGGCCACGTTCCGGGCCACGCTCAGATGCGGGAAGAGCGCTCCCTCCTGCGCGACGATGCCGACGCCCCGGCGCTCGGGCGGCACATGGACGCCGGGTCCGCTCACCGTGCGTCCGCCGACGGCGACCTCGCCCGAGTCCGGCGCAAGAAAGCCCGCGACGACCCGCAGCAGGGTGGTCTTGCCGCAGCCCGACGGTCCGAGGACGGCCGCGAGTTCACCCTCGGGCACATCGAGGGCGAGGTCGTCGAGGACCCGGACACCGTGCCCGTACGAGGAGGTCAGCGCCTTCACGCGCAGTCCGGCCGTGGCGGTCATGAGCGCCTTCCGAGAAGATAGGAGGGGATCGCGGCGATCAGGACGATGGCCGCCGCGTAGGGCGCGGCACCGGCGAAGGCGCCCGCGCCGGTCTCGGTCCACAGCCGTGTCGCGAGGGTGTCGGTGCCGGTCGGCCGCAGCAGCAGCGTCGCTGGCAGCTCCTTCATGATGACGACGAAGGTGAGGGCTGCGCCCGCGCCGATCCCGGGCGCCGCGAGCGGCACGGTGATCTCGCGCATGACCCGCAGCGGGGAGCGGCCGAGGGATCGGGCCACGTCCTCCAGGACCGGCGGCGCCTGGAGGACGGCCGCGCGGGCCGAGGCCACCGCGACCGGCAGGAACAGCACGACGTACGCGGCGATGAGGAGCGGCAGCTCCTGGTACAGCGGGTAGGCGTAGCGGACGGAGAAGAACACCAGGGCCAGTCCGACGGTGATCCCGGGCACGGCGTGACCGGCGTACACGGACTGTTCGAGCAGTCCCGCGAGACGTCCCCGGTAGCGCGCGGACAGCACCCCGACCGGCAGGGCGAGCAGGGTGGTGACGGCCGCCCCGGCGGCGGCGACGGTGACCGTGGCGACGGTGGCGGACCACAGCCGCTCGGGGTCCCAGCCGGAGTTGCCGACGGTGAGCCAGTATCCGAGGGTCGCGAGGGGGAAGGCGACGGCCGCCGCGGCGACCGCGCCGCACCAGGCTAGCGCGGGCACGGTCCACCGGCCGAGCCGGAGCCGCACGGGCGGGCGCGCGCTGCCCCGGCCGGTACGGGAGTGTCCCGCGCGGCCCCGGGTGCGGTTCTCCGCCATCACCAGGATCACCGTCATCGCGACCAGCACACAGCCGAGCACCGCGGCCGGGGTCCGGTCGAAGCTGGCCTGGTACGAGGAGTGGACGGCGCGGGTGAAGGTGTCGTACCGCATGATCGACACCGACCCGAAGTCGGAGAGGACGTACAGCGCGACGAGGATCGCGCCGCCCGCCGCGGCGGGCCGCAGCTGCGGCAGGGTGATCCGCAGGAAGGTGCGCAGCGGTCCGCTGCCCAGGGAGCGGGCCGCCTCCTCCTGCGCGGGATCGATTCCGCGCAGGGTCGCCGCGACCGGCAGGAAGACGTACGGGAAACAGGCGAAGGTGAGGGTGATCGCCGCGCCGGGCAGCCCCGCCAGCGAGGGAGCGGCCGAGATCCAGGTGAAGGCGGCCACATAGCTCGGCACGGCCAGCGGCAGGGTCGCCAGCACCGCCCAGACCCGGCGGCCGGGCAGCGTGGTGCGGACGGTCAGCCAGGCCAGGGAGATCCCGATCACGAGGGATGCGGCGACGACGATCGCGGCCAGTGAGAGGCTGCGGCCGAGCAGTTCCCCCGTGCGCGGCTCGGCGACGATGTCCCAGGCGAAGCCCCAGCCGCGTTCCAGGGCGCGTACGCCGAGATAGCCGAGCGGCAGCAGCGCGATCAGCGCCGCCGCCGTGGCGGGGAGCAGCAGGACCAACGGCGGACGGCGCCGCCCGGCCGCCGCGGGGGACGCGGCGGCCGGGCGGCGCACGGTGGGTGAACTCTTCATGCTCATACGGAAGGTGTGTCTCCCGGTCCTCTCGGGACCGGTCAGACCATGCCCGCTTCCTTGAGCATCTCCAGGGTCTTCTGGAGGGACTCCAGCTTCCCGAGGTCGATCTTCGGGGCCTTGAGGGAGGCCAGCGGCGGGAGGTCCTTCACGGAGGAGGTGACTCCGGCCGCGAGCGGGTACTCCTTCGTCTCCTCGGCGAAGTACGTCTGGGCCTCGGCGGAGAGCAGATAGTCGACGGCCTTCTCGGCCGCGGCGCTCTGGCCGCCCTCCTTGAGGACGCCGACGCCCGCGACGTTGATCAGCGCGCCCGGGTCGCCGCCCGGCAGGAAGTGGATCTTCGCCGTGAGCTTGTCCGCGCCGACCTCGGCGGCCTTCTCGTACCAGTAGTAGTGGTTGATCAGACCGAGGGAGACCTCGCCCTTGTCCACCGCGTCCAGGACGGCGCCGTTCTTGGCGTACGCCTTGGCGCCGTTGGCCTTGAGGTCCTTGAGCCACTTCAGGGTGGCCTCGTCGCCCTCCAGGACGCGCATACCGGTGACGAACGCCTGGAAGGAGGCGTTGGTGGGCGCGTAGCCGATCTTGCCCTTCCACTCGGGCTTCGTCAGGTCCTTGACGCTGTCGGGGGCCTTGTCGACCTGCTTGGAGTTGTACGCGATGACACGCGAGCGGCCGGAGACGCCGACCCAGTCGTCCTGGCCGCCGCGGAAGGCGGCGTCGACCTTGTCCAGGGACTTCTGCGGGATCTTCCCGAGCATGCCCGCCTGCGAGAGCGCGCCGAGGGCGCCGGCGTCCTGCGAGAAGAACAGGCCCGCCTTGGTCCGGTCGCCCTCCTCCAGGATCTGGGCGGCGAGTTCGGCGCTGTCGCCGTAGCGGACCTGGACCTCGGTGCCGGTCGCCTTCTCCAGCTTCTCGATGATCGGGGAGATCAGTTCCTCGTTGCGCCCGGAGTAGATGACCAACTCGTCCGTGCTCTGTGCGGTGCTCTTGGCCTTGGGGTCGCTGTCGCTCTTCTTGTCGTCCGAACCGCCGCAGCCGGCGAGTACGGGAAGGAGCAGCGCGGATATGGCGAGTGCGGTGCCGCGGCGGACGAGCGGACGTCGCATGAGTGCCTCCTGAACAACCCGCACCGGGCCGGACGGGGAGCCGGCCGCGGGCGGGAACAAATGACGGACGTCCTCATAAATATGGTGAGCCTTGCCTAACTGTCAATTTCGGGTCAAGCAGTGGTCAACGCCGTGCTCAAGTCGTTATCGACTCATAACGCTTCCGGAGTTGAAAATTCCGTGCGCACCTGGTGGTCCGGGGCGTAAAGTCCCGCCCTATTGCCCGCTCGCCTTCTGATGAACGGAAAGAACGCATGATGACCATGGAGTCTTCGCGGGCCGGGCGCCGGGAGTGGATCGGGCTCGGCGTTCTCGCGCTGCCCACTCTGCTGATTTCCATGGACATGACCGTCCTCTATCTGGCGGTGCCCCGGCTGAGCGCCGATCTCGCCCCCACCTCGGCCGAGTTGCTGTGGATCATGGACATCTACGGCTTTCTGATCGCGGGGGCGCTGGTGCCGCTGGGCGTGGCCGGGGACCGCTTCGGCCGCAGGCGCCTGCTGCTGATCGGCGCGGTGCTCTTCGGCGTCGCCTCCGTCCTCGCCGCGTACGCCGACAGCGCGCAGACGCTCATCGCGGCGCGGGCGCTGCTCGGACTGGCCGGCGCGACCCTGATGCCCTCCACGCTCTCCCTGGTACGGGTGATGTTCCAGGACTCCGGACAGCGCCGCTTCGCCGTCGCGGTCGTGATGACCAGCTTCTCCGTCGGAGCGACGATCGGGCCGCTGTTCGGCGGCGCGCTGCTGGAGTTCTTCTGGTGGGGGTCGGTGTTCCTGCTGGGCGTGCCCGTCATGCTGCTGCTCCTCGCGCTGGGACCCGTCCTGCTGCCGGAGTACCGCGATCCCGACGGCGGGCGGATCGACCTCGTCAGCGCGGCGCTCTCCCTGGCCTCGGTGCTCGGCGTGGTGTACGCCGTCAAGCAGGTCGCGGCACACGGTCCCGGCCTCACGGCCGCGCTCTTCGCCCTGGCCGGGATCGCCCTCGGCGCGCTCTTCGTCCGCCGCCAGTCCCGCCCCGATCCCCTCCTCGACCTCGGTCTGCTGCGCGACCGGGTGATCAACACCTCCCTGGGCACCTATCTGCTGGCGCTGTTCGCGATCGGCGGCACCCAGGTGTTCATCGCCCTGTACCTCCAGGAGGCGCTCGGCCTCTCCCCGATGGAGGCCGGTCTGTGGATGGTGCCCGCCTCGGCGGCCACCGTCGTCGGCTCGCTCGTCGCCCCCGCCCTGGTCCGCCGGGCGCGGCCGGCGGCCGTCATCGCCGGCAGCCTGGTGCTCGCCGTCGTGGGCTTCGGGCTCCTCACCCGGGTCGGCGGAGACGATCTGGCCCTGCTCCAGACCGGATATGTCCTGGTGGCCCTCGGGATCAGCCCGGTGATCGCGCTCTGTACCGACCTCGTGATCAGCGCGGCGCCCGAACAGCGGGCCGGAGCGGCCTCGGCCCTGTCCGAGAGCAGCGGCGAACTGGGCGTCGCGCTGGGCGTCGCCGTGCTCGGCAGTTTCGGTACGGCGGTCTACCGGTCCGGGATCGAGGACGGGCTGCCCCCGGGGCTCCCGGCCGAGGCCGCCGACACCGCCGGGAGCACCCTCGCCGGGGCCCGCGAGAGCGCGGAAGCCCTGCCCGACCAACTGGCCGGGCCGCTGATCGACGCCTCCCGCGACGCGTTCGGCCAGGGGCTGGGAGCGACGGCGGCCATCGCGAGCGCGGTCGTGGCGGCCACGGCGGTGGTGGTCGCACTGCGACTGCGGCACCTTCCGGCGAACGGCCCTGCCGAGTCGGCCGAGCCCGGCGGGCCCTCGGGGGCGACGGAGCCGGTGGAGACCGATGCGAGCGCGGAAACGGGCGGGTCCGCCGGTGCTGCCGGGCCGATGGGGAAGGGTGAGTCCACCGGGGCTACGGAAGCGGGTGGGTCCGCCGGATCCATGGGGACGGGTGGGTCCGCCCGGCCTGCCGGGGCCACGGAGGCGGGCGCGCGGGGCGAGGCCCGGCCGGACGGCGGCTGAGCCTCCGGCGGTACGGACCCGGTCCGCCCCGCCCGTCGTGTCCGGTGGCCGCGCCCGCCGGGGGGACGGCGTGCCCGATGGCGTATCCGGGTCACCGCCGCCGGGGAACGGTGGATCGGGCCGGTCGGGCCCGGGGTTCGGGCGGCCTCTGCCGACGGCGCGGGACCGTGGCCCGACGGGTTGCGACCGGGCCGGCGCAAGCGGACGGCGGCCTCCGTACCAGCCGGGCGACCCGCCCGGGAGCCGCGCGGTGCGGACCGGTGGCCGAGCCCCGGGTGCGGGATGGACCGGCGGCTCACCCCGGGGCGCGGTGCCGACGGGCAGTTGACCCCGGGGCGCGGGAACCAGCGGCTGAGCCTTCGGCAGTACGGACCCGGTCCGCCCTGCACCTCGTGTCCGGTTGGCCCGCGCCCGCCGGGCCGGCCGACGACCGACCCCCGCCCGCGCGGGAAACGCGTCAGCTCATCCGCAGTGCCAGGAAGAAGTCGAGCTTGTCCTCCAGGCGGGACAGATCGCGGCCCGTGAGCTGCTCGATCCTGCCCACCCGGTACCGCAGGGTGTTCACATGCAGATGCAGCCGGGCGGCGCACCGCGTCCAGGAGCCGTCGCTCGCGAGGAACGCCTCCAGTGTCGGGATCAGCTCGGCGCGGTGACGGCGGTCGTACTCCCGCAGGGGATCGAGGAGCCGTGCGGTGAAGGCGCGCCGGACGTCGTCGGGCACGAACGGCAGCAGCAGGACATGGGACGCCAGTTCGTGGTGGCCCGCCGCACAGACCCGGCCCGGGCGGGCCGCCGCCACCCGGCGCGCGTGCCGGGCCTCCTCCAGCGCCCCGCGGAGCCCCTCCGCCGAGCTGACCGCCGCGCTGACACCGAGGGTGAGGCGCCCGTCGTCCGCGAGGCCGGCCGACAGCGGGCCGCGTACGGCGTCGAGCAGCTCGTCCGCGTGCAGGCCCTCCTCCGAGGCGGGGGTGTCCCCGGTCGGCGGAAGGGCGGGCAGCGGTACGAGGGCGACCGCCTCCTCACCCGTATGGGCGACGGCGATCCGGTCGGACGCGTCGGCACCGGGCGGCCGTTCCCCCGAGCGGGCCCCGGGCCCCGGGGGCCGGTCGACGAGGATCTCCTCCAGCAGCGACCGGGCCACCGGCCCGGCCTCGGCCGGCGGGCCGTCCTGCCCCCAGTCGACCCGGGCGACCACGACCTGCCAGTGCGGCGCGTTGCCGGCGCCCGGCAGCAGGACCGGTGCGGCCAGCCGCAGCCGCGCGGCGATCTCCGCGGGCGCGGCCGCCGTCTGGACCAGCTCCAGGACCTCCTGCGCGAGCCTTCTGCGGACGGTGCGGGCGGCATCGCGCCGGTCGCGTTCCACGGCGATCAACTGGGTGACGCCCTGGAGGAGGTCGAGCCGGGCCCGGGGCCAGTCGCCCGCGTCGGCCTCGACCGCGAGCAGCCAGTCGGACAGCACGCTCTCGCGCACATCGCGGGAGGGGGCGCCCCCGTGGCCGGTGTTGCGGATCGGGAAGAGGGAGTAGACGGTTCCCTCCACGGTCGCCCGGTGCGGCCCCGGCCGTCCGGTGCGCGTGGCGGACAGGTGCTCTCCCGCGAGAGCGGTGCTCACGGACGCGGGCAGTACTTCCCCCGGACCCGCGATCCGGCGGCCGGTGGGGGAGAGCACCCAGGCGCGCAGATCCAGGTCGGAGCCGAGGAGATCGAGCACGGCCTCGGGCCCGCCGCCCGCCGGACCCGGGGTCATCAGCCGCCTGTGCCGGTCCACCACGGCCGCCAGGTCGCCCGCGCGCTCGCCCGACACCCGGCGTACGACAAACTCGGTGATCGTTGCGAAAGCAACGGACTCATGGACGGCGAACAGCGGCAGCCGATGGCGGGAACACGCCGCCACCAGATCCTCCGGGACACTGCCCAGTTCCGCCTCGCCCGCGGCCAGTCCCGCGACCTGCGCGCCCGCGAGAATTCTGACGAACGCCTCCGAGTCCTCGGGCGAGCGCCGCCAGGCGAGCCCCGTCAGCACCAGTTCGCCCCCCGAGAGATAGCGGCTGGGATCCCGCAGATCGGTGGTCATCACCCCGCGCACCCCGCGGTCCAGCTCCGCCTCGCCGCCGAGCAGCCGCAACCCCAGCGCGTCGTTGTCCAGCAGTGCGCGCAGCCGCATCCGTCGCCGCCGATCTGTCTCGTTGTTGCCGGTGGCCGGGGCCACGGTTTCCATGGGGGAACGGTGGTGTTGCCGTTGCCCGCTTTTCGTCCGAATCTACAAGACAGGAAAGGAGACCAGCCAACTCCTTCATGGTTTCGGTGACTGCACCGCCCGGAGCGCTCCTTGTGTACTGGGCCCACCGAGCGTGAACAGCACATGAACAGGCGTGGACGCGGCGCCCGGACCGCCGGCCGGGGCCGGCCGTCCCGGAACCGCACCCGCCCGCCGTACGGCCTCCGATGCGGCGCCCCTCCCCGAATGAGTGAGAAGAGAAAGAGCCGTTCATGGACTTCCTCCGCCCCGCCAGCTGGGACGAGGCGCTCGCCGCCAAGGCCGAGCACCCCACCGCGGTGCCCATCGCGGGAGGCACCGATGTGATGGTCGAGATCAACTTCGACCACCGCAGGCCCGAGTACCTCATGGACCTGAACCGCATCGGCGAACTGGGGGAGTGGGAGGTCGGCGCCCGGACCGTCCGGCTGGGGGCCTCGGTCCCGTATACCGCCGTGATGGAGAATCTGCGGGCCGAACTGCCGGGCCTCGCCCTCGCCTCCCACACCGTGGCGTCCCCCCAGATCCGCAACCGAGGAGGCGTCGGCGGCAATCTCGGCACCGCGTCCCCGGCCGGGGACGCCCACCCCGCGCTGCTCGCCGCGGGCGCCGAGGTGGAGGTGGCCTCGGTGCGCGGCACCCGCCGTATCCCCATCGACGCGTTCTACACGGGGGTGAAGCGCAACGCGCTCGCCCCCGACGAACTGATCAGGGCCGTGCACATCGACCGGGCCGACGGCCCTCAGCAGTACTCCAAAGTGGGTACGCGCAACGCCATGGTGATCGCCGTGTGCGCCTTCGGGCTCGCCCTGCACCCCCGGACCCGTACGGTACGGACGGGCATCGGGTCCGCGGCGCCGACCCCGATCAGGGCGTCGGCGGCCGAGGAGTTCCTCGGCGCCGCCCTCGACGAGGGCGGCTTCTGGGAGAGCCGGAAGATCATCACACCGTCCGTGGCCCGGCAGTTCGCCGTGCTGGCGGCGGCCGCCTGCGCCCCCATCGACGACGTCCGGGGCACGGTGGCCTACCGCCGCCACGCGGTCGGCGTCATGGCCCGCCGCACCCTGACCTGGACCTGGGAGTCCTACCGCGGCACCGCCCGCGCCACCGAGGGAGCCGCCTGATGCGAGTGACGTTCACGGTCAACGGCCGCCGGCAGGAGGCCGACGATGTGTGGGAGGGCGAGAGCCTGCTGTACGTGCTGCGCGAGCGCATGGGCCTCCCGGGCTCCAAGAACGCCTGCGAACAGGGCGAGTGCGGCTCCTGCACGGTCCGCCTCGACGGGGTCCCGGTCTGCTCCTGTCTGGTCGCCGCGGGCCAGGCGGAGGGCCGCGAGATCGTGACGGTCGAGGGCCTCGCCGACTACGCCCGTCAGCGCGACCGGGGACGCGGCGCGCCCTCCGGCGGCACCTCGCTCCAGGAGGCCCGCCGGTGGACCGCCGACGGCACGGGCACCCCTTCGGGGTCCGGTACGGCGCCGGGCTCCGGCACCTCGCCTTCCGGTACGGGCGGGGGCTCGCCCACGCGTGACGGCTCACCCCCGGACGGCCCCGGCCACTCCCGTACGGCCGATTCCGGCGCCCGGGACCCCGCCGCCCCGGAGCTCGGCGCCCCGCACCCAGCCGCCCCGGACCTCGGGGGCATCCCCGCCGGAGAGGACGCCGGGCCGCCGGCGCTCTCGCCCGTCCAGCAGGCGTTCATCGACGCGGGAGCCGTCCAGTGCGGTTTCTGCACCCCCGGCCTCGTGGTCGCCGCCGACGACCTGCTGGAACGCAACGCCCGGCCCTCCGACGCCGACATCCGGGAGGCGCTCTCCGGGAACCTCTGCCGCTGCACCGGCTACGGGACGATCCTCGACGCCGTCCGGCTGGCGTCCGCGCGCCGGGAGGGGGCGTTCTGATGGCCACCACGGGCACCCCCGCCGGCCTCACCCAGGGCTCCCGGACCCGGGGCGGCATCGGCGAGTCCACGCTCCGCCCCGACGGCACCCTGAAGGTGACCGGGGAGTTCGCGTACTCCTCCGACATGTGGCACGAGGACATGCTGTGGGGCCATACGCTCCGCTCCACCGTCGCCCACGCCGAGATCCGGTCCCTCGATATCACCGGCGCGCTCGCGACCCCGGGCGTGCGCGCCGTGCTGACGTACGACGATCTGCCCGCCGCCGTGAAGCACTACGGGCTGGAGATCCGGGACACGCCCGTCCTCGCCCACGGCAAGGTCCGCCACCACGGCGAGCCGGTCGCCCTCGTGGCCGCCGACCACCCCGAGACCGCGCGCCGCGCGGCGGCGAGGATCCGCGTCGAGTACGCCGAACTGCCCCTGATCACCGACGAGGAGTCCGCCACCGCGCCCGGCGCGGTCCTGGTCCACGAGGACCGCGACGACCACCACAGCGGCCAGGTGCCGCACCCGAACATCCTGCACCGTCAGCCGATCGTCCGGGGCGACGCGGCGAAGGCGGCGGAGCGCGCCGATGTGATCATCCGGGGCGAGTACGTCTTCGGCATGCAGGACCAGGCGTTCCTCGGCCCCGAGTCCGGGCTCGCCGTCCCCTCCGACGACGGCGGGGTGGACCTGTATGTGGCCACCCAGTGGCTGCACTCCGACCTCCGCCAGATCGCGCCCGTGCTCGGACTGCCCGAGGACCGGGTGCGGATGACCCTCTCCGGTGTCGGCGGCGCCTTCGGCGGGCGCGAGGACCTGTCGATGCAGATCCACGCCTGTCTGCTCGCCCTGCGCACCGGCAGGCCCGTCAAGATGGTCTACAACCGGTTCGAGTCCTTCTTCGGCCATGTCCACCGCCACCCCGCCAGGCTCACCTATGAGCACGGCGCCACCCGGGACGGCCGTCTCACCCATGTGCGGTGCCGGATCGTGCTGGACGGCGGCGCCTACGCCTCCGCCTCCCCGGCGGTCGTCGGCAACGCCTCCTCGCTGGGGGTGGGGCCGTACGCCGTCGACGACGTCGACATCGAGGCGATCGCCCTCTACACCAACAACCCGCCCTGCGGCGCGATGCGCGGCTTCGGCGCGGTCCAGGCGTGCTTCGCCTACGAGGCCCAGATGGACCGGCTCGCCGCCGCCCTCGGGATGGATCCGGTGGAGTTCCGGCAGCTCAACGCCATGGAACAGGGCACGATCATGCCGACGGGCCAGCGGGTGGACTCCCCGGCGCCCGTCGCCGAACTGCTCCGCCGGGTCAAGGCCCGCCCGCTGCCGCCCGAGCGCCAGTGGGAGAGCGCGGGCGGCGCCGCCGATGTACGCGCCCTGCCGGGCGGACTCTCCAACACCACCCACGGCGAAGGCGTCGTACGGGGCGTCGGCTACGCGGTCGGCATCAAGAACGTGGGCTTCTCCGAGGGCTTCGACGACTACTCGACGGCCCGGGTGCGCATGGAGGTCATCGGCGGGGTGCCCGTCGCGACCGTGCACACGGCGATGGCCGAGGTCGGCCAGGGCGGAGTCACCGTCCACGCACAGATCGCCCGCACCGAACTGGGGGTCGCCCAGGTCACCATCCTGCCCGCCGACACCCGGGTGGGCTCGGCGGGCTCCACCTCCGCGTCCCGGCAGACGTATGTCACCGGCGGCGCGATCAGGAACACCTGCCAGGCGGTACGCGAGAAGGTCCTGGAGCTGGGCCGCCGCCGGTTCGGCCCGTACCACCCCGCGTGGGCCACCGCCGAACTGCTGCTCGAAGGCGGCAAGGTGGTCACCGGCGGAGGTGAGGTCCTGGCCGATCTCGCCGAGGTGCTGGGCGAGGAGGCGGTCGACATCGAGCGGGAGTGGCGGCACCGGCCCACCGAGCCCTTCGACCGCGTCACCGGGCAGGGCGACGGCCATGTGCAGTACTCCTTCGCCGCCCATCGCGCGGTCGTGGAGGTCGACACCGAACTGGGACTGGTGAAGGTCGTCGAACTGGCCTGCGCCCAGGACGTCGGCAAGGCCCTCAACCCGCTGTCCGTCATCGGCCAGATCCAGGGCGGCACCACCCAGGGGCTGGGCATCGCCGTGATGGAGGAGATCCTCGTCGACCCCGGGACCGCGAAGGTACGCAACCCGTCCTTCACGGACTATCTGATCCCCACGATCCTCGACACCCCGGCCATCCCCGTCGATGTGCTCGAACTCGCCGACGACCACGCGCCGTACGGGCTGCGCGGGGTCGGCGAGGCGCCCACCCTGTCGTCGACCCCCGCCGTCCTCGCGGCGATCCGCGCCGCGACGGGACTGGAGCTGAACCGTACGCCCGTACGGCCGGAGCATCTGACCGGCACGGCCTGAACCGACGATGAACCGCCGATCGGCGCGGCTCACCCCCGGCACCGGACGGTGTACCCGGCGCAAGGCGGCGGGCTCCGCGCCCGGTCGGGGGCCGGCCCGGAGCGTGGAGGAGCCGCCCATGGCCCGAGTCGCCGGGGATTGCTCCCCCCGTCCCGGGTCCCGGGTCCCGGGTCCCGGGTCCCGGGTCCCGTACACCGTGAAGGAGAGCCACATGCTGGACATCGCCGAGGGGCTGAACCTGTGGGCCGGGCAGGGGAAGCCGTTCGCCGTCGCCACCGTGGTGGCCGTCGGCGGCAGCGCGCCCCGGCAGCCGGGCGCCGCGCTGGCCGTGGACGGTGAGGGGGCGGCGATCGGCTCGGTCTCCGGAGGGTGTGTGGAGGGCGCGGTGTACGAACTGTGCCGCCAGGCGCTCCGGGACGGCCGGACCGTACGGGAGCGCTTCGGATACGACGACGGGGACGCGTTCGCCGTGGGCCTGACCTGCGGGGGAGTGATCGACATCCTGGTGACCCCGGTCCCGGCGCCGCCCCCGGGCTCCGCCGGTGAGAAGGCCGGCGGACGGGCGCCGGTGACGGAGCAGCGGGAGGTCGTGGCCCGGGCGCTGTCCGCCGCCGCACGGGGGGAGAGCGCCGCGCTGGTCAGGGTCGTGGAGGGGCCCGGCGAACTGCTGGGCCGCGCCCTGTTCGTCCGCCCCGGGGGCGCGTACGAGGGGACGCTCGGCGGGCGGGCCGCGCTCGACCGGGCGGCGGCGGGCGAGGCGGCGGCGCTGCTGGACGCGGGGCGGACGGGGACGGTCGTGACCGGCGTGGACGGCGGCCGGTGCGGGGGCGCGCTGACCCTGCTGGTCGAGTCCAGCGTCCCGCCCCCGCGCATGATCGTCTTCGGTGCCGTCGACTTCGCCTCCGCGCTGGTCGGGGCGGGGAAGTTCCTCGGCCACCATGTCACCGTCTGCGACGCCCGGCCCGTCTTCGCCACCAGGGACCGCTTCCCCGGGGCGGACGAGGTCGTCGTCGACTGGCCGCACCGCTATCTGCGGTCCACGGGAGTCGACTCCCGTACGGTCCTGTGCGTCCTCACCCATGACGCCAAGTTCGATGTACCCCTCCTCGAACTGGCGCTGCGGCTCCCCGTCGCCTACGTCGGCGCGATGGGCTCCCGCCGTACGCACGAGGACCGTGTGCGGCGGCTGCGGGAGGCCGGGGTCACCGAACGCGAACTGGCGGGGCTCCACAGCCCCATCGGCCTCGACCTCGGCGCCCGTACGCCCGAGGAGACGGCCCTGTCGATCGCGGCGGAGATCGTCGCCGTCCGGCGCGGCGGCAGCGGGGTGCCCCTGACGGGCGCCCGCACCCCGATCCACCACGAGACCGCGGACCCCGGCGCCCGCGCCGAAGGCTCCGGCCCGCGCACCGGCCCCTCCCCGCCCCCGGGCTCCGGCGAGCATGGCCCCGGGCCGGGCCGGGGAAAACCGGTTGCGGGGCCCGTGGTCCGCGCGGTCTCATGAGCGGGTCGACCGGACATCTGTATGACTGCCTGTATGTGGAGAGTGGTGCTTGTATGAGCTGGGCCGCGCGGAACCGTTCTCGCCATCGGGGAAGGACATCCGCGTCCGCGTGATGAACTCCCTCGTGCGAGCCGGAGTCGAGTCGAGAGCCGACCTCACCACCGCGCATCACACAGGAGTCGTGTCACCGATGTCACGCAACAGATCCCGGCGCGCCCGCACCGAAGCCCGCGCCACCACCTTCCGCTGCCTCCACTGCGGTCTCGATGTTCCGATGACCGCCGCGGGCACCGGACACCGCAACCACTGCCCCAACTGTCTGTGGAGCCGTCATCTCGACGACACCCCGGGCGACCGGGCCGCCGACTGCGGAGCCCGGATGGAACCGCTCGCCATCTCCGTACGCGGCGACGGCGAATGGGTGCTCGTCCACCGCTGCACCGGCTGCGGGGTGATCCACGCCAACCGTACGGCGGGCGACGACAACGCCCTGCCGCTGACCAGGCTGGCGGTACGCCCCCTGGCCCAGCCGCCGTTCCCGCTGGAGCGCCTCGCCGCGCTCTGAGCGGCGCCGCCGGCACCGCGTCCCGGTGCCCGCCCTCCCGGGCGGGCACCGGGATCAGCCTTTCCGGCGATCCCCGGACGCCCTGCCCGCCCCGGCCGCCGATTCCACGACGGGGAGCACCGCCGCCGCCCACGCGGGCCACCCCGGGGAGTCCGGCAGCTCGGGGGAGCGCCGCGGTGGGGTCTTCGCGGGCCCGGCCCGGCGCGAGAAGCGCCGCAGGGCCGCCGCCGTCGCCGTCAGCAGCTCCGGCGGCACCGGGGCCGCCTCCGCCGCCAGCTTGGCGATCATCACGGCCGCCTGGTTGCGCCGCCGCCCGGACCAGGACCCCAGCTCGTCGGCGATCACCCCGGGAGCCACCGTCAGCAGGTGCGCGGCACGGAAGAGCGCGTACGACTCCCTCTCCCGCTTCATACAGTCCTCGGCGACCTGCCGGACCGCCCGGGCGTCCGCCGCCGTGTGCCGCGCCCACGCGCGCGCGGCGAAGTAGTCCACGAGCAGTTCATGGCTGAAGGGCTGGTCGTCGGGCGCGTCGGGGGAGATGAGCCCGGTGCTGTGCAGATACGCGCGGACGGACGGCACCCAGGGATCGTCACCGGGCCCGGCGAGCCGCCGCGACGGCATCGCGCCGATCAGCTCGTTCAGGGTCGGCCGCAGTCCGAACCGGGGCTCACGCAGCTCGGCCGCGTGCGCGGCGAGCAGGGCGCGCAGCTCCTCACGGGAGGCGGGCAACGGGTTCGTCCCCTCGGCCGCGCCGTCGAGGAGAATCCCCGTCAGCCGCTCGAACAGCCGGAAACGGCCGCCCTCCAGGCCGCTCGATCCGCTGTCGGCGTAGACCGCGCACAGAACCACACAGAACATCGGACGCATCGCCAGCTCCGCGAGACCGAAGCGCTCCAGCTCCCGGAGGAACCCCTCGGCCGCCCGGCCCCCGCCCCGGGAGCCGGTTCCGAACGCCGCGAGGCACTTCTCCGCCAGATCCGCGCGCCCCTCCTCGCTCAGCCGGCACAGCCGCAGGCTCTCCAGCCCCGCCCCCTCGATGCCGTGGAACCACAGCGGGTCCCGGCTGGTGAGAACCACGGTGAAATGGGGGGAGTTGGCGAAGGCGACCAGCGCGTTCTGGATCTGGCGGCGCTGCTCGGGGCTGCCGACCTCGTCCACCCCGTCCACCAGCAGCAGCCATTTGCGGGCCGGGAAGGGCGGGTTCCTGAACACGTCCGGCAGCGGCAGCACCGGTGTGCCGAGCCGTACGGTCCCGGCGCACCGCCCGGCGGCGGCGCTCAGATCACGGCTCACGGCGCGCGCGAGCCAGCCCAGCGGATCCCAGGGGTCGTTGCCGATACCGCGGGCCATCACGGGCGCCGCCGCGTAGACGGGTACGTAGTCGCCGACCGTGCCGTTCAGCCACTGACGCGCCCAGTCGCGGGCGACCGTGCGCAGCAGCGTCGACTTGCCGGTGCCCGCCTCGCCCACGACATGCGCGCCCGCCAGCAGCGCCGTGGAGTCCACGGGACGGCAGGGGCCACCCGTCTCGCCGGTACGCCGGGGACCGGCTCGCTCCGGGGACCCGGCCTCCGGGCCCTCGACCTGCGGACCCCCGGCCTCCGGGTCCCCGGCCTCCGGGCCGTGCCCCGGTCTGGCCCGTACCGGCACCCGGATGTCACCGGCCGGGAGCGGACGGCGCGCGCCACCGGAGCGCCCGGACAGGACGGTGTGCAGGACATCCACATAGCTGTGCCGGGCGGTGGCCTCGTGCAGGACGGTCAGATAGCCCTTGAGCCGGGGGCCGGGCGTCCGCCAGTTGCCCTGCCGCAACTGCTCGTCGGAGAGCAGCGCGAGCCACCGTTCCAGCGGCTCCCACCCCAGCCGCTGCTCCTCCGCCAGCGCGGGGAAGGTGTCCCACACCACCGGGGCGGGCACCAGCCGGGCCTCGTGGTCAGCCGTGGGATCGGTCCCTCGCTGTTTGGCGCGTACGACCCCGATGACACAGCCGGAGCCCGGGTCGATCACCGGTGAACCGCTGGCGCCCCGCCACAGTTCCGAGCCGCCGACCTTCAGCAGTTCGGCGCCGTTCTTGTGCCAGGAGCCGCCGACGACCCGCAGTCCGAAGGCGTCGCCGCCCGAGTAGTCGTGGCCCGGGTGGCCGTACGCGTGCAGCCGCTGCCCCTCGGGCGGGCGGGCCAGCCCCCGGGACAGGGCCGCGCACGGCTGGTCCCCGAGATCGCCCTCGCTCACCCGCAGCAGTGCCAGATCGGGGCCGCGCCCGCCGTCGAACGGTCTGACCTCCATGTCGTCGACGGAGAAGACGAGCGGGATGCCCGTGGTGCCCCTGCGCCACCTGCCCCGGACGGCCGAGGGCGCGAGACCGCCGGGCAGGGCGACATGGGCACAGGTCAGTACCAGCCCGGGGCCGACGAAGAACCCGGTACCGGTGTCCCGGGCGCCCGGCCGGGAACTCTCCAGGGCGACGGTCGCCGTCCTCAGCGCCGCCTTGAGCCGCTCCCAGGCCCCGGTGTCCTCCGCCGGGGCGCCCGCGGGCTCAGCCGGTGGTGCCACGGGGCTCGTCCGGCTGCCGGGGGTCGGCCACCGACCGGTCCCACTCCATGGTGACGGTGAGATTGGCGTCCACGGAGCCCTTGGTGATCAGGGCGATCAGCCCGCTGGTCTCCACCCCGACCTGGCAGCCGAACTCCACGGTGAGCCGGTCCGGCTGCGCCCTGCGCAGCGCCGAGGTGACTCCTTCGGCGAAGGTGCCGAGCGCCGAGGTGACCTGGTCGAGGTCGAAGGAGAGAAGGCCGACCTCCTCGTCCATCTCCTCCGCCTGCCAGTCCCCGGACGGGGCCGCGGGCGCCGGGCCCACCCCGACCGCCTGCACCATCATCCGTGTACCGTCCGGAAGTTGAACCATCGTCAGAACCTCTTCACCGGCCATCAGTTCCCCCTACCCGTCTGCCGTGGATGTGCGGCAGAGTAGCGGCTCGTCGTGTGTCCGAGGGGGGACTGTGAGTGAATGGGAGGGCGGTGGTGGCCCGCCGGTGCCCGCCCGGGGCGGCACGCCCGGGAACGGGTCCGCCGACGCGTCCGAGTGGGGCGCGGTCCGCCCCGGCGCGATCGAGCCGCTGACCCTCGAACTCGTCGTCGAGGGCACCCGGGGGGCGTCCCCTCAGGAACTGCTCGGCGACCCCGCCGCCGTCCAGATCTCGGGGGACCGCAGGGCCCGGCTGCACCGGCGCCCCGCCGACGCGGACGCCGAGCAGCACCCCGAGGACTACCAGGGCGGCCGACCGGTCACCGAGGTCTACTCCGCGGGGGCGCGGGCCGGTGACGGGCCCGTCCGCGCACTGTGGCTGCTGGTGCTGCCGTTTCTGCTGGTGAACCTGGCCGCCTGGATGGGGCCCGGGGCGCCCGGCGGCCCGCACCCCCGCAGAACCCGGGCCCACGGTGTCCTGACCAGGCTGCTGGCGGCGGCCCTCACCGTGCAGCTGTTCACCGCCGTCGTCACCGTCTTCATGGATCTGACGGTGTGGCAGTGCGCGCTGACGAGCGCGGACTGCTCACGGGAGCATCCATGGATCCGCCGGCTTGACCCGGCGGACGACGGGTTCGTGATGACGGGGCCGGCCCTGGCCGTGGGTGTCTTCCCGGGGCTGCTGCTCATCGCTCTTCTGACCAGGGTCGGGCGGCGCACCTGGTTCCGTACCGAGGCGGTGCGCCCGGCGCCCGCCCCGGCCGGCGGATCCAACGACAGCGGTGTGCCGCTCGCGGCACCGGGAATGTGGTACGGGCGCCGACAGGTGCTGAGGCTGGTGGCCGGACACTTCACGCTGGCCCTCGTCACACTCACCGTGCCCTTCCTCGCGGTCCTCCTGGGCTCCGGAGTCTCCCCGGCGGGCGGGAGCGGGGCAGTCGGAGTCGCCGGGGCCGGCGTCGCGGGTCTGGCCGGGTTCATCACCCTGCTCACGGTCCTGGAGATCGCGAGAGCGGGCCGGGGCACCCGGCTGGACGAACGGAGCCTGACGAGGGCCAGATGGCTCCCGACCGCCGCCATCGTGCTCTTCCTGACGGCGGTCGCGCTCTCCTGGACGGTGCCCGGGACGGACATCCCCGCCGGAGGGCACCTGCCCGGCGTCCGGCCTCTGTCGTCCGCCGTGCCGGTCGTCGAAGTCGCCCTGGTGGCCGGGCTGTTCCTGTGCCGTCCGGCCCGCTCCTCCCGCGGGTCCGGCCGGGGCGTCCTCCTCGGCTGCGGCGGGCCCGTCGTCGCGCTGCTCGCCTGCTGGCTGGCCACCGTGCTCTCCGCGGTGCCGGCCGTCGCCACGGCGAACCTGCTGGGCGGTCGTACGGCCGCGGGCGTCGAGGACATCGAGGGCGTCCCGGTCTTCCAGCACATCGCCGCCCTCGGCCCGTTGCTGCTTGTGTACGTCGCCCTGCCGCTCGCCCTGGCGATCAACGCCCTGCGCCGGAGAACGGCCCGCCGGCTGCACTTCGAGGTGGAGCGCGACTACCGGGGCGAGGCGGCGGACCGGCTGCGGAGCGAGGAGATCACGGCGGCCCGTGGCTCGGCCGCGCTGACCGGGACCGCTCCCCTGGTCCTGGGCCTGATGGGCGGGGCCGCCCTGGTGCATCTGCTGCTGATCACGTTCGCCGTCTTCGATCCGGTCCCCGCCCGGCCGGGGACCGAGACTCTCACCCAGGTCGGCGTCTGGCTCGGGGCCCCGCTGGCCGCGCTGCTGGTGACGGCGGGCTGGGCCGCGTACACCTGGCCCGCCGCACGCCGTTCCGTCGGGGTCCTGTGGGACATGAGCACGTTCTGGCCGCGCGCGGCCCACCCCTTCGGGCCGCCGTGCGAGGCGGAGCGGGCGGTACCCGACCTCCAGTGGCGGATGATGTCCTGGATGCGCGCCACCGGGGGACGGCTGCTGCTCTCCGGGCACGGGCACGGCTCGGTGCTCGCCGCGGCGGCGGCCTTCCAGCTGGAGCCGCGGTACCGCCGCCGGGTCTCCCTGCTCACCTCCGGTTCACCGCTGGCGCGGATCCACGGCCGCTGGTTCCCCGCCTGCTTCGGCCCCGATCAGCTGCGGACACTGAACGACGGGCTGTCCGGCTGGCGGAATCTGTGGCGGCACACGGACCCCATCGGCGGACCCGTCGGCGACCTCGGCGGACCGACC
Organism: Streptomyces sp. NPDC051018; assembly: GCF_044456085.1. Taxonomy (NCBI): domain Bacteria; kingdom Bacillati; phylum Actinomycetota; class Actinomycetes; order Kitasatosporales; family Streptomycetaceae; genus Streptomyces; species Streptomyces sp. NPDC051018. Next base: position 320,826 of record NZ_JBITFN010000004.1, read on the forward strand.
GGCGACCTCGGCGAAGCCCCGGTGGACGGTGTCCCCCTGCGTGATCCGCTCGCGTTCGGCCGTACGGCCGAGCATCCGCTGTACGCCCCGATCCTGGGCCACGACGACTACCGGGCGGACCGGGTGTTCGCCACGGAACGCGCGCTGCTGCTCAGCCGGCTCCGTCCCAGGGGCCCGTACTGACGGGGCCGCCCATACCCTCCGCCGAAGGCGCCCCGGTGATACGGACCGGCCCGGGAGACCTCTGATCACAGCGGCCGGCGGGCCACCACCAGCCGGCACCGGGGGCTTCCGCCGGGCAGCCGGCCCAGCTCCTCCACGGGCAGCAGCTCCACCGAGAACCCGGTCCGCGTCAGCTCGTCGCGGACCTCGGAGAGCGGGAACGTGCGGTAGTACATGACGAACGCCGGGCGCCACAGCAGATTCCGTACGCGCATCACCGCGTCGAAGCCCCACAGCGCCCAGTAGAGCCGCGAGCCCACCCGCGCGGGGGCGGGCAGCGGGAAGACGAACATGCCGCCGGGGCGCAGACTGCGGTACACCTGGGCGAACAGCTCCGGGCGCTCACTCGGCAGGAAGTGCCCGAACGCGCCGAAGCTCACCGCGAGATCGAAGACCGGGGCGAAGGGCAGTGCGCGGGCGTCGGCCCGTACCCAGGACACCCGGGGGGACAGGGGAGCACCGGGAAAGGACTCGGCCGTCGCACGCGCCTCGGCGAGCATGCCCGCGCTGAAGTCGACACCCGTCACCCGCTCCTCGCACAGCCGCCGGAGCGCGCCGATGCCCGCGCCGGTGCCGCAGCAGACGTCGAGCCCGGACCGGAAGGGGCCCAGCGGGGCGACGGCCCGTACGAACGGGTCGAGGATCCGGTCCGGAGTACGGAAGGGGGTCTCGTCGAACTTGGGCGCCAGCAGGTCGTATCCGTGCTGGACGGACGAGAGCGCCTGCACGGTCAGCTCGCGGAATGTGGGGCCTGATGAGGTGAACATCACCTTCACACTACCGCCACGTCCGCACCGCCCGTTGAACAACGCCTCACCGGCATCCGTATTCCGGGAGGGTCCCTGCGCACCGTGAGGGCCGACCCCGGGCAGCAGGGAGGCAGAACAGATGGCAGGCGGTAACGTCACCGCTCTTTTCCGCGCGTCCACGGCGCACAGCCCCTCGTACTCGATGCTGAACCGCGCCGGCGGCGGAGCACCGGGGGAGATCACGGACTTCTGTATTCCGTGCAATCCGTACTTCCCGACACCCGCGATGTTCGACGAACTCAGCGGGCGGCTGCGGGAGATCCTCACGTACTACCCCAGTGACACGGACACCGTCACCGCCGAGCTGTGCCAGGCGCTCGGGCTCAATCCGCAGACCGTCGCCATGGGCAACGGCTCGACCGAACTGATCACCTGGATCGATCACCTGCTGGTGGACGAGTCCCTGGCCGTTCCCGTGCCGACGTTCGGACGCTGGACGGACCAGCCGATGGAGACCGGGAAACGGGTCGACATGCTGCTGCTGCCCGAGGCGCACGGCTTCTCGCTGGACCCGGCCTCCTTCGTCCGCTTCATCCGGAGCCGGGGCTCGCGCGCGGCCGTGATCTGCAACCCCAACAACCCCGACGGTGGCTTTCTGTCCCGGCAGAGACTTGTCGAGCTCTTCGACGAACTGCGGGATCTGGATCTGATCGTCGTGGACGAGTCGTTCCTGGAGTTCGCGGACGCGGAGCGGGAACCGAGCGTCGCCGACGAGGCCGTGCTGCGGACGAATGTGATCGTCCTGCGCAGCCTGGGAAAGAGCTTCGGCCTGCACGGAGTGCGTTTCGGCTATCTCGTGTCCAACCCCGCCCTCGCCGGGAAGGTACGGGCGGCCCTGCCGAAGTGGAATCTCAATTCCCTCGCCGAGACCGTGGTGTTCATGCTGAGGGAGCACCGCCAGGAGTACGCCCGGAGCCTCCAGCAGGCGCGCCGGGACCGTCAGGAGATGATGTGGCGCCTTTCCCAGCTGCCGGGACTCACCGTCTACCCCTCGCAGGGCAACTTTCTGTACGTCCGCCTCCCGGAGGGCGTCGACGGATCGGTTCTGCGCGACCGGCTGCTCGCCGAGCACGGGGTCCTGGTGCGCGAGTGCGGCAACAAGGTGGGCAGTTCGAGCCGCTTTCTGCGGCTGGTGGTCCGGCCGCAGGAGGACGTGGTGCGGCTGATCTCGGGCATGGAGCAGGTCCTGTACGGGCGCAGTGTCCGGATGCCGGAACCGCCGCCGCAGCCGATGGCCCCGATGCTGTCCCAGGTGCCGACGCCCCGGCCCGGGGAGGGGGCCGGCGCCGGGCGGGACGCGGGGACCCGGCCGGGGGGCGTACCGATGCCCGCGCCGGAACGGGAGTCCGGACTCGCACCGGGCCGGGAGGGCGGACTCCTGCCGGGCCGGGAGCCCGGACCGGAGGGCGGTTTCGCACCCGGATCCGCCGCGTCCCGCGCGCAGCCGTCCGCGCGTACGGAGGCGATGGTTCCCGGATACACCTCGGGCACGGCGGCCGTCGACCGGCTGGTCTCCGGATCGTAGAACGTATGCTCCGCATACCGGGAAACCTCTCCCCGGAAACCGGAACACGGTCCCCAATTACCGGCCGTCCGCACGTTTCGGCACGGTGCGGTAGAGGTCGGCGGACCGACCGTCACCCGCCTTTCGGATCCCGTGAATTCAGGCCAGACAGGAGATGAGCAGTGGGTAAACGATGAGCAAATGCGAACACCGGGTCGAGCGCGGGCGCTACCTTGCACCCCATGAGCCCGACTGAGGTCCCTCCCACCCCGACGAGCCCCCCGGCGCCGCACCCCGCGGCCCCTTGTCAGGCCCACCCCGTACGGCCGCTCCCCGCCCCGGCTCCGGTCGCCGGCAGCAGGCCGTCCCCGCTGGTGCGCACGGCCCGCTGAGGCCCGATCACCCCCACGATCACGCACAGCTCTTCTCACGTCTCTTTACGGCGGACAATCCCCTATGGTGCTGCGCATGTTTATCCAGGACAGTGACACAACCCGATTCCGAACGCGGGGAGAACCGTTCGGCGGGGAAAATCAGAGAAGGGAAGGCGTCCGGGAAGACGCCGACGGAAGAAATTCCGCCGTACCCACGGCGACCGACGACAACACCGTGGAAGGGGTCGGCGGTCACGCGCCCGAGGTCATCACCCGCGCCTGTGCCGACACCGTACGAAGCGCCCCGCGAACCGTTGGCGCCACCGCTCTGTCCGGTCGTATGGTTCGGTAGCACTGAATGTTCGGTCAGCAACACACAGCGTTGACAGCAGGGACAGAGATGACCAACGAGCCGGCCGTTCCAGCGCAGCTGGGCAGGCCCGAGCGCATGTGGCAGCGTGCCGTCGTACTCGTACTGATCGCTGTCACCAGAACCGCGCGGCCCGTATTCCGGCTGGGTGATCGTGAACTGTCCTGTTCCCATTCCAACGGCGGCTGGACACTCTCCCTGCGCCCCGACGGAAAAGCGATCTTCTACGGCCAGGACGTCGACTGCAGCGACACCACCTACCGGGGCGACAAACCGGTGGACCTGCTGGTGAACGCTCCGCAGTGGCTGCCCCTGGACCGGCTCAGGGAACTCAACGACGGCTATGAACTGGGCTATCTGTACTGGTGGGAGGAGGACCGGTGGAACCGTGCCCCCTATCCGGCCTTCGTCGACGACGACGGACTGGCCGCCTCCTGTGACGGCTACGCGGGCATCTTCGACGACAAGTCCCTCTCCGACAGCTTCGCCGACGCCGGCTACCGGGACCCGGAGGCGGCCCGGCGCTTCGTCCAACGGGTCGCCCGGGGCACGGTGAACGCCTCCGCCTTCAAGGACCTGATGGACTCGGCGTCCGAACAGAGCCCGCTGCCTGGGGAGTCGTGCGTCCCCACCGCACTGGAGTGGGCGACCCGGCTGGGAGTCGCGGAGCGCCCGGCGGCCGAACACGCCGTCTGAGACGCGGGTCCACCTGGTGGCGGTTGCCCGAGTCGGGTGAACCGGGCGCGTGACCGGCGGGCGACGGCTCGGCGTGAGCGCTCTCCGCGCTCACCAGTCGCCGTCGACCACCGGTTTCCCGGGCGCCGGTGCGTCACCCAGCGGCTGGATCTGGTGCGGGCCGGGCGCCGTCCAGGGGGCGTCGTCGTCGCCGATCCACTGCCCCACCGGCTTGACGTCGGTCAGCGCCGGGGCGGGCGAGAGGTCCGTGGCGTCGTCGTCGCCGTACTCGTACCAGGGCAGCCCCGCCTGGGTGTAGGCGGCGCGGTCGACGGGCGACGGGGGCGGTTCCTCACCGGTGATCGCGCGCCACTGCGGGGGCGTCACCAGATGCACGAACACCCGCGCCGAGGGCACGTCCGCCCAGTCGGCGGGCGCCCGGGTGTCCTGGTAGACCTCCTGGCGCATGGTGCCGCCCGCGCCGAGCCCCATCGCGGGCGAGGGGGCCGGGCCCGCACTCCCGGGAGGCGCCATGGGCGCGCAGGCCGCCCCGAAACCGGCGGAGGCAGCCGGTGCCGCCGACCGCATCCGCTCGGCCCTACGGCGCTCCTCCTCGCGCCACGCCGCGAGCGCTCCGGGCTCCAGGGGGAAGGACCGCAGCTGGACACCGCCCCAGGTCTCCTCACCGGTGATCTGGCCCTCGACGGTCGCCCCGAGCCCCAGCGGGACGGCGACGAACTGGCGGACCGTCCCCTTGCCGGAGTTGATGCCGTCGAGCCAGGGCTGCCGGGGCAGGACGACATAGTTCTGCGGACGGCTTGAGGGGCCGTCACCCCAGGGCTCTCCGGAGACGGCACACACCTTGCCGACGCCGACCTGGAGCGCGGCCGGCTCGCCGCTGCCGGCGAAGCTCAGCCACATGGCCTCGCGCAGATACATGGGGAGCACGACGCCTCCGCGTTTCCCCATGGCGGGCGGCACCGTGGCCGCGTAGTCCTCCACACGCCGCAGGGGGAACTCGCCCAGCCCCGGAGGCAACGGATGCGTACCCGTCTCGGGCAGCCTCAGGGTACGGATGAAGCGGACGCGTACCCCGTCGCCCAACAGCAGGCTGTTCCCGTCGATCCGTGCCGTTCCCGTACCCATGCGGTGCCCCCTACGCCGATGCCGTCGCGGCGGCATCGGCTCGCGCCCCTGCCACCCGCCTCGCGCCCCTACGACGACGCGCGGACCGCTGCCGGTTCCCGGCACGCGCGGACCGGGGGCGGGCCGTCCCGCCCGACAGCCGTACAGGGGCGCGCGGGGGTCATCATCTGTCGCCGGGGGCCAACGACACCGGGGTCCTCGCGATGCCGCGGCGGATCAGTCAGGGAAGTGGCGAGGGTCCGACATCTGCCGGGGAACCGGCGACCGGTGAGTACCCGACCCGTCGGCGATCGGCCACAAGCCGTGGGCGGACCCGCTCCCCGGCCGCCGCCCGGGTTGGTCGGTCCCGTACGGCGGTCGGGACCACGGCCGTACGGCCGCGCCCGCCCGGTGTTCGGCGGGGATCCGGCCGGACCCGTGTCATGCCACTGACGTCCGGGGGTCCGGTTGTTCCGGTGTCCGATAACAGGAATGTAGTACGCGCCCCGGCCCCGGCGGTCCGCTTCCGCTCAGAACTTGTACGGCCTTAACGGCCCCCTGGCGCCCCGGTGTCGGTGCGCCCCGGTGTCAGCGGCATGCCGAACCCGGTGGCCCCGTCGTCGGAACGGCCCCGGACCAGCGTCGGCACGGTGCCAGAACCGCGTCGGCACGGTGTCGGAGGCGGCGGGAGGCATCCGGCGACCCGTCACCCGGCCGCAGCCGGCGACCGGCCACTCCGACGCATCCGGAGACCCGTCATCCGGCCGCCGGCCGCGTCGAGTCCCCCGGGATCAGCGTGCACGGCACCGAAAGCGGCTTCGGTGTCCCGCCGTTGAGGACGTCGATCAGCATCCCCGCGCACAGGGCACCGATCCGGCGGGGCGCGAGCGAGAGCAGGGTGAGGGCGGGACGGATGCCGGGCTCGCGGTCGCCCATGGCGGTGATCCGGAGATCGCCGGGGATGGCGAGACCGAGTTCGCGGGCGGCGGCCCGCAGAGCCTCCCCGTACGTCTCGTTGAGCGCGTGGACCGCGTCCGGCCGGTCGGGTGAGGCGAGCAGCCGGCGCGCCGCGTCGTGCGCGGGCTCGCCGTCCCGTACCCGCTCGACGGTGGCGGGCAGTCCGCGGTCCTCGCACCAACGGGTGTACGCCCGTTCGCTGTCGAGGGTGTAGGAGTCGAGCTGGGGGCCGGTGAGCAGTGCGGTCCGGCGGCCCCCGGACTCGTGCAGATGGTCCAGGGCCAGCGGGACGCCGGACAGCATGTCGCTGTGGACGTACGGGATGCTCCCGTGCCCCGGATCGAGCGGGCGGCCGTCCGTGACGACGGAGAGTCCGCGGTGCAGGGCCTCGGTGATCACGGGATCGCCCGCGACCGGGTCGACGACGATCAGTCCGTCCATCGGGATCCTGGTCCACAGATCCGTACCCGGCCGGGAGGGGACGACGACCAGGGCGTAGTCGCGGTCGACCGCCTCGACCATGGCGCCCGCGGTGAGGGAGGCGTAGTAGGGGCGGTAGGTGCGCTCCCACGCCTCGGCGCTCTGATGGCCCGCGGCCAGCCCGACGACACCGGTGCGGCCGGTGAGGAGGACCTGTGCGGCGGGGTTGGGGCGGTAGCCCAGCTCGTCCGCGAGCAGCCGTACGCGCTCACGGGTCCGGGCGCTGACCTTTCCCTTGCCGTTGAGGGCGTGCGAGACGGTGGTGATGGACAGGCCGGCGGCCCGGGCCACGTCCTTGATCCCCACGCTGCGGGCCGGTTCCGGGGCGGGGCGGGGCCCCTCGGTTGCGGGGGGCGGCGCCCCCTCCGCGGCACGGGCGCCCGCGGATGCGGCCGGGGAGCGCCGCCCCCGGGCCGGGGGAGCCCCCTCGGCGGCAGGAGTGTCGGGGGAAGCGGCGTCGGCGTGCGGTCCGGCCGGTCCGGGCATCACGTCTCTCCTCTGGTGGTCTCCTGGCGGCGGCACAGGGCCGTACCGACTCCTGGGGGCGGGTCCCGGGGTCGACCGTATCGGCAGCATTCTGCGGAGAACCCTTGACTGCCAAAACCTTTTGGTTGAGCATAGCGCCCATCCCTTCCGCCCAAAAGGTTTTGGCTGATGCTGCACCTGCCGGGGCGGTCACCCTCCGAACGTCCGGGAGCCACACGTGCGCCGCCGCCCTGCCCACATCCTCGCCCCAGCTCTGGCGGTGCTCGCCGCCCTCTCCCTCAGCGCCTGCGGCGAGAACAGCCCCGGCGGCTCCTCCAGCGCCGCCGTCACCTCCGCCAAGGGCGGCGCCTACGGCGACTGCGAGGTCACCGGCACCAAGGGCTCCGTCAAGCTGAAGACCGTCGAGTCCGGCACCCTCACCGTCGCCGGCGACCTGCCCTCGCGCGGCTGGTGGAACGGCAACACCGTCGCCGACATCAAGAGCGGGTTCGAGTACTGCCTCGCCGCCAACATCGCCCACCGGGCCGGGCTGGAGAAGCTCCGCATCCGCAATGTCTCCTTCGACGCGATGGTCGCGGGCAAGGGCAGCGGCTACGACCTGGCCATGGCCGAGATCTCCATCACCGAGGAGCGCAAGAAGGCCGTCGACTTCACCAGCCCCTACTTCGCCTCCAACATCGGCGTCCTCGCCAAGCCCGGCAAGGTCACCGCCGAGAACATCCGCGGACTGCGCCTCGGCGTCAAGCAGGCCACCTCCGGCGCCAAGTTCGTCCAGGAAACCCTCAAGCCCGCCAAGGCCGCCCAGGTCTTCCCCGGTGACGCGGAGATGCTCGCCGCGCTCCAGGGCGGCCGGATCGACGCCGTACTCACCGACACCGCCATCGTCCTCGGCCAGGCCAAGGGCTCCGGCGGAGCGGTCGCCGTCGTCGGACAGTACGAGACCGGTGAGTCGTACGGCGCGCTGCTGCCCAAGGACAGCGCCAACACCGCCGTGGTGAACGGCGTGCTCGCCGACCTCACGTCCGAGGGCGCCCTCGACGCGCTCTCCGAGGAGTACCTCGGCGAGGCGCTCGGCGGCGACCCGGCCGCCGTCCCGGTCTGGAGCCTGTGAGGCCCGCCATGAGCACCGTCACCCTCAAGACCGCCGCCCCGGCCGCGCCCGCGCGCCTGCCGCTGCCCGCGGTCCTCGCCCCGGCATCCCTCGTGGTCGCCGCCCTGAGCTGCGTGTTCGCCGCCTGGACCGCCGCCACCCTGTGGCAGGCCGCCCCGGACCAGGGCGCCTGGTCCTGGGTCCTGCGCGCGGTCGCCGTCCTCGGCGGACTGGCCTCGTTCGCCGTGCTGAAGCCCTCGTCCGAGGCACTTCGCCGTACCGGCCGCGCCCGTGCCGCCGCCCAGCGCCCGGGACAGATCGCCGAGGCCCGCGCGGAGGCCGCCGACGCCCGGGAAGCGGCATGGGTCGCGATCGGCGGCTCGCTCGCCGTCGTCGCCCTCACCCTGCTCACGGTCTTCCTGCTGGCCAACGACCACGCCGTGCAGTCGACCTTCTTCAGCCCGGCCGCCATCTCCTCCAGCTTCTGGAACGTCACCCAGGCCTTCGGCACCAACGTCTTCATCGCGGTGGCCGCCGAGATCCTCGTCCTCGTCTGGGGACTCGGCCTCGCCGTCGCCAAGCTCGCCCCCGGGCGCGCCGGACGGCCCCTGCGCTGGCTCGCCACCGCCTATATCGACATCTTCCGCGCGGTGCCGAGCATCGTCATCATCTATCTGATCGGCTTCGGTCTGCCGCTGGCCCAGATCCCCGGGCTCAGCTCGCTCACCCCGACCTGGGCCGCGATCCTCGCGCTCACCCTCACCTACGGCGCCTACGTCGCCGAGGTGTACCGGTCCGGCATCGACTCCATCCACTGGAGCCAGACCGCGGCCGCACGCTCCCTCGGCCTGTCCCACGGGCGCACCCTGCGCCATGTCGTCGTGCCGCAGGCCGTACGCCGGGTCACACCCCCGCTGCTCAACGACTTCATCGGCCTCCAGAAGGACACCGCGCTGGTGACCGTCATCGGCACCATCGACGCCTTCAACCAGGCCAAGATCTACGCCTCCAATGAATTCAACCTCTCCTCGGTGACCGTGGTGGCCGCGCTCTTCGTCGTGATCACCATCCCGCAGACCCGGTTCGCCGACCGGCTTCTCGCCCGCAGCGGCGCAGGGAAGGACAGCTGATGGCATTCCTGGACATCAAGGGCATACGCAAGTCCTACGGCCGCCATGAAGTACTGCGCGGACTCGATCTGACGGTGCAACAGCACCAGGTCGTCACACTGATCGGTGCCTCCGGCTGCGGGAAGTCGACCCTCCTGCGCTGTGTCAACGCTCTGGAGGAGATCGACAGCGGACGCATCCTCCTGGACGGCGACCCCATCTCGGGGCGCGGTGTGGACGTGGACCGGCTGCGCCGGGACGTCGGCATCGTCTTCCAGCACTTCAACCTCTTCCCGCACATGGACGTGCTCCGCAACATCACCCTCGCGCCCACGGTCCTCGGCCGCAGCGGCAAGGAGCAGGCCGAGGCCGAGGCCATGGAACTGCTGAAGCGGATCGGTCTCGCCGACAAGGCCACGGCTCTGCCCGACCGGCTCTCCGGCGGCCAGCAGCAGCGTGTCGCCATCGTGCGGGCGCTCGCCATGCGCCCCCGGCTGCTGCTGCTCGACGAGATCACCTCCGCGCTCGACCCCGAGCTGGTGGCGGAGGTCCTCTCCATCGTGCGGGATCTGGCCGAGGACGGCATGACCATGCTGCTGGCCACCCATGAGATGGGCTTCGCGCGTGAGGTGGCCCACAAGGTGTGCTTCCTGCATCAGGGAACAGTTCTGGAGGAGGGCCCGCCGGAGCAGATCTTCGGCGACCCCCGTGAGGACCGCACCAAGGCGTTCCTCCAGCAGATCGTGGAGGCGGGGCGACTGTGACGGCACAGGCGGACAACGAGCGGCGGCCCGCGGACGTACGGATGGATCCGGAAGTACGGACAGGTCCGGACGTACGGGAAGGGACAGATGTACGGACAGGTCCGGACGTACGGGAAGGGGCGGAGGCGCGGGAAGCGGCGGACGTGCGGGAAGCCGGAGGTGCGCCGCGGGTGCTGGTGGTTCAGCACGAGGACGGGACCGGACCCGGACTGGTCGGCGAACAGCTCGTGGAGTGCGGCCTGGAGCAGCGGATCGTCCATCCCTGGGCGGGTGAGGAACTCCCCGGTTCGCTCGCCGGGTACGCCGGGCTGCTCGTCCTGGGCGGCGCGCCCAACTGCGAGGACGATGAGGCCGCGCCCTGGCTCCCGGCCGTACGGACCCTGGTGCGCGAGGCCGTCGGCTCCGGCGTCCCGCTCCTCGGCATCTGTCTCGGCGGCCAGATCATGGCCTCCGCGCTCGGCGGCTCCGTCGTGGTCCGGAAGCGGGGGCCGGAGGTGGGCGCGGTACCCGTACGCAGGCTGCCCGCCGCCGACGGGGACCCGGTGTTCGGGGAGGTGCCGGACGGCGCGCCCGCCGCTCAGTGGCACTGGGACGAGATCGGCGAACTCCCGCCGGGAGCGGTCCCGTTGCTGACCGGTGACGACTGCCTCCACCAGGCGTTCCGGATCGGTGAACGCGCCTGGGGCGTCCAGTTCCACCCCGAGGTCCTCGGTGACGCCGTCGCCGAGTGGGCGGCGTCCGACGGCCCCTCGGTCGCCGGAGCGGGGGCCGACCCCTTGGGGGCGGTCGCCTCGGTCCGCGAGAACGAACCCGCGCTCCGCGAGATCTGGTCCCGCACGGCCCGCGCCTGGGCGGCTGTGGTCCACGCGCACGCCTGAGCGGGCGGACGGGCCGTTCGGCAAGGGGCGTACCCGGCGGCGCGCGCCTTCAGTGGGGCTGGGGCTTCGCTTCCATGCCCCGGTGACCTGGGGATGTGGGCGGTGCTCTGTTGTGTGAGCAGTGCTCCGGTTTGTGAGCGGTGTGTGCCTGAGCAGTGCTCAGTTGCGTGAGCAGTGCTCTCGTTTACGATCAGTGCTTCGTCGAGCGGTGCTCTCCCCCGAGAGCACCGCTCTCGCATGTGAGCACTGCCCGCGTGAGCACTGCTCTCCCTTGTGAGCAGTGCCCCCATGAACGGTGCTCTCCTCCGCGAGCAGTGCTCCGTCCGCCCCGCCCCGCGCCCCTCTCTCGCCCCACCGGTGGCGGTCGGCCGGTTACCGGTGGGGCTCGTGGCGTGAGGGAGCCGGTGTGTCAGGGCACCGGGGGGCCGTCGATCAGACGTCCGTCGTCGTCGTACACCCAGGGGTTGGCCGTACAGCCCTTCAACCCCTTGATCTGCTGCATCATCGCGGGCGCGGGCCGGCCCGGGCCGGGGCAGCCGCGGTGACCGTGGCCGAGTATGTGTCCCGCCTCGTGATTGATGATCAGCGCGTGGTAGTCGGCGGCGCGCCCCCGGTACTGCTCGCTGAGGTCGACCCAGCGCCGGACGTTCACCACGAGGTCCGGTGCCTTGGCGCAGTTGACCTGCCCCTGGGTGTCGAGCCCCCAGGCGCCGCACAGCCGGTCGGTCGTCCCGGGGGAGACGACCTGCACCAGCATGTCGTACGGCGGTGAGCTCACCCGCTGGAACGAGGCCGTACCTCCACGGGTCCAGCCGCGCGGGTGGCGCAGGATGCCGTCGATCTCGGCGGCGAGGTCGTCGACGTCCAGGCCGGTGCCGTCCTCCAGTTTCACCCCGTACCGGATGAGCCGGCCGCCGGTGCCCGCCCGGGTACCGGTTCCCCGGGCCCAGGTGTAGGTGCCGGGGCCGTCTTCGCGGTAGGTGTGGCGGTACGAGGTCTCCGGCGCGGCGGAGTTCTCCCCGTCGGGGTCCTGGGCCGGCCGTGGCGCCCGCGGGGCCTGATGTTCCGCGGTCTCCGGGCCGCCGATCGTGAGGGGCTCGGACGTCGCCCCGGGGTCACGGCCGGTGGCCACCGACTCGCCGGTGGAGTCGGGGAGCAGTCCGAGCGCGCCCCAGCACACGGCTGCCGCGCACAGCAGCGCCACGGCTGCCCGCCATGCCGTACGGCCGCGTGAGGGTCGTTTGCGCCGACCCGCCCCGCGGCCCGTGTCCGAGCCACGGCCCGTTTCCCTCCGGCGGCCCGCGCCCGCCCGCCGGGCCCCGCCCGTCCGACGGCCGGCGTCCCTCCTGCGGCCCGTGTCCGAGCCATGGCCCGTTTCCGTCCGGCGGCCCCGGCTCGTCGGTCCACCCGTATCAGCCCGGCGGTTCTCGCGCGCCACGTCACCCGCGCCTGTCACGCCGCCCCCGCCCGCCATGCTGCCCCCACCGGCCCCGCGGTCCGAGTCCGCCCCGCGTCCCCGGCCCACCGGGCGATCCGAGTCGGTCGGGCGATCCCCGCCTGGCGGGCGGGCAGCGTCGCCACCCCCGGCCCGGTCATTCCGGCGGCGGCCCCGGACCGGCCGGTGGTCCCGGCCGTCGCGGCGGTGCGAGCCGTTCGTGAGCCGGCGATGTGACATGCGGGTCCAGCCTTTGCGCGTGGGGTGAGCGGTGCCGTACCAGTGCACGTGAGGGCCCGTGGGACGGCGGTGAGCGAAGCCGCTCACACCCGCTTCACATCGGACCCGGATACTTGGTGCAGTTCGATCGGGGTGAGGAGCGGGTGAGGCGCATGCGCGTGCTGGTGGTCGAGGACGAGGAGATGCTCGCGGGGGCGATGGCCGAGGGGCTGCGGGACGAGGGCATCGCGGTGGACGTGGTCCACGACGGCGAGGCGGCCCTGGAGAACCTCGCGGTCCACACGTACGACGTCATGGTGCTCGACCGCGATCTCCCGCTGGTCCACGGGGACGAGGTGTGCCGGCGTACGGTCGCCTCCGGGGCGGACGTCCGCGTCCTCATGCTCACGGTCTCCACCACCGTGGCCGAGCGCGTCGCCGGGCTGGGCCTCGGCGCCGACGACTATCTGACCAAGCCGTTCGCCTTCGCCGAACTCGTCGCCAGGATCCGCGCCCTCGGCCGCCGTTCGCGGCCCGCGGTCCCGCCGGTGCTGGAGCGCTCCGGCATCCGGCTCGACCCGCATCTGCGCCAGACGACCCGGGACGGCAAGTACATTGCGCTGTCGCGCAAGGAGTTCGCGGTCCTGGAGGAACTCCTGCGGGCGGAGGGCGCGCCCGTGTCCGCGGAGACCCTGCTGGAGCGGGCGTGGGACCAGAACGTCGACCCGTTCACCACCGTCGTACGGGTCACGATGCGCTCCTTGCGGCGCAAGCTCGGCGACGCTCCCGTCATAGAGACGCTGACCGGCGTCGGTTACCGTATCCGATGATCCTCCGAGCACTCGGCGGGAGTCTCAGGGTCAGGCTCACGGTCGTCTTCGGCCTGATGTTCTTCCTGGCGGGCGCGGCGATCTTCAGCGGTGCCGTGATCCTGGTCGGCAACAGCATGGAGTACACGCTCAAGCTGCCTTTCCCCTCCGCGACACAGCCCGCGTACGAGCCGCCGGTCATGAAGACGCCTCTTCCCGAGGAGGCGCCGAACCCGGTGCAGACGCCGAACCCCGCCGAGACGTCGAGCCCCGCTCCGTGGCAGAGCGTCCCCGCCGATGTGCAGCAGGAGCCACCGGCGTGGCAGACCGGCGGACCCGTCCTGATCGACCCGGTGTCCCGGGAGCAGATCCTCGACTCGATGCAGCGCAATCTGATGGCCAAGGGCGGCCTCACCGTACTGTGCGTGGGCGTCGTCGCGACCACCACGGGCTGGCTCGTCGCGGGCCGGCTGCTGCGTCCGCTCAGCCGGATCACCTCGACCGCCGAGCGCATCGCGGGCCGTACGCTGCACCGGCGCATCGATCTCGACGAGCCGCCGGGCGAGGTCAAACGGCTCGCCGACTCCTTCGACAGCATGCTGGACCGGCTGGACGAGGCGTTCGCCGGACAGGACCGGTTCATCGCCAACGCCGCGCACGAGCTGAAGACCCCGCTGGCGGTCGGGCGGACGCTGGTGGAGGTCGCGGTGGCCCGCCGGAGCGCGCCGCCGGAGGTCAAACAGCTCGCGGAGAACCTTCTCGCCGTCAACGAGCGTCACGAGAGGCTCATCGACTCGCTGCTGACCCTGGCGCGGGCGGAGAGCACCGTCACGGGGCTGCTGCCGCTGGATCTCGCGGACATCGCGGCGGCCGTCGTCACCCACACCGCACCGGCCGCGCAGACACGGGGCATCGCCGTCGAGGCCGTGCTCGGTCCCGCGCCGGCGATGGGCGATCCCGTACTGCTGGAGCAGCTCGTCCGCAATCTGGTCGACAACGCCGTCAAGTACAACATCAAGGGCGGCTGGATCCGGGTGGAGACCGGAAGTGCCGCACAGGGCTCCCGGATCACCGTCGCGAACACCGGCGCGTTCATCGGAGCACATGAGATTCCCGTGCTCTTCGAGCCGTTCCGCCGTCTCACCGACCGGGTCGGTTCGGCGCGCGGCAGCGGGCTCGGCCTCTCCATCGTGCGCGCGGTCGCCCGTACCCACAACGGCGATGCCACCGCGGTGCCCCGCCCCGGCGGAGGTCTGGAGGTCATGGCGACGGTCCCCGCGGTCGCGGAGAACCTGGTCCGCGCGCACCGGCAGCCGCAGAGGGCGGACACGACGGTACGGCTCCGGGCGGGGGACGGAACCCGTACCTCCGGCTGAGGGCGGGCTCCGCGTGCCCGCGGCCCCGGAGATCCGCGCCGGTCTCCTGCTCGTGGTCCCAGAGGTTCGTATCCGGCTGCGCGTGTGTGGTCCCAGAGGTTCGCACCGGTCCCCGCGTGTCCGTGGTCCCGGAGGCCGGCCGCCGGGCGCCCGGACCAGGGGACGGCGCTAGCCGGCGGGGATACGCCGGCCCCGTCAGCCGAGCTGCCGCAGATGGTCACGGAGCCGGCGGGCGACCTGGGCCATGAGGGCTTCCGCGCCGGGCTGGCTGGTGGCCGGTACGAGTGACTCGGTCAGGACGGCGACGGCGAACACCTGGCCGTCGGAGTGCTCGACTACCCCGACCTCGTGGCGGAGGTTGAGGAGGGTGCCGGTCTTGGAGGACCAGGTGGTGGCGTCGGAGCTGAAGTCCGGGGTGAGCCGGTGCCGGAGCAGATTGTGGGCCATGAGCTCTCGTACGCACCCGGCCACGTCGGGGTGGATCGCCGAGGGGGTCCACAGGGCCTGGAGCAGGTCGGCGAAGGCGCGTGCGCTGCCGGTGTTGGCACGGGTGGTGTCGAGCTGCGGTACCCGGTGGCCGCGCCCGCTGGTGCCGGCGTCGATGGCGAGGGCGTGCGCGAGATGGGCCTGGTCGGCGTCGAACCGTTCCACGGGGGTGTCGGACAGTTCGCGCATACGGTGCCGGACGGTGATGCCGCGGACGCCGAGCCGCTGGAGGACGGCGGCGACCTCGGCGGGCGGGGTGAGGTCGAAGAGGACGTCGGCGGCCGTTCCGTCACTGACGCAGGTGCTCAGATAGAGCAGGTCCTCGATCGCGATCCGGACGGGGTGGCGGAACCGGCTCAGCCCGGTGGGGCCGGGTGTGGTGATCCGCCCGGGCCGTACGTCGAGCATCGTCGCTCCGTCGAGCTCGCCCCTGTGGATGCGTTCCGCCGTCGCGAGCGCGAGGGGGACCTTGACCAGGGAGGCGGAGGGCAGTTGGGTGTCCGGTTCGATGCCCAGTTCCTCTCCCGTGTGCAGATCCCGTACGAGCAGGCTGCCGCGCAGACCGCCGTCGCTCAGCTCCCCGCGCAGCTCGTGCAGCAGGGCCTCGGTACTCACACCGTCCCTTTCCCGGGACCGGCACCGGGACCGGCCCCGGTGCCCGCGCCGAGGCAGCGGGCGATCGCCTCGCCCAGTCGAGCCGCGAGATGGCGGGGGTTGCCGTCTGCGGCGGCGCCGAGGGCGAACCCGCGGCCGAGCGCGATCCCGCCGACGGGCCGCCAGTCCAGGGCGAGTTCCCCGGCCTGGGCCGGGGAGCACAGCAACAGATCGCCGGTGCTGATGACTTCCGCCGCGGCGGTCGTCAGATCGGGCGCGGAGACCAGCTGTGAGGGCCGCAGACCGACCGCGTCGCGCAGCCGGGTCAGCGGGTCACGGATGTGCGGTACGTCGTCCTCCGGCTGGATCCAGACGCGGCGGGCGGGGCCGGAGGAGGCCCGTCCGATCCGCAGCGTTTCGAGGTACACCCGCTGCACACCGGGATCGTGAGCCCCGGCCAGTCCGAGCGGTACGGACCACTCCGCCTCGTCCGCGGGGACCGCGAGCAGGGCGGCACGTACCTGCTGGGCGTGGACGAGCTCCCTGCGCCGCGCGGGTGCCGCGACCCGGAGGTCGAGCGTGATCCCGTGCCCTCGTGCCTCGGCGACCAGCCGGGCGAGGGTGGCGGTGGAGCAGATGCCGGGCACCGCGAGCCGCCACGGCTTGCGTTTGACCGCCTCCGCCTCGTGCAGCAGCACATCGGCAGCCTGGACGAGCTGTCGGGCCGCGGGCAGCATGTCCCGGCCGAAGGGGGTGAGGACGGCCCGCCGCGACGTGCGCTCGAACAACGGCTCACCGAAGCGTTCCTCCAGGGCCGCGACCCGGCGGCTGGCCACCGACTGGGACATACGGGCGGCGGCCGCTCCGACGGTGAAGCCCCCGTGCTCGCTGACGCTGACGAACGCGCGACTCGCTCCTACAAGATCCACGGCCCGCACTCTATGCCAATTCGGCATGGAACCGCGCGTGAGCGTATTGGACCGCATGGCCGCCCGGGAGCGAGGGTGGTCCCGGCGCTGATCGCCGGCGCCGGGAGGGGGCCCTGCCGTTCCCTCCCCTGCGCGCCCCGGGGTGCGGGGCGCCCCGGAGGTTCGGATCATGCAACTCACCCGCGCGAGGCGCGCCGTTCTCGGTGCGGCGCTCGCCACGCTCGTTCTCGTCCCGCTGACGGCCTGTGGGCAGGACGAGTCCGCACGCTCGCCCGGCCCGACCGCCGAGGCGACCCGTCCGGTCACGGCGTCGGCGGGGCCGGGTGCGGCCGGAGCCGTGAAGCCGCTCGCCGACCGGTTCAAGGCGCTGGAGCGGAAGTTCGACGCGCGGCTGGGCGTCTACGCCCTCGACACCGGCACCGGGCGCGAAGTGGCGTACAACGACCGCGAGCGGTTTCCCCACCTCTCCACCTTCAAGGCGCTGGCCGCCGGCGCCGTGCTGGAGAAGTACACCCTGGGCGGGATGGACAAGGTGATCAAGTACTCCAGGGAGGATCTGGTCCCGCACTCCCCGGTGACGGAGAAGCACGTCGGCACCGGTATGAGCCTGCGCGCGCTGTGCGATGCCACCGTCCGCTACAGCGACAACGCGGCCGTCAATCTGCTGCTCGAAGAGCTCGGCGGACCCAAGGCCCTGGACGCCGCGCTGGAGAAACTCGGTGACGACACCACCAGGATGGAGCGGACCGAGCCGGAGCTGAGCCGGTGGACCCCGGGAGACACACGGGACACCAGCACACCGCGGGCGCTGGCCGGGGATCTGCGCGCGTACGTACTCGGGGACGTCCTCGGCAAGGCCGAACGCGCCCAGCTCACGACGTGGTTGCGGACCAACACCACCGGCGACGAGGTCATCAGGGCGGGGATGCCGAAGGGCTGGGTGGTCGGCGACAAGACGGGGACCGGCAGCAACTACGGCGCCCGCAACGACATCGCCGTGGTGTGGCCGCCCGGGTCCGCCCCCATCGTCATGGCGATTCTCACCAACCGCAGCGGCGAGGACGAGGAGTACGACAACAAGCTGATCGCGGAAGCGGCGTCCGTGGTGGCCGCGACACTGTCGTAGCGGAAGGCGTACACCGGGCACGGGCGGGCGGTTGCCGGGACAGACGTACGGGTGGCGGTCCGTGGGCCGTGGACGGGGCGGGCGGTCCGGGTGACACCGCGCGGGCGGCGCGACGCACGCTCAAGCGGCCCGGAGGTGAACCGAGTGATGTCCGTTCCGGCTTCACGTCCTCGGCTTGATCTCGACCGCCCGGGACGGTGGCGGGGCTCCGTGGCTTGATGCCGTTCGGAGCCGTCCTGGACTCCGCTCCGCCCATCGCCCGTCAGAGAGAGGTCCGGCCATGTCGGACGACAGCCCGGAGCCCGCACCTCCCGCCACATGGGGTTCCCACATGACCTCCGGCTCCCGCAGCGGCCCGTCGGACAGATGCGCCAGCCCGAAGCGGACCACATCGGACGCCCGTGCGCAGATCAGCCCGGCGGGCCCGGCGGAGCGCATCAGGCCCCACTCCGGGGAGACGGCGCCGCCCTCCAGATGACCGATGGCGGCGCTGTGGCGGAGGGCTTCCTCCGGGAGGGTCACGGTGTGGGTGAGGCCCAGCGGCTCGATGATCTGCTCACGCAGGGCCGTGTCCCAGGACGTGCCGGTCAGCCGCTCGACGGCCGGACCCAGAAGAGAGAAGCCGGAGTTGCAGTACGACTGGGTCGCACCGAGGGGGTGGATCGCGGTCAGCTTCCGGTACGCCTCGGCATACTTCTCCAGACAGTCGTCACCGCGCCCGGTGTCGAGGAAGAGATCACCGTCGATACCGGAGGTGTGGGTGAGCAGATGCCGGAAGGTGACCGTCTTCGTCAGCTCGGGGTCGACGACCTTGAAGTCCGGGACGATCTCGGCGAACGGGGTGTCGAGGGTGAACCTGCCCTCCTCCACCAGCATCAGGAGCTGGGTGGCGGTCCACACCTTGGTGACCGAGCCGATCTGGAAGAGCGAGTCGGTGCGGACGGGCGCGCCGGTGTCGTTGTTGAGCACGCCGGTGGCGAACTCGTGCATCGCGCCGTCGTGGAAGAAGGCCAGGCTCGCGCCCGGCGTGTCGTGTTGGGCCGCCACTGCGCTGAGGAAGCCGTTCCAGCGCGCGGGCTCGACTGCGGTCATGGAAACCGTCCTTGGTCGTCGGCTGAGCGTGGAATCAGCGTAGGGAGCGCCTTCCACCGCGACCTTGGCCGGGACGACGAACCCGTCATCCCTGTTCGGTGCCCCTCGACGAACCTGTCGTCCACCGCTTCGGCGTCCGTCGGGCCCGGCGGAATCCACCGGTTCGGCGACCGCCTGCGCCGGGCGGGCGCAGGAACTCCGGAACGCCGGAGCTACGGGATCCGGCGGGCGACCGAACCTCGGAGCCAGGGGATCCGGCGGGAGGGGGATCTCCGGGTCCCCGGGGCGACCGGCCCTGTAGCCCGCCCGATCCGGTGCCTTGCGGACGGGACCTGTGCGAACAGCCGCCCGGCCGCGTACCCGCCCGCGCCTCGCGGCCGGACGGGCGGGACCGGTCGACGGCGCGTGCCACACCGGGGCACCGCACGCGCCCGGCGTGGCCCGCGCCCCGCCGGGCGTATCGCACGCACTCGGTGACCCCGCCCGCCCGGCACCGTCGACCCCTGTACGCGGGCGGGGCGCCGGACTCCGTACGCTGCCGGGCGCCGGACTCGGTACGAGGTGCCGGAACTCTGCACTCCGTACGGGCCGGGGCGCCCCCCTACACCCCCGCGCCCCGGCGGGAGCCCGGCGGCCGGGCGCCCGCCGGAGACCACTCGCCGGCTACCGGCTCAGGGCAGGCGCGGCAGATCCGCGAGCCGGTCGCGGAGGAGGAACTTCTGGATCTTGCCCATGGCATTGGCCGGGACGGCCTCCGCGAGATACCAGTGGCGCGGGGTCTTGTGGGGAGCCAGGCCCGCGCGCAGATACTCGTGCAGTTCGGCCGCCGTCGGCGGCCGTTCCGGATCCGCGGGGGTGACCACCGCGGCGACCTGTTCGCCCCACCCGTCGTCCGGCACCCCGAGCACCACGGCCGCGCGGACGGCGGGATGACGGAGCAGGGCCGTCTCGATCTCGGCGGGGTAGATGTTCTCCCCGCCCCGGATGATCATGTCCTTGAGGCGGCCGGTGACGGTCAGATAGCCGCGCTCGTCCATCGTGCCCAGATCGCCCGTGTGCAGCCAGCCGTCACCGTCGACGGCCGCGGCGGTGGCGTCGGGCTGCTCGTGGTACCCGAGCATCACCTGGTAGCCGCGGGCGCAGATCTCGCCGGGCACCCCGGCCGGCACGATGTCCCCGCTCGCCGGGTCGATCACCTTCATCTCGGCCTGCCACAGCGGCTGCCCGGTCGTGGTGGTCTTGTCGGCGATCGTGTCGTCCGGGCTGGTCTGCGCGACGATCGGGCTCAGTTCGGTCTGCCCGTACACCGTGGAGAACCGGGCCCCGAACCGCCGTTCGGCCTCGGTGACCATGGGGGCGGGAACGCTGTCACCGCCGGACATGATGCGTTCGCAGGCCGACAGGTCGTAGCTGTCGAACTCCGGGTGGGCCAGCAGTCCGCCGAGCATGGCGGGCACCCCGCCGAAGGTGTCGGCGCGCCAGTGCCGCATCGCGGAGAGGATCAGACCGGGCTCGTAGAACGGCGGCAGCACGAGGGTGCCGCGCCGCTGCGCCGCGCCCAGGACCGTCAGCCCGCATCCGGCGGTGTGGAACAGCGGCAGCGCGCTCACCCACACCCCGCCCTCGGGGAAGCCGACCCGGGCGGCGACGAAGTCGGCGTTGGTGACCAGTCCCCGGTGGTGCAGCACCGCGCCCTTCGGCGCCCCGGTGGTTCCGGAGGTGTACTGGATCTGTGCCGCACTGCCCGGTGCGACCTCCGGCAGGGGCCGGAGGGGGGTGTCTCCCAGCCCGTCGTACCACCCGGTGAAGCCGACGCGCTCCCGCAGGGCGGGCAGTCCGGGGGCGATGCGGTCCACGACCGCGGCCATGTCCGTGCCCCGGAAGGACTCCAGATACACGACCCCGGCCGCGCCGGACTGCCGGAGCAGATGCGCCAGCTCCGCCTCGCGCAGAGCCGGATTGGCGGTGACCAGGACGATGCCGGCCAGGCCCGCCCCGTACTGGAGCAGCACCCACTCGGGCAGGTTCGGCGACCATACGGCCACGCGCTCACCCGAGGAGAAACGTTCCAGCAGCCAGGCGGCGGCGCGTTCGGCGTCCCGCAGCAGAGCGGCGTAGGTCCACTGCCGTCCCGTCTCGCCCGGCGGGACGAACTCCGCCAGCGCGACGGTGTCCGGTGCGGCGGCCGCCGCGTCCCGCAGCACACCGCCGCAGGTGTTCTCCAGGACCGGGCGGCCGGTGTCGGCGGGCCGGTACGAGAGCGCGGTCATCGGTTCTCCCCCTTCGCTCCGGCGGATCCGGCGGCCGGGCTACCCGCGGCCGGGCCACCGGCGGCCGGAGCGGCCACGCCGCCGGGCGCGCCGGGATGTTCACCGCCGGGACCTGCCGTGCCCGGGGCCGTGCTCGTACCTGCCGCACCCGGAGCCCCGGCGCGCAGTTCGCCGGCGGTCGGGGCCGGGCCGCCGCCCTCGGGAATCCACCGGCCCGAATCCCGCCACCGCACCGCCTCGTGGAACCCGTGGGTGGCGGCGAACTCCTGGAACCAGCGTCCCTCGGGGGAGTGCCGGGTGATCCCGTCGAACAGCGTCGCCAGGAGCTGCGTACCGTGCAGCCCCATGTTGTCGTACGCCTGGTTGATCATGAGCTTCTGCATGGCGAGCTGGTTCACGGGTACCCCCGCCATCCGGTCGGCGAGCGCCTCGACCCGGGCGTCCAGCTCGCCGGGCGGCGCGGACTCCAGCACCAGCCCCCACTCGGCGGCCTGCGCGCCGTCGATGGTGTCACCGGTCAGCAGCATCCGCTTGGCCCGCTCGGCGCCCAGGCGGTACACCCACATCGCGGTGGTCGGACAGCCCCACACCCGCGCGGGCATGTACCCGATCCGGGCGTCCTCGGCCATCACCACCAGATCGCAGGAGAGCGCGATGTCACTGCCGCCCGCGACCGCGTACCCGTGCACCTTGGCGATGGTCGGCTTCAGCGAGCGCCACAGCGAGAAGTAGTCGTCGGTGTTGCGCTTCATCGACCGGTAGTCCTTGATCGGATCCCAGATCCCGTCCTGGGTGCCGACGCCCTCCTCGGCGTAGTCCTTGAGGTCGTAGCCCGAGCAGAACGCCCGGCCCGCGCCCTGGAGCACGATCACATGCACGGCCGGGTCGTCGTTCGCCCGGTCGACCGCCGCCGACAGATCACGCGCCAGCTCGAAGGTGATGGCGTTCAGCCGTTCCGGCCGGTTCAGCGTGATGTACGCCTTGCGGTCGCGGGTCTCGTACAGGATGGTCATGCGGGTCCTCCGGAGGGGTCGTACGGGGGCGGGGCGTCCAGGATCGTCCGGGCGACGGCGGCCCACTGCTCCAGCAGGGCCTCGTCGTCCCGGTCGCGGTACAGGGCGTCCGAGATGGCCAGCCCGCGCAGCAACTGCACGGTCAGCTCCGCCACGAGCGGATAGCCGGGGGCCGCGGCGATCTCCGGCCCGAGGAGATCCCCGATGACCCGGTACAGATCGCGTCTGGCCGCGCCCTCGGCCCGCCGCAGCACGGTGCGCAGCTCCCGGTCCGAACGGGCCGCGGCCCACAGCTCCAGTTCCGCGCCGAACGCGGGCCGGGCGTTGGAGGCCCGCAGTACCCGAAGGGCCCGCGACAGCGGGTCCGTCCCGGGCGGGGTCTCGGCCAGCAGTTCCCACACCGCGGCCTCGTTCCGGGCGACCAGCTCGGTGATGGCCGCGCCGAACAACTCGTGCCGTGAGGGGAAGTGGTGCAGCAGGGCGCCCCTGCTGACCCCGGCCCGCCGCTGCACCTCAAGCGTGGTGCTGGCCGCGTAACCGGCCTCGATCAGCGACTCCACGGCCGCTTCCACGATCCTGCGGCGCGTGGCCTCCCGCTGGTCCTCCCGTGGCATGGCCCACCTCCTTGACAGTCAGGGCTGACTGTCAAGCGACGATGTCACAGTCAGCCCTGACTGTGAAGTCTTCGCGAAGGGAAATTCCGCAGGCGGGCCGGGGACCGACCGGGGCCGACGGCGGATGGAACCGGACGGAATCCGCACAGGCACGGGAGGGGACCCTTGCCGTGCATCCGTACGGGGCACACGCACCGGGCCGTACATACGGGGCCGACGCACGAGGAGCGGGCCCCCCGGTCCCGGCCGGAGGGCCCGCTCCTGATCACCACGCCCAGCCACGGACGCGGCCCCGGCGGCCCGTCAGTCCGACGGCAGCGGCGCGAACGGGTTCGGGGTCCCGCCCGTCCAGCGGTGCAGCACCGCGCGGCCGGTCTGCAGCGTGACCCCGCCGGACGGGACGGTGCCCGCCTCGGCGACGTAGTGGCGCCCGTCGTCGAGCGAGACCAGCCCGTACTGCCCGGCCGACTCGTACCCGTACACGCCCGATCCTCCGTGGTGCAGCCCCTGGGGCAGCAGGGAGAGGAGCCGGCCGTACTCCTTCTCCTTCTGTCCGACGACCTCACCCGTGCGGGGGCGCTTCGAGCCGTCGACGACGAAGAGGGAGTAGTTGGGGAACGCCGTCTTCTTGCCCTTGTACACGGCCATCAGCCAGTTGCCGCTGCGGGCGTCGTACTCCAGATTCTGCACGCCGTAGGTGGTGTTGCCGGTGTACGCGAAGAACTTGCCGGCGGGCGACGCCGGGCCGCTGGTGTGCGGGGCGCTCTCGACGAGCGGCTTCTCGTACTTCTTCCAGGACCGCACGTCGTACTGGAGCAGCACCTGGTGGTCGTTGTCCGTGCGGGTGGTGTTGGAGTAGACGCCGTACGCGACGGTGAGCCGGTCGCCGCCCCGGCGGTCGAAGGAGGGCCCGAAGGCGACACCGTCGATGCCGCTGCAACCGTAGCGGTGGTCGGGGGTGTTGCCGGTGTTGCCGTCGAAGCGGCCGTCGCCGTTCATATCGGCCGTGTAGTCCTTGACGACTTCCCTGAGATGGACGGTGGAGACCACCCCGGTCGACTGCGCGTCCATGTTCATCCGGGTGATGCGGTCCCCGTCGAAGATGGCTATGTAGAAGGCCTGCGCGGCCTTGTACTCGAGGGAGCCGTACACCCGGCCGTCACTTCTGTTGAAGTCGAGGTCCCCGAGGTGCCCGGTGAATCCGGTGACGGAGCCGAGCGGCTTGCCCTGAAGGTCGGTCTTCACCAGGAGGTTGGTGAAGGAGAAGTACATATGGCCCTTGCGGCGGTCCAGGGCCATGCCCTGGAGATGCCCGGACTGCCAGGCCCCTCCGTCGACGGCCGCCGGCAGCGCGGGCGGCCGGTGCCGGGCCGGTTCCCAGGTGTCGTCGGACGGGGTGCCGGCCTGTGCCGTGCCCCCGCCCGCCAGGACCGCCGCCACGACGACGGTGGACGTGAGCAGTGCCTTGAGCCGGGCGCGTGTGTGCCTGTGCATGGGTGCCTCCGAGATCCTGATCCGGTTCTGCGGTTCCTGTGCTGCGGTTCCTGAGCCGTGGTTCTGAGCCGTGGTTCCTGGGCTGCCGGTCCGAGTTCGGGTACGGGGTACGGCTGTTGCGGGTGGGACCGTGAGCGGGGGGGCGGTACGAGATTTCACGGCCGACGTCACAAGGGCGTGCACGGGGGTTCAGCGCGAGGTGAACGGGATACGTCGCGGGCGCGACGGCGCCCCCGGATGAACGGGCATGGCCCGTCGGCCCGGTGACCCGGCGTCAGTGACCGCGTCTCAGTGGCGGGTGTCCGTGGCCGGTGTCAGTGGCGGGTCTACGTGACCGGGCGGCGGGTTCGGCGCGCCCGGGAGAGGGGGCGGGCACGGTCGCGGGAAGGCGTACGGCTTCGGGGCCGGCCCTCAGAGCGAGAGGCGGGAGGTGAGGGGTTCGGCGCCTGACGTACGCCAGTGCGGTTGCGCGGGAGAGCCGGCGCCGGACCCGGGACCGGTCCCCCGTGTGACCGGTTCCGGGGGCCGGCCCCGGCATCGCCCTCCCGGTGCGGTTCGCACACCCCACCGGGAGCCGTGGAATCGTGGTTCAGGCCCGCCCGTGGGCGACCCTGGACCGCCGTGCCACCGAGTCCAGCGCCACCGCGAGCAGAAGCACCCCGCCGGTGACCATGAAGCGGTACGCGGAGTCGAGGTTCAGCAGGGTGAGCCCGCTGGAGATCGACTGGATGACCAGCACACCGAGCAGCGCCGCGAACGCGCTGCCCCGGCCGCCGAACAGACTCGTACCGCCGATGACCGCCGCCGCGATGGCGTTCAGATTGACGTCCCCGCCACCGCTGCTCTGGTTGGCCGCCGCGAGCCGGGAGGCCGCCAGGATCCCGCCGACGGCGGCGAGGGTGGAGCACAGGACGAACGCGGCGGTGAACACCGCCTTGACGTTGATACCCGCGCGCCGGGCGGCCTCGACATTGCCGCCGACCGCGTACATCGACTTGCCGAACTTCGTGCGCGAGAGCACATAGTGCAGGACGAGCACCAGCGCGAGGAAGAACACGAACATCCAGCCCACGCCCCGGTCGCGGTTGAGGTACCAGACCGCGATCCCGAGCCCCGCCAGGAGGGCGAGGCTACGGCCCACCAGCATCCGCTCCGAGGTGGCGGGCAGCCCGGCCCGCCGCCGCTCCGCCGCCCGGGTGTGCCCCGTCGCGTACAGCGCCGCCGCGCCGAGTGCGACCAGGGTGTACGCCAGCCATGGCGGGAGGAAGTCCAGCTGGGCGAAGGTCACCAGACCCGAGTCGAAGGGGAGGTTGATCGAGCCCTTGGAACCGAGGATCCACAGCTGGACGCCGAGGAAGCCGAGCAGCCCGGCGAGGGTGATGACAAAGCTCGGCACGCCGAGCCGGTTGTACACCTGGGCGTAGAACCAGCCGATCAGACAGGCCAGCAGCACGGCCGCGAGGACGGCGACCCAGGCGGGCAGTCCCCGGTCGACGAAGAGCACCGCGAGGACGGCCGCGCTCAGTCCGCTGACCGAGCCGACCGACAGATCGATCTGCCCGACGAGCAGCACACAGACGATGCCCAGGGCGATGATGCCGACCGGAACGCTCTCCATCGCCAGATTGGTGAGGTTGGCGCTGGAGAGGAAGATCGGGTTGAGGATCTGCATCACGGTCCAGATCACGACGAGCCCGGCGATCACGGGCAGGATCCCGAGATCACCCCCGCGCAGCCGGTCCGAGATCGCCGTCAGGCCGCTCCGTCCGCCGTCGGGGCCCGCCGGCGCGGGCGGGGCCTTCTTGGTGAGATCGGGCTTCGTGGCCAGTTCAGACATGATCGGTACCCCTGTCGGTGACAGCTGTCGTGACGCCCGGCCCGCTCGTGGCGGGCCCACCGGAGTCCGGCGGATCCGGTACGGCGGACCCGGGCTCGGCCCCGGAACCGGCGGCGGAACCGGATCCGGGCGCGGCCTCGGGACCGGACGCGGTGCCAGTCCCGGAACCGGAATCCGAGCCGGAGCCGGCCCCCGTCCCGGACGCGGACCCGGAGCCCGTTCCGTTCCGCCCGGCGCGGCGGCTGACGACGTTGTCCGTGGCGCCCGTGATCGCCGCCACCAGATCCGAAGCGGTCGCCTCGGCCGCGTCGAACACCCCGTTGTTGCGGCCGAGGCGGAGCACGACCACGGTGTCGGCGACGGCCTTCACATCGGCCATGTTGTGGCTGACCATGATGACTCCGAGCCCCCGCTCCCGGAGCCGCTCGATCAGATTGAGCACCTCGGCCGTCTGCGCCACCCCGAGAGCCGCCGTGGGCTCGTCGAGAATGATCACCTTCGGGTCGCCGAGCAGTGACCGCGCGATGGCGACCGTCTGCCGCTGACCGCCGGACAGGGCCGCCACCGGGAGGCGGACCGAGGGGATCTTCGCCGACAACTCGCCCAGGAGCGCGCGCGAACGCACCTCCATGGCCACCTCGTCGAGGCGCAGTCCCCGCAGCTCACGGCCGAGGAAGAGGTTCTCCACCACATTCAGGTTCTCGCACAGGGCGAGATCCTGGAACACGGTCGCGATGCCGAGCTGCTGGGCGGCGGCGGGGGAGGGGACGGTGACGGTCCGTGAGGCGAAGCTGATGGACCCGGAGTCCGGAGCGTGTACCCCGGACAGAACCTTGACCAGGGTGGACTTCCCCGCGCCGTTGTCACCCACCAGGGCGACGACCTGGCCGGCGGCGACGTCGAGGGCGACATCCGTGAGCGCGGCGACCGCGCCGAAGGACTTGCTGATCCCGCGCAGAGAGAGCAGCGAGTCCCCTCGCCCCGGCTGAGGTGACGGGAAGGACGGAGTGGACATGAGGGACCTTCGAGGCAGGGGACGGAGATTCGTACGGCCCGCCGTACGGCGGGGAGGGCGGCGGAAGCGCCGAGGGCGCGGGGCGGACTTTGTGCGGACTGTTGCGAGGGCCGGTGGAGGCCGGCCGGGCCCGGGGGGACCCGCGGCCATCGGCGTGGAGCACGGGTGGGCCGGACCGGGCCGGAGGGCCCTCACCCGGCGCCGCGCCCGGCACGATGACGGCGTGGTGACCGGACGGCTCCTCCAGGGCGGGGGAGCCGTCCGCGCCTCCGCCTACTTGATGCCGACTGTGGTGCAGGCGGCCCTGTACTTCGCGGTGCACACCTCCGCGGTCTTGAGGGGCTTTCCGTCACCCACCAGCACCTCGGCGATGTTCCCCGACGTCACCACCGTCGGAGTGAAGAGTTCCGAAGGAGTGTCGAAGAGGGTCGCGTTCCCCTTGGGCTTCTTGCCCTCCGCGAACGCGAATGCCGCCACGGCCGCCGATTCCGCGACGGTCTTGATGGGCTTCGAGATGGTGTTGTACTGATCGCCGCTGATGATCCGCTGTGCGGCGGCGAGTTCCGCGTCGTTCCCGGTCACCGGCGGCACCTTGGCGCCGGCGGCCTTGAACGCCGCGATGGAACCGCCGCCCGTACCGTCATTGGCCGCCACCACTCCGGCGATCTCTCCGGGGAATTTTCTGATCTGACCGCCCACCCATTCCTGGGCCTTGCTGGGCTCCCACGCGGGAGTGTCGTATTCGGCCAGGAGATCGAATCCACTGGAATCGACGGAGGAGTGGATGCCCTTCTTGATCAGACCGGCCGCCGCGTCCGTCGGGGAGCCGTTGACCTGGAGGATGCCCCCCTTCGCCTTGCTCGCCTTGAGATGGTCCACCAGCGACTTGCCGATCATGCTGCCGATCTTCTCGTTGTCGAACGACACGTAGTAGTCGGCCTTGGCCGCGGGAATCGGGCGGTCGTACGCGATGACCTTGACACCGCGCGACTGCGCCGTGCGGACGGTGGTCGCCGCGGCGGCGGAGTCCACCGGGTCGATCACGATCACCTTGGCACCCTGGGCGAGGGCCGAGTTCGCCTGCTGCTGCTGCTTCGACGCGTCACCGCCGGCGTTCTGGTAGAGGACGGAACACCCGTCGCAGAGTTCCTTCATCTTGGCCTTGAAGAGGGGCGCGTCGTACAACTCGTAACGCGTCGACGCGAGATCGGGCATCAGAAAGGCGATCTTCGCGTTCTCGGCGGAGCCGCCGCCCGAGCCGTTGGACGACTCATTCGTCGAACAGGCTGTGGCGGAAACGAGTACGGCCGTCGCTGATGCGGCTACGGCAAGCGTTCTGCGAGAGAGCTTCACTTGGGTTCTCCTTGGAGTTCCGCCCTGGGCGAGGGTGGGCGGTCGACTGGTGGAGCGACTGTCACCAGATGCGATGCGAAAGGTCGTTCCGTAGCCGGTCGATCCTGATTCCGCGCGGCAAACGTAACATCGATCACGTTAGTACTGTCAACACTTCTGTCAGAATTAACGTCGGCCATGTCGGATACGGTCCGGACACGGAGGTGCGGAAGCGTGGAAACGCCTCCCTCACCTGGCGTTGTGCGAGGATTCCGGGTGCCCGGGGAGGCGTGTGACATCGCCCCACCGGGAGCGTGCACGGGCCAGCTCCGAGCGGTAGCGCCCGTATCCGTCCTCGTGGAGGGCATGCACATCGGGGCGGGGATCGACCGTGTGATGAGGCCCCGGCCCCTCGGGAGCCGCGAGGTTGAGCGAGGCCCTGGCGACCGCCGCCACACCCAGCGCGCCCACCTGCTCCTCCAGGGGGATACGGACCGGCCGGCCCAGGATGTCGGCGATCAGCTGGGCCCACATCACCGAGCGGGTGCCACCGCCGCCCAGCGCGAGGGTGCCGCTCAGCCCGGCGGTGTCCAGACAGTGCCGGGCCGCGTATCCGATGGCCTCGCACATCGCCCGGACCGCGTCCGCCCGGCCGGTGCCCAGGGACAGCCCGTCCAGCCGCCCGGACGCGGCCGGTTCGACGAACGGCGCCCGTTCGCCCGCCTCGGAGAGGAAGGGGAAGGCGGTGACCCCCCGCGCCCCCGGCGGGCTCTCGGCCAGCAGGGCGTCCAACTCGTCCGTGGTCGCGCCGACCAGCCCCAGCACCCACTCCAGGGCCGCCGTCCCCACCATGGCGGGCATCGCGCGCAGCCACTGCCCGGGGTCGGGGGTGCACAGCCACATCCCGGCGGGTTCGGCACGCGGATCGATCTCCACGCGATCGGTCAGCACCTGACTGGCCAGTGTGGTCCCGAGGATCAGCAGACCGTCCCCCGGCTCCCGTACTCCGGCGCCGATCGCACAGGCCGGAAGGTCGTACGGGCCCGCCACCAGCGGCAACCCCTCGGGCAGGCCCAGCAGTCCGGCCCCCAGCCGGTCCAGGGCGAGCACCGTGCCGGGTGCGGCGGGCGCCGGCAGCAGCCGTGCCTGGTCACCGACCCCGCACGCGGCGAGTGCCTCCGGCGCATAGGTACGGGTGACGGGATCGAGGAACGGAAGCGTGGCGTCCGAGGCGTCCAGACAGACCTCACCGGTGAACCGCTGGGCGACGGCGTCGACGCAGTAGCCCGCCACGGCCGCCCGGTCCAGCGATTCCGGCTCGTGCTCACGCAACCAGGCGAGCAGAGGCCCATGGCAGCCGGGGAACATTCCGGATCCGGTGTACGCGTACGCCTTCTGGATCGTGCCGTCCATCAGCCAGCGCGTCACCAGATCCGAGGCGCGGGCGTCCATCCAGGAGATCGCCGGACGCACGGAGCGGCCGTCGGAGTCCCGCAGCCACAGACCGTCGCCCTGGCCGGTGAGCGCCACCGCGTCCGGGGTGTCCGGGAGCGCCGAGGTGATCTCGCGGACCACCTCCGCGACACTGGCCACGACATCGTCGAGGTCCTGCTCCACCCGTCCGCCGGGCAGTCTGTCCAGGCGCGAGCGCCGGGACGCCGAGGCCAGCGCGGCCCCCGTCCCGTCGAACGCCACGGCCTTGGTGACCGATGTCCCCACGTCAACGCCGATGATGGTGCCCACGACTGGTTCCTTCCCTGTTCCCCGCGGGCCGTCCGGGCCGCGGTCCGTTCATGGCCGTCCGGCCAGCAGGACGTCCGGGTTCGCCGGATGGGCGAGTGCCTCACCCCGGACGAACCGGCCGACCTCGGCGGCGGTGATCGACGCGGCCCGGTGCGCGGTTTCCCTGGTAGCGCCAGCCAGATGGGGCGTGGTGATCACGTTCGGCACGTCCCGCAGCGCCCAGTCGTCGGGGATCGGCTCCACGTCGTACACATCGAGCGCGAGCGCGCCGAGCCGGCCGCTCCTGAGCAGCTCCGGCAGCGGGGCGTGGTCCAGCAGGCCGCCCCGGGCGGAGTTGACGAGCACCGCGCCGTGCGGCAGCAGGGCCAGCCGGCGGGCGTCGAGCAGATGACGGGTCTCGGGGGTGAGCCGGGCGTGCAGGCTCACCACGCTGCTCCGGCGCAGCAGGTCGTCCACCCCGACGGGCCGGACCCCGTCGGCGACCGCCGCGGCCGGATCCGTATAGGGGTCGGCCACCAGCACCTCGGCGCCGAACGCGAGCAGGACCCGGGCCACGATCCGGCCGATGGCCCCGTACCCGATCAGACCGACCGTGGCACCGCTGAGTTCGATGCCGCCCTCCTCGTACGCGTACAGATCGCCGCGCCAGACACCGCGCTTGAGGTCCGCGTCGGAGGAGTTGATACGCCGCATCGCGGCGAGCATCAGGCCCACCGCGAACTCGGCGGCGGCGGGGGCGTTGCGCCCGGGGGCGAAACTCACCGCCACCCCGTGGCGGGTGGCGGCGTCCAGGTCCACATTGACCGGCCCGCCCCGGGAGACGGCGACCATACGGAGTTCGGGGGAGGAGGCGAAGACCCGCTCGGTGAACGGCGCCATCTGCGTCACACAGACCGAGGCTCCGGACAGGGCGTCGATGAGCTGGTCCTCCGTACCGCTCGCCTCCCGTACCCCGGCGACGGGACCGAAGGGCTCATGCGGCCACGGCAGGGTGAGTTCGGCGAAGTCGGGGGACTCCCGTCCGGTGTGCGCCAGCTCCCGGTCCAGGGCGGCGCGCAGCAGTTCGGGACGGACGAAGTGATCGCCTGCGGCGAGGATGCGCATGAAGACTGAGTCCTTCTGCGGGGAGGCCGACAGAGCCAGGACCCCTGGTACTCCAGGGGTTTCGGCTGAGGAATGTCTGTTAAATTTAACAGCGAGAACGTGAAGGAGCAATGTTCTTCACAGAGAAAGGGGGTCCTCCATGACCGCTCGCCTCCTGCTCGTACGGCACGGCGAGACCGAGTGGCACGCGGAGAACCGGTACGCCGGTGTCTCGGACGTCGCCCTGACCGACAAGGGCCGCGCCCAGGCCGCCGCCCTCGCCTCCTGGGCCGCCGGCTCGGGCGTGGACGCGATCGTCTGCTCCCCGCTGAGCCGTGCCCGGCTGACGGCCGGTCCGGCGGCGAAGACCCTCGGACTGGAGCCGGAGGTCGTCGAGGAACTGCGGGAGGTGGACTTCGGCTGGGGCGAGGGCCGCACCATCGAGGAGATGGACCGCGAGGACCCCGATGCCGTACGGCGCTTCCGCGAGGACGCCGAGGCCGGCGCGTTCCCCGGCTCCGAGCCGCCCTCCGCCGCGGCGGTCCGGGCGAGCGGGGCGCTGCGCTCCCTGGCCCGGCGCCACCAGGGGCATCGCGTCCTGGTCGTCGCCCACAACACCCTGCTGCGCATCGCCCTGTGCGAACTGCTCGGCCTGCCCGTCGGACGCTACCGGCGGATCTTCCCCCGACTCGACAACGGCGCGGTCACCGAGATCGAGATCTCCGGCGACGACACGGCGCTGCGCGCGCTCAACGTTCCCGCGCACCCCGTTCCCGCCCCCGCGCCCGCCGCCCACCATGCGGGAAACTGAGCCCATGACGAAGACTTCGGCCGAAGCGCGCCGCCGGCTCATCGCCGACCATGTGGTGGAGCACGGCACGGCGACCGGCGCGGATCTGGCACAACTCACGGGCGTGAGCCTGATGACCGTCCACCGCGACCTCGACGACCTGGAACGCCGGGGAGTGCTCCGGCGCTTTCGCGGAGGCGCGTCAGCCCTGCCGTCCACGGTCTTCGAGTCGAACCTCGACTACCGGCTCGGAGTCAACACGGCCGAGAAGAACGCGATAGCGCGCGCCGCCGCCGAGCTGGTCGAGCCCGGTATGTCGGTGATGCTGGACGACTCGACCACGGTCCTGGCGATGGCCGGACTCCTCGCCGACATGGCCCCGCTCACGGTGGTCACCAACGCCCGGCGGGTGGTGGACGTCTTCACCGACCGGGAGGGGGTCCGGCTGATCGCCCTCGGCGGCGAGTACTCCCGTACCCATGACTCCTTCCTCGGAGTGCCCTGTGTCGAGGCCGTCGAGGCGCTCTCCGTCGACCTCGTGGCGGTCTCCACCTCGGCGCTGGACTCCCGTATGGCGTACCACCAGGAACAGGACGTCGTCCTGGTCAAGCGGGCCATGCTCACCTCGGCCGCGCGCAAGGTCATGCTCATGGACCACACCAAGCTCGCCCGTACCGCGTTGCACCGGGTGGGGCCCGTCAGTGATCTCGACCATCTCATCGTGGACGACGGTGTGGGTACGGATCTGCTCGCCAGGCTGCGGGAGCGGACACAGGTGACGGTGGCCTCCGCCGGAGGCTGACCGCGACGGACTTCACGGTTTCCGCCCGGACCGCCGGGTCGCCTCCGGGCTGCCCGAGTCTCCTCCGGGCCGCCACGGTCACCGCCGCCGTGGGAGTTCCCGCCTTGTGCACGAGTCCACTTCTGCGCGAGCCCGCCTCTGTACGAGTCCGCTTTGGTACGAGTCCGCTGCGGTACAAGCCCGGCCTTACGGCATTGATGGATGGTGTGTTAACTTCACAGGGTTGTTCACAGTCCGGCTGGAGGCCATGTCACGGCCGGATCCCTCCCGACGTCCGAGCCGGCCTCCGCGGTGTCCGCGCCCGCCGGTTCCCCTTCTTCCTTCCTCACGGCCCCGCGGCCCCGAGGCCCCGCGAAGCCTGTCCCGGCCCGGACAGCCGGCGCGACCGGTGCCCGACGGGTGACATGAAAGGACGCCGCTCCCATGAGCAGTGGATCCCCCCGGACCACCCCCCACCGCCCGGCCGTGATCGGTGTCGATGTGGCCACCGCCTCCGTCCGGGCGGTGTGTGCCGACGAGCGGGGCCGGGTGCTCGCCGGGGCGCACGCCGAA
This sequence comes from Streptomyces sp. NPDC051018, assembly GCF_044456085.1. NCBI lineage: Bacteria > Bacillati > Actinomycetota > Actinomycetes > Kitasatosporales > Streptomycetaceae > Streptomyces > Streptomyces sp. NPDC051018. Next base: position 354,280 of record NZ_JBITFN010000004.1, read on the forward strand.
CTGCCGTCACCCGTGCGCGGCGACGGAGGCACCAGCGAACAGGACGCCCGGCAGTGGTGGCCCGCCGTGCGGTCCGTCCTGCGCCGGACCACCTCCGCCCTGCCGCTGGGCGGACGCGAGGTGGTCGCCGTCGCCGTCTCCGCCACCTCGGGCACCCTCGTCCCCGCCGGGGCGGACGGTGAACCGATCGGCCCCGCCCTGATGTACGACGACCGGCGCGCCGCCTCCCTCAACGCGGAGGCCCAGGAACTCGGCGCCGCCCGCTGGAAGGCGCTCGGCCTCTCCGTCGGCCCGACCGCGGCGCTCGGCCGCGCGGTCTGGTGCGGGCGCGCCTACGGCACCGGCCTCCACCACATCCTGCACACCCCGGACCTCATCGGCCGCATGCTCACGGGCCACCCCGTCCCAGCCGACTGGAGCCATGCGCTCAAGTCCGGCTACGACGCCCGTACCGGCACCTGGGCCGAGGAGGTCTTCGACGCCCTCGGCCTCCCCACGGCGCTGCTGCCCGAGGTCTCGGCCCCCGGCACGCAGGCGGGTGTCGTCGGCGCCGGGGCGTCGGCCGAGACGGGGCTGCCCGCCGGCTGCTCCGTACGCCTCGGGATGACGGACGGCTGTACGGGCCAGATTGCCACCGGAGCCGTCGCGCCCGGCGAGTTCGTCGGTGTGCTCGGCACGACGTATGTCCTCAAAGGCGTGTCCGAGGACCTCGTACGCGATCCGGCCGGAGCCCTCTACAGCCATCGCCATCCGGAGGGCTGGTGGCTGCCGGGCGGCGCGTCCAACACCGGGGGAGAGGCCCTCGCGGCCGTCGGCTCCGCGCGACTGCCCGCGCTCGACGCCGCCGCGCGGGACCGGGGCCCCGCCTCCTATGTGCGCTATCCGCTGCTCAGGGAGGGCGAGCGCTTCCCCTTCGTCTCGGGCGCGGCCCGCGGCTTCGACCTCGGCACCCCGGCCGACGAGGCCGACGCGCACCGGGCGACCCTCGAAGGCGTCGCCTTCGTCGAACGCCTGGCCCTCGACCGGGTCCGGCACCTGGGCATCCCCGTCACCGGTCCGCTGTACGCCGCCGGGGGCGGCAGCCGCAGCACGGTGTGGACGGGGATCAGGGCCACCGTCCTGGACCGCCCGGTCCGGGTCGTCGAGCGGGCGGAGACCGCGTTCGGCGCGGCCGTCCTCGCGGCGACCGGCACCCTGCACGAGAACCTCTCGGCGAGCGCCCGGGCCATGGTCGGCGACGGAACCCTGGTCGAACCGGTCAGCGATCAGCGCCGGGCGATGGACGACGCGTACGGGCGCTTCCACGACGAACTCCGGCGCCGGGGCTGGCTCGACGGGAGCTGACGGGCCCGCTCCCCGCTCCCCGTTCCCCTCGGCCCTCGGCCCTCGGCCCTCGGCCCTCGGCCGGAGCGACGGTGCGGGGCCGCGGGCGCCTCGCCGGGGCCGCCCCCGGGCCGTGCTTCCCGCGGGGCGCCCCCCCTTCCACGCCGGTGACCGGCCCGGGCCGGGTTCCCCTGCCGGGCAGGGCCCTGCCGCTGCCCCGGGCCCGGCCGCGCGTGCCCGGGCCCTGCGGCCCGGCCCGTCGGCCCGCTCCCGTGAGCCCTGCGGCTCCGTCCCCCGGCACCGAAGTGGCCCCGCGGCCAACCACCGTCCCGACCCGCTCGTACGCCGGTCCCGGGACCCGGCACCGGAGCGCCGCCGAAGGCGCGGTCCCACCGGGACTCGCCCCGAACCCGCTCGCGGGAACCCGGTCGGCGTGTCCAAACGGGCGCGGGCGCGTTGCGCATGTCATACGATCCCCCGAGCCGCGCGGAAGGTCCCGCCCAGCGCCCGACCTGCCCGCGGCCGTACGACAAAGGCGGCGACACCGCTCGCCTCGCGGAACGGAGAGACTGTGACCCGGATCCCCTTACCTGGTCAGGCCGCCGGAGAAACCGATCGTCACCGCGGCAGACCGCCCGTTCGGCCCGCGGTCAGCGAGGCCACCCGGTATCTGTGCGCCGGGACCCATCTCGACGACCGCTACCGCACCGCGGTCATCAACGAGCTGTACGTCCACGAAGAACGCTTCACCGCCCCCTCGTTCGGCATCGACGCGGGGCGCGTCCTCGCCCACGCCCTCCTGGCCCGCCGCCACGAGGTCGGATGGGCGTTCGGCGCCCTGGTGCTGTGGGTGCTCGCGATTCCGCTCACCCACGGACTGTCCTTATATCTGCTGATTCCCTCTCTGCTGCTCTCCCTCTTCTCCTGGGCCCACGTCCGCCTGCGCGGGGCGCCCGTGATCATCAGGGCCATCGCCTTCGGGCTGCGCTGGTATCTGCGGCTGACCCTGGGCACGATGCTGCTGTACATGCTCGCCGCCGGTTTCGCCGGGCTCTTCGACGACGACGAGGAGCAAGCCGCCGCCGACCCGTACGCCGAGGAGTGGGACTACCCTGCGGAGACCGCCACGTCGGGCGAGGACGGCATCGCCGGGTTCCTCCAGCCCCTCTCCGCCTCCGGCGGCTCCGCGGAGTCCGGCCGGGCCCTGCTGGCGGTCTTTCTGTTCTTCCTGGTCACCTCTCTGGTCGCGCTGCGGCGCGGTCAGTTCGCCCGGCTGATGGCGGGCCCGCTGTCCCGCGCCCACTTCCCCGACGCAGCCTCCGACCCGGCCGAGGTGACGCTCGGCCACCGGGCGCGGCGGCTGGTCGCCCTGGTGCGCAGGGAGCAGCACTCGCCGCTGGTGATGTACCACGCGGCCAACCCGTTCCGCGGCGCCGGAGACGCCTTCCGGACCTGGACACTCGCCGTCGAACTGCGGCCCCGCAGGGACCACAGGCCCGAGTCGGTCGACAACCGCACCATCCTGGAGCACATCCGGCCGCTGGTCGAAGCCCTTCGGGTGCCGTCCTCCCACGGCTCGCCCGAAGCCGCCGACGCGGTCCGGGACCGGTTGCGGGAGCTGCTGATCGACGAGTGCGTCTTCCTCCCCGCCGAGGGCATCCCCGCCCGTGACTCCGCTCCGTACGACCAGGACGGATTTGCGGAACAGTGCCGGGAAGCCGTGGAGGAGGGCGGCGAGGCCCGCCGCCACTTCCTGCGCATCCGGGTAGGCGGCTGGGACGAGGAGGTCGTCGTCACCGTGTTCGTCCGTGTGCACACCCAGGGCGGGATGCTGATGCTGGAGGTCGCCCCGCATGTGCTCCTGCCGGTGCACAGCCGCTTCCGCGACGCGGAGCGGACCGCACACCGCTACGCCAAGAACAGCGCGATCGGCAAGCTCGCCTGGGCGCTCACCCACACCCCCCGCTCCGCGGGCCAGTCCATCGTGACGATCGGCCGCTGGGCGGTCAGCGGCTGGGAGCGGCTGACCGGCGGCAACCGCAACGCCCTGCCGGACGGCCCCGCGCTCTCCGTCAGGGAGTACGCGGCCGATTCCGACGGCTCGCTCTTCCAGGAGATGGACGTCCTGCGCTATCTGAAAAGCATCGAGGACCGGGTGACGGCCGGCGTCAAACGGGCACTCTATGAAGCGGGCTGGCAGACCGATGAATTCGAGCAGCGGATCATCAACGTCAGCGGCGGTGTCTACATCGACTCGGCGAACAACAGCGCCTTCGGGTTCGGTGACCACAGCTCCGCCACCACACGCAACACCTCCATCACCACACGCGGCAACACCACACGCAACACCACCAAGGGGGCAGGTCATGGCAAGAAGTGACGGTGCTACGGGCGGGCAGGGCGGATCGCCGGAGGCGCCGCGTTCCCAGGAGCGCGGGCCCGGGCAGCCCCAGGCATCCCAGGGGATGAGCATCCGGATCGGTTCCCTGGACGGGAGTGCCGTCAACTTCGGTTCCCACGGCTCCGCGACCACCACGAATGTGACGCAGACGGTGGCCGAACCCGTACAGCAGCGGGAGTTGCTGGAGGCCGTCCGGGCGCTGCGGGAGGATCTGGCGCGCTTCACGGCGACGGAGGACATGGAGGTCCTGGACGCCGAACTGGTGGCGACCGAGGAGGAGATCACCGCGTCCGGCGCGGCCGACCGCAACCGGCTGCAACGGCTCCGGGACTCCCTGACCTCGGCCGGCGAGGTCGTGGCGGCCCTCGGCTCGGGCCTGGCCGTCGGTGAGCTGGTGGCCTCCCTGCTGGGGAGCTGACGGCGATGGCTCAGGACAGGGCCCGGTGGAACGCGGAGACCCAGAGCTGGGAGCAGGGGGAGGGTCCGGCGGCGTACGCGCCCCCGCCCCTGCCCCTGCTGCCCCCGGACCACGCGCCGGGAACGGCTCATCCGGCCGGAGCGCCCGCGCGCTTACCCCTGGGCCGTATGCCCGTCGTCGTGGCCGCCGCCACCGCCGTGTTCGCGGTGGCGGGCACGGCCGTATGGCTCACCACGAGGGACGACGGGAAGAGCGACTCGCCGGGGTCGGCCGCACCGGCATCGCCGTCCGGTACGGACCCCACGCCCTCGGAATCGGAGGAACCCGATGTCTCCGGTGACACGGCGGGCAGTACCGGCGCCCCGGAGGAGTTCCCGGGCGCCGAGGACACGGCCACGCCCTCGGCGTCCCTGCCTGCGGGCTTCCGGGTCGTCGAGGACGAGGAGGGCTTCACCATCGCCGCCCCCGAGGAGTGGGAACGCACCCTGGACCGGGACGGGGTGTTCTACACCGCTCCGGACAAGCGCAGCCTCCTGCAGATATTCGTGATCTCCGAGATCTCCATGACCCCGTTGGAGGCGGTGCGGGCGGCCGGGGAGGGCCTCGCGGCGCAGACCGAGGACTACCGCGAGATCAGTCTGGGCCCGGTGATCGGTGGCCCCGAGAATCCGGACGGCGACGCCGCCGAACTGCACTACGCGTATCTGAGCGAGGTGGCCGGCGGGGTACGCGAGTGCATCGAGCGCGCGTTCACGGCCACGAACGGGACCAAGTACGCCGTGCTGGCGTGCGCGCCTGAGGAACAGCAGGGTGTGCAGAGGACTGTGCTCACGACGGCCCTGGAGCACTTTGTGCCGGCGGGCGGCTGAGCCGTACGACTTGTTCCCGGGTGTGTGGGTGCGGGTCGCTTCCCGGGGCTCCGCCCCGGGCCCGGGTTCTCAAGTGCCGGGCGGGCTGGGGTGGCCGCCTTGTCGTGCTGCGGTTGGTACGGGTGGTTGTTGGTCCGGTCCGGCTGTCTGTGTGCGGCGGCCCGGGTGTGATCTCGTCAGTCTGCCGGTGTGCCCTGTGCTGCTGAGCGTACGTGGGTTGAGCCGTGCGTTCGGCTTCCCGGCGTACGGGTGCGGGTCGCTTCCCGGGGCTCCGCCCCGGGCCCGGGTTCTCAAGTGCCGGGCGGGCTGGGGTGGTGCTCCCGTCGGTGCGGGTCGTTTTCCGGGGCTCCGCCCGGGACCCGGGTTCTCGAGCGCCGGGCGGGCCGGGGCGGCCGAACCGGGTGGCCGGATTGTCACCCGGATCTCGTAAGCTCCCGGCCATGAGCGGCGGGGATACGGGAAGACGGGTCATCGACGGGCGGTTCGCGCTGGAGGCGCGGCTCGGCGGGGGCGGGATGGGCACGGTGTGGCGGGCGCGCGATCTGGTTCTGGACCGGGCCGTGGCGCTGAAGGAGGTACGGCCCCCCGACCCGGCCCTCGCCGAGTACGACCCCGAGGGCGCGCGCACTCTGCGCGCCCGGGTACTGCGCGAGGCCCGCGCGCTCGCACGCGTCGACCACCCCAATGTCGTGACCATCCACCATGTCGTGGACGGCGGTGAGGACACCTACCCGTGGCTCGTGATGGAGCTGGTGACGGGCGGTTCGCTCCAGGACCTGCTGGACCTGGGGCCGCTGGAGCCCGCCGAGGCCGCCCGGCTCGGCCGGGAGGTGCTGGCGGCGCTGCGGGCCGCGCACGCCGTCGGTATCCAGCACCGGGACGTGAAGCCCGCGAACGTCCTGCTGCGGCGGGACGGCCGCCCCGTGCTCACCGACTTCGGTATCGCCGCCATCCGTGAGTCGGCGCCCCTGACCGCGACCGGATCCATGATCGGTACACCCGACTACATGGCCCCCGAGCGGATCACCGGGGACGACGGCGGCCCCGGCTCCGATCTGTGGTCACTGGCGATGATGCTGTACGTCGCCGTCGAGGGACACCACCCGCTGCGCAGGGGTACGGCCCTCGCCACGCTCGCCGCCGTCCTCAGCGAGCCCCTGCCGCCCCCGCTCCGGGCGGGGGCGATGACCGGGGTGCTGAGCGCCCTGCTGGTGAGGGATCCGGCCGCGCGGCCCGATCCGGAGACCGTGGACCGGATGCTGGCGCAGGCCGCGCACGGGGCGACGGTGCCGCCGCCGATCGCGGCGGGCCCGCGGGCGAACCCGGTGGGTCCGCAGGTGAACGCGGTGGGTCCGGTGCCCGTCGCGACGGGCCCGCAGGCCACCGGTGCGCCACCCGCGACCTCCTACCGTCTGACGCCTCCCGGCGGCGCCGCGACGGTTCCACCGGGGGGCGCTTTCGGGCCACCCCTTGCCGCGGGCGGAGTGCCGCCGGGCGCGGGCGCCCCTACCTTCCCCGGCGCGGACGCGCTGGTGTCGGTCACCGCGCCGCACCCGGCGGACGAGGTCCGGCGCCGGATGTTCCGCCGGGTCGCCTTCTCGACCTCGATCCTGTCCACGGTGCTGACCGGTGTGCTGGTGTGGGCGCTGCTGCCCGGTCCGGACGGCAAGGACGACAACTCCTCGTCCGCGCAGCCGGGTACCGGCTCCTCCCGGTCGGGTGCGCCGGACGCCGGGCCCACCACTTCCTCCGGGCCGTCGCGGCCGGATCCGGACACCGGTACCGGTACGGGGGAGAAGCAGCCGGTGAACCTGCTGACACCCGACGGCATCCGGACGGCCGTGAAGGCGCTCAAGGCGGAGATGGGCACCGACCAGGTCGGCCGGTTCGCCGTGTACCCGGAGTACGCCTCCGTGTGGGGCATGGTCAAGGGCAGCAAGAAGCGGTACGACAGCTACACCTACCGCGTCGACGGGGGCGTCACCCGTGATCCCAGCAGCGGCACGCTGTCGGGCGGCGATCTCCCCGTCGGCCTGGACACCTTCGACTGGGATGTCGTCCCCGCGCTGGTGAAACGGGCCGAGAAGGACCTCAACGTCAAGAAGCCGACCTCGCGTTATCTGCTGGTCCGCCAGCCGAACGAGATCTTCGACGACCCCGCCGGAATCGCCGTCTATCTCTCCGACGAGTACGACGGCGGCTATCTGGAGGCCGACCGCAAGGGCAAGGTGACCCGGGTGATGCCGTCCGAATCCTGAGGGGGCCGCCGAACGTCCGGATCAGTGGCCGGAATCAGACCGTCGGCGACCGGAGTTCCGGGGGCGGTGGGCACATCGAAGGTCCCGACCGCGGCCGGGGCCGTCCCGCCAACGGCCCCGAGTGGCCGGAACGGCGGTGGCGGAAGGCCGGAGCGGCCCTGTGCGCCCGGCCTCCCGTCCGGCCGGTCCGGCGCCGTGCCCGGCCGACGTATCCGCTCTGCCTGCGGCTTAGCCCGGAGCCGGGTGGAGCGGAGTACGGGCGCTCACCGGGTTCCCTTCGCCGGCGTACGTGCCCGGGCATGCGCCGCTGCGTTCTCGGCCATATCCGGAAGGGTTGCCTCCGACCCACTTGACCGAGAACCGTCAAGCGCTATGGTCTGGACCAAGTAGCGATGTGGGCGTCGAGAACTCGCCGACTGCCGGTGCCCCCACGGCCGGTTGCCGCAAGGCGTGCTCGCGTCCGTGTCTTCGCTGTCCCCCAACGGGGTCCGTGCGCCCATCGGCGGACCTCCGCAGTGAAGGAGCTGACATGCACGGGAAGAAGAAGCTGGCCATCGTCATCGGTGCGGGAGTCGCCCCGCTCCTCGCGGTGTGCCTGCCGGCCGGCACGGCCAACGCGCACGGCTACATCTCCTCACCCCCGAGCCGCCAGGCGCAGTGCGCCGCCCGCACCGTCCCCTGTGGTGCGATCCAGTACGAACCGCAGAGCGTCGAGGGTCCCAAGGGCCTGCGGAGCTGTAGCGGGGGCAACTCCGGCTTCGCGGAGCTGGACAACGACAGCAAGGGCTGGCACGTCACCCCCGTCAGCAGCTCGACCAGCTTCAGCTGGCGGCTGACGGCACGCCACGCGACGAGCACCTGGCAGTACTACGTCGGCGGCCGCAAGATCGCGGAGTTCAACGACGGTGGCGCCCAGCCCGGTTCGACCGTCTCGCACCAGGTGAACTTCGGCGGGCTGAGCGGAAAGCAGAAAGTCCTCGCGGTGTGGAACATCGCCGACACCGCGAACGCCTTCTACGCCTGCGTGGATGTGAATATCCGCTGATCCGGGGGCGTAAGGGCCGGGTACGTACGCCCCGTCGGCCCGCCCCCGTACCACCCCGGTAAATGCGAGGTTTGCGGCGAACGGCACCCCGTTCGCCGCAAACGTCACCCCATCCGCCACACCCGTACGCGTATTGAACGAACCAGCTAAACGGATTAGCATGCGCGACTGAACCTTCGTACGGTCGGCCGCTCGCCCGGGGTGGCGGCGGAGGTGTCGCCGCTCCCGCCGGTGTCCGGGCGGGTCCGGGTGAGGTCAGCATCCTTGACCCGACAGGCGGCTGAGGAAGAAGGAGCCCGCCTCAGTGGCGTCCCACCGTCGTGCCAAACAGCCGAACACGCGCTACGCGAGCGTGCTCACCGTGACAGCGGCGGCTGCCGTGGCCATCTCGACCCAGTCGGCCTCGGCCGACCCGCTGCCCGACCCGAACAAGAAGGGCGTCAAGGCGCAGGTCGACCGGCTGTACGAGGAGGCCACCCAGGCCACCGAGAAGTACAACGGGGCCAAGGAGAAGGCCGACGGGCTGGAGAAGCAGGTCGGTGACCTCCAGGACGCCGCCGCCCGCAAGCAGGGCGAGCTGAACGAGATGCGCAACCGCCTCGGGTCGATAGCGGCCGGGCAGTACCGTGCGGGCGGTCTGGACCCGTCGATCCAGCTGTTGCTGTCGACGCAGCCCGACACCTATCTGGAGAAGGCATCGGACCTCGACCGGCTGAGTTCGCGCCAGGCCGAGGAACTGGACGAGTTCCAGGCGCAGCAGCGCGAGCTCCAGCAGCAGCGCACCCAGGCGACGCGCAAGCTCAAGGACCTTGAGGACACCCGCACCGAACTGGGCAAGAAGAAGAAGGAGATCCAGGGCAAGCTGGCCGAGGCCCGCAGGCTGCTGAACACCATGACGGCCAAGGAGCGCGCCTCCATGGTCGCCGAGGAGGACCGCGCCAACCGGTCCAGCGCCCGGGCGGACCTCGGCAACGAGGCCAGCGCCTCCCAGCGTGCCGCGGCCGCCTTCAACGCCGCCAAGAGCAGGGTCGGTATGCCCTATGTGTGGGGCGCCACCGGGCCGAACTCCTTCGACTGCTCCGGACTGACCTCCTGGGCCTTCCGCCAGGCCGGAGTCGGTATCCCGCGGACCTCCCAGGCACAGGCGAGCGCGGGCACCCGGATCAGCTCCATGAGCGCGCTCAAGCCCGGTGACCTCGTCATCATGCGCAGCGACCTGAGCCATGTCGGCTTCTACGCGGGCAACGGGCAGATCCTGCACGCCCCCAAGCCCGGCGCCCAGGTGCGGTACGAGTCGATGGCCCGCAGCGGTATGCCCTTCATGTGGGGCGTGCGCATCAGCTGACCGGACCGGTCCGGTGCGGGCGCCTCGCAACCGCGGGCCGCTCCGGGCGCTCCATCTCGCGTCGCCATACCGGCGCCCGTGCCGGGCGCCGGTATCGACGTGTCCGCCGGCCCGCGTACGGTCGGTCCGCCGGCGCGCGCAGGGAGGACCTCGGCGAACGCGGTCTCCCCGGTACCGCCCGCCGGGTGGGCATCGCGCGGTGCCCGGGTGAGGCTTCCGGCGGCCAGAACGGCGAGCCGCCCCCCGCCGGATGCCCGATGGGCGTCAACGCGCCGTGATTGAGGACCGTAACGGTCCTCAAGCCTCCGTACCGTACGGGCATGGCCACCAAGACCACGTACCCCGTACTGAGCGACCGCGCCCTCAACCGCGCCACCCTCGACCGCCAGCTTCTGCTGCGCCGTGTGCCGAGGTCCGGGATGTCCGTGAAAGGGGCCGTCGAGCATCTGGTCGGCCTCCAGGCCCAGAACGTCAAGCCGCCGTACTACGCCCTCGCGGCCCGGCTGGAGAGCTTCCGTCCCGAGGAGTTGTCCGCGCTGATGGCCTCCCGTGAGGTCGCCCGGCTGGTCACCATGCGCTCCACGATCCACACCCACTCCGCCGACGACTGCCTCACCCTGCGCCCGCTTCTCCAGCCCGGAGCCCCCGACCGTGAGCTGAGGGCCTTCCGGAACCGGGGCGGACTGGCCGGGGTCGACCCGGACCGGCTGCGCGAGCTGACCCGCGAGCTGGTCGAGGAGGAGCCGAGGACGATGAAGCAGCTCCGGGAGGCGCTGCTGGCGCACTGGCCGGACGCCGACCCGCTCTCGCTGTCGGTCGCCGCGCGCTGTGTCCTCCCGCTGGTCCAGATCACCCCGCGGGGTCTGTGGGGCAGAAGCGGCCAGGTGGCGCTCACCACCGCCGAGCACTGGTTCGGCCGGGGACCGGTGGAGCCCGCCTCGCCCGAGGCGGCCGTGCTGCGCTATCTGGCGGCCTTCGGGCCCGCGTCGGTCAAGGACATGCAGTCCTGGTCCGGGCTGACCCGGATGCGCGCGGTCTTCGAACGGCTGCGGCCGCGCCTCGCCGTCTTCCGCAGCGACAAGGGCGTCGAACTCTTCGACCTCCCCGACGCGCCCCGGCCGGACGAGAACACTCCCGCGCCTCCCCGCTTCCTCCCCGAGTTCGACAATCTGCTGCTCTCCCACGCGGACCGCGGCCGAGTCGTGGCACACCCCGAGTACAGCTCCCTCACCTGGCGGGGCAACCAGGCGTACTGCGTCTTCCTCCTCGACGGCTTCCTCGCCGGAATCTGGCGGCTGACCGAGAACGGGGGAAAGGGGAACGGCAAACGGCGCACCACGAGGACGGCGGCCCCGTCGGACCCGGAGTCACAGCCGGAGCCGGACGCGTCTGCGGGGGCCGCGGGGTCTGCGGAGTCGGCGACCCTCACCGTGCAGCCCTTTGGGCGCCTCACCCGGGCGGAGCGCAATGCGGTGGCCGCGGAGGCGGAGCTGACGCTCACCACGCTGTCCACGGCCACCGCGTACGACATCCGATTCGGCACGGTCCTGGAGTAGCCGGGTACCTGGCCCGGGCCCTGCGAGACCTGCGCCTGTGCCCGGGCACGGCGCCGGGGCCGTAGCCCGGCGCGGGGCGTGCGCCCGGGGTCACCGGCGCCACCCTGGACTCGGGTACGGCCGAGAGGTCGATGTGTCCCGGGTCCGGAACCGGCCGGTGCCTGGTGCCTGGTGCCGGGAATCGGCGCCGGGCCCGCAGCGGGGAGTTCGCCCGGGCCTGGCCCGGAGCCGGGGATCCGAGCCGGGCCCGCAGCCCGGATCGCGAACCGGCACCCGTCCGGGTCCGGAGCAGGGAGCGTCCGCGCGGACCGGCCGCCTCCCGGGTTCCGGCAGCCCGGGGACCGGGTCCGGGTTACGTCCCGTCTACAGGCCCACATCCCGGGCGCGGTGGTCGTCGAATGTCTCGCGGCGCATCAGCAGACGGGGACGGCCCGATGCCACCGCAACCACCGGCGGCCGTCCCGTCATGTTGTAACCGGACGCCATCGACATCTGGTACGCACCCGAGGCGGGCACCGCCAGCACATCACCGGGCCCTACGTCCTCCGGCAGCTCCGCCGACTCGGCGAGCACATCCCCGGCCTCGCAGTGCCGCCCCACCACCGTCGTCGCGCGCATCGGCGCGGACGACGAGCGCCCCACCATCCGGACGGTGTAGCGCGCCCCGTACAGTGCGGGCCTCGGGTTGTCGCTCATCCCTCCGTCGACCGCCACGCAGACCTGTCCGCCCGTCCGCTTCACCGCCAGCACCCGGTAGAGCGCGATCCCGGCCGGGCCCGTGATCGAGCGCCCCGGCTCCACCGTGAGCCGGGGGGCCGGGAAGTCGAACTCCGCACACCGGCGCACCAGTTCACCGTGGATCCGGCGGCCGTAGGCGCCCGGAGCCGGCGCCGGATCGCCGGGCAGATACGACACCGCGAACCCGCCGCCCAGATCGAGTTCCGGCAGGGTGATCCCATAGCGGTCCCGGATCCTCGCCATGAACGCGATGACGCGCCGTACCGTGTGCGCATACGGTTCCGGGGACGCGATCTGGGAGCCCAGATGGCAGTGCAGCCCGGTCAGTTCCAGCCGCGGCTGGCCCAGGATCCGGGCCACGGCGTCCTCCGCGTCCCCTGCCGCGATGGAGAGGCCGAACTTCTGCCCCTCCACTCCGGTACGGATCTTCTCGTGGGCGCCCGCCTCGATTCCGGGCAGTACCCGCACCATCACCTGCTGGGCCTCCGGCCCCGGCACCTGCGCGGCGAGCCTGGCGATCTCGCAGTCCGAGTCGATGACGATCCTGCCGACACCGAACCGCAGCGCCGTCCGCAGATCCCGCGGCGACTTGGCGTTGCCGTGCAGCACGATCCGATCGGCCGGGAAGCCCCGGCAGGCGGCCAGCTCCAGTTCGCCCGCCGAGCAGACGTCGAGCCCGAGGCCCTCCTCCTCCATCCAGTCCACGACGGCCCGGCACAGGAACGCCTTGGCCGCGTACACGATGTCCGCGTCCGGGAGGGCACGCCGCCACGCCCGGGCGCGGGAGCGGACCTCCTCCTCGTCGAGGACATAGACCGGGGTGCCGTAACGCTCGGCGATCTCCGTCAGCGGGACTCCGCCCACGGCGACATCACCTCCGGGCGCGAGCACGGCGGACGCGGGCCACACCGAGGGAGCGGTGAGTTCGGGGATCGACACCGGGACCGGAACCGCGGGTACAGCCGTCATCCGTACACCTCCATGAATCGCGGGTGAGCGTCAGTCGAGAAAGGCGTGCACCGCGGTGACCGCCGACCAGACGAAGGCGGCGGCCCCGGTCACCCGGAGCACTCCCATGGCGTCCGGGTCCCAGCCGCTCCGGAGCGCACAGGGCCGGACCGGTCGCGGGCCGGGCTCAGGCGCGGGCGGCCGCCCGGCCACCCGGGCGGGGAGCTGGGGCCGCGCGGACACCGGATGCACCAGGGTGTCCGGGGCCGGGGCGGGGGAGAGGGCCGAGGTGGGCGCGCTGAGCTGGGGGTTCACCGTCAGCATCGTCACCCCGAGGGGTTCGGCGAGCGTACGCAGAGCGGGCGCCGCGAGCCTGATCCACTGCTGGTCCGCGCCGAGGACCGATGCCAGGCGCTCCCTGCTGGTGAATCCGACGGCGGTGCGTACGCCGAGGGGTGTGCGCATGAAGCGCAGCTGGTGTCCTCCGGCAGAGCCGAGCCGAACCGGCACGTACAGAGGCCCTGCCGGGCGGCGTTCGTCGGGGTCCGCGGTCTCCGCGTCCTCACGGGTGAGTGTGTCCATGATGTCCTCCGCCGGTGGTCGGGCGTTGTGTCCGGCAATCGAAGCTATGCCCGCACGGCGGGCCGAACGCCCGTTCATGACGCACTGCTGACCTTCCGGGGCCGGTATTTGACGCCCTCCTAGCGTGCTCCCGGCGTTCGGCCCGCTCCGGTGCGAGGGCTCCGGTCGGCTTCGGGGTACCCCGGACCGGCGTCCGTGCGCGGTGCTCCCGGTCCCGGTCCCGGTCCCGGTCAGTCCGCGCGGCCGGTCGCCGCCACGGTCACCCCGAGGCCGATCATCGCGAATCCCCCCGCCCCGCCGACCATCGAGAGCCGTCGGTCGGAGCGGGCGAACCAGCTGCGGGCCGCCGCCGCGCCCAGTCCCCACAGGGTGTCGGTGATCAGTCCGATCCCGATCGGTACCAGCCCCAGCACCAGCATCTGCGCGGGCAGATTCCCGGCCGAGTGGTCCACGAACTGCGGCAGCACCGCCGCGAAGAACACGATCCCCTTTGGGTTGGTCACCCCCACCAGGATCCCGTCGATCACCGTGCGTACATCTCCTTGGGCGGAACGCTTGGGCGGGGTGTCCATCGCGGCGACCTTCATCCGTCCGCGGTGGCGGAACGCCTGCACCCCGAGATAGACGAGATACGCGGCGCCCACGAGTTTCACCGTCATGAACACCGTGACGGACCGCTCCACGAGCGAGCCCACGCCCAGCGCGACGGCCACGACCAGGACGTACGAGCCGAGCACATTGCCGAGGACGGTGGCCATGGCGGTGCGGCGCCCGTGCGCGAGGGCGCGGCCGATGACGAAGAGGACGCTGGGGCCGGGGATGACGATGACGAGGAGGGACATCGCGGCGAAGGCGAGGAGGCGGTCGGTGGACACCATGGGGGTCATTAGAACCCGGGGGGTGGGGTGGGCTCCAGAGGGCGTCCGGGTTCCGGCGCGGGTCCCTTTCCGGGGCTCCGCCCCGGACCCCGGTCCTCAAACGCCGGACGGGCTGGAAATGTCAGCCCTCGGATGGGGCGTGTCCGCGGTGGGGCTTTCCGGGGCTCCGCCCCGGGCCCGGGTCCTCAAGCGTTGGGCGGGCTGGGAAGTGGCCGCCTCCGGATCTCAGTCCTCAAGCGTTGGACGGGGGTGGAATCGGCCCGGGTGCTCAAGGGGCGGGCGGGCTGGCGCCCCGGACCTCACGCATCAAAGGGCGGGCGGGGTGGAAGGGGCCGCACCTCGATGGGAAGCGGGCGCCCCCGCAGGGGAGATGGTGGGGTGGGTCAGGGGAGGAGGCCGGAGCGGCGGGCGGCTACCACGGCTTCCAGGCGGGTGTGGGCGCCGAGTTTGCGCATGGCGCTGCGGAGGTAGCCCTTGACGGTCTCGGGGCGCAGGCCCAGACGTTCCGCCGCCGCGGCGTTGGTCGAACCGGCGGCGACGCAGGAGAGGACGTCCAGCTCGCGCGGGGCGAGGGTGATCGGGCGGACGTCCGGCGGGGGCTCCGCGCCCGCCGCGGCGAGGCGGCCGCAGACGCTGAGGAGGGTCTCCCTGAGCACGGGGTCGCTGATCTGCGGGGCGAGGGCCCGCAGCTCGCCGTGGGCCTCGCGGACCTCCTCCCAGGCGCCGGGCCCCGCGACCGGCTCCCGGACGAGGGTGAGCAACTCCTGGGCCTGGTCGCGGACGACCAGCGCCTGCTCCACATCGCGGGCCGACGCGACCGCCGCGTCGAAGGTGCGGTCGCCTATCGGGACCGGCCGCCGGATCGCCCCGTACAGGACCCCCCGCACCTTCCGGCGTACGACGACCGGGACCGCGAGCACCGAGCGCAGCCCCTCGGTCGATACCGGCGCGTCGTACTCATGGCTGATGTGCCGGGCCTCGTGGTAATCGACCACCGCGCACGGGCGGGACAGCGCGATGGACTTGCCGCCCAGACCGTGTCCGGTGTTGATCCCGAGTCCGTGCAGGGCTCTGGTCTGCGCCCCGCTGACCTGCGCGATCCTCAGCCGCTGCGTATCGTGCAGCAGCCCTCCGAAGACGACCGGAAGCCCGGTCGCACGGCGCAGCCGCAGCAGCGCCGCTTGCATCTCCACCGCCTCGGCCGGTTCGGACATCGCCCTGCTTCCTCTGGTTCCGTAGATGGATTCCACCCCCCGATCGGGGGTGGTGAGACGTACGTCACTGATTACACGATGCTACTGAGTGCTGCGGCAATGAGGAGGGCACATGTCGGCAAGCGGCGCGACCGAGGAGTTCCGGGAGGCCCGGGACTTCCTCCTGCGACACCGGGAGGACTACGAGAGGGCGTACGACGGTTTCACCTGGCCGCGCCCGGAGAGCTTCAACTGGGCGCTGGACTGGTTCGACGCGATCGCGGACGGCAATGACCGTACCGCGCTCCACATCGTCGACGAGGACGGTACCGAGACCCGGCTCTCGTACGCGGAGCTCTCCGCCCGCTCCAACCGTGTCGCCAACTGGCTGCGCGCCCGCGGGGTGCGGGCCGGCGACCGGATGGTCGTCATGCTCGGCAACCAGCGCGAGCTGTGGGAGACCGCCCTCGCCGCGATGAAGCTGCGTGCCGTCGTCATCCCCGCCACCCCCCTCCTCGGCCCCCTCGACCTGCGCGACCGTGTCCGGCGCGGCCGCGCGGCGCATGTCCTCGCGCGCTCCGAGGACGTGCCGAAGTTCGCGGAGGTGCCCGGTGACTACACCCGGATCGCGGTGGGCGACCGAGTGGAAGGATGGCTTCCGTACGGGGAGGCCGACGGCGCCGACTCCCGGTTCACGCCCGACGGTGTCACCCGATCCGATGACCCGCTGATGCTGTATTTCACGTCCGGCACCACCGCCCCCCCCAAACTCGTCGAGCACACCCATGTCTCGTACCCCGTCGGCCATCTCGCGACGATGTACTGGATCGGTCTCCAGCCGGGCGATGTGCATCTGAACATCTCCTCACCGGGCTGGGCCAAGCACGCCTGGTCCAATCTGTTCGCCCCCTGGAACGCCGAGGCGACCGTCTTCATCCACAACTACGGCCGTTTCGACGCGGCCCGGCTGATGGCCGAGATGGACCGCGCGGGGGTGACCAGCTTCTGTGCCCCGCCCACGGTGTGGCGGATGCTGATCCAGGCCGATCTCACCCAGCTGCGCACGCCCCCGCGGGAGGTCGTCGCCGCGGGCGAGCCGCTGAATCCGGAGGTCATCGAGACCGTCCGCCGTGAGTGGGGCGTCACCATCCGGGACGGCTTCGGGCAGACCGAGACCGCCGTCCAGGTCGCCAACACCCCCGGCCAGCTCCTCAAGGCCGGCTCGATGGGGCGCCCCTGCCCCGGCTACCGGGTGGAACTTCTCGACCCCGTCACGGGAGAGCCCGGCGCGGCCGAGGGGGAGATCTCGCTCGATCTGTCCACCCGGCCCGTCGGGCTGATGACCGGCTACCACGGCGACCCCGAGCGCACGGCCGAGGTGATGGCGGGCGGCTACTACCGCACCGGAGACATCGGAGCACGCGACGCCGACGGATACATCACCTACGTCGGCCGCTCCGACGACGTGTTCAAGGCGTCCGACTACAAGATCTCGCCCTTCGAGCTGGAGAGCGCGCTCCTGGAGCACGAGTGTGTCGCCGAGGCCGCCGTCGTGCCCGCGCCCGATCCCCTGCGGCTCGCCGTCCCGAAGGCGTACATCGTCCTCGCGGAGGGCTGGGAGCCGGGGCCCGACACGGCCAAGCTCCTCTTCGCGCACTCCCGCTCGGTCCTCGCGCCGTACAAACGCATCCGGCGGCTGGAGTTCGCCGAACTGCCCAAGACGGTCTCGGGCAAGATCCGCCGGATCGAACTGCGCCAGCGTACGGCGGAGGGCTCGACCACGGACGAGTACGACGAGGGGGAACTGAGATGAGCGGCCCGAACGGGACGTGTGGCACCAGCGGGATGAGCGCCCCGACCAGGAAGAGCCCTGCCACCGAGATACCCGGCACGACTCAGGGACGCGGTTCGACCGGGAAGAACGGTACGAACGAGATGAGCACAGCACTCTCCTACGCGCACGGCACCGGCACGACCGCGCTGCTCGGCGACACCATCGGCCGGAATCTGGACCGGGCGATCGCCGCGTACCCGGACCGTGAGGCGCTCGTCGACGTTCCCACCGGCGCCCGCTGGACGTACGCCCGCTTCGGCGAGGCCGTCGACGAACTCGCCCGCGGCTTCATGGGTATCGGTGTCGCCAAGGGTGACCGCGTCGGCATCTGGGCGGTCAACTGCGCCGAGTGGGTCCTCGTGCAGTACGCCACCGCCCGTATCGGCGCCATCATGGTGAACATCAACCCGGCCTATCGCGCACACGAGTTGGAGTACGTCCTCAACCAGTCCGGGGTCTCCGTGCTGTGCGCCTCGCAGCGGCACCGGACCAGCGACTACCGCGCCCTGGTCGAGCAGGTCCGCGCCGACTGCCCCCAGCTCTCCTCCGTCCACTACATCGAGGACGGCTCCTGGAACATCCTGCTGGACGCGGCCCGTTCGGTCACCCCCGCGCAACTGGCGGCCCGCGAGGCGCAGTTGTCCTGCGACGACCCCGTGAACATCCAGTACACCTCGGGCACCACCGGCTTCCCCAAGGGCGCGACCCTCTCCCACCACAACATCCTCAACAACGGCTATTTCGTGGGGGAGGCGATCGGGTACAGCGAGCAGGACCGGATATGCATACCCGTGCCCTTCTACCACTGCTTCGGCATGGTGATGGGCAATCTCGCGGCCACCTCGCACGGCGCCTGCGTGGTCGTCCCGGCGCGCTCCTTCGACCCGGAGGCCACCCTGCGGGCGGTCGCGGACGAGCGGTGCACCTCGCTGTACGGCGTACCGACGATGTTCATCGCCGAACTGAATCTGCCGGGCTTCGCCTCGTACGATCTCACCTCCCTCCGTACCGGCATCATGGCGGGCTCCCCGTGCCCGGTGGAGGTGATGCGACGGGTCGTCGCCGAGATGCACATGGCTGAGGTGTCGATCTGCTACGGCATGACGGAGACCTCACCCGTCTCCACCCAGACCCGCCGCGACGACGACCTGGGGCGCCGTACCGGCACGGTCGGCCGGGTGCACCCGCATGTCGAGGTCAAGATCACCGACCCGGTCACCGGGGTGACCCTGCCGCGCGGGGAGGCCGGTGAGCTGTGCACCCGTGGCTACGGCGTGATGCTGGGCTACTGGGCGGAGCCCGAGAAGACCGCCGAGGCCATCGACTCCGGCCGCTGGATGCACACCGGCGATCTCGCGGTCATGCGCCCCGACGGCTATGTGCAGATCGTCGGCCGGATCAAGGACATGATCATCAGGGGCGGCGAGAACGTCTACCCCCGGGAGATAGAGGAGTTTCTGTACGGGCATCCCCAGGTCGCGGACGTCCAGGTGGTCGGGGTGCCGGACGAGAAGTACGGGGAGGAGATCCTCGCCTGTGTCATTCCCCGCGATCCGGCCGCCCCGCCGACCCTCGACGACATCGCCGCCTACTGCCGGGACCAGCTCGCGCACTACAAGATCCCGCGCCGGCTGGAGATCCTCGACGACTTCCCGATGACGGTCAGCGGCAAGGTACGGAAGGTGGAGCTCCGGGAACGGTACGGCGCCGGAGAGGACGTGTACTGACTGAATGGAACGTTCACTACAAACGATGACGGGTGGTCCGCACCGGCCGGACACCGGATTGTCCGCACCGGCCGTACGCCGGAGTGGCGGGAGCCGGGGCCGGCGGGGCCGGAGGCAAAGGGAGCCGGCCGGAATCACGACGGGCAGCGCCCGGCCGGTTCCGTCCGCCGGCCGGTGAGGGGGTCCGGCCGCGCGGTGGTAGGGCGGGCCGCCCCGGCGGCGGTCGGTGGGGCGGCCCGGCGGCCGCTACAGCTCCCGGCGCATACAGACCCGTGGCCAGCGGTCCAGGCCGTGCTCCTTCTCCGTGCGCCTGATCTCCCGCAGCCCCTCGGTGAGTTCGGACTCGCCGAGGGTCCGGAAGCCGAGCCGTGTGTAGTACGGCGCGTTCCACGGCACCTCGGCGAATGTCGTCAGGGTGAGCGCGGCCAGCCCGTCCGAGGCGGCGCGGGACGCGAGATGGTCGATCAGGCCGCTGCCCAGCCGCCGGTGGGCGGCGGCCGGATGGACCGAGATCTGCTCGACATGGGCCGCGCCGTCGACGGTGTCATGGATCAGATACGCGAGGGGCGGGCCGTCCCCGTCCACGGACACCCAGGCGCGGCCCGCGCGGCGGTACCCCTCCAGCAGATCGAGCGCCGGGGGCTCGTCGTCGGCGATCTCCGCCATACCGAGGTCACGGAACGGCTCTCCGGCCGCCCTTTCGATGTCCTGGAGGAGAGGCAGCTCGGCGGCTTCGGCCGGTCGTATACGCATACCGGAAGTATCGCCCGTCCCCGGGGTGCCATGGGGCCGGACGCGGGTGCACCGGGCCCGGTGGTACGCCGTGGATCCCCGGGTGTCCGGAGGCTCGGGGGTGCCCGGGTGCGGTCAGGCGCTCGGGCCCTTCGCCACCAGGTCGTCGGCCGTGGCGTTGACCGGCTGGGGACTGCCCGTGAGATCCATGACGAACAGCGGAACGCCCAGCTCGTCCGCGCGGCTCCGGGCATCGTCGGTGTACCCCGCGAGCGCGAAGTAGACGGTGGTCGCGGGCTCGCTCAGACCGTTGAGCCAGAGGCACTCCACATCACGCAGACCGGCGGGCCGGGTCGAGGGCTCGACCTGGGCGATCAGGCCGGGGCCGCGCAGGTCGACGGCGGACGACAGCCGGGTCCCCGGCCGTACGTCGGCCCGGTGGACCTCCTGCTGGACCACCTCGCGGAACCCCAGCCACCGCAGATACAGCTCCGCCGCCGTCACCGCGTCCCGGGTGGTCCTTATGGCGATGGGACGGAAGGAAGGGCGCGGTGTCGCCCCCATGTGCGGCAGCGGAGGGTACGGCGGGCGGGGGAGCACACCGCCCAGAGGTACCGGGCCCGGCGCGGAGCCCTGCGGCGGGGAGCCCTTCGTCAAGGCCCCGGGCCGGCCGTCCGTCGCGGCCGGCCCCGGGGCGCCGACCGGGCGTACGGGGATACGCAGCAGCGCGCCGCAGGGGCAGCCCAGCTCCGGCTGGGGCCAGTAGCCCTCCCGTGCGCAGTGCCGGCAGCGCACCATCACCCAGTCCTCGCTCCAGGTCCGCCGCAGCAGGCGTTCGGGCGGAGCCGTCGCCAGCAGGGGAGGGGCCACGGGCTCGCCGCACTCGCAGGGATAGACCGGTGACGCGTACAGATGGTCGCGCAGACACGACGGGCAGCGCACCGGTACCGCTTCGGCCATCGCCGCACCCCCTGTTACCGCCCTGCTCCTCTTCCGCTGCCGCCCATCGTCCACCAGGTGCCACCGCTTGGGGAGACACTTGGTCCATCGCTTGACTACTTATGGTCCAACTTCCCCCTTCCTTCCGCTGAGGGGGACTCTTCTTCCGTATCGCGGAACGTGGGTGCCGTTCGGTGGTGCGGGAGGGCGTGTACCCGGAAGGGCAGCCGTCCGGGCGGCAGTCCGGATCCGAGGTGAGGAGGCGTCACCCATGCCTTTGGTGCGTGCGGGGCGCGGCTTGGTGCGATCGGTTCCCGGGAGCCGATCGCACCAAGCCGCGCCCCGGTGGGTCGCCCGGCCTGCCGCGGTGCTATCCGCGCGGCGGTGTCCCTCCCGCGACATGGGTGCGTGCCCAGGTGAGCAGGTCGGGGTCGGCCAGAGTGGCGACCCGGAGGTCCGGGGTGTGCCGGCCGTTCAGCCGGGGGCCGACACCCAGGACCTGGAGTCCGGCGCTGCGCGCGGAGGCGATGCCGGTGAGGGAGTCCTCCACCGCCAGGGCCTGCTCCGGCGCGACACCGCAGAGACGGGCCGCGGTGGCGTAGAGGTCGGGCTCGGGTTTGGGCCGCATGGCCTCGCCGGGTACGACGACATGGCCGAAGTGGCGGAGGAGGCCCACTCTGGCCAGGGTGGACTCCACCACCTCCAGCGGGCAGTTGCTGGCCACCGCGAGAGGGAGGTGTCCGGCGACGAGCCGGACCAGTTCGACGGCGCCGGGCATGGTGATCGGGTGGGTCTGGACGAGGGCCATGAAGTGCCTGAGGAGCGAATGGGTCAGCTCGTCGGTGAGTTCGGGTTTTCCCGTCTCCTCGGCCATAAGGCGACCGCATTCGATGTAGTGAACGCCCTGCGCGCGTTCGGTGAAGCCTTCGGCCGGCTTGAGGCCGAATTCGCGGAAGGTCTTCATCCGCGCTTCCTGCCAGTGGCATTCGGAGTCCACCAGAGTGCCGTCGCAGTCGAACACGATGGCTGACGGGGACCAGGAAAGAAAGGCCTGAGCTGTCATTTTCGAGCCGTTCTCGAAGAGGGCGATGCGCCGAGCGGACGGCATCCCCCGGTGGTGGACCGAAGGGCGGGCTCAACCCGACTGCCACGGGTGGGATCGCGAACGGTTTACTGACCTGACAAGGCGGCAGGTGCCTGCTCCCCAGCGGGCCGCCGCGGCGGAGCCGTCTGATGCGGCCGAACGGCTCCGTACAACTGCACAGCCGTTACGGTATTTCCGCGAGCAAAAGGGGCGCAATCACCGCTTCGAGTGTTGACAGAGGGCTCGATTCTGAGTAGTCGCCGACTCGTCGGAAAAACGGTGGCCTGGTGGGAGCCTGATGACGATCCGTCAATTCCCTTTGGAATTATCGTTTATGGCGGATGTGATCTATCGGCCGCCGGGAAGGGGAAAGGTTCATCGCCCCGTTGTGTCCGGTGTGGAGATCACGGGAAATCACCCGGGGGTGGTCATATGAAATGAATGATATGGAGTGGGGTGGCCGGAGCCGGTGGACCGGGGTGCCGAAGGCACCGATCCGGGGCCGGGGCCCACAGGCGTACGGCTCCTGACGCCGTCATCCGACGGGCGTGAGTCCGTACCTTCCGAGGTCCGGTTCCGGCTCCGCCCGTTGAGTCCGGAGAAGCCGGGGCGGCAGCCGCTCCAGTGGAGTGAAGGCTCCGGGGACGCCGGCGGGGAGTGCCGAGGCCACCGCGCGGGCGGACTCGCAGTGCGCGGGGAGGTGGTGGATCGTGTGCCGGTCCGGAGCGGTGGGCGGGCATGGGCCCGTTGGCGGGTTCGCGGACATGCGGCGGCCCCATGGAGGAATCCCGTGGACCGCCGGCTACAGGGGGGCGGCCCACGGGGAGTGCCGGATCAGGCGGTGGTCCCGGCCTCGGGCCGCTCATCGCTGTCCAGCTGCCGGGCGAGCCGCCGCAGGACCGGCCCGTACTCCGGGTGGGCCAGCGCGGAGGCCATCTGCGCCACGAGATAGTCGGCGGGGTTCCCGGTGTCGTACCAGCGTCCGGAGATCACCTGACCGTACACCGCACGGCTGTTGGCGTACGCGTTGATGGCATCCGTCAGATACACCTCGCCGGTCCGGTGCTCGTACCAGCGGCTGGTCTGCTCGCGCAGTTCGTCGATGATGGCGGGGGTGACGACATAGCCGCCGATGGCCGCGTACGTGGAGGGGGCGTCCTCCGGTTTGGGCTTCTCGACCAGGCCGGTGATCCGCAGCAGCCCGCCGTCCAGGTCCTCCTTGACCACGGGGACCCCGTAGCGGTGGGCATCCGTGCGGTCTATCGGCATCAGGGCCAGCACGGGGCAGTTCGTCGTCTCGTAGGCGCGGATCAACTGCTGCGCGCGGGGCACCTCGGCCACGAACACATCGTCGGGCCACAGCACCAGCATGGGCTCGTCGCCGACGTTGCGGGCCGCGTTGAGTACCGGGGTTCCATTGCCGTACGGGCCGTGCTGGTCGAGATAGGTGATGTGACCCCGGTGGGCCAGCTCGGCGACCTCCTCGACCGCGTCCGCGTACGCGGTCTTCCCGTCGGCGCGCAACTGGTCGACCAGGGCCGGGTTGGGGCGGAAGTGGTCCTGGATCAGCGACTTTCCGCCGGAGACGACGATGGTGATGTCCGTGATGCCGGATGTCACCAACTCGCGCACGGTGTGCTCGATCACCGGCTTGTCGCCGACCGGGAGCATTTCCTTGGGGGTGGCCTTGGTCAGGGGCAGGAGGCGGGAGCCGAGTCCGGCGGCGGGGATCACAGCCCTGCGGATCGTCGGGGGCATCAAGTCTCTCTCGGTCGCACGGCGCACCGTACCGGTCGGCCCGGTGCGCTCCGACGCTATCAACGCGCCGGGCCCCGCCGGGCCGGTATCGCCCGGTGTGCACCGGCACCGGGGGAAGGGGGTACTTCGTCACCGCGAAGCGCCGGCCGGTGCCGATCGCCCTCGTACGCCATGGACGCGGTGACGGGAGAGTGCCCCGTGAGCGGGGCGGAGGCAGAGGTGCCAGGGGCGTCGTTGCCGGGCGGAAAGGGACCGGCCGTCCGTGCCGTCCCCGTTCCGGGGCGGGTGTGGTGCCGCGGCCCGGGCGGGCTCTCACCACGGCCGGGGCGGTCTTGGCCCCGGCCGGGTCCGTACGGCCGGGCCCGCCGGTCAGGGCCCGGCCGCAGGGGAACATCAGGCCGGCCGCATCGTCGTCGGCACGGACGGAATCCGGGCGGGAGCCGCGCGGGAGCGGACCGGGCGGACGGCTGGTGCGGGCTCAGGTGCGTCGGCTCACGGCGGGTGCCGGGTTACGGTGCCGGAGCCGCCGCGGTGATATGGCTCAGCACGCACAGCCAGCGTCCATCCCGCCGCACGAAGACATCCGTCGTCCACTCGTCGGCGTCGAAGCGCCGGCCCCCGAAGTGGGCCGTGTTGGTCACACGCGCGGTGAACACGGCGGTGTCCCTGTGCACCTGGACCCTGGGCCGGCTGATGAGGTCCATGGCCGAGTGGGTCAGCTCCCCGGACTCGACGACGGCGAGAAACTGCTCCCTGGTGGTGACACCGGTCTCGGAGACGATGGCCCACTCGTCCGCCATGAAGCTCGCGATGCGGGCGGGGTCGTTGGAGACGATGGCGGCCGCCCAGTCGTTCGCGACGGTGGTGAGCTGTCGGTGAACCGCGTCGTGTTCGGGTCCCCGGGGGATCGGATCGGCACTGTCACCCATGCCATGAGCGTAGCCCGGATCCCGCGCCACGGCCCCGGGGCGGAGCGCCTTCCGCCTGCCCGGCGCCTGCTGCGGCGGAGCACCGGGCAGGGAGCCAGGGGTCACTAGTCGGCATGAACGTCGGCCGACTCGACTGTCCCGGAAGACCGTTGACCCGGCTTCCGCCGGAAGCAGGGCGGTGAAGGGCAGCGACCGGGGCGCGTCGAGGTAGGCCGGCGGGACGATCGCACCCGGGCCAGGACCACCCTGGAGAACGCCCTCACCGTACGCACCCGTGAGGCCTATCCCCAAGGGTGGTCCAGCCAGGCCCGGGAGACCCTGGCCTGGCGCGGCCACGAGCTGGAGTCCGACGATCCGCTCGGCATGGGCATGGGCTCCCAGCACCTCCCCGGGCCCGACCTCCGACTCCGGCACGGCCGACCTGTCCACCTCGCCATGGACCAGCGGGCCGTTCGCGGGCTTCGGTTCCGGCCGCCCCTGGCGGCTGTGCCGTGGCTCTCCCCGGACACACCGGGCCCCGGGGAGAGCATGGTGGCGCCGGCGCCGGGTGTACTGGTCCGTACGTCACTGCCGATCACCGCGGAGGCGTCCGTTAAGGTCGTGCCGGAGCGCTTGGGCCGACCGGCGCGGCGATGACGCCGAGCGTTCACGGTCACCTCGGCCACGCCGGATGAACCGACGTGGCCACTGTGGCCGGGGCGTGCGGCGCACCGGCGGCGGAGAGTGTGCCCCGTATGTGCCCTCCCCGTTGGAGTACGAGAGAACGTGCAGGTCGGACGAGACACCATGGGGGCACCGTGCGTTTGAGAGTGGAGTTCACGACCGAGCCCTTCGATCTGGACGAGACGCCCGCCCATGCGGTGGTCGCCCGTGAGGTGGTGCGGTCGGCCGGGCTGGACGGCGTGGACGTCGGGCCGTTCGGCAATACGGCGGAGGGCGGTACCGACGCCGTACTCACCGCCGTGGACGCGCTGCTGCGGCGCACCCTGGAAGCCGGGGCCACCCGGATCTCCCTCCAGGTGAGCCTGATCGGGGAGACCACGGCGACCGCCGAGACCGCGAGGGCCGCAGGGAGCACAGGGGCCACCGGGATCGCCGGGGCCGATGGGACGGACCGGTGACCCGGCCCGACGACACCCCGCCCTCCGTGACGGAGCACCCGCTGACGCATGCCGTCAAGCCGCTGGTCGACGCGATGGGTGGCGAGATCGTGGGCCTCGCGCAGGCGGATACCGACGATGTGGTCCTGGCCTGGGAGGGCGAGGACGTGCTCGCCGTACGCCTGCCGCTGCTGTCCGAGTCGCTGGACCGTATTCTCGCCGCCCTGGAACGCACACACGGCAAGCCCCTGCCGGAGCTGGACCGCAGAACGAAGCAGCGGGTCGTACGGAATCTGGAGGCGCGCGGCGCGTTCTCCGTACGGCACGGAGTGGAGACCGTCGCGGGGGCGCTGGGCGTCAGCCGCTTCACCGTCTACAACTACATCAACTACGCCAGTGAGCGGCGGGCCAGGGCGCGCGGGGGCGAGGAGCGGACGCGTCG
Organism: Streptomyces sp. NPDC051018; assembly: GCF_044456085.1. NCBI lineage: Bacteria > Bacillati > Actinomycetota > Actinomycetes > Kitasatosporales > Streptomycetaceae > Streptomyces > Streptomyces sp. NPDC051018. The sequence continues at coordinate 380,379 of NZ_JBITFN010000004.1, forward strand.
GGACGACTGAGGCGCGGCAGAACGACCGGGGCGGGGCAGGCTGCCGACGCAGTGCGGGGCGGCGCACCCGGCCTGGCGGCTCCCGGGCCGCGGAACGGCGCACCCGGTCTCGCGGCCCCGGGCCGCACTCATCGCCGCCGTCACCCGATGACTCCGGGCTGCCCCAGGCGCAGGGCACGGCTTGCCCGGGCTTCGATAGCCTCGCTCGTGTGACCGACGAAGCAACCCGGTGGAGCCGGTTCGCCGCCCTGCTGTCACCGGACCGGGCCCAGGAGGTCATGGACTGCCGGGCGATCGGGGAGCAGGAGGCCGGGCTGGACCTGCTCGTTGGGGGGCTGCTTGCGGACGGGGTCGCGATCAGTGAGACGACGCGGGCCGAGATCGCCGTGGCGTCCGAGCTCTGGGGCGTGTGGCCCGCGCTGGAACCGGACATCCGCCGTTGCCGGAGCCAGGAGCAGGACCGGAGCCGGGGTCGGGAGCAGGACCGGAGCCGGGGTCGGGACGAGGTGTCGCTGAGACTGATCGAGCCGTCCGGTACGGCTCCCCTGGACGGAAGCGCCATCGGTCCTCAGGCCGCACTGGCCGGCCTGTCCGTCGTCCCGTGGATCGTCTGCGACCGCTGCGGACATACGCTCGGGCGCGCGTGCATCCGGGAACCGTGGGGCGAGCTGTCGTTCATGGCGCAGAGCTACGTCCTGTACTTTCCCGGCCGGAGGGCCTCGACGACGCTGTTCGACACCGCGGCGGCCTGGAGCGCTGTGGACACCGTGCGCCTCTCCTGCGGCCGGGCGTCATCGCCCCGGCCCACCGCCGGGTAGGGCGCCCCGCGCTCAGTAGATCGAGTGGTTTGCCCCGACCGGACTTGAGCCTGTTCCGGCGGGCGGGTAGTTCGCCTCTGGAACCACCAGGGAAAGCGCGCCCGCGGGGCCGTGCCCCTGACACCCTCCCCTGCTCCCACGCGAAGGTGATCACCGTGTCCAGCGCTCAGCCGCCGAGTTTCCGCGCCATCATGAACCAGCTGTCCGACACCTGGTTCCACACCCCGTGGTCGGCCTCGGAGGTGAGCTTCGACGAGGGTGTGTACCGCGGTGTGTTCGACATCGGCGCGGCGGCAGGGATGGACACGCGTACTTCCTACCGCCCGGTCCTGCACGCCCCGGTCCTGGCGGCGATCGTCTCCTACCAGGCACTCGCCTCCCTGCTGTTCGCCTACACCAACGGCCACCACCCCACGCTGGCCGCCCTCCCGCGCGTGGACATGGACGAGGCGAGGAGGCGTATCCAGGTCACCTCGCTCCGGTTCTCGCTGTCCCGGCCGGTCTTCGAGAGCCGCGTACCCCTCAGGCTCACCTTCGACCGGATCACCGACAGATGGGACAGCCACCGCATGGCCTTCCTCGGGGGAACCGTCGATGTCGCCGACGGCAAGCACACCGCGAAGCTCCAGGGCTGCTTCAACTTCCGGGACGCCGTCGACGCCTGACCGGCCGCCGCCCCGCCGCTCGGCGTAGGCGTCTGCCTGAATGGCGCACGGCGGCCGGGATGGAGGGGGGGCGGGCCCTCGGAGCAACTTTTCAACAAAGTGTTGACGCGATGTTGTCGAGCGCGTTAGCTATGCGCAGCCGTTCGACGCACAGCCGAAGCAGCCACGGAGGTTCCCGTGCCGTCGAGACCACAGCGCGTTACGGGGAAGGCGCCCGAGCCCTCCCCGGGTCTCGCCCGGTTCAACACCGCGTCCGAAGGGGACGCGATCGCAGCGCTCCACGAGGTGTGCGCCAGTTCGGCGTGGGGGAGCGCACTGCTCGCCCGGCGCCCGTACGCCACCACCGGAGCCCTTCTCGCCGCGGCTGACGCGGCCCTGGCCGGGCTCACGGAGACGGATCTGGCCGAGGCGATGGCGGGGCATCCGCCAATCGGGCGCCCGGGGCCCGGGGACGCGGTGTCGTCCCGGGAGCAGCGCGGGATGGCGACGGCCTCCGACGCCCTCAGGGCGGAGATGCTGGAACTGAACCTGGCGTACCAGGACAGGTTCGGCCATGTCTTTCTGATCTGCGCCGCCGGGCTGAGCGGGGAGCGGATGCGGGACGCCCTCCGGGACCGGATCGGCAGTACGCGGGAGCGGGAGCGGGAGAACGTCCGCACCGAACTGGGGAAGATCAACCGCATCCGGCTCACTCGTCTGGCCGAAGGCACCCGCGAGAACGAGTTCACCCAAGACCCCGAGGAGACGGAAGAGAGGAAAGGGACGGACAGGACGAACGGGACGGACAGCGGGGAAGGGGAGGTGGGAACGGCGGGTCCCCGGGGCGCCTGAGGGGTCCTGGGGCCGAACAGCCCCGGCGCCCGCCGATGCGCCGGGGACCCGGGTCCCCGGGGACGGCGACCGGGACCGATCGACGCAGCCCGTGGAGGAGAACAGCGCATGAGTACGGAAGCCACCGCGTCGGTGTCCACCCACATCCTGGACACCGGCACCGGACGCCCCGCGGCCGGAGTCGCCGTCTCCCTGTCGGCCCGCAGCGGGCCCGGCGCCGAATGGACGCGCCTCGGCGGCTTCACGACCGACGCGGACGGGCGCTGCCGGGATCTGCCGGTCCTGCCTGAGGGCACCACCGGGGTACGACTCGTCTTCGGGACCGAGGAGTACTTCCTGACCCGGCGAGCCGAGGCACGGCAGGACGCCTCCGCGAACCGGGACGGCGGGGACGGCCCGGTGTTCTTCCCGGAGGTGGCGGTCGCCTTCGCCGTCGTACCGGGCGAGCACTACCACGTACCGCTGCTGCTCAACCCGTTCGGCTACTCCGTTTACCGAGGGAGCTAGCAGATCTCATGACAGCCGATTCCCGCCCCGACCGGCCGGGCAACTCCGACCGGCCGACGAACGCTGACCACTCGGCGAACTCCGACCGCCCCCGGAACCCCGGCCACCCGACGAAGCCTGACCGCCCCCGGAACCCCGGCCACCGCCCGGCCCCCGGGGACCGCCCGGCTGCTGCGAACCGCCCCGACCGCCCGGCGGTTCTCGGGCAGAACCAGTACGGCAAGGCCGAGAACCGCGTCGTGCGCATCACCCGTGACGGTCACACCCACCACATCAAGGACCTGAACGTCTCCGTCGCCCTCTCCGGGGACATGGAGGAGGTCCACCACCACGGCTCCAACGCCAACGTCCTGCCGACCGACACCACGAAGAACACGGTGTTCGCGTTCGCCAAGGCGCATGGAATCGCGTCCGCCGAGGAGTTCGGCATCCATCTGGCACGTCATTTCGTATCGTCGCAGGAGCCGATCCACCGGGCCCGTATCCGTATCGAGGAGTACGCGTGGGAGCGCATCACCACCTCCGGCGGCGACCGGGGGGCCGGAGCCGGCGGCGAACCCGGCCACTCCTTCATACGCAAGGGTCAGGAGACCCGCGTCTGCCAGATCACCTACGACGGTGACACCTGGCAGGTGGTCTCCGGGCTCAAGGGCCTCACGGTGCTGAACTCCACGGACTCCGAGTTCTGGGGCTATCGCAAGGACACGTACACGACGCTCAAGGAGGCCTACGACCGGGTACTCGCCACCGATGTGTCCGCGTGGTGGCGCTACGGCTGGACCTCGGACGAGGACCCCGTGCCCGACTGGGACACCTCGTACGAGCAGACGCGGACACACATCCTCCGGGCGTTCGCCGAGACGTACTCCCTCTCTCTGCAGCAGACCCTCTGGCACATGGGGTCCCGGGTGATCGAGCACCGGGACGAGATCGACGAGATCCGATTCTCGCTGCCCAACAACCATCACTTCCTGGTGGATCTGGAGCCGTTCGGGCTCGACAACGACAACGAGGTGTACGTAGCGGCCGACCGGCCCTACGGGCTGATCGAGGCCACCATCCTGAGGGAGGACGCCGAGCCGCAGATCCCGGTCGATCTCACCAACCTCTGAGCTGCTCCCCACCCGCACCCGACCGTACGGAACCCCACAGCACGAGCCCGACTGTGCGAGCCCGACTGTGTGAGACCGACTGTGTGAGCCCCACCGTGTGAGACCGGCCGTGCGAACCGGTCGGGACCGACCCGGTCGCCCCGAGCCCCGAAGCGGACGCCGAGCAAGGAAACGAGGATCCCCGAATGGCGGCTTCGCGCATCGTCATCGAGAACTGTGCCGTCGCGACCGTGGACGCGCAGGACACCGAGTACGCCTCCGGCCATCTCGTCGTCGCGGACAACCGGATCGAGTCGGTGGGCGCGGGTCCGGCGCCCGAGGGGCTGGAGAAGGTGGTCCGCCGGATCGACGGCACCGGCCATCTCGCCACCCCCGGCCTGGTCAACACCCACCACCACTTCTACCAGTGGATCACCAGGGGAGTCGCCACCGACCACAATCTCTTCGACTGGCTGGTCGCGCTGTACCCGGTCTGGGCGCGGATCGACGAGCCGATGGTCCGCGCGGCGGCCCGGGGCTCCCTCGCCATGATGGCCCGCGGCGGGGTCACCACCGCGATGGACCATCACTACGTCTATCCCCGGGGTGCCGGGGATCTCTCCGGCGCGATCATCGGCGCGGCGAACGAGACGGGGGTGCGCCTCACCCTGGCCCGGGGCTCCATGGACAGGGGGCGGTCGGACGGGGGACTGCCCCCGGACTTCGCGGTCGAATCCCTCGACGACGCGCTGGCGCACACCGAGGAGACCGTCGACAAGTACCACGACACATCGTTCGACGCGATGACCCGGATCGCGGTGGCGCCCTGCTCGCCCTTCTCCGTATCCACCGAACTGCTCCGCCAGGGAGCCGAACTGGCACGGCGCAAGGGGGTGCGGCTGCATACGCACGGCTCGGAGACGGTGGAGGAGGAGCAGTTCTGCAAGGAGCAGTTCGGCGTGGGTCCCACCGAGTACTTCGAGTCGACGGGCTGGCTCGGCGACGATGTCTGGATGGCGCACTGCGTCCATATGAACGACACGGACATCGCCGCCTTCGCCCGTACGGGAACGGGCGTCGCGCACTGTCCGTCGTCCAACGCCCGGCTCGCGGCGGGGATCGCCAGGGTGCCCGACATGCTGGAGGCGGGCGTCCCCGTCGGCCTCGGCGTCGACGGAACCGCCTCCAACGAGTCGGGGGAACTCCACACCGAACTGCGCAACGCGCTCCTCATCAACCGCCTCGGCGCCCGCCGTGAGCTCGCCCTGACCGCCCGCCAGGCGCTGCGGCTGGGGACGTACGGAGGAGCGCGGGTGCTCGGCCGGGCCGGGGAGATCGGTTCCCTGGAGGCGGGCAAGCTCGCCGACCTGGTGCTGTGGAAGATGGACACCCTGGCCCACGCCTCCATCGCCGACCCGGTGGCGGCCCTGGTTCTCGGCGCGGCGGCTCCCGTAACGCTGTCCCTGGTGGGCGGCAGAACCGTCGTCGAGGACAACCGTCTGACGACGGTGGACGAGGAGGCGATCGCGCACGCCACCCGGGTGGAGGCCCGGCGGCTCGCGCGGATCGCTGCGGGGGACTGAGCGGGCCGTAGCGGCCACCGCGACGGAACGGTTCGGCGCGGGCGCCCATGGAAGCGCCGGACCGCTGAATCTCTGGATCGCCGGATTGCCGACCGCCGGAACCGCCGGCTCATCGGCGAGGCCCCGGCGCCGGAGTTCCACCACGCCTTTCCCCGGGACATGCTCGTCGTCCTCGGAACCGTCGAGCCGGAAGCCGGCGGACCCGTATCCGCACCGACCCGGGCGACGCCCTGAGGGCGGTGATGTCGTGGGGGCACGTACGGCGGCGGAGACGTAAGGGGGGCCCGCGGGTGTACGGGACCGTACAGTGCGCCGGGGGGCATGGCCGTAGGCAGGGCGCGTACCCAGTGGCGAGGTACGCGCCCTGCTCTTCCCCCTCGGTGGTGGACCTCAGTCGAGATGGAAGCTGTCGCCGTAGACCTTCCAGTCCAGCGGTGTGGTGAGGTCGAGGTTGCCGTTCCGGACGAACACCCGCTGGGCCGTGTCGACGCGACTGGTGTCGCTGTGGGCCGTCTCCTGCTTCATCGCCCAGACCCGGGCGTCGAGGAAGGCGTTGAGATACGTCCTCTCGTCGCCGCCCCGGGCCGGTGGCCTGGCCTTGGCGAGCGCCTTCGTACGGATGGCGCCGAAGCTGGTCGGGTCCGTACCGCCGCCGTGCATCACGAGGGCGTCGTAATAGATGAACTGGCCGAGCGCGCCGACGCCGTCGCTCTTGCCCCGGCTGACGGCCGGGTCGAAGTACACCCGGTCGCGCTCGTGGTTCTGCGCCTTCCTGAACTCGGGGTCCCGGGCCGCCTTCACCCAGTCGCCGGGGAAGTGGGGGTCGAGCCCGGCGTGTGAGTCCGTGCCGTCGACCTGCCGGAGCGCGGGAAGGTATCGCGCCAGTACGTTGCCGGGCTTGCGCCGGGTGTACCGCTCGACCAGCTCCAGCATGTCGCCCGTTCCGGAGCAGAATCCGATGATCCCGGCGGTGTAGCCGCGCCGGTCACCGATGTCCTCGATGTAGGTGTACTGCGCTTTCCAGTCCAGCGACGAGTTCTCCGCACTGGACACCAGCTTCATCGCGATGTCCTTCTTCGCCGGGTCGTCGAGCCCGGCGGCGGCGCGTGCCTGCGCGCCGGACCGCTGACCGGCCGATCCGCCAGCCGGCTGCCCGCCGCCGGACGAGGCACCGGTCCCGTACGCCGTGGCGGACACGGTGATCAGTGTCACGCCGAGGAGCAGTAAATGAGGGACGAACCGGGCGGCCGGACGTCGAGCGCGCCTGTGGGGGGCGGGCACCTTGCCTCCAGAGTGTGGGGTGGGGAGGTGCTCTATTAGGAAGCTTTCCTATCAGAGTGGGGATCTACCGAACACCCATGTTTACGCAAAGAAGTTGAAGCGAGACCGCATGGTCGTGGTCGTCCCCGGAAGCGGCTCGCCGGGACGTCCAGCGAATTCCGCTTCATTCCCTGGTGAGGGGTGAACTACCGTCGGTCAGGGTTCAGTTGATGCTCAATCAGCCAGTTGACGGGATTCCGCTTCTGGGTTGGGTGAGGGAAATCGGCCAACCTTTGTCCTGCTCCTGACACGCCAGGGCGCGCGGTGGCACTCTGACTCCCGGTCGGCGCCCTCCACCCCCCCCTCAGGCTCTCCCGTGACCGCCGCCCGGCACTCCGGTCCGCCGGAATCGTTTCCCTGAACCATCGTCACAGGGCCCCCGGCGAGCGACCGTTCGCTGTCCGGCCCCCAGTCGGCCATGCCCCCGGCAGACCGGCCAGCGAAGGAGCCACACGTTGAGTCCCACCTCTCCCAAAGCCGTCGGCAGACGCGCCCGGACCGCGACGGCCCTGGTGGCCGCGGGCGTCGTCGTCGCTGTCGGTGTGCAGGTCTCGGCCGATGCGACGACCCCCGCGCCCTCCGGAGTCCCGGCCGCTTCCCGGGCCATCCTCGGCGTTCTTCCGGCCGGTTCGGACGGTACCCCGGTCGATCCGGGCGCGCTGCCCGCCGCGACCACCCCGCAGGAGAGGACCGCCCTGATCCGGAAGGCGGAGAGGCGGCGCATCCGCACCGCCCGGGAGATCGGGCTCGGCCCCGGGACCGAGCTGAGGGTCAAGGACGTCGTCGAGAACCGCGACGGCACCACCCACACCCGGTACGAACAGGTCCACCGGGGCCTGCCCGTGCTCGGCGGGCAGCTCATCGTCCACCGGGGCCCGGACGGAGCGGTCGACAACGTCGACAGGGCGACCAGGGCGACCAGGGCCGGCTTCGCCGCCGTGGCCACCACCGCGCCCGTCACCAAGAAGCCGAAGGCCGCCACGGCCAAGGGCTCCAGGGCACCGCGCACCGTGATCTGGGCCGGGGGCGACAAGCCCGTGCTCGCCTGGGAGCGGGTCGTCGGCGGTATCCGGAAGGACGGCACTCCGAACGAACTGCACATCGTCACCGACGCGCTGACCGGCAAGAAGCTGTCCGAGTTCCAGGGCGTGCAGACGGGCAGCGGCCACAGTCAGTACAGCGGTACGGTCCGGATCGGCACCGCGGGCTCGCCCGGCTCGTACACCCTGACCGACACCGCGCGCGGCGGACACACCACGGTCGACGCCCGCACCGGGGCCCTGTTCAAGGACACGGACGACACCTGGGGCGACGGTACGCCCGCGAACCCCCAGACCGCCGCTGTGGACGCCCACTACGGTGCCGCGCTCACCTGGGACTACTTCAAGAACGTCCATGGGCGCAACGGCATCCGGGGGGACGGGGTCGGCGCCTCCAGCAGGGTCCACTACGGCAACGGCTATGTGAACGCGTTCTGGAACGACACCTGCTTCTGCATGACCTACGGCGACGGTGTGAACAACCGGTCACCCCTGACCGCCGTCGACGTCGCTGCCCACGAGATGACCCACGGCGTCACCTCCCACACCGCCGGACTCGTCTACGACGCCTATGACGCGGGGGGTCTCAACGAGGCCACCTCGGACATCTTCGCCACCGCCGTCGAGTTCTACGCGGGCAACGCGACCGACCCCGCGGACTATCTGACGGGCGAGAAGATCGACATCAACGGCGACGGCACACCCCTGCGTTACATGGACGAACCCAGCAAGGACGGGGGGTCCATGGACAACTGGCGCGCGAGCCTCGGCGTCCTCGACCCCCACTACTCCTCGGGCATAGCCAACCACTTCTTCTATCTGCTGTCCGAGGGCGGCGGTGCGAAGACGGTCAACGGCGTCCGGTACAACAGCCCGACCTTCGACAATCTGCCGGTGCCCGCGATAGGCATCGGGAAGGCCGAGAAGATCTGGTTCAAGGCGCTCACCGAGAAGATGCTCCCCAACGAGACCTTCGCCGCCGCCCGTCAGCACACCCTGGAGGCGGCGGGCGAGCTGTACGGAGCGAACAGCCCCGAACAGAAGGCCGTCGGCCACGCCTGGGCCGCCGTCAACGTCGGCACGCGGCCGGACGGGCCCTGGCCGAGCGGTCCGTCGTTCGAGAACAGGACCCGGCTCAGCGTCCCGGATCTCGGCCGTGCCGTCGTCTCGCCCGTCACGGTCACGGGAGTGAGCGGCAACGCGCCCACCTCGGTCAGGGTCACCGTCGACATCAAGCATCCGTTCCGGGGTGATCTGGACATCGCCCTCGTCGCGCCCGACGGGACCGTCTACCAGCTGAAGACCTTCACCGCGGACGGCACCGTCGATCTGAAGGACACCTTCGCCGTCAACGCCTCGGCCGAAGTCGCCAACGGCACCTGGAAGCTCCAGGTCCGGGACGCCTATCCGGGGAACACCGGGTTCCTCGACAGCTGGAAGCTCACGTTCTGACGGCATGGCGGGCGGGCCGGCCGGCGTAGATGCGTACGGCTGGTGGCGTGCGGGGGACCCGGCGGGCGTGCGGGTTCCCTCCCGGCACCAGCCCCGTCGGCACGAGCCTTGCCGGGCACCCGCCCCGCCGGGCACCTGCCCCCGGGCAGCTGAGCCGTCGGCCGGGGGACGGCCGGCCGGGCGGTCGCCGCCCGAGCAGGGGCGCCCTTGGCCACGGCGCCCATGGCCGGGTGTGCGTCGGCCCCCGGCTCCGGCGGGCACCTCGCGGCCGGCAGCCGTCGCCGGCCGTCTCCCGACCACCCGTGGTCCGGGGCCCTTTGGACCGTCCCGGCGCGGGCAGAGCGGGCCGGGCGGTGTTGAAGCTCCTATAGATCGTCAAGCTGGTCGGCTGTCATAGCTGGGTCGTACTGTGCGTGGGTGCGCTACTTGGTGGAGCCCTTCATCATCGGGGCCTTGAGGCGGGGCCGTTCGGTCGAGCAGTTCCTCGGGCCGGTCGGTTCGCCCGAGCGCCCTGGTGTGAGGTATGCCGAGGTCCGGGCGGCGAGGACGTCGTATGAGGTCTATGTTCATGCCGTCGAAGATGTCGGGCACGAGGATTTTCTGGACCTGGACGTGTTCCCGCCGCTCGATCAGGACGCCGAGGAAGAGGACTTCGGCCAGCTTCTGGGCACGGCTGAGGACCCGCAGGACGCGCTGGTTCTTGCCGAGGAGTGCACGGGCGCTGTTCGTGGGCGATGGGTCAACCAGGGTGTCGTGCAGGACGAGTACCGTGACTTTGTCCGGGCCGGCCGCCCGTCCCGCATCTCGCCGGACGGGCATCCCTGGCCTGACCTGCGCACCACCTCGTGATGAATTGATCACCTCGTTCAGGTGGCCGGTGTCGGGACCGGGACGCCGGTGGCTTTGATATGCCTGTAGACCTCGCGGGCGACGAACCTCTTCAAGCACCGCATGACGTCCTTGGTGGTCATACCTTCGGCGGTGCGTCTGGCGACGTAATCCCTGGTCCGTGCGTCGTATTGCATGCGAACCAGGACAATGGTGTAGAGGGCACTGTTGGCGTGCCGGTCTCCGCCGCGGTTGATGCGGTGGCGGTTGGTGCGGCCCGAGGAGGCGGGGATCGGGGCGGCCGCGCACAGGTGGGCGAAGGATGCTTCGGACCGGAGCCGGTCGGGGTTGTCTCCGGCGGTGATCAGCAGCTGGCCGGCCGTCTCGATGCCGACTCCGGGCAGGGCGACGAGGCTCGGGGCCGCGCGGGTCACGAGGGGGGCGAGGTCGGCGTCGGCCTGCTTGATCTCTTGCTGAAGGGCCTGGTAGCGGCGGGCGAGGCGACGCAAGGCCGTCCTGGCCGCCAAGTCAGGGTCCATCAGGTCCCCGGTGGGCCGGGTCCGGGCGAGGGTGTCGATGAGCACGGCGGTGGGCAGTCCCCGCAGCTTCTCCCGTAGGGCGGAGGGCGCGGTGACCATCAAAGAGCGGATCTGGTTGATGGTCTGGGTGCGGGCCTTGACCGCGCTCTTGCGGACCACGCGCAGCGCGCGGATGGCTTCCACGATCCCGTTGCGGCTCTTGGGCGTTCCGCTCGCACGGCCGGAGAGGACGGCGGTGGCCGCCGCGTAGGCGTCGATCGGATCGGACTTGCCGTGGGCCCGTCTGGCCCTGCGGTCCGGGCGGTCGACCTCCACGACCGTGATGCCGCTGGCCGTCAGGAACCGGGCGAGTTCGGCGCCGTAGGCCCCGGTCCCCTCCATCCCGACCGCGATGACGTCCCCCTGGGCACGCAGCCAGGCCAGCAGCTGCCCGTAGCCGGCCGAGGTCGTCTCGGACGACTGCGTGTCCAGGTGGCGGCCGACCGAGTCGACCACTGCGGCTTGGTGGATGTCCGTGTGGGTGTCGACTCCGCCGATCACTGCTATCCCGGGCGCGCTCATGCTTACTCTGCCGTCCTTCGTAAGAGGCGTGGTGGAACAGCGTGTGCTGCCCGGGCAGACGGACGAGACAGTGAAGAGGCCCGACGGCCAAGCTCCTATGAGGTCACGGACGCCCATGAGTACACGCAGTGGCATCGCCCGCGGGCCGACGATTCAACGCACAGGCAGCCGAAGCGCCAGTCAGACCCAGAGTCAGACCCCCGAGCGATGCCGCCTACATCCTCACTGTCAGACCCGCGTGCCATCCTCTGAGGCATGGATCTTGAACGGATTTTCGCGGATCTGGACGGCGTGCGATGGGCCGAGCTGGAGCATGCCTACGGTGACGCGGAGGACGTGCCCGACATGCTGCGGGGACTCGTGGGCGACGACGGGCAGGCGTCCGAGGCCCTCGACGAGCTGTGGGGCAGCGTCATCCACCAGGGCACGGTCTACGGGGCGACCGCGGAGACCGTGCCCTTCCTCGCGCGGCTGGCCGCGGCCGGGGTCCGTTCCGGTGATCTGCTGGTCCTCCTCGGCGGCATAGCCGAGAGCACCGACGAGTACGGTCTGTCACGGCCGGGGCTGTGCAGGGCCGCCGTGGTGGCCGCGCTCCCGCTGATCCTTCCGCTGTGCGGGGCCGACGACCCGGAGGTGCGCCGGGCCGCCGTCTGGACCGCGGGGCGTACGAAGGACGCCTCGGTCCTGTCCGTCCTGCGCCCGCGCCGGGCCGACGAGCGGGACCCGGGTGTACGGGCCGAACTGCTCGCCGCCCTCGCGCATGTCGACCCCGTCGGCACGGCGGACGCCGCGACGGAGGCGCTGGCCGCCGACGCCCCCGCCGAACTACGTGTCGTCGCCGTGATGGCCTGCCTGGACGCGGGGCTGCCGTGGTCGCCCGTCCACCGGGACACCATGCTGGCCCTGCTCCCCGCCGACCCGGTGGTCTCCGGCCGCTTCGACCAGTTCCGTAGCGAACCTCTGCGCCATGTGGTGAACGAGCTGCTGCTCCGGGACACCCCTGCCGACCGCGCGTCCGCGCACGAGCTGATCGAGGCCGCGCTCCGGCTCACCGAACCGGGCGCACGCGGCGAGGCGCTCGGAGCGGCCGAGCACGCCTGTCTGCTCTCCCGCGGCGCGCCCGCACGGCTGGCCCCGGTGCTGCTCTCACTGCTGGCCGATCCGTCCTTCACCCACACCGCGTCGCTGATGCCGATCCTGGACAAGCTCGGTGGCCACGCGACCCCGGCGGCGCCCGCCCTGGCGGCGCTCGCGGCGGCCGGGGGCGAGCTCGCGGACCGCGCCCTTGAAATCCTCGCCCGGCTCTCCCCGGAGCAGGCGGCCCCGCTGCTGGCCCGCGACCTCGGCGACCGCTCCCGTACGCTCGCCGCCGTCGCCGGTTTCCCCGGCTGGCGCCCCCCGGCCCCGCTCCCGTACGCGCCGGAGCTGCTGAACGCGATCCGTATCCAGCTGACCGCCGTCGCCGCGGCGGACGACATCAAGAGCAGCGGGCCGGGCCGGCTGACCGAACTGCTGGCGGGCTGGGGCCCCCGGGCATCGGCGGCGCTGCCCGAGCTGACGGCCCTGTTCCACCGTTCACCGTCCCGCTTCGCGCGGGCACTGGCGGCGGTCTGCCCACCGGAGAGCCGCGACGCGACGGCCGAACTGCTGCGCGAGGCGGCCGGCTCCGGTCCCGTCGCGGACCGTTACGCGGCGGCCGAGGCGCTGCGCGGCCTCACCGGAGAGACCGGACCGCTGCTGAGCGCGCTCCAGGACTTCCTGGGCGGCGAACTGCGCCCGGAGATCCCCGAGACGGCGGGCAGCCTCGGCGCGGAGGGCACCGCTCTCGTCCCCCATCTGCGGGCGGCGCTCACCCCCTCGGGCGGTCGGACGGTCCACGAGATGAACACCGACACCGGGATAGCCCTGGCCCTGTGGCGGTTGACGGGCGACCCGGCCGAGTCCCTGACGGTTCTGAGAGGCGTCCTGGCGGAGGCGGCGGACGGCATGTGGATGCGCGGGCCGGTCCACAACGCCTGCCGGGCCGCGGCCGAACTGGGAGTCCTCGCCCGCCCGTTGGCGCCCGTGCTGGAATCCCTGCTCACCGACCCCGAACACGCGCCGACGGCGGTCCTGGCGCTCCACGCGGCGGGCGGCGCCCCCGCGCACGCGGCCGACCTGCTCCTGACCTCGGCCGAACTGCACGCCGATCCCTTCACCGCCCTGGAGGCCCTGGGGGCGCTGGGCCCGGAAACCCTCAGCGCCCAGGAGACGGCGCGCCTGACCGCCCTGGGGGAGCGGGATCTACGGGTGGTGGCCTCGGGCCCGGAGTCCGAGATCATCCCCGGGGACGAGCGCTTCCAGGACGCGGCGCGGAAGCTGCTCGCGGGCTGAGGCACGCGACCGGGACGCGCCGGCCACGGGCGTGGTGCGCGGGCCGGGTGTCCCGGGGCGGGGACGGCGAGGGGGCCGCCCGGCGGTGGCGCGCTCGGCGGGTGCCGGTGAAGGCGGTGCCACGCGGCTGATCCGAGGTCCGCGGGACCCGGACCGGCGGGCTCCCCGGAGAATCGGTGCGCCCCGCAGGAGCGGTGCGCCCGGGGTACGCGGGCCGGGCGCCTGCGGGGTGCGGCCGGACGGGCCGGGGGAGTCGGCGGTGGCCGAGGTCCGGGCGGAGGCTGGAGGGATCAGAGGCCGACGGTCAGCCCGGCGGCGAGTGCCGTCGGCCGGGCGGGGGCGGGGTGTCGACAGATCCGGCTCCGGTCACCTCTCCGCCGCCCGCTCACCGGGCCGCCAGTCGGGGCGTCGTCCGCTGAGAGCGATGACCTGGTCGAGCAGGGACGCTCCCTCCACGACCGGCCCGAAGATCGTCCCCCGCATCGGGTCGTCGTCCCCGGCCGCCTCCAGCAGCGCGTACGAGACGTGCAGGCTCGCCTCGGCCGGTGCGTACGGCTGGCCCGTGGCGCGGGCCAGATCCCATCCGTGGATCACCAGCTCGTTGAGTGCGACCCGCCCCGCGAGCGCCGCCGGCAGGCCGACCCCTCCGGCCTGGGTCTCGCCCTCCCATGCCGCGGGGTCGGCCCAGGCCCGGGCCATCTCGTCGAGTCGTCGCGGCAGGACAGCGCGCCAGCCGTCCTCCAGGACCGGCAGCGCGTCATCGGGGCTGACGCCGGTCGTCTCCCCGAGTTCCTTGCGTGCGGCGTCGCGGAAGGCGGTAGCGAGCCCGAGGAGATGGCCGAGCAGTTCCCGTACCGCGTACTCGGGACAAGGGGTCGGATCGCCGAGCCGTTCGTCGCCGACGCCGTCGAGCAGCCGGGCCACGGCGTCGGCGGCGGGGCGCAGGCCGGGAAGGGAGGGCGTCGTCGTGGAGTCCATACAGGGGAGACCGTCCGCATACCGGGAACTCATCGCCCGCCGTCCGGCGAATCGTCGCGGGCCCGAGGAGGCCGCGCCGACTCCGTGACGGTCGTCGCCGAGCCTGAAAGGTGCCGTTGCGTCGCTCCGGGCGGGGGCCGCGCCGAAGGGCCCCAACCGCGTCGGCTATGTGACCGCCGCGACCTGCCGCCCCCCGACCCGCAACGCATCGCCGCCGGTCCCCAGGGCGCCGTGCCCCGGTCGCCGGTTCGGCCTGGCGGTGAACCCAGCGGTGAAGCGTGAGCGACCTGGCATGGGGTGAGCGGACCGGGCCTTGGGGCGGGGCCGGGACAAAGCCGGTGAGGCGCGCGGAGACGGCTCGCCCCGGCCCTCTGAGCCGTACCGGCGCATCCGTAGCGAGGAGCCGTACCGACTGCCCCGCGGCTCTACCGACCGGACCCGCGGCCCTACGGACCGCAGTCGTCCCCAGTCGTACCGGCCGGAGCTCTACCGGCCGTAGCCACCGAGGCATCCGTGCAGACAGCGTCCTCGCGGGCCGTGCCGACCGCAGCCGTGCCGGCCGCGTCCCCGCCGGCCGGATACCCCTGCGGGGCATCCGCAGCGCGCATCCGGCCCGCACCACCCGCCGCGCCCACGCCCGGGGCCCACCCGCGCCCCGCCCGGAGCCCCGTCGCGAATCCGCGCGAGAGCCTTGCCGTCCGGGCCCCCTGCGGCCATATTGGTCTGGACCATTGCCCTCGCCCGCGGAGGCCCGATCGTGCAACGTCCCCCCACAACAGCCGCGTTGGTCTGCGCGGCCGCCCTCGTTCTCCTCACCGCGTGTGACGGTGAGGACAAGGACACCGAGCCCCCCACCACACCGTCCGGCGTCACCGCACAGGCGGGCAGCGCCACATCCGTCCACGTCATGTGGGAGCGGTCCACCGACGACAAGGCCGTCACCGGCTACGAGGTGTTCCAGAAGGGCGCCAGGGTGAAGACCCTGCCCGCCACCAAGAACATGGTGGACATCGGCGGCCTCAGCCCGAAGACCGCGTACAGCTTCACCGTCCGGGCCCGTGACGCCGCGGGGAATCTCTCGCTGCCGAGCCCGGCCACCGCCGTCACCACCCCGGCCCCCACGCCGGAGGACAAGGTGGCCCCCACGAAGCCGGTGCGGCTCCGCGGAGGACTCGACGGCCGCCGCGCGGTCACCCTCACCTGGGGGAAGGCGACCGACAACACCACGGTGACCTCGTACGACGTCTACCAGGAGGACACCCGGATCCACAGTGTCCCCGGCACCGAGACGACCGCCCGGGTGACCGGACTGCGCCCCGGCACCGTCTACACGTTCACCGTCCGGGCCCGCGATGCCGCCGAGAACTCGTCCCCGGACAGCGAAGCCGTCGATCTGACCACACCCGCCGCACCCGGTGAGGGCCCCAGCACGGCGCCCACGGACGTGACGGCCTCGGCGCGCAAGGGGTCGGTCGAGCTGACATGGACGCCACCGAAGGCCGATGGGGAGATCCACACCCATGAGCTGTATCTCAACGGGAAGTTCGCCACCACGATCGTGTGGGGCGCGACCCCGCCGGCCGGCCGGGCGATCTACACGATGACGGTTACCGATCCGCCCGGCACCCGCTACAGCGTGAAGCTCCGGGCCAAGCTCCCCGACGGCAAGTGGGGCGACTTCTCGGCGCAGCGCACGGTGGTGGTCCGCTGACGGCTCACCGCGGTGGCCGGGCCGGTCCGCTCATGGCGGGTGCGACCGGGGCGTCCGGCACGGTCCCGTAAGGGAGTTCACCGCCCCACCCGGTCCGCTCAGCGGCGCGGCGCCCGCCACCGGGCTCCGGTGACGACCAGCGCCGTGCCCGTGAGCACCGCCGCGCACGCCAGTCCGCCGGCGCCCGCGATGGCCAGCCTGCGGGCGCCGCTCTCGGCCAGGGCAGCCGCCTTGGCCGAGTCGGACGCGGTGGTGACGGCGGCCTCGCGAATCGTCTGGGTGACGACATCGGGGCGGGACATCATCGCCACGTGCGAGGAGTCGACCTCGACCGTGTGCGACCCGGCGCGCCTGGCCTCGAAGCGCTCCAGATCGGGGGCGATGGCCTTGTCGTTCTTCGCGACGACGAACCACGAGGGAATGGTCTTCCAAGCGGCGGGCCCCGCCTTCTCCTCGGAGGTGACGCCGGAGATGGGCCGTTGCCCCACGGCCATCAGCCGGGTCACCGACATGGGCAGATCCGCGGCGAACACGCTGTGGAACCGGTCGGGTTTGATGTACAGATCGGTCCCGCTGGTCGTTCCGTCGGAGTAGGGAACGGGGTTGAGCGCGGGCTGGAGTTCGCTGCCCGGGAACTTCGCCGCCAGAGCACCCAGCGTCTCACCCTTGTCGGGCATGAACGCGGAGACGTACACCAGCGCCTTGACATTGGGGTTCCCGGCGGCCGCACCGCTGATCACCGCACCGCCGTAGGAGTGGCCGACCAGCACGATCGGCCCGTCGATGCTCTTGAGCACGCTGGCGATGTACGCGGAGTCCCCGCTGAGGCTGCGCAGCGGATTGGCGGGTGCCATGACGTCGTAGCCGTCCTTGATGAGCCGCTCGGCGACCTCGTTCCACCCCGACGCGTCCGCGAACGCGCCGTGCACCAGCACCACCGTCGGCTTGCCCGTCCCCCCGGCCCCCGCCCCCGCCGGCCTCTCCCCACCGAAACCCCGCCCCGCCGCCACCGCGGGCCCCGCGCCCGCCACCGCCGCGGTCACGGCCAGCGCGAGGGCGGCTGTCCGGCGACCACGGGAAGCGGGGGAGCCACGGGAGCCACGGAACGCACGGGGCGTACGCGTTCCACCGGAGCCACAGGAGGTACGGGGTGCACGGGGCGTACGGGATATTCGGCGCCGGCCCGGGTGGCGCACCGATGAGGACACGGACATGGCGGGTCTCGTTTCTTCGGGAGGGGTTTGCCGGCCTCCAGCGTTTTCGAGCCCGCCCGGCCCTGCACGCCTCGGAGGGCGCGAGAGTGAAACGGGAGGACTGTCCGGGTGACCCACCGGACCGGTCGCCCGTCTCCACGTCCGACGGCCGCACGAGGCAGGGCGCGAAGGCGGGGCCGAGGGCGAGGACGGCAGGCCACACGGGCAAGGCCATCACGCAGGACCTCACGAACAGTCCGGACATGCGCGATCTGGAGCAGTCGATCGACAATGCGGTGGCCGGCGACCGGCCCGGGGGTACCCGGCGAGATCGTCCGGTACAGCGTCTACCTCGAGTACACGGACGATCTGAAGGACTCGGTGCCCACGTACATTCAGACGGAGGCCGACGGAAGCAACGGCTTCAGACTCGGCACGACCCTGCTGAACCCCGACCACGCCGACCGGCTCCAGCGACGTCTTCCAGGAATCCAGTGACCGCCCTCGCCGAACTCACCCGGCTCTGCCCGCCTCCCGAAACCTCCCCCCGGCCCGTCGGCTGGGACGACGTCGAGACGCGTCTGGGCATCCGGCTCCCCGGTGACTACAAGCGGCTCGCGTCGGTGTACGGCCCCGGGGTGTTCGCCGGCTGCATCCATGTCTTCCACCCGCACGGCGCGAGCGAATGGGTCGATCTGACCGGTCCGGTGCCCGCCGGGGCACGGGAACAGCTGAGCCGGGACCGGGAGCGGGGCACGCACCCGGTGCCCCACGACCCCCGGCGGCTGTTCGCCATGGCCGGCACGGACAACGGGGAACGGCTCTTCCGGATCACCGACCCGCAGGACGCTCCCGACACCTGGCGCGTCACCGTGAACGAGGCCCGGGGGCCGCGCTGGTTCACCTTCGGCGGGACCCTCACCAGGTTCCTCTTCGCCGTACTGAGCGGTGGTACGACCGTGCCCCAGTTCCCGGGGGACCTGCTCGACCAGGCCATGCGTTTCACCCCGTCGAGTCCGGTCCCCCGCACACCTCCGGGGCCCCCGGACCCCTCACCGGTGGCCACCGAGACCGTCCGGGAATGGGCCCGGGCCCACGGCTACGACGTCCCGGCCCGCGGCCGTGTCCCCGCCGGGATCATCGAGGCGTGGGAGCGGGCGGGCCGGCCCGGGGCGGGCGGAGCGGGACAGGGCTGACCGGCGGAACGATCCGCCGCCGCACCCGCCGCACCCGCCGCACCCGCCGCACCCGCCGCACCCGCCGCACCCGCCGCACCCGCCGCACCCGGCGGGCTCGCGCTCCGGCCGCGCCCCTCTACAGGCGCCTTCCGCCGAACACCCCCGCCCCGTCCGCCCCCTTCCACCAGGCGTCCAGCGCGGCCTGGTCCAGGGCCCGCCAGTCAGGGGTCGACTCGACCAGGGCGTGGCCCAGCCGGCGGCCGAGGTCGACCATGGTGCGGCCCATGACGGAACGGGCCCCGTCGTAGGCGGCGAGGGCCTCGGGCAGGGACGGTGTGGAGCGGAGCGCGGATTCGAGCAGGGTCGCGTCCTGGAGGGCCTTGACGGCGCCCGCGCCCGTATGGGGTCGGGCGACCGTGGCCGCGTCGCCGAGGAGGGCCAGCCGCCGGGTGGAGCCGGGGGAGGCGGTGAAGTCGTACATCGGCTGGACGAAGAGTTCGCCCGGGGCGGTCAGCCCGACGAGTTCGGCCCAGAACGGCGGCAGATGACGGGACGCCAGCCGGACCGGATGCTCGCGCAGGGACTCGCCCAGGGTGCCCGGCGGCAGACTGGTGGGCCGGGTCAGACGGCTGTCGGAACCCGGCGGGGGAGCGGCGTAGAGGACCCAGTTGACCCGGTGACCGCCCGTGCCGTCCGGGATGCG
Source organism: Streptomyces sp. NPDC051018 (assembly GCF_044456085.1). Classification (NCBI taxonomy): domain Bacteria; kingdom Bacillati; phylum Actinomycetota; class Actinomycetes; order Kitasatosporales; family Streptomycetaceae; genus Streptomyces; species Streptomyces sp. NPDC051018. The sequence continues at coordinate 399,750 of NZ_JBITFN010000004.1, forward strand.
GTAGACGACGAGATGGCCGCCGGGGAAGACGACGTAGGCGACCGTGGTCTTCTCCCAGCGGCCGGGGTCCGGCAGCCGGCTCTCCGGATAGGCGCCGCGCCACGCCAGATAGCCCGCGTAGGCGGGACGTACACCGGGGCAGGCCGTCTCACGGACCACCGAGCGATAGCCGTCCGCGCCGATCACCAGGTCGTAGCGGGCGGTGCCCGTCCTGGTACGGACCTCGGCGCCGGAGTCCGACTCGACGACGGAGGAGACCTCGGTGCCGGGGCGGAAGACGACCGGATCGGGTACCCGGGCCCGTAACTCCCGCCACAGCGGACCCCAGTTGTAGGTACGGAAGGCGAAGGCGTCCGAGGCGATCAGACGGCCCAGCGGGGCGTCGCCGTCGCGGACGAGCCAATGACGCTCCGTCAGCCTGACCCAGGGCATCGCGCCGTCGAGGTAGCCCGCCGCCTCCAGCTCCGTATAGCGCGTGCTGTGGACGGCGACTCCGACGCCCCGGTCGGCGAGATCCCCCGCCGCGCGCTCGTAGACGGTGATGTCCCGGTGTCCGGCGCGGTGCGCGGCGAGTGCCGCCGCGCATCCCCCGACGCTGCCGCCCACGACGGCGACCCGCAGTCCGCTCATGGAGCGCATCATGGCAGCCCTCCGCGCCCGGGAGCGGTCCGGGCGCGGAGGAGCGAAGGGAATCAGCCGATCAGCTGCTCGTACGCGGACAGGGTCAGAAAGTCCTCGTAGTCCTCGTCGAGGGCCACCTTCAGCAGCAGATCGTGGGCCCGCCGCCAGTTGCCCGCCTCGAACGCCTCGTCCCCCAGTTCGGCGCGGATGGCCTCCAGCTCCCGCGCGGCGACCTCGCGGGCGAGTTCCGGGGTGGCGCGTTCGCCGTTCTCGAAGACGACGCCCGCGTTGATCCACTGCCAGATCTGGGAGCGGGAGATCTCGGCGGTGGCGGCGTCCTCCATGAGATGGAAGATGGCGACCGCGCCGAGGCCGCGCAGCCATGCCTCGATATAGCGGATTCCGACCTGGACCGCGTTGCGCAGCCCCTCGTACGTGGGTCTGGCGTCCAGGGAGTCGACGGCGATGAGATCAGCGGCCGCGACGGTGACGTCCTCGCGAAGCCGGTCCTTCTGGTGGGGCCGGTCGCCGAGGACGGCGTCGAAGGAGGCCATGGCGACCGGTACGAGGTCGGGATGGGCGACCCAGGAGCCGTCGAAGCCGTCGGCCGCCTCGCGGTCCTTGTCCGCCTTGACCTTCTCGAAGGCGACCCGGTTGACCTCGGCGTCGCGGCGGGAGGGGATGAAGGCGGCCATCCCGCCGATGGCGTGGGCGCCGCGCCGGTGGCAGGTGCGGACGAGGAGTTCGGTGTAGGCGCGCATGAAGGGGGCGGTCATCGTCACCGCGTTGCGGTCGGGGAGGACGAACTTCTCGCCGCCGTCCCGGAAGTTCTTGACGATGGAGAACAGATAGTCCCAGCGGCCCGCGTTCAGCCCGGAGGCGTGCTCGCGCAGTTCGTAGAGGATCTCGTCCATTTCGTACGCGGCGGTGATCGTCTCGATCAGAACGGTCGCGCGGACGGTGCCCCGGGGGATGCCCGCGTAGTCCTGGGCGAAGACGAAGACGTCGTTCCAGAGGCGGGCCTCCAGATGGGACTCCGTCTTCGGGAGATAGAAGTACGGGCCCTTGCCGAGGTCGGTGAGGCGCTGGGCGTTGTGGAAGAAGTAGAGGCCGAAGTCGACCAGCGCGCCGGGGAGCGGGGTGCCGTCCGGCGCCCGGAGGTGATGCTCTGTCAGATGCCAGCCGCGCGGGCGGGTGACGACCGTCGCCAGCTCTCCGGCCGGTTTGAGGGCGTACGACTTGCCGGTGCGCTCGTCCGTGAAGTCGATCCGGCGCTCGTACGCGTCGATCAGGTTGAGCTGGCCGAGGATCACGTTCTCCCAGGTGGGCGCGGAGGCGTCCTCGAAGTCGGCGAGCCAGACCCGCGCGCCCGAGTTGAGGGCGTTGACGGTCATCTTGCGGTCGGTCGGGCCGGTGATCTCGACCCGGCGGTCCTCCAGCGCCGGGGGAGCGGGGGCGACCCGCCAGGAGTCGTCCTCGCGGACGGAGGCCGTCTGCGGCAGGAAGTCCAGGGTGGAGGTGCGGGCGATCTCGGCGCGCCGCTCGGCCCGCAGGGCCAGCAACTCGTCACGGCGGGGGGTGAAGCGCCGGTGCAGCTCCGCCAGAAAGGTGAGGGCGGCCTCGGTCAGCACCTCCTCCTGCCGGGGCAGGGGCTCGGCTTCGACGACGACGGCCGGTGGGGACGGCGCTGCTGCGGACATGGACTGTCACTTCCTTCGCGGGCGGTACGCGGATCGAACGCGGGCCTCCCGGGCAGGCGGGGTGCCGTGAAGTGGATAGTAGTTTCCTCATTGTGGAAGTTCAAGGTCTGTTGATGTCGAGAGTTCCCGGCCCGGCGCGCACCGGACGGTCCATCGGGTGCGGGGCCGTTGTGGGTGGCGCCGCGCTTCCGCCCGGCTCCGGGGTGCCCGGGCCCTCGGGGGTGCCTGGAGCCGGGTGAGTGCCCGGAACCCGGCGGATGCCCGGAACCCGGCGCCCGTTCCGTACCGCGCCCGCCCCGCCGCCCAGGTCACGGCTCACCCGTCCCCGGGGCTCCTCGTTCCAGCCGCTCCAGATCCTCCGGGGTGTCGATGTCGTACGGCTCCGCCACATCACCGCACTCCACCAGGACCAGCGAAGAGGCGTGCCCGTTCAGATAGGCGCGGGCACCCCGGTCGCCCGCCGCGCTCCGGGCGACGGCGGGCCACCGGTGCGCGCCGATGAGGACCGGATGTCCGCGTTCGCCCGCGTACGAGGCCGCCGCCAGCGCGTCGCGGGAGCCGTACGCCGCCCGGACCCGGGAGACCGCCGCCGCGCCGATCCCCGGCTGGTCCACCAGGAGGACGAGGGCCGCGTCGGCGCCCGTGCCCGCGAGCGACTCCAGGCCCGCGCGCAGCGACGACCCCATGCCCCCGGCCCAGCCGGGGTTGTCCACCAGGACGCAGCCGGCGAGCCCCGGCAGCCCCGTCCCGGCCCGTACGCGCCCGGCCCCCGCGCCCAGCACCACATGCACCGGACCGCACCCGCCCGCGCGCAGGGCACCGGCCGCGTGCTCGACCAGCGTCCGGCCCCGGTACGGGAGCAGCGCCTTCGGCCGTCCGCCGAGCCGTCGTCCACCGCCCGCGGCCAGCAGCAGTCCCGCGACCACAGGGCCGCCCGGGACCGGCCCTCCAGGAACCGGGCCTCCGGGTGCCGGCCCGCCCGGGACCGGCCCTCCCGGAGGTTCCCGGGACGGCTGCCCGGACAGGGGCGGCAGGGGAGGTGTCATACGGACTCCTTATCGCAAACCCAGGCGAAGCGGCGGGTGGCTGACGGACCGTCCGCAGTGTCCCGCAACCGCGTGCGCGGCAGCCGTCGTCCAGCGTGGAGAGGGGCGGGTGACCTTGGATAAGGTGCATCTTCCAGTTCGTGTAGTTCGCCGTGGGGGACAGAAATCGATGAGTGGGCGCGCACATCAGGGAACGGTCTTTCAGCCACTCGGTGAAGGGGATCCGCGGCACGTCGCCGGATACCGTCTCGCCGCCCGGCTCGGCGCGGGCGGCATGGGCAAGGTGTATCTGTCGTACACACCGGGCGGCCGGCCCGTCGCCATCAAGGTGATCCGGCCCGACTTCGGGCAGGACGCGGAGTTCCGCCGCCGGTTCGCCCAGGAGGTGCATGCCGCCCAGCGGGTGCAGGGGCTGTACACCGCGCCGGTCATCGACGCCGATCCCGACGCAGAACAGCCCTGGCTCGCCACGGCGTACGTCCCGGGGCCCTCCCTCGCCGACGCGGTCGCGCAGCACGGCAAACTGCCGGTCGACACCGTGCTGCTGCTGGTCGCGGGCATCGCGGAGGCCCTCCAGGTCATCCACGGCGCGGGCATCGTCCACCGCGACCTCAAGCCCGCGAACGTCCTGCTCGCCGCCGACGGACCGCGCGTCATCGACTTCGGCATCGCCCGCGCCGCCGACGCCACCTCGCTCACCAGCAGCGGAGTGACCATCGGTACGCCGTCGTTCATGGCCCCCGAGCAGGCGGCCGGCAGCCAGGTCACCCCGGCCACCGACATCTTCGCGCTCGGGCAGGTCGCGGCCTACGCCGCCACCGGCCGGGCCGCCTTCGGCGAGGGCACCTCGCACGGGGTGCTGTACCGGATCGTGCACGAGGAGCCGGACCTCTCCGGCGTCCCGGAGTCCCTCGGTGAACTCGTGACCCGCTGTCTGGCGAAGGAGCCGGACGAGAGGCCCTCGGTCACCGAACTGCTGACGATCTGCCAGGAGGCCAATGCGGAAACGGTGCTGCGCCGTCCGGAGGAGTGGCTGCCGAGCGTGGTCGCCGCCGAGATCGGTACGCGCAAGGCCGCGCCCGCACCGCCGGTGACCCCGCCCCCGCCCGCCCCCGCCGCGGCCCCCGCACCCGGTCATGTCCCCGCGCCGCCCACGACCCCGCCGGCCGCCGCCCAGGTGCCCGCGCCTCCCGCCGGCGCCCCGGCCGCGGCCCCGGCAGGGCCGTCCGGCGGGGCGCAGCCGCCCGTCGGACCGCCGCCGTCCGCGGTCCCGCAGGCGTCCCCCGACGGGGTCCCGCAGACGGCTCCCGGGGCAGGGGCCCCCGTCCCGGCGGGGCAGCAGACCGCCGGAGCCCCGGCCCCGGCCCCGGCCCCGGAGCAGGGCGCCGGGACCACGCCGGGCACGGCCCCCGGCAACCCCGCGGACACCCCGCCGGTCACCCCCACCCCCACCGCCATGGCCGCCCCGGCGACCCCGCCGCCCGGTTTCGGCCCGCCCCCGGCCTCCGCGTACGGCTATCCGCAGCCCCAGCCCGCTCCACAGGGCGCCACCGTCCCCACCCCGCAGTACGGCGCGCCCGCGCAGCCGTACGGCTCGGCCACCGTGCCCGCCGGGCCCACCCCGCCGCCGAAGAAGCGCGGCCGGGTCATCGCGATCGCCGTCGTCGCCACCCTGGTGATCGGCGCACTGGCGGGAGGCGGAGCGTATCTGGCCCTGGCGGACAAGGGCGACAAGAAGGACGCGCGGAACAGCGACTCCGCCGGCCCCGGGCCCACGTCCGAGGCCCCCGAGCAGCCGGCGGACAGTACGCCGGAGTCCGGGCCCGAGACGGGACCTTCGGTGACGGAGGAGTCCTCGGCGCCCGCCGAACCGGTACAGGACCCGGAACCCTCCTCGTACACCGCCCTCAATGTGGTCGACGGCTACCACCTCACCTTCGGTGACGACCCCCTCAAGCCCCTCAACGACAACTCCAGTTCCGATGTCGCCTACGACTGGAGCATGGGTCGTCTCGAAGTCGACAACGGCAGGCTCATCCTGCTGCGCAAGGGTCAGAAGCCGGAGCTCGCCACCTGCCGGAGTGAGACCCGGTACGCCCAGAGCCTGGAACTCGAAGTACTCTCCAAGGGTTCAAAGTTCTGCGTCCTCACCGATTCCGGACATGTGGGCGTCGTTACCTACCAGGGCAAATCCCCTGATTCCGACCCCAGTAGGTTTGTCACCCTTGATGTCACGGTGTGGCTCAACGCGGTGGATGTCGTACAACCGACATCTTGAATTCGGTCCATGGAGTGGCGCGTACCACCTCCTATGGCGTTAACTTGCCCGCAACTCTGGGTGGTTGTGCATCGACTGAGCGTCGTCGAGCCGTCCCGGGGGGTGTGTGAGGGGGAGAGCTTTGTTGCGAAGCGTGGGGCAGACGCGGGTGACAGGGAGCGGGGAGGACCCCAGGGCGGCGGAACTGAACGCCGCCGTCTCACGGCTGCGCCGGGAACTCGCGGCCCACCCCGGGAGGTTCTCCGACCGGGACATCGCGGAGGACGAACTGGCGGTCCTGGCCGCGATGGTGGACGGCGGCACGCCGGAGATCCCCAGGATGCGCCGCTCCCTGCTGCTGATCGCGGGCGCGATCGGCTCGGTCAGCGCGCTCGCGCCCGCGCTGCACCAGGTGCGCAGGGCCGTGGACGTGTTCGGCGAGGTCCCGCGCCAGCCGTGAGCCGCCGCGCCGTGAGCCGTCGCACCGTGAGCCGCCGTGCCATGAGCCGCCGCGCCGGGCCCGCCCCGGCGGCGTATCGGCCCGGCGGTGCGTCGTGCCCTGTCCGCGAATCGGCCTGAACCGGTACGGAAGTCCGGTGCCGGCCCGCCGCCCCTGAGCCACGACCGTACGCGGGCGGCTGGGCCGGATCCCCGAGCGCTTCCGTCTCTCGGCGCGGCAACCCGGCTCCGTGCCGTGTCCCGGGCGCTCCCTGCGTCCTGTCCCGGCTCCGTGGGTGGTCCGGCGCCGGGTCGAGGTGCCTGCGGTGGCACGGTCGGAGGGCCGGTCATAGCGTGGAAACAAAGGGGGTTCCACAGGCCGTAGACCGAAACGAAGGTGCCGATACGGCCAGTAAACCGACCGTCGTCCTGGTGCACGGATTCTGGGGTGGAGCGGCCCACTGGGGCAAGACCATCCTTGAGCTGAAGGGCCGCGGCTACACCTCCCTCAGGGCCGTGGAGAACCCGCTCACCTCGCTCGCCGAGGACGCCGAGCGCACCCGGAAGATGGTCCGGCAGGTGGACGGCCCGGTGCTGCTGGTCGGCCACTCGTACGGGGGCGCGGTCATCACGGAGGCGGGCGATCTGCCGAATGTCACCGGACTGGTCTATGTCGCCGCGTTCGCGCCCGACGCCGGGGAGAGCCCGGGCGGTATCAGTCAGGAGCTGCCGCCGGCCGCGTTCGCCAATATCGCCCCCGACTCCGACGGCTATCTCTGGATCAAGCAGGACGCGTTCCGGGAGAGCTTCTGCCAGGACCTGACCGCCGACGAGGCGCTGGTCATGGCCGTCACCCAGAAGGCCCCTCTCGCCTCGGCCTTCGGGGACGAGGTGACCGACCCCGCGTGGCGGAAGAAGCCGGTGTGGTACCAGGTGTCGGTGAACGACCGGATGATCCACCCCGACAACGAACGGCGGATGGCCCAGCGGATGTCACCGCGCAAGACCGTCGAAATCGATGCCAGCCACGCGTCGATGGCCTCGCAGCCCCAGGCCGTGGCCGATCTCATCGACGAGGCCGCGAGCGGCGCGTAGCACCGGACGGCCCGCGCGGTCGGAGCGGACCCCGCCCTGCTCGCGACCCGGACCGGGGCGCGCCCGGCACCCCGCGCGGGGGAGCGCGGCCGGGCACTCGGCGTACGGAACGTCAGCCCCCGGCCGTCCCGTTGCTCGCCAGCGCCGCCGACAGCTCACGGGCGACCTCCTGGAGCACGGGCACGATCCGCTCCATGGCCGACTCGGTGACCCGGCCCGCCGGGCCCGAGATGGAAATCGCGGCGGCGGTCGGCGAGTCGGGTACGGGCACCGCGAGACAGCGGACCCCGATCTCCTGCTCGTTGTCGTCGATGGCGTAACCGCTGCGCCGGACCTCCTCCAGGGCCAGGAGGAAGACATCGGGTGTGGTGATGGTCTTCTCGGTGGCGGCCGGCATTCCGGTCCTGGCGAGCAGCGCGCGTACCTCGTCCGCGCCGGCGCCGGCGAGCAGTGCCTTGCCGACCCCCGTGGAGTGGGGCAGGACCCGTCGGCCGACCTCGGTGAACATCCGCATCGAGTGCTTGGACGGCACCTGTGCCACGTACACGACCTCATCACCGTCGAGCAGTGCCATGTTCGCCGTCTCGCCCGTCTCCTCGACCAGCCGGGCCAGATACGGGCGGGCCCAGGTGCCGAGCAGCCGGGAGGCGGACTCGCCCAGCCGGATCAGACGGGGACCGAGCGCGTACCGGCGGTTGGGCTGCTGGCGGACGTAGCCGCAGGCCACCAGGGTGCGCATCAGCCGGTGGATCGTGGGCAGGGGAAGGCCGCTGCTCGCGGACAGCTCGCTCAGCCCGACCTCGCCCCCGGCGTCGGCCATGCGTTCGAGCAGATCGAAGGCGCGCTCCAGGGACTGCACACCACCGCTGGTCGCGTTCCTGGTGGTGTCGGCGGAGCTGGCGCTGGACGTCGGCACGGGCGGCGGGTCCTTTCGGGCGGACGGACAAGGGAGCAGCCTACCGGGCGGCAGCGCCCGGCACATCGCTCCCGGCCTGGAGTCCTCGCCGGTCAGGGGGTGTTTGTCCGCTGTCCTCACGAAGTCGGGGTGCGCCCCCGGCCAGGCCGGCGGCACCCTGGGGATTCCACGCTACCTTCTGCTGAGCGGGATTCCTATTTCGCTCAGCGGAAATCCACATGCCTTGACGGGTCCCCTGTCAGGGGGAAGACTCGTTCAACAGTTCGTTGAATCTGTTGGATGCGCGGGCGCGGACCACACGGGTGGGTGCGGGCGCGCACACGCGAAGACGCGGATGGGCGGCGATGTGGACCTGAGCGACGCGGGCCTGAGCGACGCGGCACCGAGCAACGCGGCACCGAGCGCGACGGCACCAACGGAAACAGCCCTGCGTGACACAGTCCTGAGCGACACGGGCCTGAGCGGTGCGGACGCCGGTGGACTCGGCATGGGCGATATCGATCTCGTTCTGCGCTCGTCGCGGGTGGTCACCCCCGACGGGACCCGCCCCGCCTCGGTCGCCGTCCGGGGAGGCAGGATCGCCGCCGTCCTGCCGTACGGTTCCGTGATCCCGGCCGGAGCCCGGCTGGAGGACGTCGGCGACCATGCCGTGCTTCCCGGTCTCGTCGACACCCATGTCCATGTGAACGACCCCGGCCGCACCGAGTGGGAGGGTTTCCGGACCGCCACGCGCGCCGCGGCCGCGGGCGGTGTCACCACCCTGATCGACATGCCCCTCAACTCGCTGCCGCCCACCACCACCGTGGACCATCTGCGGACGAAGCAGAGCGCGGCGAGGGCCAGGACCCATGTGGACACCGGCTTCTGGGGCGGCGCGGTCCCGGACAACACCCCGTCGCTGCGGGCGTTGCACGACGCCGGGGTCTTCGGGTTCAAGTGCTTCCTGTCGCCGTCCGGTGTCGAGGAGTTCCCCGAACTGGGCCCGGACCGGCTCGCCCGGTCGATGGCCGAGATCGCGGGCTTCGGCGGACTGCTCATCGTGCACGCCGAGGACCCGCGCCATCTCCCGGCCCAGCGGCCGGGCCCGAAGTACGCCGACTTTCTGGCCTCCCGCCCCCGGGACGCCGAGAACAGGGCCGTCGAGCGACTGATCGCGCTCGCCCGTCGGCTGGACGCGCGGGTGCACATCCTCCATCTGTCCTCCGCCGACGCGCTGCCGCTGATCGCCGCGGCCAAGGGCGACGGCGTCCGGATCTCGGCCGAGACCTGTCCGCACTTCCTCACGCTCACCGCCGAGGAAGTCCCGGACGGCGCCACGGAGTTCAAGTGCTGCCCACCGATCCGGGAGGCCGCCAACCGGGAGGCCCTGTGGGCGGGCCTCGCGGACGGCACCATCGACTGCGTCGTCTCCGACCACTCGCCCTGCACCACCGAGCTGAAGACGGCCGACTTCGCCTCCGCCTGGGGCGGTATCTCCTCGCTCCAGCTCGGCCTCCCCGTGATCTGGACCGAGGCCCGCCGGCGCGGCCACACCCTGGACGACGTCGTCCGCTGGATGTCCGCCGCCCCCGCGCGGCTGGCCGGGCTGGACCGCAAGGGCGCGATCGAGGCCGGACGTGACGCCGACTTCGCGGTGCTCGCACCGGACGCCGCCTTCACCGTCGATCCCGCCCGGCTCCACCACCGCAACCGGGTCACGGCGTACGCGGGCAGAACCCTGCACGGCGTCGTCCGGACCACCTGGCTGCGCGGCCGCCTGGTGATGGCGGACGGGACGTTCCCGGCCGGGCCCGCCGGACGACTGCTCGAAAGGAACAACTGAACATGTCCAGCCCCGTCCCTCCCGCCATCCCCTCCTTCACCGGGGCCGCCGGTCCGTACCCGGGCGGGGACCCCTACGCCGACTACCGCACCGCGGACTTCCCGTTCCTCCACCATGTCGATCTCGCCGACCGGCGGCTCGGTTCCTCCGTGATCGCCGCGAACGACGAGTTCTTCGCCGAGCGCGAGAATCTGCTGAAGCCCGGCCCGGCCGAGTTCGACCCGGAGCGTTTCGGCCACAAGGGCAAGATCATGGACGGCTGGGAGACCCGCCGCCGCCGGGGCCCCTCGGCCTCCCGCCCCCATCCCCCGCTCGACGAGCACGACTGGGCGCTCGTACGGCTGGGGGCGCCCGGGATCGTCCACGGCGTCGTCGTCGACACCGCCCACTTCCGGGGCAACCATCCCCACGCCGTATCCGTCGAGGCGACCGCGGTCACCGGGACGCCGTCGCCCGGCGAACTCCTCGCGGACGGCGTCGCATGGACGACGCTCGTGCCCCGTACACCCGTCGGCGGGCACGCGGCGAACGGATTCGCCGTGTCCGCGGGCGGGCGCTTCACCCATCTGCGGGTCAATCAGCACCCGGACGGCGGAATCGCCCGGCTGCGGGTGTACGGGGAGGTGGCACCCGACCCCGCGTGGCTCGCCGCGCTCGGCACCTTCGATCTCGTCGCGCTGGAGAACGGCGGACGGGTGGAGGACGCGTCCGACCGCTTCTACTCACCGGCCGCGCACACGATCCACCCCGGCCGCTCCCGCAGGATGGACGACGGCTGGGAGACCCGCCGCCGCCGTGACACGGGCAACGACTGGATCTCCTACCGGCTGGCCGGACGGTCCCGCGTCCGCGCGCTGGAGATCGACACCGCGTACCTCAAGGGCAACAGCGCGGGGTGGGCCTCGGTCTCCCTGCGGGACGGCCCGGAGGGTGAGTGGGTCCGGATCCTGCCCATGACCGGGCTCCAGCCGGACACGAACCACCGTTTCGTGCTGGACGCCGTCGCCGTGGGGAGCGAGCTCCGGCTCGACATCCACCCGGACGGCGGAATCTCCCGGCTGAGGGCCTTCGGCAGCCTGACCGAGGAGGGCGCGGCCGGACTGCGGTCGCGGTACGACGCCCCGCGGGGGTGACGTGCGGGGGTGCCCGGCCCCTGCCGGCCCGGGCCGCCGGGTCGGGGCCGGGGTTCATGGCGATGAGTTCCGGAGGGCGGGGCGGTCGGAACCGGTGACCGCAACCACACCCTCGTACGAAAGCGCAGGCCCGGCCATGGCTTCCCTTTCCATCACCACCTTCCTCACCCTCGACGGGGTGATGCAGGCACCCGGCGGCCCCGAGGAGGACCCCTCCGGCGGATTCGATCTCGGCGGATGGTCCGTTCCCTACGGGGACGAGGACTTCAACGCGTTCATGACCGGGGTCTTCGACCGGGTCGGCGGCTTTCTGCTGGGACGGCGGACCTATGAGATCTTCGCCGGATACTGGCCCAAGGTGACCGACCCCGCCGACCCGATCGCCTCACGGCTCAACTCTCTCCCCAAGTACGTCGCGTCGAAGACGCTGGAGAAGGCCGACTGGGCGGGCACCACCGTCATCGGGGGAGGCGATCTCGCCGAGGAGGTCGCTGCGATCAAGGAACGCACGGACGGCGAGCTCCAGGTCCACGGCAGTGGCGAACTCGCCCGCTTCCTGCTGGCGCACGACCTCGCCGACACCCTGCATCTGCTGACGTTCCCCGTGGTCCTCGGCAAGGGCCGCCGGCTCTTCGCGGACGGCGCGGTGCCGACCGCGTTCCGCCACAAGGAGGCCCGTACCACCGGCACGGGCGTGGCCATCCACAGCTATGAACTGGCGGGCCGCCCCGAGTACGGCTCGTACTGAGCACCGGCGCGGATACGGGGTGCCGGGAGCGTACGGGTGCCGGGCCCCGCGAGGGAGGCCCGGCGTGCGCTCGTACCGTGACGGCGGTACGACCCCGGTCCGGGAAGGCGCACGGGCGCCCGCCCGGAACCGAGCCGCCGCTACGCCTATCTGCGGGCGCCGGCGGTCAGCACCAGCGCGACCCCCGCCACCGCGATCACGATGTTGGTGAAGAGACCGTGTTCCTTCATAAAACTGATATTTTCCGTGAGGAAACGGGTGAACCCCATGAAATGGAACCAGCCGGTCAGTTCCCTCAGGACTCCGGTCACGCCCAGGAGCACCAGCAGCCCGCCGGTGGTCTCGATCAGCTTGTTCATGCCCCGATCGTTCTCCTGTGCGCCGCACCGGCGCGTCGGCCCTCGGGATGTGCCGCCCGTCCAAAAGTCTGAGGTCCCGCGACTTTGGTAGCTTCCGGCCCCGGAGGGGCAGCGGGATGGACCCGGCATGCGTAACTTTGTCGACATGACGCGTACGGAGTACCCCTGGCTGCTGCCCTCGGCCATGGCGGAACCGGGACTGATGGACCCGGAGCCCGAGGTGGGCCGGCCCGAGGGGGATCCGGGCCGGCCCACCTCGGGCAAGTCCGGCCGCCGGGGACGCGGCCGGAGGCGGACCGTGCGCGACTGGGTCGTCGACATCGTCGCCTTCCTCTTCGCGGCGCTGTTCGGACTGGTGATCGCCGATGCCAGCGACCAGATCAACCAGAACGACGGGATCGTCCTCTTCGACCAGCTGGCGGGCGCGGCGGCCTGCTGCGCGATCTGGCTGCGCCGCCGCTGGCCCGTCCATCTCACGATCGTGCTGTCCGTGGTCACGGTCGTCTCGCCGACCTCCGCCGGCGCCCTCATCGTGAGTCTGTTCAGCCTCGCCGTGCACCGGCCCTTCCGGCCGGTCGCGATGGTCGGCCTGATCTCGCTCGTCCTCGGCGCGGTCCAGCCGTTCGTGCGTCCCGACCCCAACTCCACCCCCGCGGCCTCGATCATCGCCGGGGTGATCGTCCTGCTGCTGATGACCGGCTGGGGAATGCTCGTACGGGCCCGCAGACAGCTGGTCGTCGCCCTGCGCGAGCGGGCCCGGCGGGCCGAGACCGAGGCGGAACTCCGCGCCGAGCAGGCACAGCGCCTGGCGCGCGAGGCCATCGCACGGGAGATGCACGACGTCCTCGCCCACCGGCTGACCCTGCTCAGCGTCCACGCGGGAGCCCTGGAGTTCCGGCCGGACGCACCGCCCTCCGAAGTCGCCCGCGCGGCCGGGGTGATCCGTGACAGCGCGCACGACGCGCTCCAGGATCTGCGCGAGATCATCGGCGTTCTGCGGGCGCCGGGCGACGGCGACGGCGGCAACCGCCCCCAGCCGACCCTCGCCACGCTGGACGCGCTGGTCGCCGAATCCCGGGACGCCGGGATGAAGGTCAGCCTGGACAACCGCATCCACGATCCCGCCGCCGTCCCCGCCGCCGTCGGCCGTACCGTGTACCGCATCGCCCAGGAGGGCCTGACCAACGCCCGTAAGCACGCCCCGGGCGCCGAGGTCACGGTCGCGGTCGACGGCCGGCCGGGCGACGGGCTCACCGTCGACATCGCCAACCCGGCCCCCGAGGGCGAGATCGAAGCGGTGCCCGGATCGGGCCAGGGACTGATCGGACTCACCGAACGCGCGACGCTCGCGGGCGGCAGACTGGAGCACGGAGTCACCGGTGACGGCGGTTTCCATGTCCAGGCCTGGCTACCGTGGGCGGCATGACTATCCGGCTGCTCGTCGTCGACGACGACCCCCTCGTACGCGCGGGCCTCTCCTTCATGCTCGGCGGAGCCGACGACCTGGAGATCGTGGGGGAGGGGGCGGACGGCTCCGAGGTCCCCGCCCTCGTCGAACGCCTCGCCCCCGACGTGGTGCTGATGGACATCCGGATGCCGGAGGTCGACGGACTCACCGCCACCGAGGAACTCCGCCGGGGCCCCAACGCCCCGGAGATCGTCGTCCTCACCACCTTCCACGCCGACGAACAGGTGCTCAGAGCCCTGCGCGCCGGGGCCGCCGGCTTCGTCCTCAAGGACACCCCGCCCGCCGAGATCGTCGCCGCGGTACGCCGGGTGGCCTCGGGCGACCCCGTCCTTTCCCCCGCCGTCACCCGGCAGTTGATGAGCCATGTCGCCGACCGGGCGCACGAGCGCGGACGCGCCGACCCCCGCAGAACCACGGCCGCGCGGCAACTCGCCGCCCTCGCCGAACGGGAACGCGAGGTGGCGGTCGCGGTGGGCCGAGGCCAGTCCAACGCGGAGATCGCCGCCGCGCTCTATATGAGCCTGCCGACCGTGAAGACCCATGTATCCCGCATTCTCGCCAAGCTGAGCCTCAACAACCGCGTCCAGATCGCGCTCCTGGCCCACGACGCCGGCCTCCTCGACGACGAGCCCTGACCCCGGGCCTCCTGGCGGGGGCGCGGGTTCGGTTCTTGAACCTGGAGGGCCCGGCGCGGGGGCGATGTGCGCCAGGGCGGAGAGCTCCGCCAGGCGGGCGCCATGGGGCCGCCGCGACCGGGCTGCCCGGGGCCGGGGTGCCGGGTGCGGCTATCTCGGCCGCGTCGGCGTTTGAGGCGGGGAGGGGCGGGCTTCTGTGGGGCCGGGGTGCGGGTTCTGTCTTTCAGCCTCGCCGGCGTTTGAGGCGCGGGGGTGTGGGGGCGGAGCCCCCGCCGGGAGCCTGCGCTGTCGCAGGGGCTTTCGTGGTGGGACCGGTGCGCGGGGGCGACGTGCGCGATGCCGGAGTGCCTTGCCGGTACCGCGTGCCTGCCGGGGACTGGGTTGTCTGTTTCAGCCTCGCCGGCGTTTGAGGCGGGGAGGCGGAGCTTCTGTGGGGCCGGGGTGCGGGTTCCCTCTTTGAGCCTCGCCGGCGTTTGAGGCGCAGGGGTGTGGGGGCGGAGCCCCCGCCAGGAGCCTGTGCTGTCGCAGGGGCATCCGCGGAGGGCCCGGTGCGTACAGGCCACGTACACGACAGTGGAGCACCCCTCGGGACGCCGCGCGCCCACCGCGAACCGGGCCACCCAGGGCAGGCGCCCAGGGCAACGGGCCGCGCCCGGGGCCCGGGGTCAGCCGACCCCGATTTCCTCCACCCGCACCGGCCGCCCCTCCCGCCGCGACACCTCACACGCCTCCGCCACCCTCAGCGCCGCCAACGCCTCCCGCCCGTCGCACGGATTCTCCGTCTCCCCGCGCACCAGCCGGACGAACGCGTCCAGCTCCGCCTCGTACGCGGGCCCGAACCGCTCCAGGAATCCGGCCCACGGCTTGTCCGCGGGCGGCGGCCCCTTCGGCTCCGTCGAGCTGATCGGCGTACGGTCGTCGAGGCCCACCGCCACCTGGTCCAGATCGCCCGCCAGCTCCATGCGTACGTCGTAGCCCGCGCCGTTGCAGCGCGTCGCCGTAGCCGTCGCGAGCGTGCCGTCGTCCAGCGTCAGCAGCGCCGCCGCGGTATCCACATCACCCGCCTCGCGGAACATCGCCGGGCCCCCGTCCGCACCGGTCGCGTACACCTCGGCGATCTCGCGCCCGGTCACCCAGCGCAGGATGTCGAAGTCATGGACCATGCAGTCCCGGTAGAGCCCGCCGGAGAGCGGCAGATACGCGGCGGGCGGCGGCGCCGGATCGGAGGTGATGGCGCGTACGGTGTGGAGCCGCCCGAGCTGCCCTGAGCGCACCAGATCGCGGGCGACGAGATAGCCCCCGTCGAATCGGCGCATAAAACCCATCTGGAGCAGTGTCCCGGCGGACTCGACCTCGCGCAGGGCGGCGAGCGTGCCGGGCAGATCCACCGCGATCGGCTTCTCGCAGAACGCGGGGAGCCCGGCACGGGCCGCGCGCCCGATCAGCTCGGCGTGCGCGGCGGTCGCCGAGGCGATCACCACCGCGTCCACGCCCCAGGCGAAGACCTCATGAGCGCTGGGCGCCGCCGTCGCTCCCGTCCGCTCGGCGACCGCCGCCGCCCGTGCGGGGTCGGCGTCCGCCACGACGAGTGAGCCGACCTCCCGGTGGCGGCTGAGTACGCCCGCGTGGAAGGTGCCGATCCGGCCCGTACCGATGAGTCCGATGCGCATGCGCCAAAAATGATGGGGTGCCGCCTACCGTGTCAAGGCTTTGTCCTGACAACCGAACTTCACGACTTCCCGTCAACTTGAGAGGCGATTACGCTCACTCTGTGCCCAAGCAGCCCAGATCAGAGACGGACGCGTCCCCGTCGCTCCAGCTGAGCGTGGACCGCACCAGCCCGGTCCCGCTCTACTTCCAGCTGTCCCAGCAGCTGGAATCGGCCATCGAGCGCGGAGCCCTCACTCCCGGCAGCCTGCTCGGCAACGAGATAGAGCTGGCCGGGCGGCTCGGGCTGTCCCGCCCGACCGTGCGCCAGGCCATCCAGTCACTCGTCGACAAGGGCCTGCTGGTGCGCCGCCGCGGGGTGGGCACCCAGGTCGTGCACTCCCAGGTCAAGCGCCCGCTGGAGCTGAGCAGCCTCTACGACGACCTGGAGGCGGCGGGCCAGCGGCCCGCGACGGTCGTGCTGCGCAACACCGTCGGGTCGGCGGGCGCCCGGGCCGCCGGCGCCCTCGGTATCGCCGAGAGTGCCGAGGTCCGGTCGATCGAACGGCTGCGGTACGCCCACGGGGAGCCCATGGCCCTCCTGGTCAACGAGCTGCCCGCCGGACTGCTGGCCTGTGACACGGAGCAGCTGGAGGCCACCGGTCTGTACCGGATGATGCGGGCGGCCGGGATCACCCTGCACAGCGCCCGGCAGTCGGTCGGCGCGCGGGCGGCCACCGCCGCCGAGGCCGAGCTTCTCGGCGAGGAGGCGGGCGGCCCGGTGCTGACGATGGAGCGGATCACGTTCGACGACACGGGACGGGCCGTCGAGTTCGGCTCGCACATCTACCGTGCCTCGCGGTACGCGTTCGAGTTCCAGCTGCTCGTACGCCCCTGAGCGCACCGCCACGGTCTCCGGGCCACCGGGCGTATCGTCCGACCCGCCCGCGGCACCGCCACGGCTCTGCCCCCCTGGGCCCTGCGTCCGGCCCGGCGTACCGTCTCCGGCCCACCCGGCCCCGCCCGGTCCGAACCACCCTGCGGTCTCCGCCCCGGGGCATTGCGACTCGAAAGCCCTGAATCGCCCAAGAATGTCTGTTACCTCAGAATGTCCGGACAAAAATCTTGACGGAGTCGCATGGCCGCCGTAAAGACTCGCCAGCCGCAACCGCGCGGCCGGGAGAGAGGCGGAACACCGGCGCACCCCTCGCACGGCAGCTGCCCTGCTCGCCGCGAGTGCCCTGGTCCTCGTCGCCGGGTGCGGCGGCTCCGGCGGCGAGGGGCCCAGGACACCGACGTACACCGACGCCCGGGAGAAGTTCACGAGCGACGGCACCCGCGGATGACCACCCCGGTGCCCGAGGACACGGCCACCCCGGTGCGTACGGGTTGCAGCGCCCCGGCGCGTACCGGAACGCGTGCTCGCGAGCGCCTCGCGAAGTACCCCTCCACACCCGCTGCCCACCCCCCGACCTGCCGTGACACATACTTGGGCGGCCGGGGCGCGACATTTCGCCCCGGCCGCACCGAGAAGTACGGCAAGAAGGGCACGGCAGCGTGGCAAGGGCAAGAACAGGGGCACGCGCGCTGTTCGCGCTGCTGGCGACGGTGCTCGGGGCCTCCCTGGCGGGATGCAGCAGCACCGGCGGCAAGCGCGCGGCGGACGCCCGCGAGGCCCGGACCGCCGCGGCCGGAAAGGCCGCGGTGAGCACGCCCCGCTGGACCTTCGCCATGGTCACCCACTCGGGCGAGGGCGACACCTTCTGGGACATCGTCCAGAAGGGCGCCACCGAGGCGGCGGCCAAGGACAACATCAACTTCCTCTACTCCAAGAACGACGAGGGCCAGCAGCAGGCCCAGCTCGTCCAGACCGCGATCGACAAGAAGGTCGACGGGCTGATCGTCACGCTCGCCAAGCCGGACGCGATGAAGGACGTCGTGAAGAAGGCCGTCGCGGCCGGCATCCCCGTGATCACGGTGAACTCCGGCTCGCGGCAGTCGGCGGCGTACGGCGCGATCACCCATATCGGCCAGGACGAGACCGTCGCCGGTGAGGCCGTGGGTGACGAGCTGGACAAGCGGGGCCGGAAGAAGGCCCTGTGCGTGCTGCACGAGCAGGGCAACGTCGGCCATGAGCAGCGCTGTGCCGGTGCGAAGAAGACGTTCGGCGGCGCGATGCAGAATCTGTACGTCGACGGCACCAATATGCCCGACGTCCAGGCGTCCATCGAGGCCAAGCTCCAGACCGACCGCTCCATCGACGCGGTCGTCACCCTCGGCGCGCCCTTCGCGGACACGGCCGTCCGCGCGAAGGAGACCGCCCGCAGCAAGGCCGAGATCAGCACCTTCGACCTCAACCCCAAGGTGGCGGCGGCCCTCAGGACCGGCGCCCTCGGCTTCGCCGTCGATCAGCAGCCCTATCTCCAGGGGTACGAGGCCGTCGATCTGCTCTGGCTCCACCGCTACAACGCCAATGCTCTCGGCGGCGGGCGGCCCGTCCTGACCGGACCCCAGATCGTCAGCGGGGACAGTGCGGCCCGGCTGGAGGACTACACCGGGCGGGGTACCCGATGAGCGCGACCGCACCACCGGCCGGCGCTCGCGACACGGGAACGGGAGGCGACGAGCGCCTGCTGCGGACCTCCCCCCTGCGAAGACTGATGGGCCGGCCCGAGCTGGGCTCCGTCGTCGGAGCCGTCGCCGTCTTCGTCTTCTTCTCGTTCGTCGCGGACTCCTTCCTCCAGGCGTCCAGCTTCTCGACCGTGCTGTACGCGGCCTCCACGATCGGGATCATGGCCGTACCGGTCGCCCTGCTGATGATCGGCGGCGAGTTCGATCTCTCGGCCGGTGTGCTGGTCACCAGCTCCGCCCTGATCTCGTCGATGTTCAGCTATCAGATGACGGCGAACGTGTGGGTCGGCGTCCTGGTGTCGCTGCTCGTCACCCTGGCGGTCGGGGTCTTCAACGGCGTCCTGCTCACCCGGACGAGGCTGCCCAGCTTCATCATCACGCTGGGTACGTTCCTGATGCTGACCGGACTGAACCTCGGCTTCACCAAGCTGATCACCGGCCGGGTCTCCTCGGACTCCATCAGCGACATGGAGGGCTTCGCGTCGGCGAAGAAGGTGTTCGCCTCCGAACTCGTCATCGGTGATGTCACCCTCAAGGTGACCATCCTGTGGTGGTTCGCCCTGGTCGCGCTGGCGACCTGGATCCTGCTGCGCACCCGCTTCGGCAACTGGATCTTCGCGGTCGGCGGCGGCGCGGACGCGGCCCGCGCGGTCGGTGTGCCGGTGGTCAGGACCAAGATCGGCCTCTACCTGGGCGTCGGGTTCGCCGCCTGGGTCTCCGGCCAGCATCTGCTGTTCTCGTTCGACGTGGTCCAGTCCGGCGAGGGCGTCGGCAATGAGCTGACGTACATCATCGCGGCGGTCATCGGCGGCTGTCTGATCACCGGAGGGTACGGCTCCGCCATCGGCTCGGCGGTCGGCGCGTTCATCTTCGGCATGACCAGCAAGGGCATCGTCTACGCGGAGTGGAACCCCGACTGGTTCACGTTCTTCCTGGGGGCGATGCTGCTCCTGGCCACGCTGCTCAACGCATGGGTCCGCAAGAGGGCGGAGGCGACACGATGAACGGCCGGCCCGCACTGATCGAACTGGACCGGGTCAGTAAGTACTACGGGAACATCCGTGCGCTGGAGGGGGTCTCGCTGGAGGTCCGTGCCGGGGAGATCACCTGTGTCCTCGGCGACAACGGAGCCGGCAAGTCCACGCTCATCAAGATCGCCGCCGGTCTGCACCGGCACGACGCGGGCACGTTCTCCATCGAGGGCGAGCAGACCGCGCTCTCCTCGCCGCGCGAGGCCCTCGACCGGGGCATCGCCACGGTCTACCAGGACCTGGCCGTGGTGCCTCTGATGCCGGTGTGGCGGAACTTCTTCCTCGGCTCCGAGCCGGTGAAGGGGGCGGGGCCCTTCAGACGCCTCGACGTCCGCACCATGCGGGAGACCACGCGCGCGGAACTGCTCCGGATGGGGATCGACCTCCGCGATGTGGACCAGCCGATCGGAACGCTCTCCGGGGGCGAGCGGCAGTGCGTCGCGATCGCCCGCGCGGTGTACTTCGGCGCGAAGGTCCTCGTGCTGGACGAGCCCACGGCGGCGCTGGGGGTGAAGCAGTCCGGAGTCGTCCTGAAGTACGTCGCGGCGGCGCGGGACGCGGGGCTCGGCGTCGTACTGATCACGCACAACCCGCATCACGCGTACATGGTCGGCGACCGCTTCGTCCTGCTGAAGCGCGGGACGATGTCGGGCAGCCATACGAAGGACTCCGTGACGCTGGACGAACTCACCCGCCAGATGGCGGGGGGCAGCGACCTGGACGACCTCCGCCACGAACTCTCCCGCCCCGCGTCCCCCACCCCCGGCTGACCGCCCCGGAGGAGGGGCCGCACTCCCGGCCCGTCCGGCGTTCGAGGACGAACCCGGGCCACGGCCCGGCGGCGTGGATTGCTTCTGGTACGGGGCATTTTCCAGCCCCTCCGGCGTTTGAGGACGTACTTGGGTTACGGATGCGGTGGCTCGGGTTGCTTCTGGTGTGGGGCAGCCGCTCCCGGCCTGTCGTCCTGGTGGTGGGCCTGGGCCGCATTGTCCAGCCCGTCCGGTGTTTGAGGACGGACCTCGGCTACGGGTGCAGTGGCTCGGGTTGCCCCCGAGGGGGGCCTCACTCCAGCCCGTCCGGCGTTTGAGGACGGACCCGAGCCACGGCCCCCGTGGCATGGCCCGCCCCCGCACCCGAGCCCGTCCGGCGTTCGAGGACGAAGACGACCACCATCGCGGACGCCCACCCAACCCCGCCTAGTGGCAGAATCAGGGCTCCGGTGGCCCCGCCCACCCCCGCCCCCGCCCCCGACACCCCGCAGGGACATGAGCACCTATCGCGACCTCCCGGACCGCGGCTCCGCCCGCGCCACCGTCCTGCGTACCGTCGGGACGCGCGAGCGGCGGTCGCATCTGACCGCGCCCCGCGTACCCACCGTCGGTATCGACATCGGCGGGACGAAGGTGATGGCGGGAGTCGTCAACGCCGACGGGGTCATCCTGGAGAAGGTCCGTACGGAGACACCGGACAAGTCCAAGAGCCCCAAGGTCGTCGAGGACACCATCTGCGAACTCGTCCTCGACCTCTCCGACCGCCACGACGTCCACGCCGTCGGCATCGGCGCGGCGGGCTGGGTGGACGCGGACCGCTCGAAGGTGCTGTTCGCCCCGCATCTGGCCTGGCGCAACGAGCCCCTGCGCGACGCGCTCTCGGCCCGCCTCGCCGTCCCCGTACTCGTCGACAACGACGCGAACACCGCCGCCTGGGCCGAGTGGCGCTTCGGCGCCGGCCGGGGCGAGGACCATCTGGTCATGATCACGCTCGGCACGGGCATCGGCGGCGCGATCCTGGAGGGCGGGCAGGTCAAACGGGGCAAGTACGGGGTCGCGGGCGAGTTCGGGCATATGCAGGTCGTGCCCGGCGGCCATCGCTGCCCCTGCGGCAACCGGGGATGCTGGGAGCAGTACAGTTCCGGCAACGCCCTGGTGCGCGAGGCGCGGGAACTGGCCGTGGCGGACTCCCCGGTCGCGCAGGGCCTGATCGACCGGGTCGGCGGCAACGTGGCCGACATCACGGGACCGCTGATCACGGAGCTGGCGCGTGAGGGCGACGCCATGTGCGTGGAGCTGTTCCAGGACATCGGCCAGTGGCTGGGCGTCGGTATCGCGAATCTGGCCGCCGCGCTCGACCCGTCGTGCTTTGTGATCGGCGGCGGGGTCAGCGCGGCGGACGACCTGCTCATCGGGCCCGCGCGGGACGCCTTCCGCCGGCATCTGACGGGCCGGGGATACCGTCCGGAGGCCCGGATCACCAAGGCCCAGCTGGGTCCGGAGGCCGGTATGGTCGGCGCGGCCGATCTCGCACGACTCGTGGCCCGCCGCTTCCGCCGTACCAACCGCCGCCGGGTCGAACGCCATGAGCGGTACGAGCGCTATGCCCAGGTCCTGCGCAACTCCACCACCACCCGCCCGGCCAGGGAGCCATAACCCGGCGCAGGGAGCCGTAGCCCCGCTCAGGGCCCGACCCGGGCCCCGCCCACCGGGAGCCCGCGCCGAACCCCGCTCCCCGTAGACTTCACTT
The DNA here is from genome assembly GCF_044456085.1 of Streptomyces sp. NPDC051018. Classification (NCBI taxonomy): domain Bacteria; kingdom Bacillati; phylum Actinomycetota; class Actinomycetes; order Kitasatosporales; family Streptomycetaceae; genus Streptomyces; species Streptomyces sp. NPDC051018. Next base: position 421,817 of record NZ_JBITFN010000004.1, read on the forward strand.
CCTCTGGCCCCCACGCAGGAACCCATTCATGACCGTGCCCCGACAGCCCGCGTCCCCCGACGACAGCTTCCGGCCGCCCGAAGGACGGCGGCACATGATCATCCGTCGCTGGCTGACGGCGATCATCATCGTGCTGCTCGTGGGCATCCCGGCCGGATATCTCGTGGTCTCCGCCGAGCAGAGCCGCGCCAGCGGGCGGGACAAGGCGGCCGAGTCCTCGGCGACCGGACTGGTGGGCAAGTGGCCGTCGCAGATGAAGCGACGGGTCTTCGAGGTGCCCATCCCCCCGAACTCCAAGAAGGTCAAGTACTACGAGACCAGCAACTGGAAGACCAGCAGGCTGTACGTGCAGTTCAGGACGACGTCCGCGGGGCTCGACCTCTTCCTGGAGGACATCGGCAGCAGTCGGGCTGCGCTCCAGGAGGGGGTGGTCGCCATCGGTTCGCGCGACGCCGAGAAGGCCGGCTGGGACTTCTCACCGGGCCGCCGGGACTGGTTCGGGACCACCAATCCGCAGCGGAAGCCGCGGCCGACCCAGCACATCACCGTCGATCTGACCGAAACCGACAGCCCCTGGGTGTATGTCGTTTCCACCACCACTCCCTGATCGAGTGCGACCGTAAGTGATCGAGGATGCCCGTAAGTGACTGAGAGGGGCCTCCGCCCTCCCCGGCATGAGTCACTACCCCAGGGCCCGTCGGTGAGACGCCGACGGGAAGTCGGCCATGCCCGTGTGGATCTCCAGCCGGTTGCCCGAGGGGCCGACGCCCCTCGTACGCGTCGGCCGCGGAAACAACATCGGTGCCTTCCCGCGGATGAACATGCCGCGGACTCCTACCTGAGGAGTACTCCTCGCGGACAATGACCCGGTCGGATGGGCGGACGCGGACCGGGCACAGAGCGCAGCACACTGTACGGATGGAGACGGAAGACCGGCGCGACCGGCGCCGACAGCTCATCCACGCGCTGCGCCCCGAGGCGAAGGCGGCTCCGCTGTCCGAGCGGGCGGCGCGCGTCGATGTGGTGCTGGCGGTGCTGCTGACCGTGGTCGCCCTGTATGCCGCGGTGCGCTATCCCGGTGGCGGGCCGGTGAACGTGGACCCTCCCCGGATCGACGGCGGTACCGGGATCCCGGTACCGCCCACGCTGCCCGATTTCGGTGCCCTGCCCGTTGAGGAGGAGCCGCCTCCCGTGCCCTGGGCCCTGGTCGTCCTGTCGACGCTGCCGTTGGCGCTGCGCCGCCGCCACCCGCTGACCGTCTTCGCGACGGTGCTCGGCGCGAGCCTGGCCATCGGCAGCTCCGCCCCCTGGATCACCGTCCTGGCCTGTGTCGTCAGTGCCTACAGCGCCGTCGTGTACAGCCGTTACCGGATGCTGGCGATCGCCCTCCTCGCGGTCGCCGCCGGAGTGTCCGGGTTCGCCTTCCGCAACGCCGAACCCGTGCTCCCGGGATGGTCCAGTCCGGGGTTCGTGCTGCTCGTGGCCGGGATGCTGGCCAGCTTCGTCCGCTTCCTGCAACTGCGGCTGGCGTCCAGCCGGGACCGGGTCAGGGAACTGCAGCAGGCCCAGGAGGAGGCCATGCGCCGGGCCGTCGACGAGGAGCGTGCCCGCATCGCCTCCGAACTGCACGATGTCGTGACCCACAATGTGAGCGTGATGGTGATCCAGGCGGGTGCGGCCCGCAAAGTGATGGACACGGTCCCCGAGCAGTCGAAGGAGGCACTGCTGGCCGTCGAGGCGGGTGGCCGGGCCGCCATGGCCGAACTGCGCCATGTGATGGGTCTGTTGGCGGGGCCGGACCAGGGGAGACCCGAGGGCCTGGAGCCGCAGCCGGGACTCGCGCAGCTCGACGCACTGGTCGCCCGGGTGCGGGCCGCCGGGACGCCCGTGAGCGTCGGGGTGTCGCTCCCGTCGGACCCGCTGCCGCCCGGAGCGGACCTCGCGGCGTACCGCGTCGTGCAGGAGGCACTGACCAACACGATCAAGCACGCTCGCGGCGCGGAGGCGTCCGTCGCCGTCGGGTACACCGACGACTGGCTGGAGATCGAGGTCACGGACACCGGCGGCGCGAAGGGGTCCCCACCGGTGGAGGGCAACGGCCGCGGCCACCTGGGGCTGCGCGAGCGACTCTCCGTCTACCAGGGCGAGTTGACGGCCGGACCGACCCGGACCGGTGGTTACCGGGTCAGCGCCCGCATACCGCGGAGCGCGGTGTGAGCGCCGCCCCGCCGCCGCTGCGCGCGGTCATCGCCGACGATCAGGCACTCGTACGCACCGGGTTCAAGATGATCCTGCCCGCGGACGGCATCGAGGTCACGGCGGTCCCGCCCGGCGGCGCCGAGCCGTCCGGTACTCGTCCGTCAGGTCCTCCGGTGCCGTCCGGCAGCGGGGTGACAGAGCGAGGCGGCTGCTCGGCGCCCCTGGGGACGTCGCGGATACGGAAGCGACCGAAGGAGGGCCCGTGCCCGGAGGACCCACTGCCGACACGGCCACGGGTACATACCGGAGACGTTTCCCCGGGCTCTCGCCGACAGGTCCGGCGGTGCCGGAGCGGGGCAGGGCCCGCTAGTTGTATTGCCTTGGGATGATGTGGACGGGTGATGCGGCGCAAGGCGGAGTTCCGCAGCTCGTACTCGCCGTACTCGCGCGGTCCGACAACGCAGCGAAGTGCTGTGCAGGGCGTCGCGGGCCGGTGAACCTTTCCGGTCACAGCACCTAGGTCCACCCCGGAGATGTGAGATCTCGTGACAGATGAGAGGGTCGGGCGGGTGAGTGAGACACCGATGAACAGCCTGCAATACCGCTGTGACGGGCCGGAAGACGCCCCGGTCGTCGTCCTGGGCCCGTCCTTGGGTACCACATGGCACATGTGGGACAGGCAGATCGCCGATCTGGCCCGTGACTGGCGGATCCTCCGCTACGACCTGCCGGGTCACGGCGGCGCCCCCGCCCATCCCGCCGACGCCGTCGGTGAGCTCGCCGACCGGCTGCTCGCCACCCTCGACGGTCTCGGAATCCAGCGCTTCGGCTACGCGGGCTGTTCCATCGGCGGCGCGATCGGGATCGACCTGGCGCTGCGCCATCCGCACCGGGTCGCATCCCTCGCCCTGGTCGCCGCCTCGCCCCGGTTCGGGACGGCCGACGAGTTCCGCCAGCGCGGGGTGGTCGTGCGGACGAACGGCCTCGAACCGATGGCCCGCAGCGCGCCCGAGAACTGGTTCACCGGGGGTTTCGCCGCCGCCCAGCCGGCGATCGTCGAGTGGGCCGTCCAGATGGTGCGGACGACCGATCCCGGCTGCTACATCGCCGCCTGTGAGGCGCTCGCGGCCTTCGACGTCCGGGCCGAACTCGGGCGTATCGGGGTCCCGACCCTCGTACTCGTCGGCTCGGAGGACCAGGTGACCGGCCCGGCCGAGGCCCGCACGCTGGTCGCCGGTATTCCGGACGCGCGGCTCGCGCTGGTGCCCGGTGCCTCGCATCTCGCGCCCGTGGAGCAGCCGGCCGCCGTCACCGACCTGCTGGTGGCCCACTTCGCCGGGTCCCCCCAGGACACGCTGTCCGCGATCCCGGTCCAGCAGACCGCCGCCGCCCCGGTGCCCGCGGTCTCCGCTCCGGTGGTCCCGGTCGCCGAGATCGCCCCCGCCGCACCCGAGCCCGAGGTCTCCGGCCGCCCCGACCCGTACGAACCGGGTATGAAGGTACGCCGGGAGGTGCTCGGTGACGCCTATGTGGACGCCGCGACGGCCGGTGCGGACGGCTTCACCGCCGACTTCCAGGACCTGGTCACCCGCTATGTCTGGGGCGAGGTCTGGAACCGGGAGGGCCTCGACCGGCGCACCCGCAGTGTGATCACCCTGACCGCGCTGGTCTCGGGCGGGCAGTTGGACGAGCTGGCTGTCCACACCCGCGCCGCCCTGCGCAATGGGCTCACCCCCGCCGAGATCAAGGAGATCCTGATCCATACGGCCGTCTACTGCGGGGTCCCGGCCGCGAACTCCGCCTTCGCCGTCGTCCACGCCGTCATCCAGGAGGAGACAACGCCGAGGCCGTAGCAGGATGGGGGTATGAGGCTCACCAAGAAGAAGCACTCCTGTATCCGGCTGGAGAAGGACGGGGCGACCCTGGTGGTGGACCCCGGAGGGTTCAGCGAGGAGGACGCGGCCGCCGGCGCGGACGCCGTGCTGATCACGCATGAGCACCCCGACCACTACGACGAGGGCCGGGTCCGCGCGACCCTGGAGGCGGGGGCCGAGGTCTGGACCCTGCGGAGCGTCGCCGACGGTCTCTCGGCGGCGTTCCCGGGGCGCGTCCACACCGTCGGCCACGGCGACACGTTCACGGCGGCGGGATTCGACGTCCAGGTCCACGGTGAACTGCACGCGGTGATCCACCCGGATCTCCCGAGGATCACCAACGTCGGGTTCCTGGTGGACGGTTCGCTCTTCCACCCCGGGGACGCCCTCACCGTGCCCGGTCAGACGGTGGACACGCTGATGGTCCCCGTACAGGCACCGTGGAACAAGATCTCCGAGGTGATCGACTACGTACGGGAGATCAAGCCCCGTCTCACCGTCGATATCCACGACGCCCTGCTCACCGATATCGCCCGCCCTCTGTACGACCGGCACCTGGGCACGCTCGGCGGTGCGGACCACGAGCGGCTGGACCCGGGCCGGAGCACGGACGTCTGACCGCCCGGGGCGGGACGGCGGACCGTGCCCCGTCCCTCGCGGCTCGCGCCGGGGCCGGGGGCCCGCCCGCCGCCGGACGTGGCTGCCCGTCGTGGTCGCGGGCCGTGACTGTCGGACCCCGGCATTAGGCTTCACCCATGCGCATCGCCACATGGAACGTCAACTCGATCACCGCCCGGCTGCCCCGGCTGCTGGCCTGGCTGGAGAGCAGCGGCACCGATGTGCTCTGCGTCCAGGAGACCAAGTGCACCGCCGAGCAGTTCCCCGACGGCGAGCTGCGCGAGATCGGTTACGAGTCCGCGGTCAACGCCGACGGACGGTGGAACGGGGTGGCGCTGATCTCCCGCGTCGGTCTGGAGGACGTGGTCAAGGGCCTGCCCGGCGGCCCGGAGTACGGGGGAGTGCAGGAGCCGCGCGCCGTCTCCGCGACCTGCGGCCCGGTCCGCCTCTGGTCGGTCTATGTGCCCAACGGGCGCGAGGTCACCCATGATCACTACACCTACAAGCTCAACTGGCTGGCCGCGCTGAATTCCGCGGTGGGCGAGGACGTGTCCGGTACCCGCCCGTTCGCGGTGCTCGGCGACTTCAATATCGCCCCCGCCGACGAGGATGTGTGGGACCGTTCCTTCTTCGAGGGCAGTACGCATGTCACCGAGCCCGAGCGGGCCGCGCTCGCCGCGCTGCGCGGGAGCGGGCTGTCGGACGTGGTGCCCCGGCCGCTCAAGTACGACCACCCGTTCACGTATTGGGACTACCGCCAGCTGTCCTTCCCCAAGAACCGGGGCATGCGCATCGACCTCGTCTACGGCAACGGACCGTTCGCCGGAGCGGTCAAGGACGGCTATGTGGACCGTGAGGAGCGCAAGGGCAAGGGTGCCTCGGACCATGCGCCGGTCGTAGTGGATCTGGACATCTGATGTTCCCCGGCGCGCGTCCTGTGGTGCACAGGGCTTGGTGGATGCGAGGCTTACTGGTATGAACATCCCTTTCTTGGACAACTGGCTCAAGCGGCACGGCACCGAGGAGGAGCGTGCCGCCGCCGAGGACGATCCGGAGCGTGCCGCGGCCATCGCCGAGCTGTTCGCGGAGTGTGAGCTGCTGCGTGTCCGAGTGGAGCGGCTGGGGCTCGAACTGGACGACTCCCCGGCCTCGTTGGCCGCCCTGGACCAACTGCCGCCGCGCTGGCGCGACGACCCGGAGGAGCTGCCCTGGATCGGCAATGACGCGGGCCTGTATCTGGGCACCGTGATCGTCCGTACGATCCCCGGCGCGTCCTGGTACGTATGGCCGGGCGGCCATCCCGTGGTGCGGCTCGCCTCCGGCCGGGAGATCGGCGTCGTCGAGGCCGGGCTGGACTGGGCGGTCCACGGTGCCCCCGAACTCTCCCAGGTCTACGCCGAAGCCGCGGAGGCCTGACCCGCCGCGCCTGCCCCCGGCCCGTCTGTGCGCTGAGATATCAGCCAATAAATACGGCTTATGCCCCATTTGTGCGTGTCGCGCGTGAAGTCCCTTATTGGGGTGGATAGTTTGCGCTGACCTCGACACCAGCGAGAGTGGGGCAGGGCAGCGTATGGCCGTCGTCGATCCGTTGATCGAGCTGCGGGACGTCAACAAGTACTACGGACAGTTGCACGTACTCCAGGACATCAACCTCTCCGTCGGGCGCGGAGAGGTGGTGGTGGTCATCGGCCCCTCCGGCTCGGGCAAGTCGACCCTGTGCCGGACGATGAACAGGCTTGAGACGGTCGAGTCCGGCAGCATCAGCATCGACGGAGAGCCGCTGCCCCAGGAGGGCAAGGGCCTCGCCCGGCTCCGTGCCGACGTCGGGATGGTCTTCCAGTCCTTCAACCTCTTCGCCCACAAGACCGTGCTGGCCAATGTCTCGCTCGCACCGGTCAAGGTTCGGGGCCGCCGCAAGGAGGACGCGGACCGGCGCTCCCGCGAGCTGCTGGACCGCGTCGGCCTGGCCTCGCAGGCCGGCAAGTTCCCCGCGCAGCTCTCCGGCGGGCAGCAGCAGCGCGTGGCCATCGCCCGCGCCCTCGCCATGGACCCCAAGGTCATGCTCTTCGACGAGCCGACGTCGGCGCTCGACCCCGAGATGATCAACGAGGTCCTGGAGGTGATGCAGCAGCTCGCCCGGGACGGGATGACCATGGTCGTGGTCACCCATGAGATGGGCTTCGCGCGTTCCGCCGCCAACCGCGTCGTCTTCATGGCCGACGGCCGCATCGTCGAGGACCGCGCCCCGGAGGACTTCTTCACCCATCCGGAGAGCACCCGCGCCAAGGACTTCCTGTCCAAGATCCTCAAGCACTGACGGGGGCGGACCGACGATGCTGCGTACCCGGCTCACCCCGAACCCCCGGCACACCCCGAATCCTCCGCGCACCCCCGCCACCTCACGCGCTCCCCGGACCGGACGTGCCTTCTGCGCCGGCCCGTCCGCGCCGCGCACCTCGCACACCACGCACACCACGCACACCTCGCGCCCCCACGGTGCCTCCCGCGCCCGCCGTGCCCTGGTCACGATGGTGCTCATCCTCACCGCCCTCACCGCAGTCGCCTGCGGCAAGGAAGGCAGCCCGCCCGTCAAGGGCCCGCAGGCCGACCAACTCCCGCAGTACCAGGTCGACACCTCCTTCCGGCTCGACGACTCCCCGACCTGGCGCGCGGCGAAGAAGCGGGGCTACTTCATTGTCGGTGCCAAGGAGGACCAGCCCTATCTCGGCGAGAAGGACCCGGCGACCGGCCTCTTCTCCGGCTTCGACATCGAGATCGCCCGGATGGTCTCCGCCTCCCTCGGCCTCGACCCCGCGAAGATCCGCTTCCGCGCCATCGCCTCGGCCAATCGCGAGACCGCCCTCCAGAACGGCCAGATCGACTACTACGTCGGCACGTACACGATCAACGACAAGCGCAAGAAGCTCGTCGGATTCGCGGGCCCGTACTACATGGCCGGACAGTCCCTGCTCGTACGGACCGACGAGCACGACATCAACGGCCCCCAGGACCTCGCGGGCAAGCGGGTCTGCTCGGCCGCCGGATCGACCCCGTACCAGCGCATCCAGCAGGACTATCCGAAGGCCGAACTCGTCGCGTACGACAACTACTCCATCTGCGTCGACAATCTGCTGACCTACCAGGTCGACGCCGTCACCACCGACGACGCCATCCTCATCGGCTACGCGGCCAAGGCGCCGGACGAGCTGAAGGTCGTCGGCAAGCCCTTCTCCGAGGAGCCCTACGGCATCGGCGTACCGCGCAACGACAACGCCCTGCGGTTCGCCATCGACGACGCCCTGGAGGCCAACCAGAAGAACGGCAACTGGAAGAAGACGTACGACGCGACCCTCGGGCTCTCCGGAGTGCCGGCCCCGCAGCCGCCCCCGATCGACCGCTACCCGGCGAGCTGAGGAGAGCCGTGTACGTACTGATTGACAACTTCTCCCTGTACTGGCAGGGCTTCCTCGGCACCGTGGAGCTGACGTTCTACGCCTCCCTGCTCGCCCTGTTCCTCGGCGCCGTGATGGCCTCCTTCCGGGTCGCGCCCGTCGGCTCGCTGCGCGCCTTCGGCACGGTCTGGGTGACCGTGCTGCGCAACACCCCGCTCACCCTGCTGTTCTTCGCCGTCGTACTGGGGCTGCCCCGCTTCGGAATCGTCCTGCCCTTCGAGCTGTTCGCCGTCCTCGCGCTGGGCTGCTACACCTCCGCCTTCATCTGCGAGGCGCTGCGCTCCGGCATCAACACCGTGCCCGCCGGCCAGGGCGAGGCCGCGCGCAGCCTCGGGATGACCTTCGGGCAGACGCTGAGCGGTGTCGTTCTGCCGCAGGCGTTCCGCAGCGTCATTCCCCCGATCGGCTCGACGCTCATCGCCCTCGCCAAGAACTCGGCGATCGCGGGCGCGTTCAGCGTCACCGAACTGCTGGGCACCTACAAGACGCTGAGTGAGCTGGGCTACAACATCATCTGGACCTTCGTCTGGATCGCCGTGGGCTATCTGATCATCACCCTGTCCATCAGCGCGCTGTTCAACGTGCTGGAGAAGCGCTACGGAGTCGCCGGATGATGACCGATTCCACCGCCCTCTACGACATCGCCGGTCCGAGGACCCGCAGGCGGCACCGGCTGTACGGGATCATGTCCACGCTCGCCATCCTGGCGTTGATCGGCTGGGTCCTGTATCTCCTGTTCGACACCGGGCAGTTCACCGCAGCCAAGTGGTCGCCCTTCGAGTACAAGGGAATCCAGGAACTGCTGCTCAGGGGACTCGGCAATACGCTCAAGGCCTTCGCGTACGCGGCCGGGTTCTCCCTGGTGCTCGGCGGGATCCTCGCCACCGGCAGGCTCTCCGAACACCGGGCCGTGCGCTGGGTGTCGACGGTGGTGGTGGAGTTCTTCCGCGCGATGCCCGTCCTGGTGATGATCTTCTTCATCTTCGTGGCGCTGAAGGTGCAGGCACTGCCCGCGCTGGTGGCCGGGCTGACGCTGTACAACGGCTCGGTGCTCGCCGAGGTCTTCCGCACGGGCGTCAACGCCGTGGACCGGGGCCAGCGGGAGGCCGCGTACGCGCTGGGCCTGCGCAAGACCCAGGTCATGGCGTACGTGCTCGTGCCGCAGGGAGTCCGCGCCATGCTTCCGACGATCATCAGCCAGCTGGTGGTCGCGCTGAAGGACACCTCCCTCGGCTACCTCATCACCTACGAGGAATTCCTCCACGCGGGCAAGCTCATCGCGTCGAACCTCGACTACGATTTGCCGTTCATCCCCGTGGTGATGGTGATCTCGCCGATCTACATCGGGATGTGCATGCTGCTCTCCTGGTTCGCCAACTGGATGGCCAGAAGACAGCGCCGCAGTCCGAAGACGGAGGCCGTGGACATCGCCCCGGCCGAACCAGGGACGCTGCTGCCCGGGGGTCCCCCCGCGCCCGGGAGGACGTAGGGGGGCAGGACAGCAGTTCATGGGGCACGGCTCAGCTCCCCTTGTCACGGGGACCCCTGGCAGCAGCCGGTGATCACTTCCGGCGCGGTGGACCGACCGGCAGGACGGTGTGCCGCGGACGCGGAGAAGGTCAGCTGTGCGCCGGGCCGGGGCGTGTCCGATGGAGAGCGGGTCGACGGTGTCGACGACCACGGCGGGGCGGTGGCCGGCCAGGACGCCGCGGACGGCGGAGCACAGCTCCGGGTCCGTGGGCCACGGCCGCACCTGCCCGCCGTGGACGGTACGGCACACGGTCGGCCGGCTTGCCGAGGCCGAGCGGGCCCGCGTCGCACGGAGAGGCGACGCGGGTGCCGCTCTCCTTGGTGTCGGTCTTCTGGCGCTGCTCTCACGGGGCCGGGGCCGGGGCCCGGCGCCGGTGTCGGCGCCGCACACGGATACGGATACGGGCGGCGGTCACCGCGGGCCGGTTCCGGCCGTATGCCTCCGTGCCGGGCCGTGTGCCTGTGCGCGGCCGTGCGGTGCCGGGCCGCGTGCCCGGGGTCCGGCGCCCCTACGGTGGCCCGGCCGCCTGCCCTCCGTACCGCCGGGGCGAACCACCGAACGGCCCGGGGCGGCCGCCTCCGGATACCTCGCCGCATATGCCGTCATGTGCGGACGCACAGGGCGACGACGGCGGACGCGCCGTCCGAGGCGGTCCTGACGGCCCCGGTGCCGTGCCACTACGCTGCGCCCACATGCGTCGACTGGAGGTACGGATGCGTCGCTCCACCGTACGGAACGTCCCGGTCCTGGCCGTCGTCGCGGCCGTGATGTCGATCGGTGCCACCGCCCCGCCGGCCCACTCCCCGCCGTCCGCACCGCCGGTGAAGTCCCCGGTCGCCGTGGGACACGGCGGTGCGATCGCAAGCGTCGACGCCGACGCGTCCGCCGCCGGGATCGAGATCCTGCGCCGCGGCGGGAACGCCGTGGACGCCGCCGTGGCCACCGCCGCCGCTCTCGGTGTCACCGAGCCCTACTCGGCGGGCATCGGGGGCGGCGGCTATCTCGTCTACTACGACGCCGCGTCCCGTACGGTGCACACCGTCGACGGCCGGGAGACCGCCCCGCGCTCGGCCGGCTCCTCGCTCTTCCTGGCGAACGGGCGGCCCATCCCGTTCGACGAGGGCCAGACCAGCGGACTCGGGGTCGGCACCCCCGGCACCCCGGCCACCTGGGCCGCCGCCCTCGGCGCCTGGGGCTCCCGGCCGCTCGCCCAGCTGCTGAAACCGGCCGAGCGGCTGGCCGAGCACGGCTTCACCGTCGACGCAACCTTCCGCGCCCAGACCGAGGCCAACCAGGCGCGGTTCGCCGACTTCCCCGACACCGCCGAGCTGTTTCTGCCGGGCGGCCGGCCGCCCGTCGTGGGTTCCGTCCTGAAGAACCCCGACCTGGCCCGTACCTACCGGGAGATCGCACGCGAAGGCGTCGGCACCCTCTACCGGGGCGAGATCGCCCGCGACATCGTACGGACCGTCCGCACCCCGCCCGTGGCCGACGGCGCCACCCGGGTCGTACGGCCCGGGGATCTGACGGCCCGTGACCTCAGCGCGTACCGGACGATCCGGCGCGCGCCCGCCAAGGTTTCCTACCGGGGGCTCGACGTCTACGGAATGGCGCCGTCCTCTTCGGGCGGCACCAGCGTCGGCGAGGCGCTCAACATCCTGGAACGCACCGATCTGACGAAGGCCACCGAAGCCGGGTATCTGCACCGCCTCATCGAGGCGAGCCGGATCGCCTTCGCCGACCGAGGGCGCTGGGTCGGCGACCCGGCGTTCGAGGACGTGCCCGTGCAGGGACTGCTCTCCCAGCGGTTCGCCGACTCGCGTGCCTGTCTGATCAGGGACGACGCGGTGCTCACCAGCCCGCTCGCACCCGGTGACCCACGGGACCCCCGGGACTGCGGCACCACGGGACGGGCCGCCCCCACGACCTACGAAGGGGAGAACACCACCCATCTGACGGCCGCCGACAAATGGGGCAATGTCGTCGCCTACACGCTGACGATCGAGTCGACCGGCGGCAGCGGCATCACCGTGCCGGGCCGGGGTTTCCTCCTCAACAACGAACTCACCGACTTCTCCTTCGCCCCGGCGACTCCCGCCGTCCACGACCCGAATCTGCCGGGCCCCGGCAAGCGGCCGCGCTCCTCCATGTCCCCCACGATCGTCCTCGACGACGGCCGCCCGGTGCTCGCACTGGGCTCGCCGGGCGGCGCGACCATCATCACCACCGTGCTCCAGGCCCTGACGGGCCGTCTGGACCGGGGACTGCCCCTGGCCGAGGCGATCGCCGCGCCGCGCGCCAGCCAGCGCAACCAGGCGACGACGGAGCTGGAGCCGGGGCTGTGGGACGGCCCGCTGCGTACCGAGCTGGAGCGGATCGGCCATCGTTTCCGTCAGAACCCGGAGATCGGCGCGGCCACCGGCATCGAACGGCTGTCCGACGGGCGGTGGCTCGCGGCGGCCGAGAAGGTCCGCAGGGGGGGCGGCTCGGCCATGGTCGTCCACCCTCGCGGTACGGCTCCCTGACACCGGCTCAGCCGTGCCCGGCCGGGTGACGGGTGCCGGTCGTGACGCCCCGCCACGACCGGTCCGGCGGACAGCGCCGGGGGTCCGGCCGTGCCCGGCGTACGGGCCGTGCCAGGGCCCCGGTCATGGTGGGCGTACGAGCCGTGCCAGGCCCCCCGTCATGGCGGGCGTACCGGTGGGTTCCGGGCGTACGGACCATGCCCGGCGTACGGTTCACGCGGCCCGGGCGGCCGGAATCCCCGTACCCCCGTCCTCCCCTGCACCCGTACCCCGTCCGGCCCCCTGCGGGTCACCGGCCCGTCCGGCACCAACTGCCGGACGGGCCGCTTCCGTTGCCCGGCGCTCCCCGCCGGGCGCCCTCATCAGGGGGGATCGGTTGTTTCCGGGAGGGGGTAGGGACGCTTTTCCGCGCGGAATCCGCACAGAAAGGCGAACCTCATGCACTCTCGTACGCTCGCCCTCGCCGCCGCCTCCGGCGCCGCCCTTCTCGCCGCCGCCGCACTGCCCGCCACGGCGAGCCCCGCCACCCATGACGCGGACGTACGGGCACCGGGAGCCGGAGAACCCGTGGAGGGCACGGTCACCGCGGTCCAACTGCTGGCCAAGGTCAAGGGCTGCGTCCAGGTCTCCGCCGGCAAGTACCGCAAGGACGCGGGTGGCGCCGCCACCGTGCCGGTGTGCGGAAAGAACGGCGCCGTGTTCTGGAAGGCCGATATGGACATCGACTGCGACGGCCAGGTCACGGGGAAGTGCAACAGGAAATCCGACCCCTGGTTCCTCCCCGATACCGCGTTCCACCAGTCCAACGGCAAACCGCTGAACTCCGAGAAGCTGCCGCACATCGTCGTCCCGGCCCCCAGCAGGATCTGGAGATACCCCGCGTCCGGCGTCAAGGGCGGCGGAGTCGTCGCCGTCATCCACAAGGACAAGGTCCGCTACGGAGTCGTCGGTGACACCGGCCCCAGCAGGATCATCGGGGAGGCGTCCTACGGCATGGCCCGCTCGCTCGGCATCAACCCCCATCCCGTCTCCGGAGGTGTCGCGTCCGGTGTCACCTACATCCTGTTCACCGACTCCAAGGTCAAGCCGATCGAGAGCCACAGCGCGGCCGTGAAGCTCGGGGACTCGCTGGCGCGCCGGTTCCTGCGGGAGAACTGAGGGCTGTCCCCGTGTCCGCGGGCTGGGGAGCGCGGGGCGGCGTCCGGCGGGCCCGGCGACTCAACGCGGGAGCGCGGCCGGGGATCCTGACGGAACGCCGTGTCGTCGCGCTCCCCTCCGCCGGAGCGCCCCCGCGGCCCCGGCTTTCCGCCCGCCGGGACAGCGTGATCGCGCGGACCGGGACACGGGGACGCTCTTCGCGGGAGGGACCGGCCACCGGCGGGTACGGACGGTCCCGCCCGGCCGTACCCGCCCGGCCGTACTCGCCAGGCCGGGCCCGCGGCGGGACGATCCGCCGGCGGCGCGGGACCCGTACCCGCCCGGCCGAGTGGGGCGAGTCGTGCTCGGTTGAGTGGGGCGACGCGTGTCCGGGCGCCCGGCCGGATCAGGTGTCGAGCACCGAGTCGCCCACCCGGGTGAGTACGTCCCCGAGTACCGCCAGGGCCTCCTCCGCCTCGTCCCCGGTGACGGTCATCGGCGGGGTGACCCGGATGACATTGCCCAGCAGGCCGCCCCTGCCGACCAGCAGTTCGCGCTCCCGCGCCAGCTCCAGGACGGCGGTGGTCGCCTCCGTATGGGGCTTCCTGGTGCCGGGCAGAACCAGTTCCACGCCGATCATGAGCCCCGTACCGCGGACGTCCCCCACCAGCGGGCAGCCGTCCGCGATGGCGCGCAGCCCGGTCAGCAGCCGCTCGCCGATCTTGTCGGCGTTCGCCTGGAGGTCGTGGGAGAGCAGATAGCCGAGGGTCGCGAGTCCGGCCGTCATGGCGACGGGATTGCCGCCCGCCGTGGAGATGGAGTTGGCGGTGAGGCTGTCCATCAGCTCGGGGCGGGCCACGACACCGCCGACGGCGAGCCCGTTGCCGAGGCCCTTGGCGAAGGTGAGCGCGTCCGGGGTCACGCCATGGGCCCCGATGCCGAAGAACGACGCGCCGGTGCGGCCCCAGCCCGTCTGGACCTCGTCGGAGACCAGGAGGATGCCGTACTCGTCGAGTACCTCCTTCATGGCCGCGAAGAATCCGGGCGGCGGGGTCGCGAAGCCGCCCGCGCCCTGCACGGGCTCGGCCAGCGGATGGACCCGGTGGACGACCGGGCGGATCCGGTGCTCGGCGACCAGCGCGAGCATGTCGCGGAACTCGGCCGCGCTCCCCATCGACGTCCCCAGCAGGCTGATCTGCCGGAAGAACAGCTCCCGCAGCGAGACGGCGACCTCCGCGCCCGTGGTGGCGCCAGGGTGACCAGCCGGCCCCCGGGGCGCAGCACCGCCAGACAGGAACCGGACGTCGCCGAGCCGATGCTGTCGACGACCAGGTCCACGGGCCGTTCGAGTTCCCGTGCCCAGTCGGCGCCGCTGTGCACCAGGTGATCGGCGCCCAGCTCCCGTGCCCGGCGGAGTTTGTCCTCGCTCCGGGAGGTGACGCTCACGGTCGCGCCGACGGCCTTCGCCATCGCCAGGGCGATCGTCGCCACCCCGCCCCCGATCCCGGGCAGCAGTACGTGTTCGCCCGCACGCAGCCCGCCCCGGGTGAACAGCGCCCGGTAGGCGGTGACCGCGGAGAGCGGCAGGGCGGCGGCCTCGGTCCAGTCGAGATGCGCCGGTCTGGGCAGCGCGTTGCGCGCCGGTACGACCACGTACTCGGCGAACGTACCATCGGCCGGACCGCCGAGGATGCCGGGCACCTCGGGTACGCCGGCGGGGCTTTCCCAGCCGATCGTGGGATCGATGATCACCTCGTCCCGGCGGTGAGGCCGCTCCCGGGTCCCGCCGCCGCGATCACACCGGCGCCGTCGGCCCCCAGTACCAGGGGCGCGTCCCCCGGCGAGCGGTTCGCCGCCACGAACAGATCGCGATGGTTGAGACCGGCCGCCTTCAGCCGGATCAGCACCTCGTCCGGGCCCGCGCCGCCCACGGCGGTATCGGCCACCCGCACACCGCCGAGCCCGGCCCGGCCCTGGTGCACCACGGCCCTCATACGCTCCAACGGCGACCTCACCCATTCCTCCGTGAACCCGAACAACCGTACGGAAATCGACAACGGAAGCCTGTCATGATCGGCCGGTTGTCAACGACTTCGCGCGGGCCGTCGTTCACACTCTGAAATCGCCGGGACGGGTACGACGGCCGGGCCCGGGTACGCGTTGCCGTGGTACGGGCCGGGCGTGTGCGGTGGTACGGGTGGCCAGGTGCGCACGGGGTGCGGCCGTGGTGTGCGTCCGTGCGGCCGGCCGTGGCGCGACCGCGGTACGCACCCCCCCCGGGCGGCCGTCCCCTTCCGACGGCGCCCCGGCCGCCCCGCTCACAGGGCCGTCAGGATCCGCGGTCCCGCGTCCGTGATCGCCACCGTGTGCTCCGCGTGGGACGCGCGGCTGCCGTCGATCGTCCGGACCGTCCAGCCGTCCCGGGCCGTGTAGTGGCCGTCGGCGCCGCTCGCGATCACCATGGGCTCGATCGCCAGCACCATGCCGTGCCGCAGGGGCACCCCGCGCCCGGGGCGCCCCTCGTTCGGTACGCCCGGGTCCTCGTGCATCCGGCGGCCGATGCCATGGCCGCCGAAGCCGTCGGGCACCCCGTACCCCGCCGCCCGGCACACCCGGCCGACGGCGTGGGCGATGTCGCCGACGCGGTTGCCGACCACGGCGGCGGCGATGCCCGCCTCCAGGGCCTCCTCGGCGGTGGCGACGAGGCGGAGGTCCTCGGGCCGGGCGCGGCCGACGGTGAAGCTGACGGCCCCGTCGCCCACCCAGCCCTGCCGGACCGCCCCGCAGTCCAGGCTCACCAGATCGCCGTCCCGCAGCCGGTAGCCGTCCGGGATTCCGTGCACGATCGCGTCGTTCACGGAGGCGCACAGCACGGCGGGGAAGGGCATCGGCGCCCAGGAGGGGTGGTAGCCGAGGAAGGGGGAACCCGCCCCCGCTCCGTCGAGCACCGCACGGGCCACCCGGTCCAGTTCCAGCAGGCTGACGCCGACTCCCGCCGCCTCGCGTGCGGCGGTCAGCGCCTGGGCCACGAGGCGGCCCGCCTCACGCATCGCGTCCATCGACACATCGGTCTTGAGCTCCATCATGCCAATTACTATACCGGTCGATCCGTTATTCAAATACCGGCATTAGAATAACGGCATGGTGCGCACCCCCCTCACCCCCGAAGAGCGCGAGCGCGGCGAGCGGCTCGGCCGGCTCCTCCGTACCGCCCGCGGCGAGCGCAGCATGGTCGACGTCGCCGCCGCGGCCGGACTCTCCGCCGAGACCCTCCGCAAGATCGAGACCGGCCGCGCCCCCACCCCGGCCTTCTTCACCGTCGCCGCGCTCGCGGCCGTCCTCGGTCTGTCCATGGACGAGCTGGTGACGAGCTGCGCCTTCGCCCCGGCCGTCTGAGCCGGACTCAGACCTCCCCGGCGGCCGGGCCCGCCACCGCCAGCTGGATCCCCCGGTGGCGCGGGCCCTCGATCTCGTCCAGCAGCGCGATCGCCAGATCCGCGTGCGAGATGTGCCCGCCGCCGTCGATGATCCGCCCCTCGGCCGTGCGGTAGCGGCCCGTACGCGGAGCCTCGGGATCCAGGTCCACCGGCGGGCAGACCATCAGCCAGTCCAGCGCACCCGACGTCCTGCGCAGCTCCTCGAACTCCGCCGCGTGCCCCTGCGAGAACACCCGGTACGGCTCCGGGAAGTCGGGCGCGTCCATGTAACGCACGCCCGGTGAGGTCTCCAGCGTGGCGGCGATCCCCACCGCCAGATAGCGGCCCACACCCGCCGTGGCCAACCCGCCGGCCAGCGCCCGCGCCGTACCGACGAAGAACTCCTCGGACGGGATGTCCAGCCGTGCCGACGCGTTGACCGCCGCCCGATGCCCGGCCGCGAGCCGTGCCACCGACTCCCCGTCCGTCGCGTCCCCCTGCACCACGCTCACCCCGGCCGCTCCCGCGCCGAGATCCGGGTACTTCGCCGGGTCGCGGACCACCGCCGTCACCGCACGCCCGCGCGTCACGGCCTCCGCCACGACCGCGCGGCCGACCCGTCCACCTGCTCCGAAAACGATGATGTCGCTCATGGCCGGAACGCTAGGACGGCCCCCACCGGTTACTGCAAAGGTACCGGGACCGTGCGGCGGGACGGGAGGGATGCCGTACGGCAGGATGGAGGGATGACGACATCCCCGGCCCCGCTGCACCCGGACATGTTCGGCGGCTGGGCATGCGCGGCCCGCCTCCAGCCGTTCCGCTTCGGTGACAAGTGGACCGGCATGGTGATGCGCTGTCTGGAGGACGGTCCGCGCCGTTTCTCCGAACTGCGGATCCCCCTGCACCACGTCACCCCCAAGGTGCTCACCGAGACCCTGCGGGCCATGGAGCGGAACGGCTTTGTGAGCCGGACCGCCCACGACGAGAACCCGCCCCGGGTGGAGTACGCCCTCACCGCCCTCGGCCGCTCCGCGCTCGAACCGCTGAACGCGGCGTGCGCGTGGGCGGGGGAGCATCTGGAGGAGCTGGCGCGCGCGAGGGAGACATACGAGGGGTGACGTCCGAGAGTGGCCTGCGGGGGGTGACGTACACGGAGTGACGTTCGAGCGGTCCCGGCGCACCGGGCGGACCGGCCGCACGACGGTTCCGGCCCGGCGGCGTACGCTCACCGCGTGAACTCCGAGGACTTCGCCGCCGCCAGATACATCAGTGTGACCACGTTCCGGAAGAACGGAACAGGCGTCGCCACACCCGTCTGGTTCGCCGAGAACGGCGGAAAGCTGTACGTCTGGACCAACAGCGACTCCTGGAAGGTCCGGCGGCTCCGCGCCGACAGCCGCGTCGTGGTGAGCGTCTGCGACATGCGCGGCAAGGTCGCCGAGGGCGCGCCCAGCGCGGAGGGCACCGGGGAACTCCTCGACCGGGCGGGCACGGACGAGGTCCGGCGCCTGGTGGCCCGCAAGTACAGCTGGCAGTTCTGGCTGGTCGACCTCCCCGCCACCCTCGTACGGCGAGGAAAGCGTCCGCACACCGGAATCGCGATCACGCTCGGGACACCGGGCTGACGGGCCGGACACACTTCCGGCGGGCCGCCGGATCGGCCGTACGGGTGAAACAAGATCGATTCCCCGGGTTCCCGGCGATGGTCTTGCCCCAGTGTGTGACGGGGCTTACGTTCTCCATCTACGTACCGCGTCTACGTGCGTAGAGGATCGCTGACGCCCGGCCGAAGGAGCAGCTCATGGCTCATGTCGTACGTGCCGCACTCGTCCAGGCGACCTGGACCGGCGACACCGAATCGATGATCGCCAAGCACGAGGAGCACGCCCGGGAGGCGGCGCGCCGGGGTGCCCGGGTCATCGGATTCCAAGAGGTGTTCAACGCGCCCTACTTCTGCCAGGTCCAGGAGCCGGAGCACTACCGCTGGGCCGAGCCGGTGCCGGACGGGCCGACCGTCCGCAGGATGCGGGAACTCGCCCGTGAGACCGGCATGGTGATCGTGGTCCCCGTGTTCGAGATCGAGGGCGCCGGCTTCTACTACAACACCGCCGCCGTCATCGACGCCGACGGCACCTATCTCGGCAAGTACCGCAAGCACCACATCCCGCAGGTCAAAGGCTTCTGGGAGAAGTACTACTTCAGGCCCGGCAACGCCGGCTGGCCCGTCTTCGACACCGCGGTCGGCAAGGTCGGCGTCTATATCTGCTACGACCGCCACTTCCCCGAGGGCTGGCGCCAACTCGGCCTCCAGGGAGCCCAGCTGGTCTACAACCCGTCGGCCACCTCACGCGGGCTGTCCGCCTATCTCTGGCAGCTGGAGCAGCCCGCGGCCGCCGTCGCCAACGAGTACTTCATCGCCGCCATCAACCGCGTCGGCCGGGAGGAGTACGGGGACAACGACTTCTACGGCACGAGCTACTTCGTCGACCCGCGCGGCCAGTTCGTCGGCGACGTCGCGAGCGACAAGGCGGAGGAACTGCTCGTACGGGACCTCGACTTCGGCCTGATCGAGACCGTACGCCAGCAGTGGGCGTTCTACCGGGACCGCCGGCCCGACGCGTACGAGGGGCTGGTACGGCCGTGAGCAGCCTGTACGAGCGCCACCGGGCCGTCATGCCCGAGTGGATGGCGCTCTACTACCGGCAGCCCGTCGAGATCACCCACGGCGAGGGCCGCCATGTGTGGGACGCGGACGGCAACCGCTATCTCGACTTCTTCGGCGGCATCCTCACCACCATGACCGCCCACGCGCTCCCCGAGGTCACCAAGGCGGTGAGCGAGCAGGCCGGGAAGATCATCCACTCCTCCACGCTCTACCTCAACCGTCCCATGGTGGAGCTGGCCGAGCGGATCGCGGCCCTCTCCGGCATCCCCGACGCCCGGGTCTTCTTCACCGCCTCCGGCACCGAGGCCGTCGACACCGCCCTGCTGCTGGCCACCGCGCACCGCCGGTCCAACCAGGTCCTCGCGATGCGCAACAGCTACCACGGCCGCTCCTTCTCCGCCGTCTCCGTCACGGGCAACCGCACCTGGTCGCCCACCTCGCTCTCGCCGCTGCAGACGCTGTACGTGCACGGCGGCCTGCGCACCCGAGGCCCCTACGCCGGGCTCACCGACACCCGGTTCATCGAGGCGTGCGTCGCCGACCTGGAGGACCTGCTCGGCCACACCCGCGATGTCGCCGCGCTGATCGCCGAACCCATCCAGGGCGTCGGCGGGTTCACCTCACCGCCCGACGGGCTGTACGCGGCCTTCCGCGAAGTCCTCGACCGGCACGGCGTCCTGTGGATCGCCGACGAGGTGCAGACCGGCTGGGGCCGGACCGGCGAGCACTTCTGGGGCTGGGGGGCCCACGCCGGCAGCGGACCGCCCGATCTGCTCACCTTCGCCAAGGGCATCGGCAACGGCATGTCCATCGGCGGAGTCGTCGCCCGCGCCGAGATCATGAACTCCCTCGACGCCCACTCCCTCTCGACCTTCGGCGGCTCCCCGGTCACCATGGCCGCCGGGCTCGCCAATCTCACCCATCTGCTGGAGCACGACCTCCAGGGCAACGCCCGGCGCGTCGGCGGGCTGCTGATCGAGCGGCTGCGCGCGATCGCCGCGCAGGTGCCCCCCGTACGGGAGGTGCGCGGACGCGGGCTGATGATCGGGATCGAGCTGGTCAGAGCGGGCACCGACCGGGCCGACCCCGAAGCGGTGACGGCCGTGCTGGAGGCGGCCCGCGCGGGCGGGCTCCTGATCGGCAAGGGCGGCGGCCACAACACCAGCGCCCTGCGGATCGCCCCGCCGCTCTCCCTCACCGTCGCCGAGGCGGAAGAGGGCGCGTCGATCCTCGAACAAGCCCTGTACAGCATCTAGTGCTGTGGGCGGAAAGGTTTGCCGTGGGCCCGGGGCGTCCGGTGCGGTGCAGCGCAAGGCGGAGGTCCGCAGCTCGTACTCGCCGTACTCGCGCGGTCCGGCAACGCGGCTGGGGGTACCTCCGGGCCGCCGGGCCCAGGGGGAGCCGTGCAGGGCGTCTCGGGCCGGTGAACCTCTCCGGTCACAGCACTGGTGACGGCTCCCGGCCGGGTGCCGCCCGGCCGTGCCGTACGCATCGACTCGTACGTACCAGAGGGAGGGCACCAGCATGAGCAGCACCCGCACCCTGATCCGCGGCGGACTCGTCATCACCGCGGCGGACGAGATCCACGCGGACGTCCTCGTCGAGGACGGCCGGATCGCCGCGCTCGCGGCCCACGGCTCGGACGCCGCCGGGGCCTGGACCGCAGGCCGGATCATCGAGGCGGCCGGCAAGTACGTCATCCCGGGCGGAGTGGACGCGCACACCCATATGGAGCTGCCGTTCGGCGGGACCTTCGCGTCGGACACGTTCGAGACCGGGACACGGGCGGCGGCGTGGGGCGGCACCACCACCATCGTCGACTTCGCCGTACAGTCGGTCGGGCACTCCCTGCGCGAGGGCCTGGACGCCTGGTACGCCAAGGCGGACGGCAACTGCGCCATCGACTACGGCTTCCATATGATCCTCTCCGACGTCCACCAGTCGTCGCTCAAGGAGATGGACCGGCTGGTGGAGGAGGGCATCACCTCCTTCAAGCTCTTCATGGCCTATCCCGGCGTCTTCTACAGCGACGACGGGCAGATCCTGCGGGCCATGCAGCGCTCCTCGGCCAACGGCGGGCTGATCATGATGCACGCCGAGAACGGCATCGCGATCGACGTCCTGGTGGAGCAGGCCCTCGCCGAGGGACGCACCGATCCGCGCCACCACGGCGAGGTGCGCAAGGTCCTGCTGGAGGCCGAGGCCACCCATCGGGCCATCCAGCTCGCCCGGGTCGCCGGTGCGCCGCTGTACATCGTCCACGTCTCCGCCGGCGAGGCCGTCGCGGAGATCGCCGCCGCCCGCGACAAGGGGCTCCCCGTCTTCGGGGAGACCTGTCCGCAGTATCTGTTCCTGTCCACCGACAACCTCGCCGAGCCGGGCTTCGAGGGCGCGAAGTACGTGTGCAGTACGCCCCTGCGGCCGAGGGAACACCAGGCGGCGCTCTGGCGCGGGCTGCGGACCGACGATCTCCAGGTGGTCTCCACCGACCACTGCCCGTTCTGTTTCACCGGGCAGAAGGAACTGGGCCGAGGGGACTTCTCCAAGATCCCCAACGGTCTGCCGGGGGTGGAGAACCGTATGGACCTCCTCCACCAGGCCGTCCTGGACGGGCACATCACCCGCCGCCGCTGGATCGAGATCGCCTGCGCCACCCCGGCCCGGATGTTCGGCCTCTACCCGAAGAAGGGGACCATCGCGCCGGGCGCGGACGCCGATGTGGTGATCTACGACCCGGGCGCCGAGCAGATCATCTCGGCGGAGACCCACCATATGAACGTCGACTACTCCGCGTACGAGGGCAGGAAGATCACCGGGCGGGTGGAGACCGTGCTCTCGCGCGGCGATGTCGTCATCGACCAGCGGGAGTTCACCGGGCGGGCGGGACACGGCCAGTACGTCCCGCGCGGCACCTGTCAGTACCTCGCCTAGACCTGTCAGTACCTCGGCTAAGGGGCACGCTCATGGAATTCGGACTCGTCCTCCAGACGGATCCGCCCGCTTCCGAAGTGGTCGGGCTGATGCGGCGGGCGGAGCGCAACGGCTTCCGCTACGGCTGGACCTTCGACTCGGCGGTCCTGTGGCAGGAGCCGTTCGTGATCTACAGCCGGATCCTGGAGCACACGGAGAAGCTGATCGTCGGCCCGATGGTCACCAATCCGGGCACCAGGACCTGGGAGGTCACCGCCTCCACGTTCGCCACCCTCAACGACATGTACGGCAACCGCACGGTCTGCGGGATCGGCCGGGGCGACTCGGCGATGCGTGTGGCCGGGCGCAAACCCAACACCCTGGCCAGACTCGGCGAGGCGATGGGCGTCATCCGCGATCTCGCGGAGGGCCGGGAGGCCGTCGTCGACGGCAACCCCATCCGCATCCCGTGGATCAAGAACGGCAGGCTGCCGGTCTGGATGGCGGCGTACGGCCCCAAGGCACTTGCGCTCGCCGGGCGGCAGGCCGACGGTTTCATCCTCCAGCTCGCCGACCCGTATCTCACCGAGTGGATGGTGAAGTCGGTCCGGAAGGCCGCCCAGGACGCCGGCCGCGACCCCGACGCGCTCGCCATCTGCGTCGCCGCCCCCGCGTACGTCACCGCCGACGACTCCCCGGAGTCCTTGGCCCACGCCCGTGACCAGTGCCGCTGGTTCGGCGGCATGGTCGGCAACCATGTCGCCGACCTGGTCTCCCGCTACGGGGAGCATTCCGGTCTGGTGCCCGAGGTCCTGACCTCCTACATCAAGTCCCGGCACGGCTACGACTACAGCCACCACGGCCGCGCGGGAAACCCGTCCGCCGACTTCGTTCCGGACGAGATCGTCGACCGCTTCTGCGTGCTGGGCCCGGTCGAGGCTCATGTCGACAAGCTCCGCCACCTGCGCGACCTCGGCGTGGACCAGTTCGCCGTCTACGACATGCACGACAACCGCGAGGGCACCATCGACGCCTACGGCACCGGGATCATCTCCGCCCTTCGCTAAGGGCTGTCCCGCAATCTCCGGCGGGCGCACGACGACAGCTACGGCACCTCTCCCCCTGTGCCCTGCGGGCACGGGCGGTACCCCCAGCGTT
>NZ_JBITFN010000005.1:0-384798 GCF_044456085.1 Streptomyces sp. NPDC051018
CGAGTGGTCGAGCACGATCGACCGTCGACGCACACTTGAGGCCCCCGGGTGGGGGTCCCCCCGGACGGAGTCTGGGGGAGAACCGAGCCACAAAAAACAGCCGCGCGTCGGTCACCGTCCGGAGACCCCTCGCCCGGCCTACCGGTCGAGCACGGTCGACCGTCGACGCACACTTGAGGCCCCCGGGTGGGGGTCCCCCCGGACGGAGTCCGGGGGAGAACCGAGCCGCAAAAAACTACTGCGCTCGGTCGAAGTCGATCTGGCTGTAGGCCCGCAGCTTCGAGAGGCGGTGGGTCGAGTCGATCTGGCGGATCGTTCCCGACTTCGAGCGCATCACCAGGGACTGGGTCGTCGCCGTCTCCGCGCGGTAGCGGACGCCCCG
The DNA here is from genome assembly GCF_044456085.1 of Streptomyces sp. NPDC051018. NCBI lineage: Bacteria > Bacillati > Actinomycetota > Actinomycetes > Kitasatosporales > Streptomycetaceae > Streptomyces > Streptomyces sp. NPDC051018. The sequence goes on from NZ_JBITFN010000005.1 coordinate 383, forward strand.
CAGCAGTTCGCCGTCGGTGATGCCCGTGGCGACGAAGAAGACGTTGTCACCGCGGACGAGGTCATCGGTGAGGAGCACGCGGTCGAGGTCGTGGCCCGCGTCGAGGGCGCGCCCGCGCTCGGCTTCGTCCTTGGGCCAGAGCTTGCCCTGGATGGTGCCGCCGAGGCACTTGATGGCGCAGGCGGTGATGATGCCCTCGGGGGTGCCGCCGACGCCCATGAGCATGTCGACGCCGGTGCCCTCGCGGACCGCCATGATCGCGCCGGCGACATCGCCGTCGGAGATGAACTTGATGCGCGCGCCGGTCTCGCGGATCTCCTTGACGATGCCCTCGTGGCGGGGGCGGTCGAGGATGACGACGGTGACGTCCTCGGGGGAGGAGTTCTTCGCCTTGGCGACGCGGCGGATGTTGACGGAGACGGGGGCGTTGATGTCGACGAAGTCGGCGGCCTCCGGACCCGTGACGAGTTTGTCCATGTAGAAGACCGCGGAGGGGTCGAACATGGTGCCGCGGTCGGCGGCCGCGAGGACGGCGATCGCGTTCGGCATGCCCTTGGCGGTGAGGGTCGTACCGTCGATCGGGTCGACGGCGATGTCGCACTCGGCGCCGGTGCCGTCGCCGATGCGCTCACCGTTGAAGAGCATGGGGGCTTCGTCCTTCTCGCCCTCGCCGATGACGACGACGCCGTTCATCGAGACGGTGTGGACGAGGGTGCGCATGGCCTTGACGGCCGCGCCGTCGGCGCCGTTCTTGTCGCCGCGTCCCACCCACCGGCCGGCGGCCATGGCGGCGGCCTCGGTGACCCTGACGAGTTCCAGGGCGAGGTTGCGGTCCGGGGCCTCGGGCGAGACCTCGAGCTGGGACGGCAGGTTGTTGTGCTCGGTCATCGGAGCGCGCCTTTCTTAGCGACGACGGCCGGAAGTGAGGGTGTCATGACTCTATCGGCAGGTCGACAAAATGAGCACAGGGGCCCACGTTTGAGCACGCGCCGCTGATGCGACGATGGGGGCGTGGCAGGTATGCGAGGCAGACAGACCGTGCGAGACATGATTCTGTCGATGGCGGTCATAGGGGTCGTCGTCGCGGTGATCTACATGTTCGTTCCGCACGACGACAGCAAGGACCCGGTCAGGGCGATCGACTACAGGATCGAGCTCGTGACCGCGCAGCGCGCGGCGCCCTATCCGGTGATGGCGCCGGAGGGGCTGCCGAAGGGCTGGCGGCCGACGTCGGTCTCGTACGACCGGGCGGAGGGCGACGCCTGGCATCTCGGGTTCCTCGACCCGGATCGCCGGTATGTGGCGATCGAGCAGTCCACCCAGGCGCCGGGCAAGTACGTCCCGAAGGTCACCCAGCGGGCCCGGGACACCGGTACGACGCAGTTGGTCGACGGCAAGGAATGGCAGCGCTGGGAGGGTGAGAAGTACGACGCCCTGGTGCGGGTGGACAAGGGCGTGACGACCGTGGTGACCGGGTCGGCCCCCATGGCGCAGCTGACGACGATGGCGGAGGCGCTGGAGTCGTCGAAGCCGCCCCAGCCCTCGCAGTCGCCCCAGGTGGCGCCGTCCGTGACGGGTTCGCCCGCGAGGTAGTGGCGCACCGCCGTGCCCCCGCGGCCGGGGGACATGTGGCCGATACGCACAGGGCCGCCGCACCCTTCCGGGGGCGGCGGCCCTGTGCGTATCGCGTGATGAGCGGTCGGCGGCCGGGTCGTGCGCGGGGTGGGAGGGCGGGAAGCCCGGCCACAGGGGCCGGGCCCTCACCCGTACCGGCCCTCACCCGTACTCGTACGGGCCCGTACCGGCGAGGCCCGGACCGTGGTCTCCGTCGGACCCGGCCGGTACCGGCGCGCGTCAGACCGTGGTCACCACGGACTCGTACCGCAGGCGCGGCAGCCGGGGGAACGAGGCGTCCTCGCCGGGCCTGCCGATGTTCACGACCATCAGCGGGGAGTGGTCGTCGTCGAGGAACTCCTTCTGGACCCCGGCGAAGTCGAAGCCGGTCATCGGGCCGGCGGCGAGACCGGCGGCGCGGACGCCGACGATGAAGTACGCGGCCTGGAGGGCGGCGTTCAGGCCCGCGTTCCGCTCGCGGACCGGGCGCTCGGAGAAGAAGAGGTCCTTGGCCTCGGGGAAGTGGGGGAGCAGCTCCGGCAGCTCCTCGTGGAACTCGTTGTCGGCGGCGAGGATCGCCACCAGCGGTGCGGAGCCGGTCTTGGCCTGATTGCCCTCGGACATCTGCGCGACCAGACGCTCGCGGGCCTCGGCGGAGCGGACGAGGACGACGCGGAGGGGGGTCTGGTTGAAGGCCGTGGGCCCGTACTTGACGAGGTCGTAGATCGCCTGGACCTGCTCATCGGTCACCGGTTCCCCGGTGAACGTGTTCGCGGTGCGCGCCTCCCGGAAGAGGAGGTTCTGGGCGGCGGTGTCAAGGACGAGAGTCATGCGGACGAGTGCCTTCCGTTTTCAGGGCGTGGGGGGACTTTCGACCGCTCCAACGAGGCACCGTTAGGTTAAATTTCAACTATCTGGAAAGTGTGCCCGTCCTCACAGAGGGAAACGGGAATCGCTGGATGCGACGGGCTGCCGCCTCCTCCGTCCCACGGCCCTCCGTGCGCCCCTTCCCGCGTGCCCTTCTCGCGCGCCCGCCCGGTCACTCCCCGTCCTGGCCGCTCTCCCGCGCACCCCCGGCGCCGCCCGTCCGCTCCGCGTCCCCCGAGCCGCCCGCGAGCGCCGCGTCCAGGCGGGCGCGGGCGCCCTCCAGCCAGTGCCGGCAGACCTTCGCCAGTTCCTCACCGCGCTCCCAGAGCGCCAGCGACTCCTCCAGCGTGGTGCCGCCCGCCTCCAGCCGGCGTACGACCTCGATCAGCTCGTCCCGTGCCTGCTCGTAGCCGAGCGCGTTCCCGTCCGTCTTGGCAGCCATCTGATCCATTCCCGTCTGAGTGATGTGTGTGAGGGCCCGCGCCGCGACCGCGGGGCGAGCGGCCCCGGGGGCCTACTCGGCGACCCGTACCGCGAACTCGCCGTCCGACACCCGCGCCCGCAGCGCGTCCCCCGCGGCCACCTCGTCCGGGGAGCGCACCACGGCGCCGTCCGCGCGCTGGAGGACCGCGTACCCCCGCTCCAGCGTCGCCGCGGGAGAGAGCGAGACCACCCGCGCCCGGGTGTGGGACAGCTCCGAGTCCGCACGGTCCAGGAGGTGCCCCAGCACCCGCCTGCTCCGCGCGATCAGCGCGTCGACCTCCGCCCCGCGTTCGTCGACCATCCGGCGGGGGTGCTCCATCGACGGGCGGGACAGGGCGTGCGCCAGTCCGCGCTCCTCGCGGTCGAGCAGCCCCTGGAGCGTACGCAGCGAACGGTCCCGCAGCTGCCGCACCCGGTCCAGCTCCTCGCCCACGTCCGGTACGACCTTCTTCGCCGCGTCCGTGGGCGTCGAAGCCCGCAGATCGGCGACCAGGTCCAGCAGCGGGGAGTCCGGCTCATGGCCGATCGCCGACACCACCGGCGTACGGCAGGCGGCCACCGCGCGCACCAGCAGTTCGTCCGAGAACGGCAGCAGGTCCTCCACGCTGCCGCCGCCGCGCGCCACGATGATCACGTCCACCTCGGGCAGATCGTCCAGCTCCTTGACCGCCTGGACGACCTGGGGCACCGCGTGCACCCCCTGCACCGCGACATTGCGCACCTCGAAGCGGACGGCCGGCCACCGCCGCCGCGCGTTCTCCAGGACGTCGCGCTCGGCGGCCGAGGCCCGGCCGCAGACCAGCCCCACCCGGTGGGGCAGGAACGGCAGGGATCGCTTCCGGTCGAGGGCGAAGAGCCCCTCCGCGCCGAGGGCCCGCTTCAGCTGCTCCAGGCGGACCAGCAGCTCACCGACGCCGACGGGCCTTATCTCCACGGCCCGCAGAGAGAGCTGCCCCCGGGGTGCGTACCACTCCGGTTTGGCGTGCACCACGACCCGAGCGCCCTCCGCCACCACATCGGCGACGGCGTCGAAGACCTGCCGGAAGCAGGTGACGCTCACCGAGATGTCGTACGACGGGTCGCGCAGGGTCATGAAGACGACTCCCTGCCCGGGGCGCCGGGACAGCTGGGTGATCTGCCCCTCCACCCAGACCGCCCCGAGCCGGTCGATCCACCCCCCGATGAGCCGGGACACCTCGCCGACGGGCAGGGGGGCTTCCGCGGACGTGTTGAGAGCCATACGGGGGAGCGTATCGGCCGGGTACGACACCGGGAGCCCGTCGCCGCGAACGGCTTCCCCGTACGCCCGTCCGCCGGTCCTTCCGCGGCTCCCGCGCACCGGGCCGACGTACGGGAAGGGCCCGGGCGCACCGGCGCGACGGCAGGGCCCCGGGCACCCGTACTCCCGCCCTTACGCGTGGCCGGGCCACCGGAAAACCCGGCACCACAGCGCCACCCGTGCCGCGGGGGCCGGCGGGCATCTGATGTGGGCACCACAGCGCCACCGGTGCACCGCGCCACCCCACCACCGCGCCTCCGAACCACAGCGCCACCGAAGCACCGAACCACCGAAGCAGCGAACCACCCCACCACCGAAGCACCGAGCCACAACGCCACCGAAGCACCGAGCCCGGTCCGCGGTCCGTTCACGGAGAACCCCCGTCAAGGACCTCCCTACGGCGCCGTTCCCAGCCGTTCGCGCTGCACCAGCAGCACCAGCAGTCCCACGGTCAGCCAGATCAGACCCACCACCTGTGCCGAGCCCGCCGCCTCCGCGATCACCGCGATCAGCACCGCCGCGCCGAGGACCGGTACGACCAGATGGCGCAGCCAGTCGGGCCGCCCCTCCATCCGCCGCACCACGAACCAGCCGACCACGCTCGCGTGCAACAGCACGAACGCCGTCAGCGCCCCGATGTCGACCACCGACACCAGATGGTCGAGCCCGTCGGGGCGCCGCGCCGCCCACACCGCGGCGATCAGCGTCACCACGGCCGCCAGCAGCAGCGCGACGCGCGGGACGCCCGAGTCCGTACGGGACAGGGCGCGCGGCAGCCTGCGGTCGCGGGCCATCGCGAACAGCAGCCGCCCCGCCGCCGCCTGCCCCGCCAGCGCCGCGAACGCCGCGCCGATCGCCTTGCTCACCGCGATCAGATCGTGCAGCCAGGTCCCCACCGAGGCGTCCACCGCGTCGTAGAAGGCCGTGCCCTGCAACTCGGGCCGCGCGGCCAGCTCCGCCGAGGACCGCGGCTCCAGCAGCGCCACCAGATACGTCTGCGCCACGAAGAGCACACCCGCGAGGACCAGGCAGAACAGCACCGCCCGTGCCACCTTCCGCGATCCCCCGGTCACCTCCTCGGCGAACGAGGCGATCGCGTCGAAGCCCAGATACGACAGGACGGCGATCGACACCCCGCTCAGCACCGCCGCGAGGGAGAACGACAGATCGCCCGTGAACGGCGAGAGCCAGCCGCGTTGCGCCCCGTCCCGTACGAGCACCACCACCGCGCTCACCACGAACACCAACAGCACCAGGATCTCCATCGCCAGCACGGCGAAGCCCACGCGTGCCGCCGCCCGTACGCCCCAGAGGTTCAGGAGGGTCGTCACCACCACCGCGATCGCGGTCCAGATCCACCGGTCCACCTCCGGGACCAGCGCCTCCATCGCGATGCCGGAGAAGAGATACGCGACCGCCGGGATCAGCAGATAGTCCAGCATCGCCATCCATCCGGCGATGAACCCCGGCCCCTTGCCGAGTCCCTTGGAGGCGTAGGTGAACACCGAACCGGCCTTCGGCGCGACCCGCACCATCTGCGCGTAGCTCAGCGCGGTGAACGCCATGGCGACCGTGGCCACCAGATAGACCAGCGCCACGGCTCCGTGGGACGTGGCGTCGAGGGCGCCGTAGACGCCGACGGGGGCCATGGGCGCGATGAAGAGCAGACCGTAGACCACCAGATCACGGAATCCGAGGCTCCGTCGCAGCTCACCGGCCTCGCGGACCACCTCCCCCTCGGCCGCCCCGCCCGGCTCCGGTGCCCCCGTCGTGGTCATGCGGCCCTCCGTCCGTCGTCCGCCTGCGCATCAGTGTTCCCCCAGGTGGCGATCTTCCGCCTGTTCTGTGCGGCCTTACGATGGGGGGCATGACTGCTACGCCTCCTGCCCGTCGCGTCCTGCTCGCCGCTCCCCGTGGCTACTGCGCGGGAGTGGACCGCGCCGTGATCGCCGTTGAGAAGGCCCTTGAGCAGTACGGCTCTCCGGTGTACGTCCGCCACGAGATCGTCCACAACAAGTACGTCGTCCAGACCCTGGAGAAGAAGGGCGCGATCTTCGTCGAGGAGACGGCGGAGGTCCCCGAGGGGTCCATCGTCATGTTCTCCGCGCACGGGGTCGCCCCGGTCGTCCACGAGGAGGCCGCGCAGCGCAGGCTCGCGACCATCGACGCCACCTGCCCCCTGGTCACCAAGGTCCACAAGGAAGCCGTCCGTTTCGCGAACGAGGACTACGACATCCTCCTCATCGGCCACGACGGCCACGAGGAGGTCATCGGCACCTCCGGCGAGGCCCCCGACCACATCACGCTGGTCGACGGCCCCGGCGATGTCGACAAGGTCGAGGTGCGCGACGAGTCGAAGGTCGTCTGGCTCTCCCAGACCACGCTCTCCGTCGACGAGACGATGGAGACGGTCGACCGGCTGAAGGAGAAGTTCCCGCAGCTGATCTCCCCGCCCAGCGACGACATCTGCTACGCCACCCAGAACCGCCAGATCGCGGTCAAGCAGATGGGCGCGGAGGCGGACCTCGTCATCGTCGTCGGCTCGAAGAACTCCTCGAACTCCGTACGGCTCGTCGAGGTCGCCCTCGGCGCGGGCGCGGGTGACGCCCATCTGGTCGACTTCGCCGACGAGATCGACGAGGCATGGCTGGAGGGTGTCTCCACGGTGGGCCTCACCTCGGGCGCGTCGGTGCCGGAGGTGCTGGTCGAGGGCGTACTGGAGTGGCTGGCGCAGCGCGGTTTCGAGGATGTCGAGCTGGTGAAGTCGGCCGAGGAGTCGATCACCTTCTCGCTCCCGAAGGAACTGCGGCGCGATCTGCGCGCCGAGGCCGCGGAGCTGGTGGCCAGGGCGGCGAAGGCCTCCGGCGAGTAACCGCCGGCTGCTGCCCGTAACGTTGGGTCCATGAACGTGTTCGGAGTGGACATCGGCGGTTCCGGCATCAAGGGCGCTCCTGTGGATCTTGAGCGTGGAGAATTGGCGCAGGAGCGCCACAAGGTCCTGACCCCGCACCCGGCGACGCCGGACGCGGTCGCGGACGGCGTCGCCGAGGTGGTGAAGCACTTCGGCTGGTCGGGACCGGTGGGGATCACCTTCCCGGGAGTGGTCACGGGGGGTATCACCCGTACCGCGGCGAATGTCGACAAGGGCTGGATCGACCTGGACGCGGCCCGGCTCCTCGGTGACCGGCTCGGCGGCGCTCCCGTCACCCTCCTCAACGACGCGGACGCGGCCGGCATCGCGGAGATGGCCTTCGGCGCGGGCCGGGGCCGCACGGGCACGGTCATGGTCCTGACGCTCGGTACGGGCATCGGGAGCGCGGTCTTCAGTGAGGGCCGCCTGGTGCCGAACACCGAGCTGGGGCATCTGGAACTGCACGGCCACGAGGCGGAGAAGCGCGCGTCCACCAAGGCCAAGGACGACGAGGGCCTGAGCTGGGAGCACTGGGCGCGCCGCGTACAGAAGTACCTGACCCATCTGGAGATGCTCTTCTCCCCGGAACTGTTCGTCCTCGGGGGCGGGGTAAGCCGCAAGGCGGACAGGTTCATCCCGCATATCGAGGGCATCCGGGCGGAGATCGTCCCGGCGGAGCTGCGCAACAACGCGGGCATCGTCGGCGCGGCGATGTCCTCGACCCCCGGGTAGCCCCCTCCGGGACTCCGCCGCGGGCCCCGCTGCCCGGAGGGTTTCCCGGCCCGCCCGGAATGCTTCCGGGCGGGCCTCCGGGCATTTCCAGCCGGTCCGGCGTTTGAGGACGGACCTCGGCTGCGGGGCCGGGTCGCTTCGGCGGGGGGCCCGGGAAACCTGTGCCCCCGGCCTGCCTGGAGGGGTGGGTTCCAGCCCGTCCGGCGTGTGAGGACGGACCTCGGCTGCGGGGCCGGGCCGCTTCGGCGGGGGGCCCGGGAAACCTGTGCCCCCGGCCTGCCTGGAGGGGTGGGTTCCAGCCCGTCCGGCGTTTGAGGACGGACCCCGGCCACATGGCCGGTCACCTTGGCAGAACGGTGTCCCCCGGAAGCCGTACCACCCAGCCCGCCCGGAGGGCCCTAGCGGCGGGCCGCCGGCGGCTGGGACGGGCGGGGGCGGCGCCTGCGGTGGGGGAGTGCCCGGATCTTGCGGGCGCAGGTGATCAGGCCCGCGACCAGCGTGCCCCCGTACAGCCACCCCGCGTGCACCGCCAGCGCCGTCACCACCGCCATGATCTGCCCGCCGATTCCGCCCTCGCCCCCGGCGATGGGGATGACGCCGACGGCGAAGGCGATCGGCACACTGATGGGCGCGGTGACCAGGTCCGCCTCGCGGACCCAGAGCGCGGTGAGCGCGCAGACGGGCAGGAAGAGCACCCCGTAGACGACGGGCGAGCCGTCGAAGAGGAGCCAGTCCAGGGAGCCGATCGCCAGCATCGCGGTGACGGCGAAGAGCCCGCCGCCCAGGCCGGTCAGCCGGGGACTGGGCAGCTTGCGCAGTGCGAGCACCACGGGCGGCACGGCCCGTGGCGCGGGCGCGGGCCGGACCCCGTACACCGCCGGACGGTCCGCGACGGCCCCCTGTGGTGACAGGGGGCCCTGGGGCGAGAGAGGGGCCTGCGGCCGCCGGCGGCGCTGGGGGTGACTCGTCCTTGGCTGCTCCACCCCACCAACGTAGGTGGCCGGTGGGGAAGAACCGGGCCCAGGACACGCCCTTTGGCCGACCATTGGGGAAGAGTTCGACTCCTCGGCCCCCTCCGCGGCCCCTCCACTGGCCCCTTGCCACGGCCCCGGGGGCGCCCCGGGCGGGTGGCGCCCGGCCCCGGGACCGCCCCGTTCCCGCCCTCGCGCATCCCGTCATGGCCCCGCGCGGCCGGACCGTAAACTGGGGGATCGGCCCCCGTCCGGCCGGCAGCGAGTGTTATCCACCCGTTGCTCCAGTCCACCCGATGCTCCAGCCCTTACTCCAGGAAGTCGCCAACGTGTCGCTCACGATCGGAATCGTCGGCCTGCCCAATGTCGGCAAGTCGACCCTGTTCAACGCCCTGACCAAGAACGACGTGCTGGCGGCCAACTACCCGTTCGCCACCATCGAGCCGAACGTCGGCGTGGTCGGTGTCCCCGACGCCCGTCTCGCCAGGCTCGCGGAGATCTTCGGCTCCCAGCGGATCCTCCCGGCGACCGTGGACTTCGTCGACATCGCGGGCATCGTCCGCGGCGCGAGCGAGGGTGAGGGCCTGGGCAACAAGTTCCTGGCGAACATCCGCGAGTCCGATGCGATCTGCCAGGTCATCCGGGCCTTCCGGGACGAGAACGTCGTCCATGTCGACGGCAAGGTCTCTCCGAAGGACGACATCGAGACGATCGACACCGAGCTGATCCTCGCCGACCTCCAGTCCGTCGAGAAGGCTCTGCCGAGGCTGACGAAGGAGTCCCGTCTCCAGAAGGACAAGGTCGCCGTCCTCGCGGCCGTCGAGTCCGCGCAGAAGATCCTGGAGTCCGGCCAGACCCTGTTCTCCGCGGGGATCACCAAGGGCACCGAGCAGGGCGACCTGCTGCACGAGCTGCATCTGCTGACGACCAAGCCGTTTCTGTACGTCTTCAACGTCGACGAGGACGAACTGGTCGACGAGGACTTCAAGAACGAGCAGCGCGCCCTGGTCGCCCCCGCCGAGGCGATCTTCCTCAACGCCAAGATCGAGTCCGAGCTGATCGAACTGGACGACGACGAGGCCCTTGAACTGCTTCAGTCGATGGGCCAGGACGAGCCCGGACTCGCCACCCTCGGCCGGGTCGGTTTCGACACACTGGGCCTCCAGACGTATCTGACGGCGGGCCCCAAGGAAACCCGCGCCTGGACGATCAAGAAGGGCGCGACGGCTCCCGAGGCGGCCGGTGTGATCCACACCGACTTCCAGAAGGGCTTCATCAAGGCCGAGGTCATCTCCTTCGACGACCTCATCGAGACCGGCTCGGTCGCCGAGGCCCGCGCCAAGGGCAAGGCGCGCATGGAGGGCAAGGACTATGTGATGCAGGACGGCGACGTGGTCGAGTTCAGGTTCAACGTCTAATTCGATCGGCGAAAGGCCGTCTGACCTGTGACGAAGCGGGTTGGGCGGCCCTTTGTGGTCCGCGCAGAGTCCGCAGGGTGTTTGCTGCGGACTGAGTCCGGGTCGCTCAGGACTTCGCTCACCCGTTCAGTGCCAGGCACGGTGCTTCTACGCTGATCAGCGCGGGCAGGGCAAGCTCAGAGCAGGTGAGGTTGCGGGTGAGACTCAGGCAAGAAGCTCGCGTCCTGAAAGAAGAGGCCGTCTCGTCGATGGTCGCTGCGGCGGAGGCGTTCAACTCGCCGTATGACCGCGGGCGAGGGACGAAGGTTCTGCTGCACCTTCAGCACTCCTTCGAGAGCCGATCGGCGGACCACGCTTCAGGAGCAGTTCCACTCCTCGCTGGGCAGCGCGTGCCACAGGTCGAGCCAGTCGTGGAGCAGGAAGAGGGGGCGGGTCAGGACGACGTCGCCGGCCCGCTGGGAGCGGATTGCCAGGCCGAGGTCGGCGAAGACCGGATCGCCGGCGACGCTGTACGCCAGGCTGCCGGGCCGTGTTGTGCGGTGGACGAGCCAGTCCTCCACGTGGGAAGGTGCGCAGCCGGTCAGTGGGGCCGCTTCCAGTCTCACCTGGGGGCCGGTGAGGGCGTCTGCTGCGACGCACCCCAGGCGGCCGTTGTGGAAGAGGGCTCTGATCCCGCTCTCGGCGAAGTCGGCGTAGTTGAGCTGCTGGTCTTCGCCGTGGTGGGAGCAGGACGAGACGGCCGGCCCTTCGCCGAGAGCACGGGTGATCTCCTCCAAGGTCATCCCGAAGTGCAGGGGGCCGACTCCTGCGTACGGCGTGAACGTCCACTCGGCGCGCTCCTCCTCCCGGGCGATCCGCCACGGGCCGCGGTACCCCGCCTCGCTCCCCGGGGCGGCCACGGGCAGCTCGGGTGCCGGCTCGTGCAGGGCGGCCGGTATGGGCGCGGTCCGGTGCTCACGCCGGCGGCCGAGTCGTTCCGGAGCCGCGGTGTCCTCGGGTTGCTCTTCCAGCCGGCGGATCGCCTGCTCCTGCTCCTGGCCGCCGAACGGGTCCTCCGCCAACTCGCCTGCCCGGTCCAGGGCCGCGCGGCGCTCCTTCTCCGCGGTGATGAGGCCGGTGACGTCCTCACCCCAGGCAGCGAGCCGTTCCCGGGCGATCCACCGGTAGTACGAGTCCGCGCTCACGGCCAGGACCTCGCGAACGGCGGGCGCGTACCGGGGTACGGACGAGGCGAGGGCGGGGTCGGCCAGGAGCAGGGCGGTGGCCGCGAGCGCGGCCTCCTTCACCAGTGGATCGTTGTCGTCGCAGAAATCCGCGATGCTGTCGTGGAGTGTTGGCCTTGCCGCACGGGCGGCGGCCAGATCCTGCGCCGTGCCGATGCCGTCCTCGACGTCCAGGCGGGCGATGTCGGCGAACGAAGTCAGCCAGTTCAGCAGTTCGGCGCGGAGCGATCGCCGACCGGCCCTGCGCTCCCACCGGTCTTCGGCGAGGGTGCGCGGATCGTCGAGAAGACGAGCGAGGACCGAGGCCGCCGGAGCGGTCGCCGGAAACACCTGCTCCCGATTGAGGAGCAGCCGATACAGATCCCCCACCGCCCGCACCCGGTGCGCCGGGTCGGTGGCGAGCACAGAGCCGAGGATGTCCGGTGTGTCAGGCACCCTGTGCTGGCCCGTACAGACGTGCGGCAGCTCCTCCCAGGCGGTGCCGGCGAGCTCTGTCTGCGCTCTGGGTGGCAGGGAGCCGACGGGAGCATCAGGAAGGTCGGGGGGCATCTCGTTGATCATGGCCGCAGTGTTCCAGCCGACTCCGACATCAGCGCCGCCGATACGTGCCACAGACCGCAGACGGCTCACGCTCGAGCAACACTCTGATGCCCTCGCTGCTCGTGGCAGCGAGCGCATCAGTCGTCGGGCGGCGCGGGCTGTGGGCAACTGCGCGACCCACCTCGTGACCTCGGTCAGGTGCCCGGGCTGTAGACCGAGGTGCGGGTCGGGCTGAATGAGGAGGGTCGCCGTTCCCTTCGCAGTGCGCTCCGCCGCCCATTCATGGTCGAGGCAGGTGAAGTCGTCATCGATCCAGACGGCGGGGGCGTCGCCGAGCCAGGCGTCGACGTGGTCGCGCTTCCACAGGTAGCCGTTGGGGTGGCTGGTGGTGATCCGCGGACGTGGGAGATCGACGTACGACAGGGTCGGAAGGCCGAGGAGGGGCCCGATGAGGGGGGTGGCGTCCTGGCGTCAGCTGGTGCACCAGTCATACCGGCCTCGGCGACGGCCTCGCCGCCCGGACCCGCGCCGACGAGGCCGTCGCCGCCTGGTCCCAGGTCCTGGTCCTGGTCCTCAGAAAGGCGAGCACCTCAATCCGCTCCATCCTGGGCGGTCAACAGCGCAGCCGCGTTCCCGGTGTGCGTCCGGACGCTGAGGTCCTTCTGAGGACGGGCCTGCGACAGGTCACCGCCCGGTACTGGCGTCAGGCGGGGGCTTGGCCATGCGGGGCTGCCCGGAAACAGAAGCCCGTACGCGGCGGGGACATCGTCGTTCGGCATGCGCGGCGGGCGGAGGCCCCGACGATCCGGCCTCATCGCCTGTCCTCGGCCAGCACCGCGGCAAGGAGTCCCGGGAAGCGGGCGTCGAGAGCGGCGCGACGCAGAGTCATCAGGCGAGCCTTTCCGACGTGCCGGGTCCGGGTGATTCCGGCTTCGCGCAGGATCCGCCAATGGTTGGACAGGGTCGATCTGGGCACGTCCAGGCCGTCCGGGCTGCATACGCTCTCGCCGCCCTCGGCCATCCCGCGGAGCAGTGCCAGCCGGACCGGATCACCGAGGGCATGGAGCACCACGGCCAGGTCCAGGTCCAGGTGCAGGTCCTCATGGTCGCGCTGTCCCACCGGCCCTCCTCGTCTTCGCCCGCGTGCCACCCCTTGTAGTATGCAGATCACTTCGATGTTTCGGGAATGTCGAAATGATCTAGGAGATGGCCGTGACAGTGCTCGCCACCCTTGCCCGCGTCTACGTGGACGACCTGGACGTCGCCCTGCCGACCTTCGTCGAACTCACCGGAGAGCAGCCACGGCTCCGGTTCACCTATCGCGACCTGGAACTCGCGAGCGTCGGCGGCTATCTGCTTCTCGCAGGCTCGGCGGAAGCCCTCACTCCGTACCGCGGCACTCACGCCACCACGATCGTCGAGTCCATCGACCAGGTCCTGCGCATCACCGAGCAGCGCGGCGGGGAGATCCTCGACGGCCCCAACGAGGTGCCGACCGGCACCAACCTGACCGTGCGACACCCCGGCGGCGCGACCATCGAGTACGTGCAGTTCCACGCGACCGCACGGTCGACGCTCGCATGAACCGGCCCGGTCGCCCACCGGCCGTCGATACGCCAGTCTGATGGAATGGCTGCCCGCGGTCCCTGCGGTAGGCGGCTACTGACGCGCACCAACGACATCGAGATCGATATCGTCGGCGCGGATCGCGCCCCCATCGCCAAGGAGCTGCTGCTCCCCGGCTCTCTCAAGTGGCTGGAGCGGTCACCCTTCGACCGCCATGACCTGGTGGCTCTTCAGCGACACCTGGCCGCCCTCGCCGACGAACCCGTTCCGGTTGTGGCGGTCTCGCGCGGCGGCGTCGACTCACCGGGCCTTGACGCCGCCTATGGTCCCGGTGATTGGCCGCTGTGAGTGGCGGATCGCAAGCGAGCTAAGGAGAGGTACGGGAGTCGTTGAGCGGGACCGGCCGCAGATGCCGGGCATGTAGCCGGCGTGGCGAACACGCCGGGCAGAAGGGGCCGGGCCACCGGTGTCCAATCTCCGCCGTCGGTCCCGGGCCGGATCGGTGCTGAATGAGATTTGGCACGTGCGGCCTGTCGGGGTCGGGCCCCGGCGTTCTCCCGCGCCGGGAAGGTGCCGGGGACTCCTCACGGCGTGGCCAGGGCCTCCGTCGGGGACAGGCGGGAGGCGCGGACCGCCGGGTAGAGGCCGGCCAGTGCGCCGATGGCCAGGGTGGCGGTGAGGCCGCCGAGCAGCGCCCAGGGCGGTACGACGGCGGGCCAGTGCTGGGAGAGGGCGAACGCGGCGGTCGCCCCGCTGCCGAGGAGGGCGCCGCCGAGGCCGCCGAGGGCGGACAGCAGCAGGGATTCGGTGAGGAACTGGGAGCGGATCCGGCCCCGGGTGGCACCCAGTGAGCGGCGCAGGCCGATCTCGGCGCGGCGTTCGAGGACGGAGATGACCATGGTGTTGGCCACGCCGACACCGCCGACCAGCAGGGCCACCGCGCCGACCCCCAGCAGCAGGCCGGTGAACGCCTGGCTCGCGGCCTGCTTGGCGGCGAGGGCGTCGGAGGGGCGGGAGACCTGGACCTCGCCGGGGGCCCCGGGGTTGGCGGTGGCGCCCAGGGAGGCGCCGACCTGCTCGACGTACGCGTCCTGGGTGCGGGTGTAGATGGTGGTGGGGAGGCCGTCGAAGCCCAGTTCGCTCCGGGCCGCCGGCCAGCCGATCAGGGCGGCGGCGTCCAGTTCGGGGGCGAGCGGGGCCTCGGCGAGGATGCCGACCACCGTGAACCAGCGCCCGCCGATGAGCACTTGGGTATCGGCCTTGGCGTGTCCGACGCCGAGGCGTTCGGCCGCGGTCGCGCCCAGCACCGCGGCCGGATAGGTGCTCATGGCGTCGTTGAGCCAGGTGCCGCTGCGGAGCTTCGCGCCGATGGTGGCCCGCAGATCGGTACGGGTGGCGTAGACGGAGAGCCCCTTCGTCTCGATCCTCGGGGTCTTGTCGTTGCGGTAGACGTCGGCGTCCTTGATCTCGCCGACGGCGGACACCGATTCCACCTGGCGGATGCGGGCGATCATGCTCTCCGCCGTGGAGGGGAGCGGGGCGTCCCCTCCGGCGATGGTCTGGCCGGGGGAGACGGTGAGCAGGTTGGTGCCCAGGGAGGCGAGCGTACGGTCGAGTCCGGCCCGGGAGGACGAGGAGATCCCCACCACGGCGACCATGGCGGCGATGCCGATGGCGATGCCCAGCGCGGAGAGAAAGGCACGCAGCGGGCGGGTGCGCAGACCGACCGCTCCGGCCCGGACCATGTCGCCGGGGCGCATACGGGTCGGCCGAAGCTCCTCGGCCTCCGCGGGCGGGCGGCGGATACCGGCGGTCATCGGTGCTCCTCCGCCCGGTCGGTGACATATGCCGGATTCGCGGAGTCTTCCACGATGCGGCCGTCGCGCATCCGGACCTGGCGGGGCAGGCCGGCGGCGAGTTCCCGGTCGTGCGTGATGATCACGACGGTGGTGCCGGTGGCGTGCAGATCGCGCAGTAGGCGCAGCACTCCGGCTCCGGCGGCGGTGTCCAGTGCTCCGGTCGGCTCGTCGGCCAGCAGCAGGGAGGGCTCGCCCGCCACCGCGCGGGCGATGGCGACCCGCTGGCGCTCGCCGCCGGACAGCTCGTGCGGCTCGTGGTCCAGACGGTGGCCCAGACCGACGCGGTGCAGCACGGCCTCCGCACGGCGGCGGCGCTCCGCGCGCGCCCGCCCCGTGTACAGCAGCCCGTCGGCCACGTTGTCCAGCGCCGAGGTGCCGGAGGCCAGGTGGAACTGCTGGAAGACGAAGCCGATCCGACGGGCACGCAGCGCGGAGAGCTCGGCGTCCGACAGCGCGCCGACGTCATGGCCGCCGATCCGTACCGTGCCGGAGGTCGGCTTGTCGAGCGTGCCCAGGATGTGCAGCATGGTGGACTTTCCCGAGCCGGACGGGCCGACGATGCCGAGGAGTTCGCCGCGGCTCATGCGCAGATGGACGCCGTCGAGTGCGGTGACCCCGCCGGGGTAGGTCCTGGTGACATCGGTCAGGGTGATCATGTGGGTGTCCCCACCCGTGTCGGTCGTCATTCGGGCATCCCCACCGTGGTGCCTTCGGAGATGCCGTCGCCGGAGATCTCCACCCGTCCGTCGGCGAACAGTCCGGTGGTGACGGAGACATAGCGTGTCGTCGAGGCCGTCTTGTCGACGACTTCCACGCCGAAGCCGCCCCGGGGCAGTACGAGCAGCGCGGCCACCGGCACGGTGAGCACGTCCTGACGGGTGCCGGTGGTGAAGTCCACCCGTACCGCCGCCTGTTCGTACGAGGCGGCGGACCTCTGCGCCGTGCCGCCCTTCAGCCCGATGACCAGGTTGATCTTCGTCTTCGCGTCTTCCTTGTCGGTGGCGGGCTGTATCTCGGTGGAGACGTCGGTGACCGTGCCCGCGGCGGTGCTGTCGTCGGGGAGCCGGACGGTGACCTTCGTGCCCTTCACGGCCAGCCGCCGGTCCGCGGAGTCGAGTTCCACGGTGACGGCCTTGGCGGTGCCCGTGGAGGTCAGTACCTTGCCGCCCGGCCCGGTCTGCTCGCCCGTGGCGGCCTCACGGCTCTCGACGCGTACCTCCCCGGGCATGAACACCACCCGGCCCAGCTCGACCTTGCCGGTCTCGGGCAGCCCCCGGTCCTTCTGCCATCGCTTGACGGCTTCGGCGGTCAGTTCGCTGTACTGCTCGTCCACGGTGAACCCGGTGTAGCCGAGTGCGGCCAGATTGGCCTCCAACTGCTTGACGTCCGGTCCCTCGACCCCCGTTCCCAGGTCGCGGAAGGCGGGTTTCGCGCCGTACATCAGCACGACGGGCCGGCTGTCGACCTCGTACAGCATCCCGCCCCGGCCGATCCGCCTGCCCTCGGCGGGCAGCGCGGTGAGGGTGCCGGGCAGCCGGCCCGGCACGGTGGTGGGCGGCCCGTAGCCCAGCTCGCCGTCCTCGCTGCGGGTGGCTCGCAGCGTCTGCTTCGCGACCGTGGTGGTCTTCGGCGGCAGCCCGTCCGACCCCGAGGCCCCCGGGCCGTCGCCGCGCAGGGTGAACCAGGCGAGGGTGAGGGCGCCACCGGTGGCCAGGACCAGGGCGCCGACGGCGGCCCTTCTGCCGCGCCGGGTGCGCCGGCGCCGGGGCGACCCGGAGGGACCGGGCGGATCGGGTGGCGGCTGCTGTGCCGACCGCACCGGCTCCGGCTCGCCGCTCACTGCTCCTCCGGATCGGGCAGCTCGGCCTGGCACTTCTTCTCGGCGGCCTCGCGGTCGGGGTCGGACATGGCCTCGGGTACGGGCGGGAAGCCGCCGTCGGCCTTGGGGTCGGGCCAGGACGGCACGCCGTTCTTACGCAGGCACTCGGCCATCTTCAGCCCGCGCCGTACGTCCTCCTTGTGGTCATCGGCGTCGCCGCCGGTCCTCGGCAGCTGGTACTTGCGGCACGCCTCCATGGCCTTCTCCAGCTTCTGCGGATCCGCGCCCTTGACCGGAGCCGGAGCGCCGTTCACGGGGTCCTCCACGTCCAGGCCCTGCTTGCGCAGGCACTCCGTGAGCTGCAGGGCCTTGTCCTGGAGTTCGGACGTGTCCGAGCCGCCCAGGCCGCCGGACCCGCAGCCGGCCAGGAGCAGGGCCAGCGCGGGCGCCGCGACGACCGCCGTCACCGCCCGGCCCCTCGTCGTTCCGGTCCTCGGTGCTCGTTCCATCCTCGACACTCCTTGTCCCGGTACGCCGTCGGCCCGGTCCGGCCGACCCGTCGTACGAGGGGGAGCGTGCCGGAGCGGGATCAGCGGGCCCTGAGCCGAACCTCAGAGGTTTCTGAGCGCCGGAGCCCGACGGGGTGGCCGCCGCCGTGTGCCCCCTCGGGCCGCGCCGATGCCGCCGATGGACGATGCGGGCGCAATCGGATGAGAACGCGCGAGGGGAACGCCTCCTCGGCCTGGCCTCAGAAGGATTCGCCCCGGGCACAACGGCCGCGCGGTCAGCGGTTTCTGAGCGAACTCTCAGCCGGCGCTCAGCTCGGCGCGCCAGGATGCCCCCACCGGCCCGCTCGTATGCGCGCGGAGGGCGTGGACGCGTGCGCGGAGGGACAGGGATGCGTGCGCGGGTGCGGAAGGGCAGGTTACGTGCGCGGAAGGGCAGGGACCCGTGCGCGGAAGGCACGGATGGGCGCACGGGAGGCGCGGATGAATGAGGCGGGCACGGAACTCCGGCCGGGGACGAAGCCGCGGCTGCTGGTCGTCGAGGACGAGCCGAACCTCCTCGAAGTGCTGGCGGGCAGCCTGCGCTACGCCGGATTCGACGCGGTCACCGCGGCCACCGGGCGGGAGGCGCTGGCCGAGGCACGGCGGCATCGCCCCGACGCGGTCGTGCTCGATGTGATGCTGCCCGACATGGACGGCTTCGAGGTCCTGCGCCGGCTGCGCGCGGACACACCGGTCCCGGTGCTGTTCCTCACCGCCAGGGACGCCACCGAGGACAAGGTCCGCGGTCTGACGATCGGCGGTGACGACTACATCACCAAGCCGTTCAGCCTGGACGAGGTGATCGCCCGCATCCATGTGGTGCTGCGCCGTCGGCCCCACGCCGCCTCGGGCCTCCCGGCGGCCCGGCTGACCTTCGCCGACCTCGAACTGGACCAGGAGACGTACGAGGTGTGGTGCGGCGGTGAGCGGATCGCCCTGTCGCCGACCGAGTTCAAGCTGCTGAGCTACTTCATGGCCAACCCCGGCCGGGTGCTGTCCAAGGCGCAGATCCTCGACCAGGTGTGGAGCTACGACTTCCGCGGGGACGGCGGGATCGTCGAGACGTATGTCCACTCCGTGCGCCGCAAGATCGGCGAGCCGCGGGCCCGGCTGATCCACACCGTGCGCGGAGTCGGCTATGTGCTGCGGCCGCCGTCGTGATCCGGTGCGGACTCGGACGGCTGTCGCTGCGGTTCCGGCTGGTGGCCGCGATCCTGCTGCTCGTCGCCGTGGCGCTCACCGCCATCAGCACCGCCGGAGTGCTGGTCCTGCGCGGGCAACTGCTGGACCGGACCGACGCCCAGCTCGGCCTGGTGGCTCTGGGGTACCCCGACGCACCGATCGACGACGGCCCGGCGGGCAGCGACGCCGGACACAGACCCCGCGCGGGTGGTGTGGCGCTGTACCGGGTCCAGCGGTACGACGCCGGGGGCAGGCAGATGAGGAATCCCCGTGAACCGGAGCCCGTGGCCGGGGACGAACCGACGGTTCTCGACGTACCCGAGGACCCGGCCTGGCTGAAGAAGCACACGGGTCGCCCGATGACCGTGTCGTCGACGACCGGCGACGGCGACTGGCGCATCCTGATTCATCCGCTGCCGGACACGTCCGGATGGATCGTGGTCGCCGCCGCACTCGGCGACCTGGAGGCCGTCGTCTCCGGACTCGTGACCGTCGACGTGACCGTGGGCGCGCTCGGTCTGCTCGCCGTCGCCGTCGTCGGCGTCGTGCTCGTACGGGCGGCCCTGCGACCGCTCGTCAAGGTGGAGAAGACGGCGGCCGCCATCGCCGCCGGCGACCTGACCCGGCGGGTCCCGGAACATCCGCCGGGGACCGAACTGGGCCGGCTCGGCCGCGCCCTCAACGGGATGCTCGGCCAGATCGAGGAGGCGTTCCGGGCGCGGGCCGAGTCGGAGGCGACGGCCCGGCGCTCGGAGGAGCGCATGCGCAGATTCGTGGCGGACGCCGGGCACGACCTGCGGACACCGCTGGCGGTCATCCGCGCCTGGGCCGACTACTCCCGCCGCGGACCCCGCCGGGACCGCGCCGAACTCGAACGGATCCTGGCCACCGTGGAAACCGAGGCGGCCCGGATGGGCACCCTCATCGA
Organism: Streptomyces sp. NPDC051018; assembly: GCF_044456085.1. Lineage (NCBI taxonomy): Bacteria > Bacillati > Actinomycetota > Actinomycetes > Kitasatosporales > Streptomycetaceae > Streptomyces > Streptomyces sp. NPDC051018. The sequence continues at coordinate 20,323 of NZ_JBITFN010000005.1, forward strand.
GGACCTCCTGCTGCTGGCCCGACTGGACCAGCAGCGTCCCCTGACCCGCCGTCCGGTCGACATGCGCGCCCTGGCCGCCGACGCGGCCCGCGACGCCTGCCTGCTCGCCCCCGACCGGGAGATCCGGCTCACGGCGGACGACGGCACGGCCTATGTCGTCAGCGGCGAGGAGAACCGGCTCCGTCAGATCCTGACGAACCTGACCGGCAACGCCCTCACCCACACTCCCCCCGGCACCCCGGTCACCCTCGGGCTCCGCCCCGGCCGCCTCGGCACAGCCCCCGCCCTGGTCCTGGACGTGGCCGACCAGGGCCCGGGCCTCACCGCCGAGCAGGCCGAACGCGTCTTCGAGCGCTTCTACCGCACCGACACCTCACGCACCCGCAGCACAGGCGGCTCCGGCCTGGGCCTCGCCATCGTGGCCTCGCTGGCCACCGCCCACGGCGGCACGGTGAGCGTGACCACCGCACCCGGCGAGGGAGCGACGTTCTGCCTCACACTGCCGCTCGCCGAGGCGGAGGCGACTTCGGAGCGGGGGTGACCGGGAGCCGGTGGCCGGGCAGGTGCACTTCCTCGGTTCCATCAAGTGGCTGGAGGACCGGTCGTTCGACCGCCACGACTACGATGCCCTGGTCCGTGACACGCTCGCCGTGCCCGGCGCGGGAACGGACACTCCTCTGGTCGCGGTCTCACGCGGTGGCCTTGCCGACGGCCTGCCGCTCGCGGCCCACTGGGGTCCGGAGGACCTCGTACGCGCCTGGCGGTGACCGGCAGAGCGCTTGCCCTGCCCGCGGGTCGGTTGTGGCGCGTTGGCCGAGGAATGTCTCGCAGTCGGTCCGGTCGGTGAATGCCACGCGCACGCGGTAGCGAAGTCGCGGACGACCGGCGTGGTTCGGTGACCTCATCGGCTCAGCGTGTGATCCCCCTGAACCGTGTTCGCGTACGCCCGATCCCGTCGGGCACAGGGATGAGGAAGGAACGGACTCAGGTGCTGCGGGGCGGTGTCGGTGTGAGCTTGTCGAGGTCCAGCGCGATCTCGAAGGGCACGGGGCGCTTGAGGGCGCCCCGGAAGAAGCCGGCGGGCGCGTAGACGCCGGTCGGCTCGTCGAGCTCGTAGACATGGACGACGGGTGCCCCGTCCTCGTCCTCGACGCACCAGTAGTGCGGGATGCCGGCCTCCGCGTACTTGCGGAGTTTGACCGTACGGTCCCGGTGGGCGGACTCGGGGGAGACGACCTCCACGACGAGCTTCACATCTTCCGGGGCGTACCAGGTGCGGTCGGGGTCATAGGGCCGGTCGGTCAGCAAGAGGTCCGGCTCGGGACGGTTGCGGGCATCGAGGCGGATCGTCATCTCTCGCTCGACCTCGAAGCCTGTCGGTGCCTGTGACATCAGCGTGGTGGTCAGGGCGGTGACGAGGCGGCCATGCCAGGACCGTTGTGGGGACGTCATGAAGACGAGGGCTCCGTCGATGAGCTCGGTGTGGCGCGGTGCCTCGGGGAGGCGGTCCAGGTCCTCCGCGAACCAGCCTTCCGCGCGCGGCGGGCGCATCCAGCCGGGCAGTGCGGTCATGAACCCACCTTAGCGATTGCGGCCGTCAGGAAGAGACGGTGTGCGTGCTGCTGATCCAGCATCCGCACCTGGGTATCGACGAGGAACGTGAGGCAGCGTCGCTACGGGTGCCCGAGGTGTCGCCCCCGATGACGGCGTCGCCGTTTCCCGGGGCCGGGACCTCCGGTGCACCGGGAGGGAGGCGCATGCGACCCGGTGACACAGCGTCGCCGATACGGCGGGGTGCCCAGGGGCCGGGGTCCTACGGCCCCGGCCCTCTTCGGCGTTCCGTTCCGCCGTCCCGCAGGGGCCGCAGCGCCCGCCTCGGTGGTCAGGCGCCCGCCGCGTAGCGGACCAGGAGGTTGTCCGACTGCTCGGCGGTACGGGTCGACAGCAGGCGCAGTGGCGGGACCCCGGTCTCCGTGAACCCCTTGGTGAACACCGGTGTGCCCGCGCCGAGCGCCGTCGGGCCGATCATCAGATGCAGTTCGTCGACCAGACCCGCGGCGAGCAGGTCGTTCCACAGGATGTGGCTGCCGAAGACCAGGATCTCCCGGCCGTCGGTCTCTTTGAGGGTCCCGATCTCCCGGTGGGCGTCCGCGCGGCGCACGATCCGGGTGGTGGAGTACCAGGGGGACGACGTGTCCGGGGTGAGGCTGTCGGAGACCACGACCTTCTCGATCGCTCCGTTGAGCCGGGCGGTCTCCCGGGCGAGCGGGGTCTCCTCCGGGTCGGTCGCCCGCTGCGGCCAGTAGGCCAGGAACTCCTCGTACGTCCGCCGGCCGAGCAGCAGGGTGCCGGCCGCGCGGAGGCGTTCCGCGTTGTGGATGTTGAAGCTGCCGTCCATCGGCAGGGCCATGACGTCGCCGCCGGGCCCCTCGTAGTAGCCGTCCAGGGAGATGATGTTGGTGACGATGAGCTTGCGCATGGCGGCCTCTGTCTCTCGGTCCTTCGTCCAACGCCGGTTTCACGGCCTTCGAAGGTTGAGAGACGGACAGCCCGCGGAATTCATCGCTCTTCTCGGATCGCATCGGATTGTTCCGGATCGTTCCGGGCCGTCTTGGATCGTGTGGTCACCTTTCACGGCGGGCGGGGGCGGGATGTTCCGGGGGGAGCCCGAGACGGCGGTGGAGCTCGGGGTCCAGAAAGCCGGTGATCTCCGCGATCCGCCCGGAGCGGACCGTGAGGACGTTGATCGCGCCGATGCGGTACGCCGGTGAGCCCGGCTCCCGCAGATAGCAGGCAAACCCGGGCTGGCCGTTCGCCCGCAGCGGCATCAGCCTCCAGGGGGTCGCGAAGACCCGTTCCGTGAAGAACCGTACGACGTCCTCCCGGCCGTCGAACCACGCGGGCAGCGGCGGCATGCCGAAGCGCGCGTCCTCGGTGAGCAGCCGGAGCAGCGCGGATACGTCGGCACGTTCCCACGCGGTCATGAACGCGTCCACCAGCTCCCGGCGGCCGTCCTCGCCGAGCGCTTCCAGTTCGGCCCGCTGGGTGGTCTTGGGGGTCAGCGGTGCGACGGTCCTGCGGGCGCGCTGAAGGGCGCTGTTCACGGACGCGGGGGTGGTGTCGAGGATCCGTGCCGTCTCGGCGGCCGAGAACTGGAGGACCTCCCGCAGGATCAGCACCGCGCGCTGGGTGCCGGGCAGATGCTGGAGCGCCGCCACGAACGCCAGCTCCACGCTCTCCCGGCGCAGCCACCGGGCCTCGGGGTCGCCCGCTCCGGCCGGCTGATCCTCCGGTTCGGGCGCGGGCCCCTCGTCGGGCCAGGGCTCCAGCCAGACGGGTCCGGTGACGGGTTCCCCGAGGTCGGCGGTGTTCCGGCGCGGTGGGCCGTGGTCCGGTGACAGCATCCGGCGGGGGCGGTGCGCCGCCAAACGCAGACAGGCGTTGGTGCAGATGCGGTACAGCCAGGCGCGCAGCGAACTGCGGCCCTCGAAGCCGGACAGCCCGCGCCAGGCGCCGAGCAGCGACTCCTGGAGCGCGTCCTCTGCGTCCTGCACCGAGCCGAGCATCCGGTAGCAGTGGGCGTACAGCTCACGGCGGTGGACCTTGACCAGGGCCTCGAAGGCGGCCGAGTCCCCTTGCCGGGCAGCCGCGAGCAGCGCGTTCTCCGGGGTGGCGGTGCGGGGCGGGCCGGTGGCGCCCGGGGTGTGGGTCGGGTCGGTGGCGCTGGTCGGGCCGGTGATGCCGGTCTGGCTGGTGGTGCTGGTGGTGCTGGTGGTGCCGGTCGGGTTGGTGGTGCTGGTTGCGTCCGTGGTGTCGTCGGCGCCTGTGGTGCCGGTCGGGCCGGTGGCGTACGCGGTGTCGTCGTCGTCGCTTCTGAGCTGTGTCACGGCGACTCCTCTCCCAGACCGGCGTCGGCGAGTTCCGCGATGACCTCCGCGTGGCACTTCTCCGGTACGCACCAGCAGCCGAGCCGCCGGCCGCGCAGTGCGGGCAGCAGCGCCAGCAGGTCGGGGCGGGCGAGCAGATGGGCCCGGTACCGCTTCACGACCTCCTCACGGGTGCCGTCGGGTCCCGGGCGGTACGGGCTCGCCAGCGGGGATCCGTCGAGCTCCCAGCCGCCGCGGTGCATGGCACGGCCCACATAGACGACGTCCGCGTACGCGGGGTCGTCGCGGTGGCCCTTGAGGTTGACCACGGTGGTTCTCTCCATGGGGTGGATCCTGCGGCTTCGGAACGGTCCCCGCCACCGGTTCCTGCCACTCGGGTCCCCAGGCCGACTCCAACGGGCGCCGCCACCGCCCGTGCCCCCGGCGGAGAGCGTTCCGCGAGTGCCCGCCCGGCTACCGAGGTGCCAGGCCGGTCTTGAGGCCCGCGCCGCACAGGGGTACGACGGTCGCCCCCTCCCGCAGGCCCGTTCCCTCCGGCAGCTCCCGCACCGCCGCCCAGCAGGCCACCGCGGTCGACTCCACGAACAGCCCACGGGATGCCAGATCGAGCTGCGCGGAGCGGATCTGCTCCTCCGTCACGGTGAGGAAGGTGCCGCCCGACGCGCGTACGGCTGCGAGGATCGCGCGGGCCCGGGGCGGACGGGGGATGGCGATGCCCTCGGCGAGTGTGGTCCCGGCGGGGCCGGCTGCCGCGCGGGGGCCGCCTGCCCTGCCGGAGTCGCCTTGCCCGGCGGGGCAGTCCGTCCCGCCTCGCCCGGCGGGGGTTCCTGTTCCTGTTCCCGGTCCGGTTCGGGTTCCGGTTTCCGCCCCTCCGTCCAGCAGGTCGTCGGCCCCCGCTCGAAACGCCGCCGCCAGCGGAGAGACGGCCGCCGCCTGGACCGCGACCAGCGCGGGGCGGCGGCCGATGAGCCCGTGGCCGTACAGCTCGTCGACGGCGAGCGCCGCGCCGAGCAGCAGGGTGCCGTTGCCGACGGGGACGACGATCGTGCCGGGCAGCGAGCCGCCCAGGTCCTCCCACAGTTCGTAGACATAGGTCTTGGTGCCGTGCAGGAAGTACGGGTTGTACACATGGCTCGCGTAGAACGTGCCGGGCGCGCCTGCGGCCGCCCGCGCCGCCCCGGCCGTCGCCTCGCGGTCACCGGGGACACGTTCGAGGCGGGCGCCGTGCGCCTCGATCTGCTCGGCCTTCTTCGCCGAGGTGCCCTCGGGGACGTACACCGTGCACGCGAGAGACGCCCGTGCGCAGTACGCGGCGACGGCGGTGCCCGCGTTGCCGCTGCTGTCGGCGATCACCCGCCGGGGCCGCACCGCGCGCGCCAGTTCCGCGAGCAGCACCGCGCCCCGGTCCTTGAAGGAGAGCGTCGGCATCAGGTAGTCGAGCTTGGCGGAGACACCGGGGACGAGCGGCACGAGCGGAGTGCGGCCCTCGCCGAGGGAGGTCGCGGGGGAGGAGAGCGGCAGCGCCTCCTCGTACCGCCAGAGGGAGTCGACCCGGCCGGACAGGGCTGTCCCCGGTACCGCTCCGGCGCTGAAGTCCAGGTCCCAGGGCCCGCCGCAGCGCGGGCAGCACCACTTCAGCTCCTCGACGGGGGAGGTGAGGTGACAGCCGGGACAGCGGTACGGGGGCAGATGGGCCGGGGAGCCCTGGAGGGAACGCGCGGCAGGAGCGGAGGTCATGGTGCCTCAGCATGACAGCCGTGTTGCGTGTGCGGCCCATGTGTGGCCCGCCGGCTCGCTCGCACCGCGTGCCCCTTGTCCGGCGCCCCGGATCCCGGCTCCGGTCCCGCACCGGGGCCCGTGGACGGGACCGTCCCCCGCGCCCGGGTGCCTGGGGATCCGGGGTGCCCGGGTGTTCAGGGTGTCCTGCTGTTCAGGGTGTCCTGCTATTCAGGGTGTCCTGCTGTCCTGGACACCCGGCTGTTCCGGCTCTCCTGACGGCCCGGCTGCTTGGCCCTCCGCTTCCGCGCTTTCCGATTCTTGCGGCTTGCGGGGCTCCCCGGTACGCCGGTTTCCCGGCTTCTCAGTTCCATGGTTCCCGTCACTCCCGCCCCCGGTCTGCCGGGGACCCCGCCGGTGTTTGTACGATTCCGGATTGATCCCGATGCGTTCCCTTGCCCGACCCGACTGCGGTTCCGATTTCTGATTCCGATGTGGGTTCCGCCTGATGGTTCCGGCTACTCGGTTCCGGCTTCGGTTCCGTTCGCCGGATCCGACCGGTCCGGCCTTCAGGTCCGGTTCAGGCTCTGTGCCGGTCTGGTCGGCCGGTCGGTCCGGTCGAGGTGCGGGAGGGCGAGGGTCGGGCCCATTTTCCTTCTCCCTGCCACTCCGAGGAGCGCCGCACCCGTGGACCCAGCGCAGCCGGGCGGACAGCAGCCGCAGCAGCCGGGCGGACAGCAGCCGTTCCCGCCGCAACCCGTGCCACCGGGGCAGCCTCATCCGGCGTATCAGCCGTATCAGCAGTTCCCGCAGTACCAGCAGTTCCCGCCGTACCCCATACCTCCTGTGGCGCCCCCGGTGAACGGTTTCTCCATCGCGTCCCTGGTGAGCGGGATCGTCTGCTGTCTGCCGCCGCTCGGTCTGGTCCTCGGGCTGGTCGCCTTCTCCCAGATCAAGAAGAAGAACCAGCGGGGCAAGGGTCTGGCCGTGGCTGGCACGGTGCTCTCCGCGATCGCCACCCTTCTGGTCACGGTCGGCCTGCTGAGCGGAGCGGCGGGTGATCTGTGGAACGGCTTCAAGGACGGGGTGAACGAAGCGGCCCGCTCCCGCCCCGTGACGGATCTGCGCCAGGGCGACTGCTTCAACGCGCCCGGCAGCGGCGAGCCGAAGGAGGAGACGTACCAGGTCGAGATCGTGACCTGCGAGGATCCGCACGAGGCCGAGGTCTCCGGCACCTTCCAGCTGACCGCCTACGACCGGTACCCCGGTGAAGCGGTCCTCGGACCCGTGGCCGAGCGGCGCTGCGAGGACATCGAGTTCTCGTACGCCATGGACCCCTGGGAGATCCCGGCCACGGTCGAGCCGTACTACTACCTGCCGACCCCCGAGGGCTGGAAGCTCGGCGACCGCGGGGTCACCTGCGGGTTCGGGACGGTCAAGGGCGACAGGACCCGCGGGTCCGTCCGGCGCGACGAGAGCGATCTGGACGGCCACCAGCTCGCCTATCTCAAGGCGGAGACGGGGGTCGTCCGTACGGCCTTCGAGCAGCCCGAGGACGACTTCCCCCAGGCCGCGAACGCCTACCGTGCCTGGGCCCGCGTCACCTCGGGGGCGCTGACCGAGGGAGCGGACGCCCTACGGACCTACGGGTTCGCGCCCGGCCCGGCCGAACTCGCCGCTCAGCGGGCCGGCGAGTTCGACCAAGCCGCCCGCAACTGGGACAAGGCGGCCGCGGCCGAGGACGAGGACACCTTCTGGGACCACGTCCTGGCCGCGGAGGAGGCCCTCGACGTTCGCACCGAGACCGCCATCCGCAAGCTCCTCGACCTGAAGTCGACCCCGCCCGGCCCTGACACCAGGGCCTGACCCGGCGCCGGGGTCTCCCGACCCACCGACAGCACCGGTCACGGTTGCCGTCCTTGCCGAGGACCGTCCTTGCCGAGGACCTTCCTGTCCGGGCCCTTCCGGTGCGGGAGCCGCAATCCCTGTTCCCTGTTCGGGGCTCGGTGATTCGTGTTCCGGGACTCCGGCCCTCCCTCATGGAACCGGGACTCCGGCCCTCCCCATGGAAGAGGCCGGTGCCGGGAGCCACCGACAGCCCCCGCACCGGCCTCGACCCGGGCGCGAACCGGCCCCTGCCCAGTTCGCGCCCCGCCCTCTAGCCCTGGGAAAGCCCCCGGTCGACGGCCTTCGTCAGCTCGCCGTCCGCCGTGTCCGCGTCCAGCGACCAGAACATCGCGCCGCCAAGCCCCCGGTCACGGATGTACGAGGTCTTGGCCCGCAGCACCTGCGGATCGTCGTACGTCCACAGCGTGTTGCCGTCGAACAGCCACGCCTGCCCGTACTTCCGGTGCACCTTGTACGCCCCGGAGCCGGCGAGCTTCTTGAGCGCCTTGTAGTCCTCGTAACCCGCGGAGTAGGTCGCCGGCGCGGGCCGCGCGGCCGGCTGCCCCATGCCGTCGCCGCCGCCGGTCACCCCGGTCCAGCCCTGCCCGTAGAACGGCATGCCCATCACCAGCTTGTGCGCCGGCGCACCTCGCCGCAGCCAGTCCCCCACGGTCTGGTCGACGCTGAAGTCGTTCTTCGCGTACAGCGCCGACTGCTGGGCCGTGGTCTTCTCGCCGGAGACATGGAAGTCGTAGCCCTGGAGGTTCACGAAGTCGAAGTCGCGCATGATCTTGCGTACCTCGAAGCCCGCGTCGATCTTCGCGGGAGCGGTCGGTACGAACGCGGACAGTTCGTAGTGCTTCCGCTGCCCGTGCCGCTGCTGGTTCTGGTCCCGCCGGTCCTGGTTCAGGTCCTGCTGGTCCCGCCGGTCCCCGCGCTGTTCCCGCTGCTGTCTCTGCTCGCGCGCCTCGCTCTTCGCGTACACGTCGAGCTGCGTGCGGAACTCCCGTACCAGCGCGGTGAAGTTCTTCTTGTCCTCGGGCCGGTAGATCGTGTCGTCCTCGCCTGCGGAACCGGGCCACTCCCAGTCGAGATCGATCCCGTCGAAGACCCCGGCCGCTGCGCCCGCACCGCCGCGTGCGCCGTCCACGGGCAGATTGCCCTTGATGTAGAGATCGATGCAGGAGGAGACGAACGCCTTCCGCTTGGCCTCGGTGAGGACCGCGTTCGAGAAGTGCGTCGACCAGCTCCAGCCGCCGAGGGAGATCATGACCTTGAGGCCGGGGTGCTTGGCCTTGAGCTCGCGCAGCTCGTTGAAGTTGCCCGCGAGCTTCTGGCCGGGGGAGTCGGTGACGCCGTCCACCGAATCGGCGGCCGGGACCGGGCGGACGTAGTCGGCCCAGGAGTCGCCCTCGCCCGCGGGGCCGCCGACGAAGCACTTGCCGTCGGGGCTGACGTTGCCGAACGCGTAGTTGATGTGGGTGAGCCTGGCGGCCTGGCCGCTGGTGTCCAGGTCCTTGACCTGGAAGTCCCGGCCGTAGATACCCCACTGGGTGAAGTAGCCGACGCGCTTGTACGCGGGCTGGTGATCACGGTCGGCGCGGGCGGCGGGAGCCGCCGTGGGGGAATCCGCGGACGCCGCCGGCGCGAGGGTGGCGATGAGAGAGAGCGAACCGGCTGCAACAGCCGTTCGGACAAGGCTTCTTCGACGCATGGGGGGGCTCTCCTGTGCGTGATTCCGGCAGTCGTGCGCGGGCAGCGCCTACATGGCACGCGCGACAGCGCACACCGGTGCCGGGACAGTTACGTGAAGGGGCGTCGTGCAGCACAGGACCGTATTGGTCTGGACCATTAAGGTCAATGCTTTCGGACACGGTCGTCGCCGCTACCGGGGGTAAGGGTGCGTCTCCGCAGGCGCGAGGTGCCCGCCTCCCGGCAAGTTGTCACCTCGGGTTATGTTTTGGCCTATGGTTGCGGGCAACAACCCACGGTTGTCAGGCTGTCGCTGTCTGTCAATGTGATGGGAGTGGCCAGTGACATTCGGTGAGCAGCCCGCCTATCTTCGCGTTGCGAGCGATCTCCGCCAGAAGATCGTCAACGGCTCGCTGCCGCCGCACACCCGCCTTCCCTCGCAGGCCCGTATCCGCGAGGAGTACGGGGTCTCCGACACCGTCGCCCTGGAGGCGCGCAAGGTCCTGATGGCCGAGGGGCTGGTGGAGGGCCGCTCCGGTTCGGGGACATATGTCCGTGAGCGTCCGGTCCCGCGCCCCATCGCCCGTTCCGGCTACCGTCCGCCGGCAGGCGCCAACCCGTTCCGGCAGGAGCAGGCGGCCGACGGAGCGCGCGGCACCTGGGAGTCCAGCAGCGAACAGGAGGCGGCGGGTGTGGAGATCGCCGCCCGGCTCGGTGTGGCCGCCGGGGCGCGGGTGATGCGTACCCGCTATGTGTTCCGCGACGGGGGAGAGGCGATGATGCTGTCCACCTCCTGGGAGCCCCTCGAAGTCACCGGGCGCACTCCCGTGATGCTCCCCGAGGAAGGGCCCCTCGGCGGGTGCGGGGTCGTCGAACGGATGGCCGCCATCGATGTCGTCGTGGACAACGTCTCCGAGGAGGTCGGCGCCCGGCCCGGTCTGGCGGAGGAACTCCTGCTGCTCGGTGGCGTACCGGGACATGTCGTCATGGTCGTCGCCCGTACGTACTTCGCATCCGGGCGCGCGGTCGAGACCGCGGACATCGTCGTCCCGGCCGACCGCTTCCGGATCGCCTACCGCCTTCCGGTGAAGTGACGCCGGCGCCCCGGACGCGCTGAGTGCCCCGGGCCGGGCCGGGGGTGCGCCGGGCGGGCCGGGGCGGGCCCGGGGGCGCACCAGGTAGCCCGGGGTCGGCCTGGCATCACGCCGTGGTGTACGGGGTGCCGAGACCGTATGCCCCGGAACCGGCCACTGCCCGCCGGGTCCGGCGGGCCCGGCGGGCCTGGCGGGGGCGCGTCGGTGCGGTGCTGTGTCCCAGGTCCGGCGTCGGTGTCGGGTCCGTGGGGCTACCCGTGTCATGGCACCGGGTCCGGGCGGTCACCGGGGTGCTGTACGCGAGTTTCGGCACCCGTGCCCTCGCTCGGCGCGGCCCTGCCCTGCCCGGCGCGGTCCGGCCCGGTCCGGGCGATGCCGGCAGGGCCGCCCCCACTACCCTCCTCGTACCGGTCGGCTCGCCCATCGGTGCCACCGCCTCGGGCCCGCCGACCGCGCGGGTGGTGGGGGCTGGCGCCGGGAGCCCCGGATGAGTGGCACCGCGGGGGCGGTCGCGGGGCGACGACACCAGGAGGGCCTGGGGCGGTGGCGGCGCGATCCGGCGTACGCGGGGGTGGAGGGAAGCTGGGAGAAGCTGTCGGATCCGGCCAAAGAGGGGCGCATCCAGCCTGGTGCGCCCCTGTTTCCTATCTCTTTGTGAAAATCCGTATCCGCTGAGTGAAGGTCAGGCGTAGGCTCCGGCATATGCTTAGTGCGGTTTCCCGGCGATCTTTACGGACCTGCGGACCCACCGAGGGAGGGGCGCGATGAACGACAGCACCACAGTGCTCCCGTGGCTCGTCATACGCCAGGACGACAACGGCAACCGCTACCGCGTCGGCCGGTACGCCACCGAGGACGAGGCGCAGCAGATCGTCGACACCCTCGATGCCAAGGGTCATCGGCAGCTCTACTGGGTGGAGCGCATCTCGAGGACGGCGCGCTGACACCAGTACGCTCCGGCGCATGACAGACCGTGTAGTGGTTGCCGGAGCCGTGTACGACCGGGGGCGTCTGCTCGCCGCGCGCCGCAGCGCCCCCGAGGAGCTGGCCGGCCGATGGGAGCTGCCCGGCGGCAAGCTGGAGCCGGGGGAGCGCCCCGAGGAAGCTCTCGTCCGTGAGTTGCGCGAGGAACTCGGCGTCGAGACGGAGCCCCTGGCCCGGATCCCCGGCGAATGGCCCCTCAAGCCGGGCTATGTGCTCCAGGTGTGGACCGCGCGTCTGGTCTCGGGTGAGCCCCGGCCGCTGGAGGACCATGACGCCCTTCGATGGCTCGCCCCGGACGAGACCGACGCCGTCGACTGGCTCGACCAGGACCGGCCCGCCGTCGCCGAGGCCGCCCGGCTGCTCCGGGAGAGCCGGCGGGGAGGCGCGCACGACTGACGCGTACGCCGTTCGCGTCAACGGTGTGCCCCCAACCGGACCGGACGGGATACCTTGCCCCATATTTCGGGTATGTGGTGATTGACCACCCGAAAAGGGGCGTGGGTCCGCTGCTGGTCCGGGAAGTGAGCCGCGTGATCGACACAGACGGCGTCCGTGCCGCATGGACCTTCCCGGCCGAAGCCGATGCCGTCCGTGCCGCACGCCATGCCGTCCGGGACACCCTGCGCGCCTGGGAACTGGAACCCTCGGTCTGCGATATGACGGTGCTGCTGGTCAGCGAGCTGGTGACCAACTCCCTGCGCTACGCGTCGGGGCCCATCGGCGTCCGGCTGGCGCGCCAGTCGCCCCCGGACGACCACCCCGCGCTGCTCGTGGAGGTGTCCGATCCCCTTCCGGACCCTCCCACCGAGAGAATCGCGGCCCCCGACGACGAGGGCGGCCGCGGACTGCAGTTGGTCGCGCGCTCCGCCCGGCGGTGGGGAACCAGGCGCGGTACGACGGGCAAGACCGTGTGGTTCGAGCTGGCTCTCACCGGTTAAAAGTGTGAAGGGACAACGATCACGGCCCGCACGGCGCAAAATGAACGAGACCGTGCTGTGATCGTGAACGCCGTGCGCCTCGGAGCCGTAGTGCTGAATACTGCGGTCATGGCCGGTCCGGTGCGGTGAGCTGGAGGGGACGGTCGCGTGAGCGAGATACCTGAGACGACGGGCGATGTCGTGTGGCAGAGCAGCCCGCCTGGCTCGATCTACGACTACATCAGGGTGGCCTCCTTCTCGATAGGCCCCGACGGCCTGGTCGACCAGTGGAGCCGACGTGCCGCCGATCTCTTCGGGATCACGGCGGCCCAGGTCAGAGGCAAGGACCCGGTCGAGGTCCTCCTTCCTCCGGAGCTGCGTCCCCGCGGCCACCGCCATATGAAAGAGATCCTCGACGGCAAGGAGTGGACCGGGCTGGTGCCCTTCCGGGCGCCGGGAGCCGAAGGCCCGGGCGGTGTCGCCGAGGTCTATGTCATGCCGAGCGAAACGGAGTCCGGCGAGCGGGCCGCCCTCTGTATCGTCGTGGACGTCCGCGCCCTGCGCCGGATCGAGACCGACATCGCCGCCTCGCAGGCGATATTCGGCCAATCCCCCTTCGGCTTCCTCCTCTTCGGCACGGACCTCACCGTGCAACGCGCCAACCAGCGGTTTGCCACGGTCTTCGGCGGCTCCGTCGAGGAACACCGCGGCAGGACCGTCCACGACTACCTCTCCCGCTCCGAGGCCGACCGGATGACCGCGTCGCTCCGCCGGGTCCTGGAGACGGGCGAGGCCGCGATCGACCTCCAACTCGTCGGGGCGGCCCCCAACAGCACGGACCGCAGGCACTGGTCCATCAATCTCTACCGGGTGCACAGCGGGAGCGGCCGGCCCATCGGGGTGGCGGGAGTCGGCACGGATGTGACCCGCCGTCATGTCGCCGCCCGTGAGGCCGCCAGCGCCCGGCGCAATCTCGCCCTCCTCAACGAGGCCAGCGCCCGGATCGGCAACTCCCTCGATCTGGAGACCACCGCCCGCGAACTTCTCGACCTCGCCGTCCCGGGCTTCTGCGACCTGGCGTCGGTAGACCTCTACCAAGGACTCCTCACCGGTGACGAGGCCCCGCCCGGCCGCTGGGACAGCCCCCGGTCGGACCGCTACGGCGGCGGCAGCGCAGAACTGCGCCGGGTCGCCTTCTCCAGCGCCGTGTCCGACGCCCCGCTGATCACCACGCCGGGCTGCGGATCGAAGGGCGACACCCCCACCGCCGTCGGCGAGGTCCACCGCTACTCCTTCAACTCGCCCTGCGCCAGCGCCCTGCGCACCGCGCGGGTGCAGTCCATACCGGGCGAGGACGGCAGTCTCGTCCGGTCGACGCTCGCCGTGCCGATGGTGGCGCACGACGCGGTCGTCGGACTCGTGCAGTTCTCCCGGACGAAGGGGAGCGAACCCTTCGGGGAACGCGACCGGGCACTCGCCGTCGAACTGGCCGCCCGCGCCGCGGTCTGCATCGACAACGCCCGGCTCTACCGCCGGGAGCACGAACGGGCCCTGATCCTCCAGCGCAGTCTGCTGCCGCCCGGTGACCCCGAGGCCGCGGGCCTCGACATCGCCTGCCGCTATCTTCCGGGCAACACCGCCACCGAGGTCGGCGGGGACTGGTTCGACGTCATCGAACTGCCAGGCCACCGTACCGCCCTCGTCGTCGGTGATGTCATGGGCCGGGGACTGCGCGCCGCGGTCGCCATGGGCGAACTGCGCACGGCCGTACGGACCCTGGCGCTGCTGGACCTCGAACCCGCCGAGGTGCTGTCCGCGCTCGACGAGATAGCCCGGGGGCTCGGCAGCCCCAGCGGCACCCAGCAGGCGTCCCGGGTGGCCCACAAGGCCCGCGAGGCCGATCTCTCCGAGGTCTATCTGGCGACGTGTGTCTACGCCGTCTACGACTCCGTCACCCGGCGCTGCACCTTCGCCAACGCGGGCCATCTGCCGCCCGTCCTCGTCGAACCCGGCGAGGAGGCGCTGCTGCTCGACGTCCCGCCCGGGATGCCGCTCGGTGTCGGCGGGGAGCCCTTCGAGGAGGTCGAGGTCGAGCTTCCCGAGGGCGCCCTCCTCGCGCTCTACACCGATGGGCTGGTCGAATCCCGTGACCATCCGCTCGACGAGGGGCTGCGGGCCTTCCGCAACGCGCTCACCGACCCCTCCCGCCCGGCGCCCGGCCACCACTCCCCGACGGCGGCGCTGCGCGCCGATCTCTCCCGGTCGCTGGAGGACGTCTGCGACCATGTGCTGGGCACGCTGGACACCCGGCACGGCGAGGACGACATCGCCCTGCTGATGGCCCGCATCCAGGGGCTGCCCGTCGAGGCCGTCGGCGACTGGCAGCTGCCCCGGGAACCGCGCTCGGTCGGCCGCGCCCGAGAGCTGGCCCGCGCCCTGCTGGTCTCCTGGGACCTGGAAGCGCTGGTGGACACGGTCGAACTGCTCGTCAGTGAACTGGTCACCAACGCCCTGCGCTACGGCGAGGGCGAGATACGGCTCCGGCTGCTCCGCGACCGCACCCTCGTCTGTGAGGTCTGGGACTCGGGTCTCGTCCAGCCGCGCCGCCGCCGGGCCCGCGACACCGACGAGGGCGGGCGCGGCCTCCAGCTCGTCGGCCTGCTGAGCGCGGCCTGGGGGTCCCGCCGTACCCCGCGCGGCAAGACGGTCTGGTTCGAACTCGCCCTGCCGGACGGGGACTCGGCCACCGAGCCCACGGTGGAACAGCTCCTCAGTATGTTCTGACCCGGGCCCGGGCGCGGGCACCCGCCCCCGGGCCCGTGCGGCCACCATCCGTACGGCGCCCCGGGCCCGTACGGCAGTCCACAGCCATACGACCAACCGCAGCCACGCCCGTACGGCCACCGGCCCCCGGGTCCTCACCCGGCCCCGGGCCGTCGGGCGCGGGGCAGGCTCCGGGATCCGGGCCTCCGCCCCGGCCCCACCTCGGCCGGAGAGCAGGAGGTGTCCCCCGCCGGGCGCCTGCCCGCGCCCATCGGCCCGTCCGTCTCGCCGCCCGGCGTGAGCGCCTCGTCGCGCCACTGCCCCGCCGTGATCCCGCCCTCCCGGTGGTCCTGCTCCTGCTTCCGGGGATCGCCGAGGATGTCCCCGGCGGTGTGCTCCGCCTCGCCGATGCCTTGCGTACCGTCCCGGATCAGCCGTTCGAGCGTCTTCCGGGGAACCTCGGCCAGGCCGGACAGGGCACTGATGCCGGTCCTCGCCGACGAGGCGCCCCGGCCGGGGATGGCCGGGCCGGTCATCGTGCTTCTCCCGCCGGGCACCGCGGGAGGAGCCGCGCCCGGGAGGACAACGGCCCTCAGAACCGCCCCCCGCCCATCCGGCCACGGGTGCCCCCGCCGCCGAAACTGCCGGGTCCGCCGCCGCCGGCGCCGTACCCGAGTCCACTCCCGGGGCTCCCGCCCCCGAAACCTCCGCCACGGCTTCCGCCCCTTCCCCCGTCGAACACTCCGCCGAGGATGATCCCGCCGAGCACCGCGCCCCCGAGCCCACCCCCCGCGCTTCCTGCTTCTTCTACACCGCCCGGACCGAACGGGTTCCCGAATCCGCGCACATCTTCTTCGGCCAGGTCCTGCGCCCGCCGGGCCGGGCCCTCCGCCTGCCGCGCTTCGGCCAGCGCGTCCCGCGCTTTCCCCGTCCGCGCGGCCTCCCGGGACCGCGCCAGTCGCCACAGCGCCTCCGCCAGCCCGGTCCGCGCCTCGCAGCCGACCGCGCCCCGGTGCGTGGTGATGTAGTCGTCGGCGGCAGCGGCCGAGGACTCGGCGACCAGTGCCGCCAGGTCCAGCAGCGCCCTCGCCCGCGCCGCCTCGCGGCTGCCGCGCGCCCCGGCGAGCACTTCGTCCAGGGCCGCGGCCGCCTCCCCGAGCCGCCGCAGCGCGTCGATCGGGTCGTACGGACCGGCCTCCATCTCCCCGCGTACCCCCACCGCCACCGCGTCCGCGCGGGCGATCAGGCCCTGGAGTCCCGCCGGCTGCCCGGCCGGGGTGTCCCGCGGTGTTCCGCGCGCCTGCGCCAGATCGCCGTCCGCCTCGGTCAGCGCGCCCGGCAGCCTGCCCGCCGCTTCGGCCAGTTCCCGGGCCCGCCGGTCCACCGCGTCGATCAGCAGGCCCGCCTGCGCGAGGGCGCCCTCGGCCGCCCGTATCTGTACGGCGGCCGTGCCGTCGCCCGATGCCTCGATCGCCGTACGGGCGCGGTCGAGAGCGGTCTTCGCGAAGACGAGCCGGTTCTGGGCCTCCTCGGCGTGGTGCGCGACGGGTGCGGAGGCCGAGAGGGCGTAGCGGCCGCGCATGACCGTCAGCGTGGCCTCCGCCGTGATCATCCGTCCGTTCAGCTCGCTGTAGACGCCCTGTGCCGCGGCGAGTGCCTGCGGGGCGGTGTCTGTTAGGGCCCGCAGCCGGTCGAAGTCCTCCGACTCCGCGTCCAGCCGCCGGTCGGCGACGGCGCAGCGCGCCAGGATCTCCTCCAGCAGCCGCCGCCTGGTGGCGTCGCCCTCCGGGGCGGCGTCGTCCAGCTCCCGGCGCAGCCGGAACGCCGCCGTCAGCTCGTTCCCCGCGTCGGCGACCGCGTCGGTGAAGGGCGCCGTCGCGGCTTCCCCCAACTGGGCGGTGGCGAAGCCCAGCTCCTCCCGGCTGGTCAGCAGCGCGTCGTCGGCGGCGACGAGTGCCTGCCGGGCCCGGGCGTCCAGTTCGGCGAGCGGCGGTGCGGAAGGCTCCGGGAGTTCACCGCCGCCCCAGCCGGTCTGTCCGCCCCGCGGTGTGCTGCGGGTCGCCGTACGTCTTCTGCGCTTGACTTGGCTGTACGCGGCGACCGCGCCCGCGCCGACGATCAGCGCGACCGGGAGCACCAGGTCCCCGGCCCCGGTCCGGGCCGGCGCCGCACCCGGGCCGCCCGGAATCACGGCGGGGACGGTTACGGGCCGGGCGGAGGTGTCCCGCACAGAGAACGAGAAGAGCTGAGGCCGTTCGTCGTGGAAGAGCGGGCCGGGCGGCCGGGCGGCCTCCGGCCCGTGGGCACCGGGCGCGCCCGCGGGACCGGGGATCCGACCGTCGCGGGCCGGGGCGGCGGGGGCATCGGCGGGAGCGCCGGGTCCGGCGTTTACGGGGGTCTTGACGGGTGGGGCGACCATGCCGGAGGCGGCGGGCACGCCCGGCCACCCTGCCGCCAGCACCGCGGCAGCGAGGAATCCCAA
This sequence comes from Streptomyces sp. NPDC051018, assembly GCF_044456085.1. Lineage (NCBI taxonomy): Bacteria > Bacillati > Actinomycetota > Actinomycetes > Kitasatosporales > Streptomycetaceae > Streptomyces > Streptomyces sp. NPDC051018. The sequence goes on from NZ_JBITFN010000005.1 coordinate 37,745, forward strand.
AGCCGTTTGCGTCACATTTGGGAGATTATGTCCGCCCCTTGAGGGGTGCGACCTGGCGTGAAGTCGCCAAGGGCTCGTCACTGTCCGTAGTCGCGCCTACGGTTGAAGACCAGAGGACGCCCAACGGCGGACGGACGCCGAGCGGTCCCGGCCGCGGTATGCCGCGCCCGGCTGGGACTCGGGCGCACACACCGTCACCGGGACCGTCCGGGAGAAGGGAGGCAGGGAGGAGGTACGGGGACGGCCGGCCGGCACACGAGCCGAGGCGGGCCGCGGCCGGCCGGGGAGTGCCGTCACAGCAGTGTCGCCCGCCCGGAGAGCGCACCGGGCGGACGGGACCGCGACGACTCGGCCGACCGGGACCGGGACGGTCGGCCGCGACCGCGGCCGCGACGACACTGTCGGCCGGTTAGGACTCGCCCCGTCGTTTGATCTTGTTACCGAGCCACACCAGCGGGTCGTACTTCCTGTCCACCGCACGCTCCTTCAGGGGGATGAGCGCATTGTCAGTGATCTTGATGCCCTCCGGGCACACCTCCGTACAGCACTTGGTGATGTTGCAGTAGCCGAGCCCGTGCTCGTCCTGCGCGGTCTTCTTGCGGTCGAGACCGGTCTCGGCCGCCGCGTCGAGGGGGTGCATGTCCAGCTCCGCCACCCGCATCAGAAAGCGCGGTCCGGCGAACGCCGCCTTGTTCTCCTCGTGGTCGCGCACCACATGACAGGTGTCCTGGCACAGGAAGCACTCGATGCACTTGCGGAACTCCTGCGACCGGTCCACATCGACCTGCTGCATGCGGTAGTCACCCGCCGCCACCCCGGGCGGCGGGACGAACGAGGGCACCTCGCGTGCCTTGGTGTAGTTGAAGCCCACATCCGTCACAAGATCGCGCACCACGGGGAAGGCGCGCAGAGGAGTCACCGTGATCGTCTCTTCACGCGAGAACACGGACATCCGTGTCATACACATCAGCCGCGGCCGGCCGTTGATCTCCGCGCTGCACGAACCGCACTTGCCCGCCTTGCAGTTCCAGCGGACCGCGAGATCGGACGCCTGGGTGGCCTGGAGCCGGTGGATGATGTCGAGGACGACCTCGCCGTCATTGACCTCGACGGAGAAATCCTCGAGATCACCGCCCTCCTGGTCACCCCGCCACACCCTGAAGCTGGCTTGGTACGAACTCACTCGTAGAGCTCCTCTTCGGCGAGGTACTTGACCAGCTCCTCCTTGTCGAAGAGGGCGAGCAGGTCCGGACGGATGGGGTCGGTCGTCTTCCGTACGAGCGCGATCTGGTCCGCCGCCGGATCGGCCGTCGCCGATCCGCCCGTGGGATCGACCAGTTGGCACAGCAGATTGACCCGCCGCCAGTCGCGTTCCATCGTGGGACAGTCCTCACGGGTGTGCCCGCCACGGCTCTCGGTGCGCTCCAGGGCGGCGCGGGCGATGCACTCGCTGACCAGCAGCATGTTCCGCAGGTCGAGCGCGAGGTGCCAGCCGGGGTTGAACTGCCGGTGGCCCTCGACACCGGCCCGGCGGGCGCGGACCCGCAGGCCGGCCAGCCGCTCCAGCGCCTGCTCCATCTCGCCCTCGCGGCGGATGATGCCGACCAGGTCGTTCATGGTCTGCTGCAGTTCCCGGTGGAGGGTGTACGGGTTCTCCGGTGGCCCGCCGTCCGGGGGGCCCTCGCCGCTGAAGGGGCGCAGTGCCTCCGCCGCCGCCGTGTCCAGCTGATCGTCGTCCACCAGAGGAGGTGTCTCGATGTCCTCCGCGTACTGCGCCGCGTGCAGTCCCGCGCGGCGGCCGAAGACCAGGAGATCGGAGAGTGAGTTTCCGCCGAGCCGGTTGGAGCCGTGCATACCGCCCGCGACCTCGCCCGCGGCGAACAGACCCGGGACCCCGACGGCGGCGGCGCTGTCGGAGTCGACCGCGATACCGCCCATCACATAGTGGCAGGTCGGGCCGACCTCCATCGCCTCGGCGGTGATGTCGACGTCCGCCAGCTCCTTGAACTGGTGGTACATCGACGGCAGCCGCCGGCGGATGACCTCGGCGGGCATCCGGGTCGAGACATCGAGGAAGACCCCGCCCGCGGGTGAGCCGCGGCCGGCCTTGACCTCGGAGTTGATGGCGCGGGCCACCTCGTCGCGCGGCAGGAGTTCGGGGGGACGCCGGTTGTTGTCCGGGTCCTCGTACCAGCGGTCGCCCTCCTCCTCCGTCTGCGCGTACTTCTCCTTGAAGACATCCGGGATGTAGTCGAACATGAACCGCTTGCCCTCGGAGTTGCGCAGTACCCCGCCGTCGCCGCGCACCGACTCCGTGACGAGGATGCCCTTCACCGACGGCGGCCAGACCATGCCCGTCGGGTGGAACTGCACGAACTCCATATTGAGCAGCGGTGCGCCCGCCAGCAGCGCGAGGGCGTGCCCGTCGCCCGTGTACTCCCAGGAGTTGGACGTCACCTTGAAGGACTTGCCGATCCCCCCGGTGGCGAGGACGACCGAGGGTGCCTCCAGGACGAAGAAGCGTCCCGACTCCCGCTCGTAGCAGAAGGTGCCCGCCACCCGGGCGCCGCCTTCGTCGTCGGCGCCGCCCTGATCCTTCAGGATCCGGGTGACGGTGCACTCCTGAAAGATCTTCAGCCGTGCCTCGTAGTCGCCGAACTCGGCCTTGTCCTCCTGCTGCAGGGCCACGATCTTCTGCTGGAGGGTGCGGATCAGTTCCAGGCCGGTGCGGTCGCCGACATGGGCGAGCCGGGGGTATTCGTGTCCGCCGAAGTTGCGCTGGGAGATCTTGCCGTCGGCCGTGCGGTCGAAGAGCGCACCCCAGGTCTCCAGCTCCCAGACCCGGTCGGGGGCCTCCTGGGCGTGCAGCTCGGCCATCCGCCACTGGTTGAGGAACTTCCCGCCGCGCATGGTGTCGCGGAAGTGAACCTTCCAGTTGTCTCCGGCGTTCACATTGCCCATGGAGGCGGCGATCCCGCCCTCCGCCATGACCGTATGGGCCTTGCCGAAGAGGGACTTGCAGATGACCGCCGTGCGGGCGCCCCGCTCGCGGGCCTCGATGGCGGCGCGCAGACCCGCCCCGCCCGCGCCCACCACGACAACGTCCCACTGCTGGCGTTCGAGTTGGGTCATGTCAGAAGAACCTCGGATCGTCGATGGCACCGGACGCCACGAGATACACGTAGAAGTCGGCCAGCGCGACGCTGATCAGGGAGGCCCACGCGAGGAGCATGTGACGCTCATTCAGCTTGCCGACCCAGCCCCACAGGCGGTAGCGCACGGGATGCTTGGAGAAGTGCTTCAGCCGGCCGCCGATGATGTGGCGGCAGGAGTGGCAGGAGAGGGTGTACGCCCAGATCAGCACGATGTTGACCAGGAAGATGAGCGTGCCGAGGCCCATATGGCCCCACTCGTAGTCCTCGTTGCGGAACGAGAGCACGGTGTCGTACGTGAGGATCGCGGCGACCGGGATGGCCGCGTAGAAGAAGTACCGGTGGATGTTCTGGAGGATGAGCGGAAAGCGGGTCTCACCGGTGTACTTCTTGTGCGGCTCGGCGACCGCGCAGGCGGGGGGCGAGGCCCAGAAGCCCCGGTAGTACGCCTTGCGGTAGTAGTAGCAGGTCAGCCGGAAGCCCAACGGGAAGATCAGGATCAGCAGCGCGGGGGACAGGCCCCACCAGCTCCCGAAGATCTCCCAGTTGGGGCCGCCCTTCATCGGCTCGCAGCTCTCGGCCAGGCAGGGCGAGTAGAACGGCGACACATACGGCGCCGCGTAGTAGTCGGCGTTCGAGAACGCCCGCCAGGTCGAGTAGACGATGAAGGCGACCAGACCACCGGCGGTCAGGGCCGGTGACAGCCACCAGCGGTCCGTCCGCAGATGACGGGGGGCGATGGCGGCGCGCGTGGCGCTGTGCACACCCGTATGGATTTGTGGTGGTTCGGTACCAGTGGACAACGAAGGTCTCCTAGGGAGCGTGCCGGTCTCGGACGCCCAGCCCCTCGTCGTCCGAGTCCGTCCACAGAGCGTTGTTGTACGGAGCGTCGGGGATGGTGACCAGCTCATGGCGGGCTGCCGGCTTCGGTCCTCGCTGTGCGGCCGGACGGGTGCCACGGGGCTGATCGCCTGCGCCACGTAGCTGATCGACGGTCCGCTCCAGCTCTCCGACACGCTGAACCAGTTCGTCGAGGCGGCGCGTGATCGTGGTCAGTTCTTCCTGCTGGGACATGACTTGCCCTCACTTCCGCAGGGTGCGGTGGCGTCGTTCATGCGCCTGCGAGTGTTGCGCGTCACTTCCCCCCTTGTGAAGGGACGTGCAGTGGATTCCCAGCGCAGGCGTTGCCAGTGCGCCCAGTGTTGTCTGATTCTCGCTGTTCCTATTTTCACCATGTTTGTACGGTTGTGACCGGTTTTTTGCTGGTCTGCTCGGGTGACTTTGCCGCGCGTCGCCCGGAGGATGCGCCCCCTGGCGTACTCCGTCCACTTCAGTGGGGCGGAATCGGTGTGATCATCTCCAAATTCCGCGAAACGGAATGACCAGGACGAAGAGGTAGACCCATGGCCCAGGCCCGGACCTCCAAGACCCTCCGGACCCGGAAGCTCCGCTCCGTAGCGCTGTTCACCAGCGGGGTGCTCACGATCCCCGCTCTGGCGGGGTGCGGCGCCGACGAAACCGAGCGCACCGGCCAGGCCACGGCCCAGGACATCGCCGCGACCTCGCGCGACCGGGTCGGCGACGGCGGCACCCTGAGCTGGGCCGTCGACACCATGCCGACCACGCTCAACGCCTTCCAGGCCGACGCCGACAGCTCCACCACCAGGATCGCCGGGGCGGTGCTCCCCGCCCTCTTCACGCTCGACCAGAACGGCCGGCCGCAGCGCAACCCCGACTATGTGGAGTCCGCCGAGATCGTCGAGCGCGAGCCCAAGCAGGTCGTGCTCTACAAGCTCAACCAGAAGGCGGTGTGGAGCGACGGCCGGGAGATCGGTGCGCCCGACTTCGTCGCCCAGTGGCGGGCGCTCAACGGCAGGAACAGCGCGTACTGGACGGCACGCAACGCCGGGTACGAGCGGATCGAGAAGATCCAGAAGGGCGCCAACGACCTCCAGGTCAAGGTCACCTTCTCCAAGCCGTACGCGGACTGGCAGTCGCTGTTCACCCCGCTCTACCCCAAGGACATCACCGGCACACCGGCCGCCTTCAACGACGGAGCGCGCACCAGGCTCAAGGCGATGGCGGGGCCGTTCCAGCTTGAGGCGATCAACCGCAAGGCCAGGACCGCGACCCTGGTACGGAACCCCCGCTGGTGGGGTGACCAGGCCAAACTGGAGCGCCTCGTCCTGGCCGCCGTACCGCGCGACAAGCGTGCCGCGGCCCTCGCCGACGGCCGGGTGGACGTCGCCGAGGTCGACCGGACGGCCGCCGACCGCATCTCCCTCGCCCTGCGGCACAAGCAGACGGGCGGCAGCCGGCCGGGCCACGGGCCCGCCGCCGCCCAGCCCCCGTCGGCCCTGCTGCGTTCCTGGGCCATGGCCAACGGTTCCGACGAGGAGCAGGCCGAGGTGGCCCTGGCCGCGCGCAAGCGGACCGCCGAGGCGATCCGGGTCTACGGCACCCAGCAGGCGGCGCTGCGGAGCTTCGTGGTCCGCAAGTCCCTGGAGCCCGCCTACACCCAGCTGGCGCTCAACGGGGAGACCGGACCCCTCTCCGACGACCGGGTGCGCCGGGCCGTGGCCCGCGCGCTCGACCGCAAGGAATTGGCCGAGACCGTACTGCGCCCGCTCGGGCTTCCCGCGAGCCCGCCCGGCAGCCATCTGGCGCTCGAGGGCCAGCGCGCGTACACCGACAACAGCGGCGCGCTCGGCGAGCAGAACACCCAGGAGGCGCAGGCGCTGCTCGCCGACGCCGGCTGGACCCCCGGCGGAGCGCTGAAGAAGCCCGCCCCGGCCAAGGCGGGCGGGGAAGTGGGCGCGTCGGGCAGCAGCGCCGGTCCCTCCCCGTCCGAGGAGTCGGACGACGAGAACGGCAAGAACGGCAGCAAGAACGGCAAGAACGGCAAGAAGAACGACGGCAAGAACAAGGGCGGGAACCGGGCCATGCGCGCCGGGCCCGACGCGCCGTCCGCCGACGGGCTGTACGTCGTCGGCGACGAGAAGGCCCGGCCCGGCAGGGGAACCGACGGCTCGTTCGTCCTGGCACCCGCCCCCGTGGACTACGTGGACCTCTCGCGCCAGCCCCGGGCCGAGACCGACGGCGGGGACGGCGGTTCCGCCGACACGGAGGACAAGGACACCGAGGGCGCCAAGGGGAAGGGCGGGGCCACGGGGGCGTACGCACCGGCGGGTACCGCCGCCCCCGTCGCCGCGGGCGGCCGCCTCGGCAAGGATGGCAAGCCGCTCTCCCTCCGTCTGGTCCTGCCCTCGGGCCCGGGCACCGAGGCGGTGCGCGCGGTCGGTGAGAAGATCGTCCGGATGCTGGACAAGATCGGCGTACGGACCCAGATCACCAAGGTCAGCGACGAGAGCTACTTCACGGACCATGTGGCCTCCGGCCACTACGACCTGGCCCTCTACTCCTGGCCCGCCACCGCCTACCCGGCGACCGACGCCCGGCCGATCTACTCCAAGCCCGAGCCCGCGAGCGACGGCTCCCTGCTGGTCGAGCAGAACTACACCCGTGTCGGTACGGACTACATCGACCAGCTCTTCGACCAGGCGGCCTCCGAGCTGGACGAGGACGAGGCCCGTGAGCTGGTACGCCGGGCCGACGCCCGGATCTGGGCCGCCGCCGGGTCCATCCCGCTCTACCAGCGGCCCGAGCTGGTGGCGGTCAGGTCCACCGTCCTCAACGCCGGTGCCTTCGGCTTCGCCACGCCCCGCTACCAGGACGTCGGGTTCAAGAAGTCGGCGCTCAAGAAGGCGGCACCCGCCCGGACCGTGCCCAGCGCCCCCGAGGGGGCCGCGAACGGGGACGGGGCGGACGCCACCCCGGAGTCCGGCGACTCCACCGAGGAGTAGGCCCCGCGCGAGGGCACTTCCCAGGGCCCCCGCGGACCCACGGGCCCCGGCAACCCCCGGGGCCCGCCGCCGGGACCCCTGCCTCCCGGGCCCGACACCCCGGGCACCCCGGATCGACACCCCCGACACCCCGGATCCCCGTACCCCGGATCCCCGCACCCCGGCCCGACATCCGCACCCCCACATCCCGGGCCCGACACCTGCCTTCCCGCACCCCGGCACACCCGAAAGCCCCGGCACCCCCGGGGCTTTCCGGTGCCCGGCGGCCTGCCCGCCGGAGGGCCGCCGGAGGGCCCCCGGGACAGGATCACGGGCAGGCCGTTTGACCGTGGTTCAAAAGCTCCGCCGCCGCAGTTCCACGCTCCGGCGCATCCGTGCGCACCCCCTCCCACCAGCGCGCCCCGCCCACGCCGGACGGCCCCGCCCGTGCCGCCCGGCGTCTCCCGCACCGGACGAGGAAGCCCGGAATCCCACGGGCCCGTACCATGGGACGAGCCGTGGCGTGTCCGCCCCGGCGGGGCGTACGAGGAACGTACGAGGAATACGAGAACCACACCGCCCTCACGAACGCCGCATCCCACGATCGAGAGAAGCGCCAGCCAGCTATGCCCACGCGCCACGACATCCGTAACGTCGCCATCGTCGCCCACGTCGACCACGGCAAGACCACCCTGGTCGATGCCATGCTGAAGCAGGCCGGAGCCTTCGCGGCCCACCAGCAGCTCGACGACCGCATGATGGACTCGAACGACCTGGAGCGTGAGAAGGGCATCACGATCCTCGCCAAGAACACGGCGGTGAAGTACCACCCGAAGGCGGGCGGTGCGCCCATCACGATCAACATCATCGACACCCCCGGCCACGCCGACTTCGGCGGCGAGGTCGAGCGCGGCCTGTCGATGGTGGACGCGGTCGTGCTGCTCGTCGACGCCTCCGAGGGCCCGCTCCCGCAGACCCGCTTCGTACTCCGCAAGGCCCTCCAGGCCCGGATGCCGGTGATCCTCTGCATCAACAAGACGGACCGCCCGGACTCCCGTATCGACGAGGTCGTCAACGAGACCTACGACCTGTTCCTGGACCTGGACGCCGACGAGGACCAGATCGAGTTCCCGATCGTCTACGCCTGCGCCCGCGACGGCGTCGCCTCGCTGACCAAGCCGGCCGACGGCACGGTCCCGGCCGACAGCGACAGCCTGGAGCCGTTCTTCTCCACGCTGCTGGAGACCGTCCCGGCGCCCGAGTACGACGAGTCCGCGCCGCTCCAGGCCCATGTCACCAACCTGGACGCCGACAACTTCCTCGGCCGGATCGCCCTGCTCCGTGTGGAGCAGGGCGAACTGCGCAAGGGGCAGACGGTCGCGTGGATCAAGCGTGACGGCTCCGTCGCCAGTGTCCGCATCAGCGAGCTGATGATGACCGAGGCGCTCACCCGCAAGCCCGCCGAGGTCGCGGGCCCCGGCGACATCTGCGCGGTCGCCGGCATCCCGGACATCATGATCGGCGAGACGCTGGCCGACCCGGAGAACCCGGTCGCGCTGCCGCTGATCACGGTCGACGAGCCCGCGATCTCCATGACCATCGGTACGAACACCTCGCCGCTGGTCGGCCGGGGCGGCACCGGCAAGGGCGCCGAGAACAAGGCCGCGGTCAAGGACCGCAAGGTCACCGCCCGCCAGGTCAAGGACCGTCTCGACCGCGAGCTGGTCGGCAATGTCTCGCTCCGGGTCCTCGACACCGAGCGCCCGGACGCCTGGGAGGTGCAGGGCCGAGGTGAGCTGGCGCTGGCCATCCTGGTCGAGCAGATGCGCCGGGAGGGCTTCGAGCTGACCATCGGCAAGCCGCAGGTGGTCACCAAGGACGTCGACGGCAAGGTCCACGAGCCCGTCGAGCGGATGACGATCGATGTCCCCGAGGAGCACATGGGCGCGGTCACCCAGCTCATGGGCGTCCGCAAGGGCCGGATGGACAATATGTCCAACCACGGCTCCGGCTGGGTGCGCATGGAGTTCGTCGTGCCGTCGCGCGGTCTGATCGGCTTCCGTACGGAGTTCCTCACCAACACCCGTGGTACCGGTATCGCCCACTCGATCCACGAGGGCCACGAGCCCTGGTTCGGCGCCCTGACGACCCGCAACAACGGCTCGCTCGTCGCGGACCGGTCCGGGGCCGTCACGGCCTTCGCGATGACCAACCTCCAGGAGCGGGGTGTCCTCTTCGTCGAGCCGGGCACCGAGGTCTACGAGGGCATGATCGTGGGCGAGAACTCCCGCTCCGACGACATGGACGTGAATATCACCAAGGAGAAGAAGCTCACGAACATGCGCTCCTCCACGGCCGACGTCTCGGAGTCGATCGTGCCGCCGCGCAAGCTCTCGCTGGAGCAGTCCCTGGAGTTCTGCCGTGACGACGAGTGCGTCGAGGTGACCCCCGAGGCGGTCCGGATCCGCAAGGTGAACCTGGACGCCCGCGAGCGCGCCCGCGCGGCCTCGCGCGCCAAGCACGGCTGACGCGCGCCCTCCGAGCGGCCGCGCGCCCTCCGAGCGGGCAGGCGCCCCCGAAGGCACACAGGAGCCCCCCAGGGGTCACACGCTCCCCGGTAGAGGGGGCGCACCGTGGTGCGGTGAGCGCAGGGTGAGGCACGAGACGACGAACGGCTGGGGCGGTCCCGGGAGTTGGGGCCGCCCCAGCCGTTTGCCTCTGTCCGGAGGGTGGAAAACTGATGGATTGGACCGCGTTCGGGGGCCCGGCGTCAAACGGGTTTTCTACCCCGCCCGTCCGACTATCGGGCGTAGCTCACCGGAAACCTGTATTAACAGTCCGTTTCGGGGGTGTCTGTCTGCGATCCCTTTGTCCGAATTTTGGGCCTCAGGGGCTGACTGATGTTGCCAAAACGAGATGCTTTAAGTGTGGTTTACGGCCCGAACTTACCCAATAGTTGGCTTCACTGAGCTCGGGTCAACGGGTCATGCGCTGTGGGGAGTGCTGACTCACGAGCACACGGGGTACAGCTCTCCACCGTCAGGGGTGTCGGTGGATTGTCTTGTGCCCAACCTTGCAGTGAACACGTGGACTCATGAGGAGGAACCCATGCGCGGTGCCGCGAGCGCCAGTGGGGTCGGGTCGTCACAGCATGCCTGGACGGCTGGTTTCCAGCGCATTCCATCCGGTCGCGCCGCCGGCGGCGGCAGCGGACAGCGATTCTGAGCCCCGGTCAACCGCTCGGCTCGCGCTCCTGAGGGTGGAATCAATCCCTATTGACACTCTTTCCTACCGATTTGCCCGTGGGTGATCCCACCGGCGTGAGGTAGTACGGCCCACACCTGCCCGAAAGGTGTCGGCCGGTGACAGGGATCGTCACGCGGCAGTACCAGACGTACGAGTGCACCCACTCGGCCGTCGACGCTGCCGTGCGCAGGACGCGGGTCACCCGACACCCGTGAATGGACACATCATGACCAGTCCAATCGAGACTGAGGGCGCCACCTCCGTCGCCTTGGACAAGAAGACCGCGACCGAGACCGACTCCGCCGGGGAGAAGGGCCACATCGGCCGTTCGCCCGGCCAGCTGATGTGGGCGCGCTTCCGGCGCGACCGCGTCGGCATGATCGCCGCCGCCGTCGTGCTCTTCTACTTCGCGATCTCCGCGCTGGCCCCGGTGATCTCCGCGCTGTACGGCAAGGACCCGTACACGCTCTACCCGAGCGAGCCGGGTTACGAGGACATCCTCGACGACTTCTCGATGCCGTCCGGCTCCTTCGGCGGTGTGTCCGGCGACTTCTGGTTCGGCGTCGAGCCCAACCTGGGCCGGGATGTGTTCACCATGCTGCTCTACGGCATGCGCACCTCGCTGTTCATGGCGCTGATCGTCACCCTGCTGACGGTCATCACGGGCGTGATCATCGGCATGGTCAGCGGCTACTTTGGCGGCAAGGTCGACTACTGGCTCAGCCGGATGACCGACTTCTTCCTGGCCTTCCCCCAGCAGCTGTTCTTCATCGCCTTCATGCCCGTGGTGACCGCGCTGTTCGTCTCTCCCACGGACGAGACCCCGACCTATCTGCGGGCCGTCGCGATCATCCTGGTGATGTGGTTCCTGGGCTGGATGAGCCTGGCGCGACTGGTGCGAAGCTCCGTACTCTCCCTGCGGGAACGGGAGTTCGTCGAGGCGGCCAAGGTCTCGGGAGCCTCCCGGTGGCGGATCGCCTTCAAGGAGATCCTGCCGAACATCGTCACACCGATCCTGGTGCAGGGCACCTACATGCTGCCCTCCACCATCCTGACCATCGCGTTCCTCTCGTACGTCGGTGTCGGCTTCGTGGAGCCCACCCCCGACTGGGGGCGGATGTTCGCCGACGGCAGCGAGGTCTACGAGCAGAACCCGGCGTTCCTGCTCTTCCCGGGTGTGGCCCTGGTGATCTTCATCCTCGCCTTCAACCTCCTCGGCGACTCGGTTCGGGACGCCTTCGATCCCAAGACCGGACGGTGACGCCCGTGGGCGGGGGCCGCTGCCGCCCCCGCGCCGGGCAACCGGTCGGTCGGGCAGCCCTTCGATGAACAACAACGGACAGGTAGGTGCATCGAGCATCATGAACATGCGATCGCGCTCAACGCGCGTCATAATCGCCGCGGCAGCGGCCGGATCCCTGGCGCTCACCGGCTGCGCCAAGGACGACGGCGACACCAAGGACGAGTCCAAGTCCAAGCAGGACGCCGCGGCCCAGTCGAAACCCGTCGTCTACGGCGACGCCGCCGCCTCCACCGGCCCGGCCGCGCCGGTGACCGGAGCCAAGCCCGGCGGCACGATCACCGTGTACATGGAAGCCGACATGAGCCATCTGGACCCGGCTCAGATCTATGTCAGCGACGCGGGCCAGTTCTCCAACCTGGTCCACCGCGGGCTGACCAACTTCCAGGAGGACGAGAAGGGCAACCTGACCGTCGTCGGTGACATCGCCACGGACGCCGGCAAGGCGAGCAACGACAACAAGACCTGGACGTACACGCTCAAGGACAACATCAAGGACGAGAACGGCAACCCCATCACGTCCGCCGACGTCCGGCACACCATCGAGCGCATGTACTCGAAGATGATCTTCGACGGTCCGAGCTACGTCCAGAGCTGGCTCTCCGGCAAGGACTACCGCAAGGCGCTGCCGGACGGCCCGTACAAGGGCAAGCACCTGCCGGACACCGTGCTCGCGACCCCGGACGCGAAGACCGTCGTCTTCAACTTCAAGCAGCCCCAGGGTGACCTGCCCCAGGCGCTCGCCATGGCCGGATACAGCATCGTGCCGGAGAAGGCGGACACCAAGGAGGCGTACGACAAGAAGCCCGTCGCCCTCGGCCCGTACAAGATCGCGGACCGCAAGCCGGGCAAGTCCATGACGCTGGTGAAGAACACCAACTGGGACCCCAAGACGGACGCGGTGCGCCACCAGTACCCGAACGGCTACAACTTCAACCTGACGGTCGACCAGGCCAGCCAGACCAAGCGCCTGATCGCCGACCAGGGCGAGGCCAAGAACGCCATCCAGTTCACGGACTCGGTCGATCCGACCATGATCAAGGATGTCATCAACACCCCCGCGGTCAACAAGCGCAGCATCAAGGGCTTCCAGCCCTACGTCTGGCAGATGTCCTTCAACCTGGACTCTCCCAAGATGAAGGACAAGAAGGTCCGCGACGCCATCACCCACGCGATCCCGAGCAAGCGGATGATCGCCGCGGACGGCGGTAAGTACGGCGGTGAGCTGGCCGGCGGTCTGATGGGACCGACACTGCCGGGCTACGACCCCAACTACGACCCGTACGGCAAGCTGAAGAAGCCCAACGGCGACCTGAAGAAGGCCCAGGAGCTGCTGGAGGAGGCCGGCGTCAAGAAGGGCACCAAGCTCACCTACGCCTACGCCACCGCGCCGCGCAGCCAGAAGCAGATGGTCATCATCAAGGAGACGCTGACCAAGCTCGGCTACGACGTCCAGGCCAAGGAGATCGACCGGGCCACGTTCTACGAGCAGATCGGCAAGCTCAAGAACCCCTACGACCTGTACATGACCGGCTGGGGCCAGGACTGGCCGTCGCCGTCCACGGTCATCACCCCGGTCTACGACGGTGAACTGATCGGCGACGGTCAGCCGAACTACTCGCACATCAACGACCCCAAGGTCAACGAGGGCATCAAGCTGGCTTCCGAGCTCTCGCCCACGCTCGCGGCCAAGGAGTGGGAGAAGACCCACCACCGGATCGTCGAGGAGATCAACCCGGCCGCCCCGGTCTACTACGCCAAGCAGATCCAGCTCTCCGGCTCCAACATCGGTGGTTCCCGGTACAGCACCGAGTCGAGCTACATCGACATCAACAGGCTGTTCCTGATCAACCCGTAGGACTCGACCCGGGGGACTCAACGGGCAGGACCCGACCAGCAGCACCGGTCCACCACCCTCCGGTCCCACGGCTGATCCGTGGGGGTGCGCGCCAGGCGGAGCGCACCCCCACGGGCCACGTCTCACACCCCCCGCCGCATTCCGAAGAGAGCAGCCTCCCGCGATGCTTCAGTTCCTCATCCGCAGGTTGACCGGCGCCGTCGTCATCATGTTCCTGATCGGCGCGTTCACGTTCTTCCTGTTCTACACAATCCCCCAGGACTTCGCCGAGCTGGCCTGCGGCAAGAACTGCTCGCCGGAGAACATCGCGGTCATCCGCGAGAACCTCGGCCTCGACAAGCCCATCGCCACCCAGTTCTGGGAGTTCATGGGGGGCATTCTGACGGGCCGGGACTTCGCGCAGGGGCACTGCTCGGCTCCCTGTCTGGGAGTCTCCTTCGAGTCCCGTGAGTTCGTCTGGGACTCGATCATCGACCGCTTCCCCCTGACGCTCTCGCTGACCGCCGGCGGACTGGTCATCTTCCTGATCCTCGGCCTCGGCTCGGGCATGCTCGCCGCCTGGAAGCGCGGTACGGCGGTGGACAAGGCGGTCTCCGGCGCCTCGATGGTGCTCAGCTCGATCCAGATCTACGTCCTCGGCCCGATCGTCCTCGGCATCCTCGTCTACAGCACGGGCTGGATGGAGAACCCCAAGTACGTGCCGTTCCTGGACGACCCCGCGGGCTGGGCGGTCGGCATGCTGATCCCCTGGGCGGTCATGGCGACGATCTTCACCGCGCAGTACACCCGTATGTCGCGCTCCACGATGATCGAGCAGCTCCAGGAGGAGCACGTCCGCACGGCCCGGGCGAAGGGCATGAGGCAGCGGTACGTATTCTTCCGGTACGCCTGGCGCGGGTCGCTGACCCCCATCGTCACCATCCTCGGCATGGACCTCAGCGCGCTGCTGACCGGCGCGGTGGTCACCGAGTTCACCTTCGACCTCGCGGGAGTCGGACGTCTCGCGGTGGACTCCTCGCTCAGCAAGGACCTGCCGCTGACCATGGGCGTGATGCTGTTCGGAGCCTTCTTCATCCTGATTCTGAACATCATCGTGGACCTCACCTACGCCTACATCGACCCGCGCGTGCGCCTCGCCTAGGAGAACGACCGTGACCACTCTGACCAAGACCGAGGGCACCCCGGCCCCGACCGGGCCGGACGCCTTCCTCTCGGTCCGCGACCTGCGGGTGCGGTTCTCCACCGAGGACGGCATCGTCAAGGCAGTCGACGGACTCTCCTTCGACGTACAGCGCGGCAAGACGCTCGGCATCGTGGGCGAATCGGGCTCCGGCAAGTCCGTCACCAATCTGACCATCCTCGGGCTGCACAGCAAGCGGACCACCGCCGTCGACGGGGAGATCTACCTCGACGGCCGGGAACTGGTCGACGCGCCCGAGAAGGAGATGGAGAAGCTCCGCGGCAACAAGATCGCGATGATCTTCCAGGACCCGCTGACGGCCCTGTCGCCGTACTACACCGTGGGCCGGCAGATCGCCGAGCCGTATGTGAAGCACACCGGCGCCTCCAAGAAGGAGGCGAAGGCACGCGCGATCGAGATGCTGGCGAAGGTCGGCATCCCGCAGCCCGCGATCCGCTTCAACGACTACCCGCACCAGTTCTCCGGCGGTATGCGCCAGCGCGCGATGATCGCCATGGCCCTGATCTGCGACCCCGATCTGCTGATCGCCGACGAGCCGACGACCGCGCTCGATGTGACCGTCCAGGCCCAGATCCTCGATCTGCTCAAGGACCTCCAGCAGGAGTTCGGCTCGGCGATCGTCTTCATCACCCACGACCTCGGCGTCATCGCCAATATGGCGGACGACCTCCTGGTGATGTACGCGGGACGGGCGGTGGAGCGCGGCAGCGTCCGCGAGGTGCTCCAGACCCCCCGGCACCCGTACACCTGGGGTCTGCTCAGCTCGATGCCGCGCCTCAGCAGCGACATCAGCGAGGAGCTCACCCCGATCCCGGGCAGCCCGCCGAGCCTCCTCAACCCGCCGACCGGGTGTCCCTTCCACCCCCGCTGCGCCTTCAAGGACCAGGTGAGCGACGGGCGGTGCTCGGGCGAGCGCCCGTCGCTGGAGAAGGGGCGGGCCGCCGCCTGCCACCTCTCGGCCCAGCAGAAGCAGTCCATCTTCATCGATCAGATCAAGCCCCGGCTGGGCTAGGGAGACGCGGAGACATGAGCGAGAACGTCACTCTGCCGAAGCAGGGCTCCGGCACGGGGACCGACCGGGGCGAGCCACTGCTCCGGGTCGAGGACCTGAAGATGCACTTCCCCATCTACGGGGGATTCCCCATCAAGCGCAAGGTCGGCGCGGTCAAGGCCGTGGACGGCGTCGACATGGCCGTCTACCGCGGTGAGAGCCTCGGCCTCGTCGGTGAGTCCGGCTGCGGCAAGTCGACCACCGGACGGCTGATCACCCGGCTGCTGGAGCCGACCGGCGGGAAGATCACCTACGCCGGCCAGGACATCACCCACGCCGGGCGCGGGCAGTTGGCGCCGATCCGGTCCGAGATCCAGATGATCTTCCAGGACCCCTATTCGTCGCTGAACCCCCGCCAGACCGTCGGCACCATCATCAAGAGCCCGATGGAGGTCAACAGCATCCACCCGCCCGGCGGGCGGGACGCCAGGGTGCGCGAGCTGCTGGAGATCGTGGGTCTCAACCCCGAGCACTTCAACCGCTTCCCGCACGAGTTCTCCGGCGGCCAGCGCCAGCGCATCGGGGTGGCGCGCGCGCTCGCGCTCCAGCCGAAGCTGATCGTCGCGGACGAGCCCGTCTCCGCGCTGGATGTGTCCATCCAGGCGCAGGTCGTCAATCTGCTCCAGAAGGTCCAGGAAGAGATGGGCATCGCCTTCCTCTTCATCGCCCACGACCTCGCGGTCGTACGGCACTTCTCGCAGCGGGTCGCCGTGATGTACCTGGGCAAGATCGTGGAGATCGCCGACCGGGACTCCCTCTACAACCGGCCGCGCCACCCGTACACCCACGCCCTGCTGTCGGCCGTGCCCGAGGCGGACGTGGACAGCGGGAAGAAGGAGCGGATCCGGCTCTCGGGCGATGTCCCCTCGCCGATCATGCCGCCGTCCGGCTGCCGCTTCCGCACCCGCTGCTGGAAGGCGCAGGACAAGTGCGCGACGGACGAGCCGCCGCTGGTGCAGCTCTCCGGCAACCTCGACGGGCATCTGACGGCCTGCCACTTCCCGGAGGACCCGACGACGGAGCGTACCGAGGACGTCATCCTCGACCCGGCGCTCGCGGCTCTGGAGGACCGGAAGGACTCCGGGGGCTGAGGTCCCTGCGGCCGCGACACCGGCCGTACCACCGGGCGAAGGCCCCGGGCCCCGGACGCCGTCCCGGTGTCCGGGGCCGTTCCCTTGCCGGAGGGTGCCAGGGGTTCCCGGGGGCGGTGTGTTCCGGGTCTTCCCCGGGCCGGTGGCCCTCGCCGGGCCACGGGAAAACGTGTTGCGGCGTCCGTACCGCTCCCCGGACAGTGATGCGATGGATGACCTCGCAGTCCGCCCCGCCACGACCGACGACGCCCCGGCCGTCTGCGCGCTGCTCAACGCCGTCGACACCATCGAGGTGGGACGCCCCGAGACCGACCTGCACCAGGTGGAGAACGATCTGGCCCATCCCGAGGCCGACCTCCCCCGTAACTCCTGGCTCGGTTTCCACGGCGGCGAACTGGTCGCGTACGGGCTGCTCTGGGACGACTCCGGCGGTGAGCGCATCGACATCGACCAGTACGTCCTGCCCGGACACCAGCCCGCGGCCGCGCGTCTGCTCGAACTGATGGAGGCCAGGGCCGCCGAGCGGGCCGGGCACAACGGCGCGGACCGGGCCGTCGTCCATCTGCACCTCAATGTCCGGCCCACCCTGGACACCGCCCTGCTGACCCGGCGCGGCTGGCGAACCGTACGCCGCTACAACGTCATGAGCCGTCCCGTGAACCGGGCCGCCGACCCCGCCCCCGCGCCGCCGCCGGGCCTCACCCTGCGGGACTGCCGGGACGAGGCCGACCGCATCCGCGCCCATGAGCTGGTCGAGGAGACCTTCGCCGGGCACTTCGACCATCAGTCCCGTACATATCAGCAGTGGCTGGACGACCTCGGTCCCACCGTCGACTGGTCCCTCGCGTGGATCGCCTCCTTCGGCGGCCCGGCGGGTCCGCAGGGCGACGCGGCCGTGATGCTGACGAGGAACGACCGCGCCTCGATGGGCTGGATCCGCAATCTCGGTGTACGCGAGGACGCGCGCGGCCAGGGCGTCGCCGGGTATCTGCTGCGCCACGCGTTCGCCGTGTACGCGGGTCTCGGCCGCGACACCGTCGGCCTCGGCGTGGACACCGGGAACGAGACCGGCGCGCTGCGGCTCTACGAAGCGCACGGCATGGCGCTCCACTTCGCGGTGGACACCTGGGAGGTCACACTTCCGGTCTCCGGGGACTGAGAACGCGGCGGTCCGGCGCTCCGCGGAAGGCGCCGGCGGCTCCGTCGGCGCGGTCCCGCGCCCCGGTCACCGGTGTGGTGCCCGTGCCGGCCGGAGCGATCGCCGACTCCTCCGGACGGGTGAGCGGACATGCGGATTACTCCTTTATAGGGTGATATTCGGTCCTAAGTAGGACTCAGGACCGAGGAGGCAGTTCATGCGTGGAGCCACGCACGCCCGGATGGCCGCATGCGCGGTGGCCGTAGCCCTCGCGGCGACGGCCTGTGGAGGGGGCGGCGGCGACGGCGGAAGCGGCACCGGTGGAATCGTGAGCTCCTCCTGGGGAGATCCGCAGAATCCCCTGGAGCCCGCCAACACCAACGAGGTGCAGGGCGGCAAGGTCCTCGACATGATCTTCCGCGGTCTCAAGCGGTACGACCCCAAGACCGGCGAGGCCAAGGACATGCTCGCCGAGAAGATCGAGACCGCCGACTCGACCAACTTCACCATCACGGTCAAGGACGGCTGGACCTTCAGCAACGGCGAGAAGATCACCGCCAAGTCCTTCGTGGACGCCTGGAACTACGGTGCCAACCTCAGGAACAACCAGAAGAACGCCTACTTCTTCGGTTATATCGAGGGCTACTCCCAGGTCCACCCCGACAGCGGGGAGCCGACCGCGGGGACCATGTCCGGCCTGAAGGTCACCGGTGACCGCACCTTCACCGTCAAGCTCACCCAGAAGTTCTCCACCTGGCCCGACACCCTCGGCTACGCCGCCTTCGCGCCGCTGCCCACGGCGTTCTTCGACAACCACGCCGCCTGGCTCTCCAAGCCCGTGGGCAACGGCCCGTACACCGTCGACTCGTACACCAAGGGCTCCACCATGGCCCTGCGCAAGTGGGACGGGTACATGGGTGACGACAAGGCGCGCAACGACGGGGTCGATCTCAAGGTCTACACCGACAACAACACCGCCTACACGGACCTCGTCGCGGGCAACCTCGACCTCGTCGACGACGTACCCGCCTCCCAGCTCAAGAACGTGAAGGCGGACCTCGGCGACCGCTACATCAACACCCCGGCCGGCATCATCCAGACCCTCGCCTTCCCCTTCTACGACCCCGCGTGGAACACCCCCGACGGCGCCAAGGTCCGTACCGGGCTGTCGATGGCGATCAACCGTCAGCAGATCACGGACACGATCTTCCAGAAGACGCGCACCCCCGCGAAGGACTGGACCTCACCCGTGCTCGGCAAGGACGGCGGCTTCAGCGACACGCTCTGCGGCAGCGCCTGCGAGTACGACCCGGCCGAGGCCAAGAAGCTCGTCACCGAGGGCGGCGGCATCCCCGGCGGCACGATGAGACTCACGTACAACGCCGACACCGGCTCCCACAAGGAATGGGTCGACGCCGTCTGCAACAGCATCAACAACGCGCTGGGCAACGACCGCGCCTGCGTCGGCAACCCCATCGGCACCTTCGCCGACTTCCGCAACCGGATCACCCAGTCCAAGATGCCCGGCCCCTTCCGCGCGGGCTGGCAGATGGACTACCCCCTGATCCAGAACTTCCTCCAGCCGCTCTACTACACCAACGCCTCCTCCAACGACGGCAAGTGGAGCAACAAGGACTTCGACAAGCTCATCGACCAGGCCAACGCCGAGAGCGACACCGCCAAGGCCGTCGAGACCTTCCAGAAGGCCGAGGAAGTCGTACGCGACCAGATGGCGGCCATTCCGCTCTGGTACCAGAACGGAAGCGCCGGTTACTCCCAGCGGCTCTCCGACGTCTCGCTCAACCCCTTCAGCGTCCCGGTCTACAACGAGATCACGGTCGGCTGACGGCACCGGACGACGGCCCGGCGCACCTCGCGCACCCCGTGCACCTCGCGCACCTCGCGCGCGCCGGGCCGCCACCGCTTACCCCGGACGCCCCCCGAGTGCCCACGACCCCCCCCGGAGCCCTGCATGGGACGTTATGTGATCCGGCGCCTGCTCCAGATGATCCCGGTCTTCTTCGGCGCCACCCTGCTGATCTTTCTGATGGTCAATGTGATGGGCGACCCCATCGCGGGCCTGTGCGGCCAGCGGCAGTGCGACCCGGCGACCGAGGCGCAACTGCGCAAGGAGTTCGGCCTCGACAAGCCCGTGTGGCAGCAATACCTCACCTACATGGGCAATGTCTTCACCGGAGACTTCGGCACCGCCTTCAACGGCCAGCGGGTCACCGAGCTGATGGCCGACGCCTTCCCGGTCACCATCCGGCTCACCCTCGTCGCGATCGCCTTCGAGATCGTCATCGGCATCACCCTCGGAGTGCTCACCGGCCTCAGACGCGGACGCCCCGTCGACACCGGCGTCCTGCTGCTGACCCTCGTCGTGATCTCCGTGCCGACCTTCGTCACCGGTCTGCTCCTCCAACTGCTGCTCGGCGTCGAATGGGGTGTCATCAAGCCCGCCGTGTCACCCGAGGCCGCCTTCGGCGAACTGATCGTCCCCGGCCTGGTGCTCGCCTCCGTCTCCCTCGCGTACGTCACCCGGCTCACCCGGACCTCGATCGCCGAGAACGCCCGCTCCGACTACGTCCGCACCGCCAAGGCCAAGGGGCTTCCCCGCAGCCGGGTGGTCACCCGCCATCTGCTGCGCAACTCGCTCATCCCGGTGGTCACCTTCATCGGCGCCGACATCGGCGCGCTGATGGGCGGAGCCATCGTCACCGAGCGCATCTTCAACATCCATGGCGTCGGCTACCAGCTCTACCAGGGCATCGTCCGCCAGAACACCCAGACCGTCGTCGGCTTCGTGACCGTCCTCGTCCTGGTGTTCCTGGTGGCGAATCTGCTGGTGGACCTGTTGTACGCCGTGCTCGACCCGAGGATCCGCTATGCCTGAGCCCGGCCACAACGACGGGGGAGCGATCGCGCCGACCGGCGCGGGCGGCACGATGGACCTCGCCGCCGCTGAGGGCGAGACGCTGGAGCGGCGACCGTCGGCCGCCATCGGCGGGCCCCCGGAAGGCGGGACCGGCCCCGCGGGCAGACCCCGCAGCCTCTGGTCCGACGCCTGGCACGATCTGCGCCGCAACCCCGTCTTCATCGTTTCCGGCCTGATCATTCTCTTCCTGGTGACCATCGCCATCTGGCCGCAGCTCATCGCCTCGGGCAATCCGCTCAGCTGCGATCTCGCCAAGGCCCAGCAGGGCTCGGGGCCCGGACACCCCTTCGGATTCGACGGACAGGGCTGCGATGTCTACACACGGACCGTGTACGGGGCCCGCGCCTCGGTCACCGTCGGTGTCTGCGCCTCCCTGGGCGTCGCGATCCTCGGCTCCGTCCTCGGCGGACTCGCGGGCTTCTTCGGCGGCGGCTGGGACGCCTCCGTCTCCCGGCTCACCGACATCTTCTTCGGCATCCCCGTTGTCCTCGGCGGACTGGTGCTGCTCTCCGTCGTCACCAGCACCACCGTCTGGCCCGTCATCGGCTTCATGGTGCTGCTCGGCTGGCCGCAGATCTCCCGTATCGCCCGCGGCTCGGTCATCACCGTCAAACAGAACGACTACGTCCTGGCCGCCCGCGCGCTCGGCGCGTCCAGCACCAGGATGCTGCTCCGGCATATCGCGCCCAACGCGGTCGCGCCCGTCATCGTCGTCGCGACCATCGCCCTGGGCACGTACATCTCCCTGGAGGCGACGCTGTCCTATCTCGGAGTCGGCCTCAAACCCCCGACCGTCTCCTGGGGCATCGACATCTCCGCCGCCTCCCCCTATATCCGCAACGCCCCGCACATGCTGCTCTGGCCGGCCGGTGCGCTGGCGATCACGGTGCTCGCGTTCATCATGCTCGGCGACGCGGTGCGCGACGCCCTCGACCCCAAGCTGCGCTGAGGAGCCCGCCCATGAGCACCGCCACTTCCGCCGGCAGCCCGGCGGACACCGCGCCGGACGGCTCCGCCGTACTGCTCGACGTACGGGACCTCCAGGTGGAGTTCCGGACCAGGGACGGTGTCGCCAAGGCCGTCAACGGCGTCGGCTACACCGTCTCCGCCGGCCAGACCCTCGCCGTCCTCGGTGAGTCCGGCTCCGGGAAGTCCGTCACCGCCCAGGCGGTCATGGGCATCCTCGACACCCCGCCGGGCCGGATCACCGGCGGCGAGGTCCTCTTCCGGGGCCGGGATCTGCTGAAGCTCAAGGAGGAGGAGCGGCGCAAGGTCCGCGGGGCCGAGATGGCCATGATCTTCCAGGACGCCCTGTCCTCGCTGAACCCGGTCCTCAGCGTCGGCGCCCAGCTCGCCGAGATGTTCACCGTCCACCGGGGCATGTCGAGGAAGGACGCCCGCGCCCGGGCCGTCGAACTCATGGAACGGGTCGGCATCCCGGCCGCCAGGGAGCGGGTCGGGGACTACCCCCACCAGTTCTCCGGAGGTATGCGCCAGCGCATCATGATCGCCATGGCGCTGGCCCTGAAACCGGCCCTGATCATCGCCGACGAACCCACGACGGCGCTCGATGTCACCGTCCAGGCCCAGGTGATGGAACTGCTCGCCGACCTCCAGCGCGAACTGCGTATGGGCCTCATCCTCATCACCCACGACCTCGGTGTCGTCGCCGATGTCGCCGACACCATCGCCGTGATGTACGCGGGCCGGATCGTGGAGACCGCCCCCGTCCACGACATCTACCGGGCGCCCGCCCACCCCTACACCCGCGGCCTCCTGGAGTCGATCCCGCGCCTGGACCGCAAGGGGCGGGCGCTGTACGCGATCAAGGGCCTGCCGCCGAATCTGACGCGTATCCCCTCCGGCTGCGCGTTCCATCCGCGCTGCCCCCTGGCCCGGGCCGTGTGCCGCTCCGGGGAACCGCCGCTGTACGAGGTGTCGCCGGGGCGCCGCAGCGCCTGCCACTTCTGGCGCGAGACGCTCGGCGGCGGGGAACCACCGCGCGACACCGCCGGGGTACCACCGCGCGACAGCTCCGAGGAGGGCCCCCGTGACTGAGACGACGACCGGGGAGCCGCCCGTGACGACGGGAGAGGCGATCCTCGACGTACGCGGCCTGGTGAAGCACTACCCCCTCACCCAGGGCATCGTCTTCAAGAAGCAGGTGGGCGCGGTCAAGGCCGTCGACGGCGTCGATCTCGATCTGATCGCGGGGGAGACCCTCGGGATCGTCGGTGAGTCCGGCTGCGGGAAGTCCACCCTCGCCAAGCTGATCGTCCATCTGGAGCGGCCGACCGCCGGAACGATCCGCTACAAGGGCGAGGACATCACCCGGCTGTCCGGACGGGCGCTCAAATCCGTCCGCCGCAATATCCAGATGGTGTTCCAGGACCCGTACACCTCGCTCAACCCGAGGATGACCGTCGGCGACATCATCGGTGAGCCGTACGAGATCCACCCCGAGGTCGCGCCCAAGGGCAGCCGGCGGCGCAAGGTGCAGGACCTGCTGGACGTGGTGGGCCTCAACCCCGAGTACATCAACCGCTATCCGCATCAGTTCAGCGGCGGGCAGCGCCAGCGCATCGGCATCGCGCGCGGGCTGGCGCTCCGGCCGGAGATCATCGTCGCCGATGAACCCGTCTCTGCGCTCGACGTCTCCGTACAGGCGCAGGTCGTCAATCTCCTCGACCGGCTCCAGAGCGACTTCGGCCTCACGTATGTCTTCATCGCCCACGACCTGTCCATCGTGCGGCACATCTCCGACCGGGTCGGCGTGATGTATCTGGGCCGGGTGGTGGAGCTGGGACGCGACGAGGAGATCTACGACCACCCCACGCATCCGTACACCCAGGCCCTGCTGTCGGCGGTCCCGGTTCCGGACCCCCAGGCGCGTGAGCACCGCGAACGGATCATGCTGCACGGCGATGTGCCCTCGCCCGCGAGCATCCCCTCCGGCTGCCGCTTCCGCACCCGCTGCTGGAAGGCCCGGGAGCGCTGCGAGCTGGAGGTGCCGCTCCTGGCGGTCCCGGCGGAGTTCCGGTCGGCGACGGGCCCGGCGCGGCATCCGTCGGCCTGTCACTTCGCGGAGGAGAAGCGGGTGGTGCCGGGCGAGTGAGCCAGTGGGTGATCCGGGGGTGCGGGGCCCGGAGAACGGCGGTGAGCCGGTGGTGCCGGGCCCCGGCGACAGCGAGTGAGTCCGCTGCCGCCGCCCTCTGTTACGCGCAGGCAATACGTCTGTCGCGAGCCCGATATACGCGCCGTGCAGGCTGACTCCTTGTACGGCCGTGCGGGTGCCGTACCCGGCCGGGGCTCCAAGCCCCGGCCACCCCTGTCTTTGCCCGGGGAGCGCGGGTCGCTTGTCGGGGGCGCTGCCCCCGAACCCCCGCGCCTCAATCGCCGGCGAGGCTGGTAGATCCAGCCCGTCCGGCGTTTGAGGACGGACCTGTGCCCCGGGCAGCCTGATTGCTGCTGGTTCGCTCGCCCCGAGCACCGCGTCTCCGGGGGCGGGCCGGAACGAACCCAGCCCGTCCGGCGCTTGAGGACCGGAGGACGGAGAATCCACCCGGCCTACGCCATCAGCACCCTTCGGAGGAAACCCACCTGCACCCGCAGCAGGTTCTCCGCCACCTGTTCCTGCGGAGTCATATGCGTCACCCCGCTCAGCGGCAGCACCTCATGCTCCCGCCCCGCCGCCAGCAGCGCCGAGGACAACCGCAGACTGTGCGCCATTACCACATTGTCGTCCGCCAGCCCGTGGATGATCATCAGCGGCCGGGACGGATTCTCCGGCGCCGTCAGCCCGTTCTCCGTCACCAGGGAGTTCATCGCGTACACCTCCGGCCGCTCCCGGGGATCGCCGAGATATCGCTCGGTGTAGTGCGTGTCGTACAGACGGAAATCGGTCACCGGCGCCCCCGCGATCCCCGCGTGGAAGACATCGGGCCGCCGCAGCACCGCGAGTGCGGCAAGATAACCCCCGTACGACCAGCCCCGGATGCCCACCCGCCCGAGGTCCAGCGGAAAGGAGGACGCGAGCGCGTGCAGCGCGTCGATCTGGTCGTCGAGGGTCAGCGGAAAGTTGTCCTTGACCTCCTTCTCCCAGCCGGGGGAGCGCCCCGGCGACCCCCGCCCGTCCGCGACGACCACGGCGAAGCCCTGGTCGGCGAACCACTGCGAGGTCAGATGGGCGTTCTGCGAGGCGTAGACACGCTGGCCGTGCGGTCCGGCGTACGGATCCATCAGTACCGGAAGCGGACCATCCGACTCCTGGTAGTCGGACGGAAGAAGCACCGCGCACGGAATCCGGCGCACGCCCGCCTCGCGCAGCCGGGGCCGCGCCGTCAGCACGGGCCGCTCGGCGTGCGAGCCGACGACGGCGATCTGCTTGCCGTCGCGCAGGATCTGCACGGTCGCCCCACTGGAGTCCGTACGGGAGGACGCGAGCACCGTCACCGGCCCGGAGCGGGCCGCGGAGTGGACCCCCGGCCCCTCCGAGATCCGTTCCACGCCCAGCTCATTGACCCGGTACACATGGATCTCGCCGATCTCGGGCGCGTCCGCCTCCTCACCCGCCGCCGCCGACACCAGGACGTCGTTCTCACCGATGTCGAGGACGGCCCGCAGTTGGAGCCCGGCTCCGGTGAGCGCGCGGTCGGCGACCGCGAGGACCCGCGCGCCGCCCTCGTCGGCGATCCGGACGAGCCGCCCGTCGGGCGCCCACGCCGGTACCCCGGGAAAAAGATCAAGCCAAACCGGATCCTCGTCGACATGGACGGTCCGGGTCGCGCCCGTCGCCGTGTCCACGGCCAGATACCGCTGGGTCCGCTGATCGCGTGCCTGGACGAGCAGCAGCGGAGCGCCCGCGTCCGACCAGTGCACGCGGGCGAGATAGGGGTAGCGGGACCGGTCCCAGGAAACCTCCGTGCGTTCACCCGCAAGGGTGACCAGGAAGAGCCGTACATCCGCGTTCGGCGTCCCGGCCGCCGGATACGCCAGCTCCTGAGGCTCCCGTTCCGGATGCGCGGAGTCGGAGATCCACCAGCGCCGGACCTCGCTCTCGTCCACGCGTGCGACGAGCAGCCGGTCGGACTCCGGCGACCACCAGAACCCTCCGGCCCGGCCCATCTCCTCCGCCGCGATGAACTCCGCGATTCCGTAGGTGATATGGGCCCCGTCGGGCTCGGCGAGAGCCCGGTCGCCGTCGCCCTCAGCGCCCATGATCCGCAGCGCACCCCCTGCCGCGTAGGCGATGTGCCGGCCGTCGGGGGAGGGCCGGGGGTCGATCACCGGCCCCCGGGCGGGCAGTTCACGCGCGGTCCCGGCCCGCAGTTCCGCCGTGAACAGCCGCCCGGAGAGCGCGAACGCCGCCAACTCGGCTGCCCGGTCCACCGCGTAGCCCACGATGCCCGCCGTACCCTCACGGCTGCGCTCGCGCCGTGCGCGCTCCCCGGCCGACAGTTCCTCGCCGACTCCGCCGAGCAGCACGTCGGGATCGGCCGCGAGCCGTTCCGCGGGCCGCCCGCCGCCGTCTTCGAGATCGAGGACCCAGAGTCTTCCCGCCCGGTCCGTCCCGGACGCGGACCGGATGAAGATCACCCGGGACCCGTCCGGAGCCACGGTGAACGACCGCGGTGCGCCCAGCGTGAAGCGCTGGGTCCTGGCGTACTGGCGCGGAAAGGAGAGCTGCGTCCTCGTGGTCATGTGACCGAACCTAGCGCTCGTGCGCCCCCGTGTGCTGCCGTGCACCGACTGATGCGTTGGTACGGATAGTTATGATCCCTAGCGCAAGATGGGTATGAACTCTCCGGCACATGCAACCTGCCCGTCCCTTACGAATATCCATGGAGGTGAACCGCCGTGGCACTCTCGATTTCGGCGGTGGTGCTGCTGGCGATCGTCGTCTTCCTGCTGGTCCGGAAGTCCGGGCTGAAGGGTGGGCATGCGGTGGTCTGTGTGTTGCTCGGGTTCTATCTCGCCCGCTCCTCGGTCGAGCCGACGATCACCCAACTGACGACGAGCGTTGCCGGAATGATCGGCGGCATCAAGTTCTGACGGAGGGCCCGCCTGCCCGGCGGTGAACCCCCGGCCGTTCTGCTCACGACCCTTTGGCTCCGCTCACGACCCCTGGCTCCCCACACGAACTATTGGCCAAGGGACATCGCGTTCCAGCCCGACGGCACCGCCTTGCCTCGTAGGCTGTCCTTTATGAAGGATCTTTCCACCCGTCGTCTGCTCCTGGTGCACGCACACCCGGACGACGAGTCGATCACCAATGGCGCCACGATGGCCCGGTACGCCGCCGACGGCGCCCGGGTCACGCTGGTGACCTGCACCCTCGGAGAAGAGGGCGAGGTCATTCCACCGAACCTCGCCCATCTCGCGTCCGACCGCGACGACCGTCTCGGCGCCCATCGCGTGGGCGAGCTGGCCGCCGCGATGAAGGAGCTGGGCGTCACCGACCACCGCTTCCTCGGCGGCCAGGGGCGTTACCGCGACTCCGGGATGATGGGCGTCGGGCAGAACCGGCGCGAGGACGCGTTCTGGCGTACGCCCGTCGACGACGCCGCTCCCGACCTCGTCGAGATCATCCGTTCGGTGCGTCCCCAGGTCATGGTGACCTACGACCCCGACGGCGGTTACGGGCACCCCGACCACATCCAGACCCACCGGGTCGCCATGCGCGCGGCCGAACTGGCCGGGGAGCGGGCGTTCCGCCGGGACCTCGGCGACCCCTGGACCATCGCCAAGATCTACTGGACGCGGATGCCTCGCTCGGTCGCCGAGGAGGGCTTCGCCCGCCTCCGCGCCTCGGGCGCGGCCGCCTTCCCGGGCGTCGCGCAGATCGGCGACCTCCCCGGCGTGGTCGACGACTCGCAGATCACCGCGGAGATCGACGGCACCGCGTACGCGGACCGCAAGGCGGCGGCGATGCGCGCCCACGCCACCCAGATCGCGGTCCAGGGCGATGTCTTCGCGCTCTCCAACGAACTGGGGCAGCCGATCTTCGCGACGGAGTACTACCAGCTGGCCGAGGGCGACCCGGGCGTTCCCTCCGGTGAGCGGGAGCACGATCTGTTCGCCGGAGTCCCGGGATGAGCGGGTCCGGCACCCCCGGCTCCTGGCTGACGAGGACGCCCACCCTCCCGGGGCCGGGCCGGATCGCCGCGTACATCGGGCTGCTGCTCCTCGGCGCGGTGGTCGGCACGGCGGGCTCGCTGGTCCAAGCCGCCTGGCTGCCCGGCGGGTTGCTGCTCGCGCTCCTCGCGGCGGCCGGGCTGTTCTACGGCTCCCTGCGGGCGGTCGGCACCCAGGCCGCGGTGGTGGTTCCCGCCGTCGGCTGGCTCGTCACCGTCGTCGTCCTCAGCACCGGACGCCCGGAGGGGGACGCCCTCTTCGGCGCAGGGATCGGCCCGATCGCGTTTATGCTCGGCGGTGTGGTGGCCGCTGTGATGTGCGCCACCACGGCGCGCCCGGCGCAACCGGGCGGCGGAACCGGCCGACTTGACAGATAAGGGACCCGTGGGACCCCCGGCCGACGGAAGGTTCCGCGGACCCCTATCGTGGGTCGCCCAGTGGTGTGGAGAGCCCCAGGACGTGCCGTGCGGGCACGGTGGTGGAAATGGCGCTTTCCACGGTCGCGGGGTGCGTGTCCGTGGCGGACAGTATGGTGGTGCGCGCCGCCGAGCCGCCCTCAGCAGCAAGAGCCGATCAGAAAAAGCGGGCGGCGAAGCCAACCGGGAGATCCTGCTTTGAGTCGTGAAACTGACAGTTCGTCCTCCGGGCCCCAGGGGCGCGGTGGAGCCGCGTACCCCTCGGGGACACCGCCGTACGGATCGCGCCAGTATCCGTCGCGGCAACCGGGGCAGGACGGTCCGGGCGGGGCGGCCGACGCCTCCGGGGAGCCGGAGCCGGACGGGGCCAGGTCCGAGCCCAGGACCGAGACGACGCTGACCACGCGGATCCGTATCAACATCCCGGGGTCGCGGCCGATCCCGCCCGTGGTGATGCGCAAGCCGATGAGCAGCCCCGTCCAGTCCACGCCCTCGCCCGGTGCGCCCGGGGTTCCACCGGTCCGTCCGGGCGCGGCGGAGACCGAGGGCGAGCGGACGGCCGCCATGCCGGTGATCGGGTCCGGGCAGCCGTCCGAGCCCGCCGCCGACCCCGCGGAGGAGGAGAAGGACAAGTCCCCGAGCGACTGGTTCGCCCCCCGTAAGCCCTCCGGTTCCTCCGCTACGAACGGGGCGGGGCTGAAGGTCCCGGGCATCGGCGGCGGTGGCGCGGGGACCGGCACACCACCGGCCGGTACGCCCACGGGCGGCGCGGTTCCCCCGCCCGGCACCTCCGCCCCCTTTGCCTCCGACGCCCCTGGGGCCGGTGGTCCGCACCTGCCGCACAGCTCCCTCAGCGATCTCGCGCGGGACGACCGGAGCCCGGCCCCGGACGGCGGTCGCAACGGATTCGCCCCCGGTCCGCACACACCTCCGCTCGGGGTACGCACACCCGGCGCACCGGGCGGTCAGGGCGGTCCGGCCGGGCCCACCGCCGGTCCGGCCACCGGCAGCATGCCGGTGGCGCCGAGGCCCGGTGCGGACCGGCCCGCTGTGGCGCCGGGCCAGGACCCCACCCCGGGTGCCCCTCGGCCCCCCGTTCCGGGCGCCGTCCAGGCAGGGCCCCCGGGAGTGACCCGGGCCCCCGCTCCGGGAGCGCCGACGGCTCCCGGCCCGGCCGCCCCCGGCTCCGGCCCCCGCGGCACGGCGGCTCCGCGGCTGTCGGACGACACCGCCGTACTGACCCCGCAGAAGCCCGCGCCCGGCCCCGGCGCGCCTGCGCCTTCCGCACCCGGTCCCGGGCCTGGGGCCGGACCGGCGCCCGGCCCCGGCTCCCCGCCCGGCGGCAATGTCTCCGGTGACACGCTCACCAGCGGCGTCCCCGTCGTACGCCCGGATCCCCGGACGCCCTTCCCCGCCGGGGAGGGACCCCGGACACCGTCCGGCGAGCGGGACTTCCCCGCCCCCGGCCCTCCCGGCGGAGGCGGCCCCCAGGGCCCCGCGGCCACCGCCGACCGGCCAGCCTCCCGTCCCGCGCCCCCGGCCCCCGCCAGGAAGGGCCGCTCCAAGCTGGTGATCGCCGGCGCCGGTGTGGTCGGCCTGTTCGGCATCGCGTACGGCGCGGGCCTGCTCCTGAACCACTCCGACGTCCCGAAGAGCACCACCGTCCTCGGGGTCGACATCGGCGGCGGCACCAGGGACCAGGCGATCAGCAAGCTCGAAGGCTCCCTCGGCAAGCGCACCGCCGCGCCGCTCCAGCTGACGATCGGCGACCGGAAGGCGGAGCTGACGCCCGAGAAGGCCGGGCTCGGACTGGACAGCCACACCACCGTGCGCAACGCGGCGGGCAGTGACTACAACCCCGTCTCCGTGATCGGCTCCCTCTTCGGCGGTGAGCGGGTCGCCGAACCGGTGATGCTCGTCGACGAGGAGAAGCTGCGGGTCGCGCTCACCGATCTGGCGGGCGGCTCCGGCTCCGCCGTCGAGGGCACGATCGAGTTCACCCCGGGCAAGGCCGTCGCCGTACCGGGCAAGCCGGGCCAGGCGCTGGACGTCGGCCGGGCGGTGGCGCTGGTCCGTGAGGCGTACCGCACACAGGTCGAGACGGGCGCGTCCGAGGTGGTCGCCCTGCCCGTCACCGCCCGGCAGCCGGCCATCGACCAGGCCGAGATCGCCCGGGCGATGAAGGAGTTCGCGGAGCCCGCGATGTCCGGCCGGATCACCATCAAGGCGGGCACCAAGAGCATCCAGTTCGGCCCCGCCAGATCGCTGCCGAGGATCCTCTCGATGAAGCCCGTCGACGGGAAGCTCGTCGAGGTCTATGACAAGAAGGCGATCGACGAACTGCTCGAAGGGGTCTTCGACGGCATCCTGATCACCAAGGGCGACGGCAAGCAGCACCAGGTCAGCCCCGACGACGTCGCCCAGGTGATGGGCCCGGCACTGCGCGGCAAGACGCCTCAGGAGCGTACGGCCGTCATCGAGCTGAACCCGAGCTGAGCCCTCACCGGAGCCCGCACCGGCCCCACGGCCCCCGGAGCCCCCGCGCGTACGCCGGGGGCCCCCGCCATGTGTGCGCGTACGCGGCCCGGGCGCCGCGACCCGCGCCTGCCCCGGTCCGTCGGGGCCACGAGGCGTGTGCCCCGCGCCGGCCCGGTCCCGCGCCGGCGAAGCCGTACGGAACCGGCCCCCGCGAGTGCGACTGCCCCTGCCCGCGAGCCACGACCGCCGCCACGAGCCGTGAACGCCCCTGCCTCAGCCGACCACGACCAGCTCCGCCCCCTATGCGCCGAGGCCGCCCCAGCGAGCCCGAGCGGCCCTCGTGCCGCGAGCCGCAGTCGAACCCGTACGGCCGCCACCGACTCGCCCCCGCCCCGGCCGTGAGCCGACGTCCAAGCCGCGAGCCGCCCCCGACCCCGACCCGGCCGCGAGCCAAGGTCCACCCCGTGCACCGCAGCCGAACCTGCCGGCTCCGCCCTCGCGCGCCGCGACCGACCCGCCTCCGCCACCACACGCCCGAGTTCAGTTCAGCATCGCCCGGGCGGCCCGTGCCCGGCCCCGGATCGCCTCCGCGGTGCTGGGCTCGACGGCCGCCACGACCTCCGCATAGGCGTCCAGCTCCGCCGCACCGGTCAGGAAGTCACCGCGCTGGACGAGCAGTTGGGCCCGTTCGTAGCGCAGCCGTGCCGGATGGGAGGGCAGCAGCAGGGAGAGTTCGACCGCCCATAGGGCGACGTCCGACTGCTCGGGGCGGGCCGCCGCCCAGGCCCGGACGTTGTTCAGGATCCGTACGACCACCTCCAGCGGGGCCGCGGGCCCGAGCATCGCCGGGTCCAGGGGCGCACCCGTCGCACCCGCCACCAGCAGGGCCGCGTCGGAGCCGGTGAGCACCCGGCCGCGTGCGAAGGGATCCGCGAGCACCTGCTCCTCCGGCGCGCCGAAGCCGACCACGAAGTGCCCCGGCAGAGCCACCCCGTACACGGGCGCGCCCGCCCTTCTGGCCACCTCCACCCAGACGACCGACAACAGGATCGGCAGCCCCCGCCGCCGCCGGAGCACCTCGTGCAGCAGGGAGGACTCCAGCCGCTGGTAGTCGCCGGGGGAGCCCCGGAAGCCGCAGCGCTCGCCCAGCAGGTCCGCCACCGCCGAGGCCCAGGCTCCCGGGGTCCGCAGTCCGTACGGAAGCAGCCCGGCGAGACGGTCCAGCTCGATCTGGGCCGCGTCAACCGCCGCCTCGTCCAGCGACGGATCCGCCACGGATCCCATCAGCAGACAGAGCAGGGAGAGATCGGGGCGCTCCGCACGGGCCTCCTCCGCGAACCGTTTCCTGGGATCCGCTGATTCGTCATGCATAGGCCACTCGTACCCGTCCGTCCGCCATCAGTCCACTCGCACCCCCGCCCACGCACCCGTTCCGGCCCCGTGCCGGGCCATTCGCGGGGGTCCTGTCGGCTCCTGTGACCCAGCGGGTTCGCGACGGCTCCCGTGACCCAGCGGGTCAGCGGGTCAGCCGGCGGCCCGGTAGTGGTGGTAGCGGTGATGGGTCGTGAACCCCATGCCCGTGTAGAGCGCGTCCGCGCCCTCGTTCCCCGCCTCCACCTGGAGGCAGGCCGCCGAGGCGCCCTCGTCCAGGGCCCGGCGCGCCAGCGCGGTCATCACGGCCGTGGCCAGCCCCTGGCGGCGGTAGGCCGGATCGACCTCCACCGCCATGAAGCCCGCCCAGCGCCCGTCGACGACACACCGCCCGATCGCGGCGGGCACCTCACCGGCCCCCGGGACCGCGGCGAACCACACGGACGGCCCGCTGCCCAGCACCTGAAGTACCTGCGGTCCCACCTCGCCGGAGCGCTGGTACCGCAGCAGCCATCCCCGTCCCAGCTCGTCGAGGGAGCGCGCCAGGGCCACCCGCTCGGTGTCGGCGTCCAGATCGGCGATGTGCGCCAGACCCCCGATCCGTACGTCGGCGGTGACCTCGCGCGTCCAGCCGCGTGACTCCAGCTCCGCGCAGAGGACCTCCTGGGTTCCCGCCGCGCCCGTCGCCGCCTGGATGTACGCGGGCAGGGAGCGTTCCGCGTACCAGGTACGCACCCGGTCGAGCGCCGTGTCCAGCTCCAGCCCCGGATCACCGAGCGGCAGGACCGAATTGGCGCGCCGGGTGAACCCGGACGAAGCGCGCAGCACCCACTCCCCGAGGGCCTCGCTCTCCACCGGCTGCCAGGCGCGCGCGGTCACCCGCGCCAGCTCCGCGAAGTCCGCCGCCGGGCCTCTGCGCCGGGCCGGCGCGGCGGGCACGACCTTGCCCGCGACCAGTGACGACTCCGGGATGCGGACGCTTTCCCCGGTGCGCCGTGTGATCACCAGCACACCCTTGTCCCAGGATGTGAGAACTCCGACCGTGTCGTTGAACATGGCTCCCTCGGCCGGAGAGTCGGCAAGACGTCTGATTGATACCCGTTTGCCCACGTCAAGGGGTGTAATACGGACTTCGAGGCGTCCGGCGCCGGTGAATTCCACAGCTCTGCGTGCCCCTCATGTTCGGATCGTCTCCAGGAACGGAGATACTAGGGGCGGGCATCGACGACGCCGCGCTCCCGCGCAATGCCAGCCCTACCGAGAGGAACGACAGCGTGACCTACGTCATCGCGCAGCCTTGTGTCGACGTCAAGGACAAGGCGTGCATCGAGGAGTGCCCCGTCGACTGCATCTACGAGGGCTCCCGGTCCTTGTACATCCATCCGGACGAATGCGTCGACTGTGGGGCCTGTGAGCCGGTCTGCCCCGTCGAGGCGATCTTCTACGAGGACGACACTCCGGAGGAGTGGAAGGACTACTACAAGGCGAATGTCGAGTACTTCGACGAGCTGGGCTCGCCCGGTGGTGCTTCCAAGCTCGGTCTGATCGAGCGTGACCACCCCTTCATCGCCGCCCTGCCGCCGCAGAACCAGTAAGCGGCCGGCCGGCCAGTCCTTCCCGGTCCCGTACGGTCGTCGTCGTCCGTACGGGACCGAGTCGTTTCCGGCCGGTTCCGCGCGGACCCCCGCCCGGCGGGTCCGGCACACCGCCGTACCGCACCGCTTCCCAGGAGAAAGTGAACGCCCGTGTCCGCAGTCTCTTCGCGCCTCCCCGTCTTTCCCTGGGACAGGCTGGAGCCGTACAAGGCGACGGCCTCGGCCCACGCCGACGGCATCGTGGACCTCTCCGTCGGCACCCCCGTCGACCCCGTGCCCGAGCTGATCCAGCGGGCCCTCGTGGAGGCCGCCGACTCGCCCGGCTACCCGACGGTATGGGGCACGGCGGCGCTGCGGAACGCGCTGACCGACTGGGTGGAGCGGCGGCTCGGCGCGGTCGGCGCCGGACACCGGAACGTCCTGCCCGTCGTCGGCTCCAAGGAACTGGTGGCGTGGCTGCCCACCCAGCTGGGCCTCGGCCCCGGCGACCGGGTGGCCTTTCCCCAGCTCGCCTATCCGACGTACGAGGTCGGCGCGCGGCTCTGCGGCGCGAGTGCCGTCGCCTACGCCGACCCGACGGAACTGGACCCCGACGGGCTGAAGCTGCTCTGGCTGAACTCGCCGTCCAACCCCACCGGGCGGGTACTCGCCAAGGACGAGCTGATCCGTGTCGTCGCCTGGGC
Source organism: Streptomyces sp. NPDC051018 (assembly GCF_044456085.1). NCBI lineage: Bacteria > Bacillati > Actinomycetota > Actinomycetes > Kitasatosporales > Streptomycetaceae > Streptomyces > Streptomyces sp. NPDC051018. The sequence goes on from NZ_JBITFN010000005.1 coordinate 72,239, forward strand.
GCGCGAGCACGGCGTCCTCGTCTTCAGCGACGAGTGCTATCTCGAACTGGGCTGGGAGGCCGAACCCGTCTCCGTGCTCCACCCGGACGTCTGCGGTGGTACGTACGAGGGCGTCGTCTCCGTCCACTCGCTGTCCAAGCGGTCCAATCTGGCCGGATACCGCGCCGCCTTCATCGCCGGCGACGACGCCGTCCTCGCCGAACTGCTCCAGATCCGCAAGCACGGCGGCATGATGACCCCCGCGCCGGTCCAGGCCGCGACCATCGCCGCACTCGGCGACGACAGCCATGTCACGGAGCAGCGCGTACGGTACGCGGCCCGTCGCACGGCCCTCCGTACGGCCCTGGAGGGCCACGGCTTCCGGATCGAGCACAGCGAGGCCGGCCTCTATCTGTGGGCGACCCGCGACGAACCGTGCTGGGACACCGTGGCGCACCTGGCCCGGCTGGGCATCCTGGTCGCACCGGGCGACTTCTACGGGACGGCCGGCGAACGCTTCGTCCGCGTGGCGATCACCGCCACCGACGACCGCGTCGAGTCCGCGACCAAGCGCCTGGCCGAGTGACCTGACACCCCCGCCACGGTCGCCGAGCCGAGGGGACCTGCGCCCCTCCCGTTCCCCCGATGGGCTCGGCGACCGACCCGATGAGTGCCTGGGCCCTCCCCCTTCACCTCATGTGCCTGGTGGGTGACCTGATGGGGGTTTGACGCCATCCCTTTCTCCCCATGGGCCTGGCGGGTGAGTGGACGAGGTCCCGCTCCCTTTCCCTTCGCCCGTTGTGCTTGGCGAGTGAGGGAAGAGGGGCCTGCACCCTCCCCTTCGCCCGTTGTGCCCGGTGGGTGAGCCGAAGAGGGCCTGTGCCCTTTCCCTTCGCCCGTTGTGCCTGGCGGCTGGGCTGACGAGGTCCCGCTCCCTTTCCCTTCGCCCGTTGGGCTTGGCGGCTGAGCTGAAGGGGGCCCGCACGCTTTCCGTCCACCCCGTGCGCTCGACGGGCGCGCTTCAGGTGGCCTGTGCCCTCCCTTTCACCCGTTGTGCCTGGCGAGTGAGCCGAAGGGGGCCGTGGGTGTCGAAAGGGAGAACGCGCGGAGGCCGCGAGGAACGAGTGGTCGAGCACGATCGACCGTCGACGCACACTTGAGGCCCCCGGAGGAGAACCGAGCCACAAACAGAAGAAACCCCCAGAACCCGAGTAGGGCTCCGGGGGTTCTTCCGCGCGGTCAGCCGAGCGGCAGCCCCTGCGTCGGCAGCTGGCCGGTGGGCAGCTGGTCCGTCGGCAGTCCGCTGCCGCCCAGGGACTCGCCCGCACCGTTCGTGGCCCCGCCGAGGAGGTCGCCCGCGCTGGCCGCGGCGTCGCCGGCGGCCTGCTGCGCGGCGGGGGTGGCGGCCCTGCTCGCGCCGCCGACGGCCTGGCCCGCGGCGGGGACGGCCTGCTTGACGGTGTTGCCCCCGGTGTTGCCGGCCAGGTCGGAGGACTTCTGGGTGGCGCCGTCGACGGTGCTGCTCAGCCCGTCCGCGTCGAGCGCGGTCAGCCCGCCGAGGGGGTTGGCCTGCTGGAGGTCCACGGCGCTCGCGGAGCCGGCCGCACCGACCACGGGAGCTGCTCCCGCCGCGATGAGCAGCGCGGCACGGGCGATCCGACGGGTCAGGGGGAGGGACATGATGCTCCTTGAGACGAGGGGGCGTTGGTGTGTCCTCCGGCGCGTCGGCCTTCGGACGCAGTGACAACCGCTCGTGGGGCGGGTGAAGTTGCGGTGGGCCAAGGCAAAGAGTTGGCAATGCGTCGCATTATCGGTCTTGGGTGAAGGGGTTCCGACCCGCCTCCGGGTTGACCTCTGCCGAACCGTCACTTCTCTGTGCCCGCAAGGGATTCGATACGGGGCACGGCATCCCGCGTACACCTTTGGCGGGGCATTGGAGTGATGGGACGGGATCCCCCCTGCGGGGGAGTGGTCGTATCAGCGTGCGAGGAGGATTCGAACTTCGCCCCGGGGGGAACCGGTCTCGGAAACCGTCGAACCGGCCGCCGCCATGGACTCGGCCGGGTCCCGGCCGTCCCCGGATCCGCGCGCTTCCCCGGTCTCGGCATCCGCCGTGTCCTTCGCGTACCAGCCCTTGCCGGAGTCCTTTGCGCTCCAGATCCGGCCGCCGTACGCGACCTCCTCGATCCGCAGCCCCTCCGCGCGCGCCACCGCCCAGTGGGCCAGCTCCCAGCCGCGCTTTCCGCCGGGACCGGCGGATGCCACCGGTACGGAGATCTCCCGCGGCCCCGCGGAGTCCCGGGGGTCCGCCTTCTTCGGCAGCACACCCGGCCCGAAGTCCCGCACCAGTTCGGCCCGTACCCTCGCGGGGTCGCCCGCCTTCTCGACCGCGCTGCCCGGAGTGCAGGTCAGCGCCGCGTCGGCCCGCCCGGTGAGCGCGGCGGCCAGCAGGGTCGCGTTCGGCTCGTGCTTCGCGTACGCCTGCGGGAAACCACTGCGCTGCACCCGCTGGGCGGCGACCGTCAGCGGCAGCCGCGAGTAGCCGGGGACTTCGGCGAGCTGGTCGTAGAACTTCCCCGCCGAGTACACCGGGTCGAGGATCTGCTGCGGCGTGCCCCAGCCCTTCGACGGGCGTTGCTGGAACAGCCCCAGCGAGTCCCGGTCCCCGTGGTCGATATTGCGCAGCGCCGATTCCTGGAGCGCCGTCGCCAGCGCGATCGTCACCGCGCGCTCGGGGAGCCCCCGGGTCGTCCCCACGGCCGAGATCGTCGCGGCGTTCGCGGCCTGCTCGGTACTGAGTTCGTACGTCGGGCCGCCCTCGCCCGAGGTCGCGCGAACCGTGCATCCGGGTGCCGAGGTACGCGTGGCGTACTGCACGGCGATGTAACCGATCAGAGCGGCGAGCACGGCAAACGCGGCCGCGACACGCACGAGTCGGCGGCCACGCCGGTTGGGGGAGGACGTCTCGGGCACAGCCTTACCGTACTAGTGCCCGCGCTAAGGTCGAGCGCATGGCCCACACCGTGCTTGACCTCACTCTTGACGCTCCGGCGCTCACCGCCGCCCTGGTCGACTTCCCGTCGGTCAGCGGCCAGGAGAAGCCTCTCGCGGACGCCATCGAGCAGGCGCTGCGGGCGCTGCCGCATCTCACCGTCGACCGGCACGGGAACAACGTCGTCGCCCGTACCCGCCTCGGGCACGGTGAGCGGGTCGTGCTCGCCGGGCACATCGACACCGTGCCCATCGCGGACAACGTGCCCTCCCGGCTCGACGGGAACGGCGTGCTGTGGGGCTGCGGCACCAGCGACATGAAGTCGGGCGTGGCGCTCCAGCTGCGGATCGCGGCGACCGTCCCCGCCCCCAACCGCGACCTCACCTTCGTCTTCTACGACAACGAGGAGGTCGCCGCCCACCTCAACGGCCTCGGGCATGTCGCCGAGGCCCACCCCGAGTGGCTGGAGGCCGACTTCGCGGTCCTCCTCGAACCCTCGGACGCCGAGGTCGAGGGAGGCTGCCAGGGCACCCTGCGGGTCCATCTGCGTACGACGGGGGAGCGGGCGCACTCCGCCCGCAGCTGGATGGGGTCCAACGCGATCCACGCCGCCGCGCCCATCCTCGCCCGCCTCGCCGCGTACGAGCCGCGCCGGCCGGTGATCGACGGGCTGGAGTACCGCGAGGGCCTCAACGCGGTACGGATCGAGGGCGGCGTGGCCAACAACGTCATTCCCGACGAGTGCACGGTCGTCGTGAACTACCGCTACGCCCCCGACCGGACCGAGGACGAGGCCCTGGCCCATGTCCGGGAGGTCTTCGCGGACTGCCCGGTCGCCGAGTTCACGGTCGACGACCACTCCGGCGGGGCGCTGCCCGGCCTGTCCCACCCCGCCGCCGCGGCCTTTATGAAGGCCGTGGGCGGAAGCGCGCGTCCCAAGTTCGGCTGGACCGATGTCTCCCGCTTCAGCGCGCTCGGGGTGCCCGCCGTGAACTACGGACCCGGCGACGCCCTCTATGCCCACAAGCGGGACGAACACGTCGCGATCGACAAGATCACACACTGCGAGCAGCGCCTGCGTGAGTGGCTGACGTCCTGAGTTTCCCTCCTCGTCGCCTTCGCCGACCTACCCTTGCTGGAGCAATGATGTTCGGCGAAGGGAGCAGACCATGGTCAACCCCGAGGGTTCGCGGGGCCCGGCGGAGCAGCGGCAGGGACCGGTACTGCGCCGCAGGGATCAGGTCCAGCCCGGGACGACCGACCAGCGGCTGCTGGACACCGAGGGCGACTCCGAGTGGGTGCACACCGACCCCTGGCGGGTCATGCGCATCCAGTCCGAGTTCGTGGAGGGCTTCGGCGCCCTCGCGGAACTTCCGAGCGCGATCAGTGTCTTCGGCTCGGCGCGTACATCCCCCGGCACTCCGGAGTACGACGCCGGTATCCGTATCGGCAAGGCCCTCGTCCAGGCCGGGTTCGCGGTCATCACGGGCGGCGGTCCCGGTGCGATGGAAGCCGCGAACCGGGGGGCGCGGGAGGCCGGGGGCATCTCCGTCGGCCTCGGGATCGAGCTTCCCTATGAGCAGGGGCTCAATCCGCATGTCGATATCGGAGTGAACTTCCGCTATTTCTTCGTCAGAAAGACGATGTTCGTGAAGTACGCCTCCGGATTCGTGGTGCTGCCCGGTGGTCTCGGGACCCTCGACGAGCTCTTCGAGGCACTGACGCTGGTTCAGACCGGCAAGGTGACCCGCTTCCCGATCGTGCTGTTCGGCTCGGAGTACTGGAGCGGGCTGGTCGACTGGCTCCGGGGCACGGTCGTGGCCCAGGGGAAGGCGTCGGAGCGCGATGTGCTGCTGTTCCACGTCACGGACGACGTGGAAGAGGCGGTCACGCTGGTGACGAAGGAGACCGCGCGCTAGTTCGGTGACGGGGCGGGCCGGCGGTGTGGGACCGCCCCCGGAGTACGGCCGGTGGGGGCGCCCCGGGAGTACGGCCGACGTGGGGGAGCCCCCGGGCGCGGGCGCTGGAGCGGTGGCGAACGCCAGGGAGATCATTCCCAGGGGGTCGCCCCCGGGCGCGGGCGCTGGTCCGGGGCACCTTGAGTACGGGCACTTGCCGCGGCTCCGCCCCGGACCCCGCTCCTCGATCGCCGGAAGGGCTGGAAAGGTCTCCCCGGACCGGCGGGACGTCCGGCCGGACGGGCGGCGACGGGGTGCCGACGGGCCGGGAACGTCTCCCCGCGGGGGCCGGAACATCTGGCCGGACGGGCTGGGGCGCCTGGCCGGCTAGGCCAGACCGCGGCGGGCCACGGCCGGGGCGCGGTGGCCCGCGATGGTGGAGACCATGTCGAGGACCTGGCGGGTCTCGGAGACCTCGTGGACGCGGTAGACGCACGCGCCCAGCCACGCCGACACCGCGGTCGTCGCCAGAGTGCCGACGAGGCGTTCCTTGACCGGACGGTCCAGGGTCTCGCCGACGAAGTCCTTGTTGGAGAGCGAGACGAGGACGGGCCACCCGGTGTCGACCATCTCGCCGAGGCGTCGGGTCGCCTCCAGCGAGTGGCGGGTGTTCTTGCCGAAGTCGTGGCCGGGGTCGATCAGGATGCCGTCCCGGCGGACGCCCAGCGCGAGCGCCCGCTCGGCGAGTCCGAGGGTGACCCGCAGGATGTCCGCCATGACGTCGTCGTACGTGACCCGGTGCGGCCGGGTCCGCGGCTCCGCGCCGCCCGCGTGCGTACAGACCAGACCGGCGCCGTGGCGCGCGGCGACCTCGGCGAGGCGGGGGTCCACCCCGCCCCACGCGTCGTTCAGCAGATCCGCGCCCGCTTCACAGACGGCCTCTCCGACCTCGTGCCGCCAGGTGTCGACGCTGATGACCACATCGGGGAACCTCCGGCGTACCTCGGCGACGAAGCCGGCCGTCCGCCGGACCTCCTCCTCGGCGGTGACCTCGTCCCCGGGGCCCGCCTTGACCCCGCCGATGTCGATGATGGCGGCTCCCTCCGACACCGCCTGCTCGACGCGGGCGAGCGCGGGCTCGTCGAGAAAGGTGGAGCCCTGGTCGTAGAAGGAGTCGGGCGTACGGTTCACGATCGCCATGATCACTCGGTCGTCGGCGTCGAATTCGCGCTGTCCCAGCCGCAGCATCAGCGGTTTCCTCCTCAGGTGGTCCGGCTGCGACCCTAACTGTCGGACCGGCGTGGCACGATCGGTACCGGGACAGTTTCCGTTCAGGGAGGGTCGTTCGTGTTCGTGTTCTTGGCTGTCGCGATGGTCGTGGTCGTCGGAGCGGTCACGCTCGCCGTGGTCGGCGGCGGGGACAGCGCGGCGCTGCCCGAGGTGGCCCCCGAGCAGCTGGTGGACCCCCTGCCGGTGACCCGGCCGCTGGGGCGGGCGGACGTCGAGGCGCTGCGGCTGCCGGTGGCGCCGAGGGGGTATCGGATGGCGGATGTGGACGACGCGCTGGGCCGGCTGGGGGCCGAGCTGGCGGAGCGGGACGCGCGCATCGCCGAGCTGGAGTCGGCGCTGGCGGGGGCGCGGGCCACCGCGGCCGACCGGCCGGATCTGTTCACCAAGCCCGGTGAGGAGCCCCGCCCGTGAGCGGCGGCACTGTGGCGGGTCCCGACGGGAAGCCCCGCTGTCCCTGGGCCGTGTCCGCCGAGGACTATCTCGCGTACCACGACGACGAGTGGGGCCGCCCGGTCCACGGGGACGAGGCGCTGTTCGAGCGCCTGTGTCTGGAGGCGTTCCAGTCCGGGCTGTCCTGGATCACCATCCTGCGGCGCCGCGAGGGCTTCCGCAGTGCCTTCGCCGACTTCAAGATCGCTTCGGTCGCGGAGTTCACCGACGCAGACCGTGACCGGCTCCTCGCCGACGAGGGCATCATCCGCAACCGGGCCAAGATCGACGCGACGATGGCGAACGCGCGCGTGCTGGTGGAGTGGCGGGCCGGTGAGCTGGACGAACTCATCTGGTCGCATGCGCCGAAGACCGAGGGCCGCCCCGCTCCGGCGTCGATCGCGGACGTCCCGGCGGTCACGGACGAGTCGACGGCGCTGGCGAAGGCCCTCAAGAAGAAGGGCCTCCGCTTCATCGGCCCGACGACGGCGTACGCCCTGATGCAGGCATGCGGGCTGGTCGACGACCATCTGGCCGACTGCACGTCCCGCGGAGCCGCGACGGCGCTCTGAGACCCGTCCCGCGGGCTCCGGGCCAGTCCGGACGGTCCCGATACCGTACGGACCGGGAGGGAACGATCAGAAGCGGGCACTGCGCCCCGCGGGGCCGGGTTGGCTCCGGACAGCCGGACAGCCGGACAGCCGGACAGCCGGACAGCCGGACAGCCGGACAGCCGGACAGCCGGACCGTCCGGACGCGAAGGGCCCCGGGCGGACCGGGCCCAAGCGGGCGCTCTGCCCTGCCGGGTCACGTCGGCCCCTGCCGCTGAGCCGGACCGTCCGGACGCGATGGACCTCCTGGCCCCCGGGACCTGGGGATCCGTCGGGACCGGAGGGGGCAGGGCTGAGGAGGGACCGCCGGGCCGCGCCCGCTCCAGTCGGGCACCCGGACCGTCCGGACGCGATGGTCGTCACCGGATCCGCCGGACCCGCCGCCCGGACCGGGCGTAAGCGGGCGCTCCGCCCTGCCGGGTCACATGGGCTGCTGCCGGTCGGCCGGGCCGTGGCCGTCGGCCCGGCCCGAGGCGGTGGACCTCTCCGGACCCGCCCCACCCGGCGGTGTCGGCCTCGGCGCCACGCCCGGGGTGCGCTACTCGTACGGATGTTCCCGACCGGGCCCGTACAGAAGTACGGGCCCCCCGGCGCGGCCCTGTCGGACCGGTCACCCCGCTACCGGCCCAGATACTTCGGCTTCTCCTTCGCGATGAAGGCTTCGACCGCGATGGTGTGGTCCTCCGACGCACCCGCGCGGCTCTGGAGCTCGTCCTCCTTGTCCAGGGTCTCGTCCAGCGAGTGCGCGGCGGCGAACGCGAGGGACTCCTTGATCGCCGCGTAGGCGACGGTCGGGCCCCCGGCCAGGGTGCGGGCCACCGCGAGGGCCTCGGCGGCCAGGTCGTCCGCCGGGACGACCTTGTTGGCGATCCCCAGGTCGAGTGCCTCCTGGGCACCGAACGAGCGCGGGAAGAGCAGCAGGTCCGCCGCCCGGCTCGGGCCGACCAGCCGGGGGAGCGTCCAGGAGACCCCGGAGTCGGCGGTGAGCGCGACGCCCGCGAAGGACGTCGTGAACTTCGCGGTGTCGGCGACGACCCGGTAGTCCGCGGCGAGGGCGAGGCCCATGCCCGCGCCCGCCGCCACACCGTTGACCCCGGCGACGACGGGCTTCGGCATGCCCGTGAGGGCTCGCACGATCGGGTTGTAGTGCTCCCGTACGGTGCTCATGGTGGTGCGGCCGCCGGTCTTCCTGTCCTCGGCGAGCTGCGCGATGTGCTCCTTGAGATCCTGGCCCACGCAGAAGGCACGCCCGGTGGCCGTCAGCAGGACCGCCCGTACGGCGGGGTCGTCCCCGGCCGTCACGACCGCCTCCCGGAGCGCGACCTTGGCCCCGGTGCTGAGGGCGTTCATGGCCTCGGGCCGGTTGATCGTGATCGTCGCGAGTCCGTCGCTCACGTCGTACAGCACGGAGTCGGCCATGTCAGGTCCCCTTTGCGGCTCTGCGGTGGGTGTACAGCCCAGCATGGCGGAGATCCACCGGGGCGGACATGTGACCTGCACCAAAGAATCCGCTCCCCGGGCCGCCCTGCCGCGGCGGCGAAGTATCGCAGGCGGATCGCCGAATTGGGTGGTTTTGGGAAAGCGCGTTGCCTAAGCGATGCCGACTGATGTTGGTCATCGGGTCCCGCGATGCGGGATAATGACCTGGAAGCAATGTGTTCGATGCCGGTACGCGTGCCTACCCAGGGGCCGTCGGCGGACGATGAGCTGGTTTCAGGAAGGGGAACGAGCATGGCGGCCATGAAGCCGCGGACGGGCGACGGCCCGCTCGAGGTGACCAAGGAGGGGCGGGGCATCGTCATGCGCGTTCCGCTCGAAGGCGGCGGTCGGCTTGTCGTCGAGCTGACACCGGACGAAGCAGACGCGCTCGGCGACGCTCTGAAGAAGGTCGTCGGCTGACGCTGAAGCCAACCCATTAACTGATTTCACTGCCCCGGCATCGCAAGGTGCCGGGGCAGTGACGCTTTCCCCGGCGACTTCCACGGGCCCCTGGACGACTTCGCGGGGACTTCGGAGTGACTTCACCGGGACTTCTCCCGGCCCCGGATGAACATCTCGTGACACCGTGCGGACTTCGGCGGCTGTGAGGGCGGGCTTTGCGGTCCCTTCGGCCGGCTCCCGGGCAAAGACTTCCCAATGACTCCGTGCGGACTTCGCGACGACTTCGGCCGGGCCTCGCGGCGGGGCTTCCTGATGACTTCCCGATGCCTTCCGGCCGGCTTCCAGAAGGCATACGGATGGCATTTGGAGGGCTCGGCGACGGCATACCCCTGGCTTCCTCCCGATCTTGAGAGGACTCCGCGACGGCTTCCGGCGTGCCCGGGACGACTTTTCCGGCAGGCGGCTCAGGCCCGCTCGGTTCACGCTCGGCGGCGGCTCGGGGGCGACCCGGGGCGACCACGTTTCCGCAGTGACCCTGCCCCTGGACCCCGCCCCCTGAGCCCTGCCCCTGGAAACCGCCGACTGCTACCTCTGGGCCCTGCTCCCCCCGCCGGCGGCGCCGTGGCGGCTGCCCCCGTGGCCGGTTCCGCCGGGGATCCTGGCTGCCGCCGATCTTCCGGCCGCCTCCGAGTCCTCGGTGATGCGCGGCCTCCCGGGCCCCGGGTGACGGGCGCGCTGTGGCCGGACGGGGTCCGGCGGCCGACCCGGTGGGCCTAGGTGCTATCCGCGCCGGACCGCGCAGAGGAGCCCGTCCCCGACGGGCAGCAGGGACGGCAGCAGCTCCTGGCTCTCGCGTACCGCGCGCAGCAGGTCCCGCAGCCGCAGCACCTCCGCCGGCTGGGCCGCCGAATCCACGGTGCGACCGCGGGCGAAAACCCCTTCGAAGCACACAAGACCGCCTGGTCGGAGCAGGCGCAACGATTCAGCGAGACACTCCAGCGACTCCACCCGGTCGCCGTCGCAGAACACGAGGTCGTAGCCACCGTCCGCGAGCCTCGGCAGTACGTCCAGGGCGCGCCCGGGAATGAAACGCGCCCGGTTCCCGGCGAACCCGGCCGCCCGGAACGCCTGCCGGGCGAACTGCTGCCGCTCCGGCTCCGGGTCCACGGTGGTCAGCACCCCGTCGGGGCGCATGCCCTGGAGCAGATAGATCCCGGAGACGCCCGTTCCCGTACCGATTTCCGCCACCGCTTTCGCGTCCGCGGTCGCGGCCAGCAGTCGCAGGGCGGCGCCGGTGCCTGGCGACACCGAGGGGACCCCTGACTCCCGGGCCCGCTCCCGGGCCCAGCTCAGCGCGTCGTCCTCGGCGACAAAGGCGTCGGCGAACGCCCAGCTTGTCTGCCGGTTTGCGGTAATGAGCCTCTCCTGTCCCCGTCGTTGAACGCGACGTTGACTGTATCCGCTGTGCCCGGGAACCCGCTGATGGGACCGCGCGTTAAGGCAATGAGGGGGACGGCAGGGGGGAGTACATGGATCAGGGCCGTAAGCAGCATCCAAATTCGCGTAAAGATTCTTATCCGGAGCTAACGGGCGAGGTGGCTATGGTAGGGGCTCCGCTGGACACCACCAGAGCCGACAGGGGAGGTGCGGCTGCACCTGCGGATCGGAGAGGAGTGCTCAGACGCTTCCTCAGGTCACCGGGTGAGCCGAAATCTGTGACCGACATTGCTGACCGTTCCCCCGCCCCCGACTCCGCAGCTACCGCGACCTTCGCATCGGATGCGGAAACCCAGGCGTGGACACCCCCCTCATGGGAGGAGATCGTCAGCACGCACAGCGGTCGCGTCTACCGTCTCGCCTACCGCCTCACCGGCAATCAGCACGACGCCGAGGATCTCACCCAGGAAGTCTTCGTCCGGGTGTTCCGCTCGCTGTCGACGTACACCCCCGGCACCTTCGAGGGCTGGCTGCACCGCATCACCACCAATCTCTTCCTGGACATGGTCCGCAGGAAGCAGCGCATCCGCTTCGACTCGCTGGGTGACGACGCGGCCGAGCGGCTGCCCAGCCGTGAGCCCTCCCCGCAGCAGGTGTTCAACGACACCCACTTCGACGCGGATGTGCAGCAGGCGCTGGACACCCTCGCGCCGGAGTTCCGTGCCGCCGTGGTGCTCTGTGACATCGAGGGCCTGTCGTACGAGGAGATCGCCGCGACCCTGGGTGTCAAGCTGGGCACGGTCCGCAGCCGGATCCACCGCGGCCGGTCTCATCTGCGCAAGGCCCTGAAGCACCGCTCGCCCGAGGCCCGTGCCGAGCAGCAGCGCATGCTGGCGGGAGCGGTCGGACTGGTGGGGGAGGGCGGATCGGCGTGAGCGGCTCAGGCCCCACCCCCGCGGAGCAGCATCTGGGGGACCGGCTCGCCGCGCTCGTCGACGGTGAGCTCAAACACGACGCCCGGGACCGGGTGCTCGCCCATCTGGCGACCTGTCCCAGGTGCAAGGCCGAGGCGGACGCCCAGCGCAGGCTCAAGGACGTCTTCGCCCAGGCCGCCCCGCCCCCGCCCTCCGAGGGGCTGCTCGCGCGCCTCCAGGGGCTCCCCTCGGGTCCCGGCCTCGGTTCCGGAGGCGATGACGGCGGCCCGGGCGGACCGTTCGACGGCGGACGGGTCACCGACGCGGTCTTCGGAGCTCTGAGTCCCTCGGCGGAAAGACCGGGCGATCGCCGCACGGAGACGTTCGGATACGTCCCCGGGGTCCACGGGGGCCGTCGCGCGCCCGCCCTGCCGGGCGGTTCGAGTGGCTTCCGTATTCATGAGGTCGGCCGCCAGGAGGCCGAGCGCTCACCGTGGCGGGGCCGTCGCTTCGCCTTCGCCGCCGCCAGCGCCGTGTCCTTCGCCGCGATCGCCCTCGGCGGTGCGATGCCGCTCGACACCTCGGTCCAGGCGCGGGGCGGTGGCGGGAACGGCAGCACCCCCGTGCGTACCGCGGCCACGACGGGTACGGCCGGTACCGGCTCCGGAGCCGGGATCGCCGTCTCGGCCGCCGCACGGAACGCGGAGTACGAGCGCCGGCGCAGCGCGGGCACCAGCCCGACCAGGTCCGAAGGCGGGCCCGTCGGCCGCTCCGTGCTCGGTGCCGAGGGTTCCGAGACACCGCTGAGTCTCGCCGCCCGGCCCACCCCGGCGGTGCTCGGCTCGTCCTTCGCCCTTCCGCCGCTGATACGTCCCACGGGCTCGGCCTTCCAGATCTCCACGGCCCCGGGGCTCACCCCGTCGGCGACCTCGGCGCCGTCGCACCTCATCGCTCCCTCCGGGTCCGCCAACCCTCTGATGTCCCAGCGCTGACGGGCTCCTGCGCGGGGATTCGCAAACCTGGTTGAATCTCTGACAGGTGCCCGCCGGGGTGCCGCGGGTCGGCAGTTTGCGGGGAGAGCATGGAAGACGGGAAGCCCACCGGACCGAAGGCGAAGTGGTGGAGCCGGCCCGGTGCGGCGCGCGCGACTCCCACCGAGCCGGAGGGACCTCCGTCCGAGCCGCCGCAGGCGCGGATGCCGGGCCCGGTGGAGGAACCCGTACCGGCGGACGCCGTCCGTTCCCCTCAGACGGCTTACCCCGAGCACTCCACAGGGGCCGGGCCCGTACCGGCGGAGGGGGCCGGGCCCGGGGCGGCGCACCACGGCCCCGTACCGGCGGAAGGGCCCCCGTCGCCCGCTTCCGGGCCCCGGCCGCCTGTGCCCGTCTCCGAGCCCGTGCCCGTGGCGACCGGCGGGGGAACCCGGCAGCAGCCGCTGCACGAGCCCGACGAGTACAGCACCCCGCCGTACGGAGGTCCGGGGCCCTGGGCGCCCGCCCCTCCCGTACAGCGGCCGGTGCCCACCCCGGCGCAGGGCACTCCCGTACCCACTCCCGCGCAGGGCACCCCGGTACCCACCCCGGCGCAGGGGACCTCCGTACCGCCACCGCCGTACCCGGCGGCCCCAGGCACGGCTCCCGCTCCCGGGCAGCCCGCGTCCGCCCCCGGGACCGGCGCCACGGACGGCGGAGGGTTCGCCCTGCCGCCGCCGCACCAGCCGGCGCCGTCACCGGGGGCACCCCAGGCCCCCCACCAGCCCCAGAACACCTCGCCGTACCCCGGCTACCCGCCCCACCCCCAGGGCCATCAGCCCCAGGGGGCCGGGGCCCCCGGTGAGGCACCCGCGTCCCACTGGCGCCAGTACGACCCCTGGGGCACACCCGGCTCCGCGCCCCTGACGTACTCCGGCGAGCCCGCCCGCAGAAAGAGCAGACGGGGCGCGCTGCTCGCAGGGGCCGTGCTGCTCGCCCTGGTCTCCGGCGGAATCGGCGGGGGCATCGGCTCGTACATCGAGCGCAACGGCGGGATCAACGAGGTCGAACTGGACCAGGCCCCCCGGGAGAGCGGAGGCCGGGCGCCCGACAGCGTCGCCGGTATCGCCGCGAGCGCCCTGCCGAGTGTGGTCACCCTCCATGTGAGCGGGGGCGGCGAGCAGGGCACCGGCACCGGCTTCGTCCTCGACAAACAGGGTCACATCCTCACCAACAACCACGTCGTCGACCCGGCGGGCTCCGCCGGCGACATCTCGGTCACCTTCAGCGGCGGCGAGATCGCCAAGGCGACCCTCGTCGGCAAGGACAGCGGCTACGACCTCGCCGTCGTCAAGGTCACCGGTGTGTCCGGCCTCACCCCGCTGCCCCTCGGCAACTCCGACAATGTGCGCGTCGGCGACCCCGTCGTCGCCATCGGCGCGCCCTTCGACCTCCAGAACACCGTGACCTCCGGCATCATCAGCGCCAAGGAGCGCCCCATCACCGCGGGCGGGGAGAAGGGCGACGGCAGCGACGTCAGCTATGTCGACGCGCTCCAGACCGACGCCCCGATAAACCCCGGCAACTCCGGCGGCCCGCTGGTGGACACCAAGGCCCGGGTCATCGGCATCAACAGCGCCATCCGCGCCGCCGACACCGGGGGCGGTGCCGAGGGCGGGCAGTCCGGCTCCATCGGCCTCGGCTTCGCCATCCCCATCAACCAGGGCAAGCGCGTCGCCGAGGAGCTGATCAACACGGGCAAGGCGACGCACCCCGTGATCGGCGTCAGCCTCGACATGAAGTACACGGGCGACGGAGCACGCGTCGGCGACAAGGGCACGGACGGCTCCCCGTCGGTCACCCCCGGCGGTCCGAGCGCCAAGGCCGGCGTCAAACCGGGCGATGTGATCACCAAGGTGGACGACCAGCGGGTCCACAGCGGGGAGGAGCTGATCGTCAAGATCCGCTCCCACCGCCCGGGTGACCGGCTGGAACTGACGGTGCTGCGCGGCGGCCAGGAGCGGAGGATCACCCTCACGCTCGGCTCCGCCGACGGCGGATGAACCCCTTATGAACCACCGACCGGCAGGTGACTCGCGGAAGTTTCGGCGGGTACGGTGGATCGGGCCCCGGAACCATCCGAGCTGCGGGCCGCGCAGAACACGAGGAGCAGCAGGGTGTTCAATGACATAGGAATCGTGGAGCTGGTGACGCTCGTCGTGCTCGCCGTGCTCATCTTCGGTCCCGACAAACTGCCGAAGGTCATCCAGGATGTCACCCGCACCATCCGGAAGATCCGCGAGTTCTCCGACAATGCCAAGAACGACATCCGCAGCGAACTGGGACCGGAGTTCAAGGACTTCGAATTCGAGGACCTGAACCCCAAGACGTTCATCCGCAAGCAGCTCGGTGAGAACGGCGACCTGAGCGAGCTGAAGGAACTCCGCGACACCTTCGATCTCCGCAAGGAGATCAACGATGTCGCGGACGCGGTCAACGGAACGGACACCGCCCGTTCGGTGCCCGCCGGCGCGGTGAACGGTTCGAACGGTTCCTCCCCCGGCACGCCCGACCTGCTCAAGAAGAGCGACAAGCCCGCCCAGGACGAGCGTCCGCCGTTCGACGCCGACGCCACCTGAGATCCGCCGGGCAGACCCGCCCGAAGCCCCGCGCGGGGCTCCCGCGAGCAAGATCACCCGGCCGGTCCCCGAGGGGGGACCGGCCGGGTCGTACACGCCCCTGCCCGACCGTGAATCCCGGCGAGCCGGGACCGGGTGGCTATTCTCTCCCTCTGTCAGGACGCGAGGACGCCCGAGGGGGGCGGGTCCGCTCCGGACCTCGGACACAGAGGAGGCGGCCGGATAGATGGAGACGACCAGTCGAACAGCGGCCCAGAGTACGGTCGAGGGTTCCCCTGCTCCCGCTCAGCAGCACCCGCAGGGCCAGACCGCTCCCCGGAGCCCGGCCGACGGCTACGCCCGCGCGCCGTTCCCCTGGTACGGCCTGGACGAGGCGTTCACCGGCCCGCGCTGGCTGATGCAGGTCGGCTCGGCCGCCGACGGCATCGTCCAGCACGGCTCGCTGGGGCACGGTGACGAGCCGTCGATAAGGTCCGAGGCCATGACCGGGGAGAAGGAGCGGTTCGCCGCGGTCATCACGGTCGCCGCGAGCCCGGTACGGCGCAGCGGGGACGGTACGGGGGTGCTGGACGCCACCACGGTCTCCTCCGCCGCCTGGCTCGCGGGCTCGGGCCTGCTGGCCCACACCTGGCCGCCCCAGCTCGACCACTCGCTGCGGGACGACTGGCTGGACCAGCAGACGGAGGCCGCCTTCGAACTGGCCGACGATCTGCACGGCGAGTCGTGGTCCGCGCTCTCCCTGCCGGTCGACGGCGTGCCCACGCCCTTCCACTACCGCGAGTCGGAGTACGGCTGGGTACTGGCGGGTTCGACCCACGGCGGCGTCCACATCGGCGCGTACGGCCGGGGTATGAGCGCGTACGGCCTGGGCTTCGCGGTGGTACGGGACCTGGACCCCTACATGTGACGACGGCCCCACACGCAACCGGGCCCGCGACGTGGGGGCCCGGCCCGTGTACTCGCCCGTTGGGCGAGTGAGTTGAAGGGGTGCTCGGGATGCTGGGCGCGCGGAGGCCCTGCGCCGGTTGAGCGAGTGAGCCGAGGGGCCCACGCGAGTTCCTGAGTAATCGGAGGCCCTTCGCCTGTTGGGCGAGTGAGCCGAAGGGCCGCGCGGGTGTCGAAAGGGAGAGCGCGCGGAGGTCCCGAGGAACGAGGGATCGAGCACGGTCGACCGTCGACGCACGCTCAGGCGGCCCGGTGGGGGTGCCCCCGGACGGAGTCTGGGGGAGAACCGAGCCACAAAAGAAAAGAATCAGAACTTGTTTTTCGGGGTGATGCCCAGGCTCATGCCCGACAGGCCGCGCTGGCGACCCCCCAGCTTGCCCGCGATGGCCCGGAGCGCCGAGCCCGCGGGGGAGTCCGGGTCGGTCAGCACGACCGGCTTGCCCTCGTCGCCGCCTTCCCGCAGGCG
Source organism: Streptomyces sp. NPDC051018 (assembly GCF_044456085.1). Classification (NCBI taxonomy): domain Bacteria; kingdom Bacillati; phylum Actinomycetota; class Actinomycetes; order Kitasatosporales; family Streptomycetaceae; genus Streptomyces; species Streptomyces sp. NPDC051018. The sequence goes on from NZ_JBITFN010000005.1 coordinate 88,691, forward strand.
TACGTCGATCGGGATCGACCCGAGCACCGGCACATTCGCACCGGTCGTCTTCGTCAGACCCTCCGCGACGCGCTGGCCGCCGCCGGTGCCGAACACATCGACCATCTCGTCGCAGTGGGGGCACGGCAGACCGGACATGTTCTCGACGACGCCGACGATCTTCTGGTGTGTCTGCACGGCGATCGACCCGGCCCGCTCGGCGACCTCGGCCGCGGCCTGCTGGGGGGTGGTGACGACCAGGATCTCCGCGTTCGGCACGAGCTGCGCGACCGAGATGGCGATGTCTCCGGTCCCGGGCGGCAGATCGAGCAGCAGGACGTCCAGATCGCCCCAGTACACATCGGCGAGGAACTGCTGGAGCGCGCGGTGCAGCATCGGGCCGCGCCAGACGACCGGTGCGTTGCCGGGGGTGAACATGCCGATCGAGATGACCTTCACGCCGTTCGCCGAGGGCGGCATGATCATGTTCTCGACCTGGGTGGGACGGCCGTCCGCGCCCAGCATCCGGGGCACGGAGTGGCCGTAGATGTCCGCGTCCACGACGCCGACCTTCAGCCCGTCGGCCGCCATCGCCGCCGCCAGGTTCACGGTGACCGACGACTTCCCGACGCCGCCCTTGCCGGACGCGACCGCGTACACCCGGGTCAGCGAGCCGGGCTGGGCGAAGGGGACCTCGCGTTCGGCCGTGCCGCCGCGCAGTGAGGACGCCAGTTCGCGCCGCTGTTCGTCGCTCATCACATCGAGGGTGACCTCGACGCGCGTGACGCCGTCGACGCGCGAGACCGCGTCCGTCACGTTCTTGGTGATCGTCTCGCGCATCGGGCAGCCGGACACGGTCAGGTACACCGTGACGGCGACCGCGCCGTCCGCCCCGATCTCAACCGATTTCACCATGCCGAGGTCGGTGATGGGCCGGTGGATCTCGGGATCGTTCACCGTCGCCAGCGCTGCCAGCACCGCGTCTTCCGTAGCCATACCGATGATGGTACGGCGCCCGCTCCCGCCCCCGGAAAGCCGTCAGCGGTCGGATTCGTCACGGCCCGGGCCGCCGCCGTCGGGGAACGGCGCGCGCCGCTCCTCCAAGTCCCTGACCAGGTCTTCGAGCTCAGACCTGATCCAGTCCCGGGTGGCGACCTCGCCGAGGCCCATCCGCAGCGCCGCGATCTCACGGGTCAGATACTCCGTGTCCGCGATGGAACGCTCGTTCTGCTCACGGTCCTGTTCATGGGTGACCCGGTCCCGCTGGTCCTGGCGGTTCTGCGCCAGGAGGATCAGGGGGGCGGCGTACGAAGCCTGGAGCGACAGCATCAGGGTGAGGAAGATGAAGGGGTACTCGTCGAAGCGCAGGGCGGGCGGGGCGCTGACGTTCCAGACGACCCACATGATGATGATCACCGTCATCCAGACGATGAACCGGCCCGTGCCCAGGAATCGGGCGATCCGCTCGGAGAGGCGGCCGAACGCCTCGGGATCGTACTCCGGCAGCACCGTACGGCGCGGTACCTGCGGGAGGTCGAGGCGCGAGCGGGAGCGGGGGACGGGGCGCTCCTTCGGCTCGCCGCGCTCGGTCAGCCCGTACTCGTTACTCATGCGCGGACCCACCGTCGTACGGGGGCTCGCGTCCGTCGGAGGGGCCCCGGCCGGGTCCGGGCTCGCGGTCGTAGCCCGAACCGGAACGGGAACCGGAGCCGGACGGGGAACCGGAACCCGGTCCGGAGCCGGGCGACCCGGACCTCGGGTCGGAACCGTCTCCGGGGCCGTGGAGGGACCCGCTGTCGTGCCCGGTCTCGCGCTCGTGGAGGGCGGACTCCTCGAACTCCGTCTCCCGCCAGTCCTCCGGCAGCAGATGGTCCAGCACATCGTCCACGGTCACCACACCCAGCAGGGAGCCCGCCTCGTCGACGACCGGTGCGGCGACCATGTTGTACGCCGCGAGATAGCTGGTCACCGCCGGCAGCGGGGTGTCCGGCGCGAGCGGCGGCAGATCGCTGTCCACGACGGAACTGACGAGGGTGAACGGCGGGTCCCGCAGCAGCCGCTGAAAGTGCGCCGTCCCCAGATAGCGGCCCGTCGGGGTGTCGTCCGGCGGTCTGCACACATACACCTGCGCGGCCAGCGAGGGTGACAGATCCTCCTGGCGTACGCGCGCCAGGGCGTCGGCCACCGTGGCGTCCGGCCGCAGCACGATCGGCTCGGTCGTCATCAGCCCGCCCGCCGTGCGCTCCTCGTACGACAGCAGCCGGCGTACGTCGGCCGCGTCGTCCGGGCGCATCAGGGTCAGCAGCCGCTCCTTGTCGTCCTCGGGCAGTTCCGAGAGCAGATCGGCTGCGTCGTCCGGGTCCATCGCCTCCAGCACATCCGCGGCACGGTCCTCCTGGAGCTTGCCGAGGATCTCCACCTGGTCGTCCTCGGGCAGCTCCTCCAGCACATCGGCGAGCCGGTCGTCGTCGAGAGCGGCAGCGACCTCGGCGCGGCGCTTCGGAGACAGATGGTGCATCACATTGGCCAGGTCCGCCGGGCGCAGCCGCTCGAACGTGGCGACCAGGCTCTCCGCGCCCTGGGCGTCCTCCTCCAGCGAGAAGCCCGTCACCGCGGACCACTCCACCGTCAGGGCCTCCCCCTTACGGCGCAGGGCCCCGCCCCGGCCCTTGCGGACGAAGACCCGGTCGATCTCCCAGTCCCGGCGGGCGGGCAGCCGCTGCACGGAAACATCGAGCACCGTGACCTCCTCGCCGCCCTCCACCAGCCGCACCCGGCGGTCCAGCAGCTCACCCAGGACCAGCCGCTCCGTAGGGCGCTGCTCGAAACGGCGCACATTGAGCACACCCGTGGTGATGACCTGGCCCGACTCGATACCGGTGACCCGCGACATCGGGAGGAAGATCCGGCGCCGGGTGAGCACCTCGACGACCATGCCGAGCAGCCGGGGCGGACGGTGGCCCAACCGCAGCATCGCCACGAGGTCGCGGACGCGTCCGACCTGATCGCCGTTGGGGTCGAAGACCGGTACGCCGGCGAGATGGGAGACGAAGACGCGGGGAGTGCTTGGGGCCATGGTCCCTTCTTTTTTGTGGCTCGGTTCTCCCCCGGACTCCGTCCGGGGGGACCCCGCCGGGCCGCTTGAGCGTGTATCGGACGGTTGACCGTGTTCGGTCGGTGGGTCGGGCGGAGGGCCTCCGGACAGTGACCGACGCGCGATCTTCTTTTTTGTGGCTCGGTTCTCCCCCAGACTCCGTCCGGGGGGACCCCCACCGGGCCGCTTGAGCGTGCGTCGACGGTCGACCGTGCTCGATCCCTCGTTCCTCGGGACCTCCGCGCGCTCTCCCTTTCGACACCCGCGCGGCCCTTCGGCTCACTCGCCCAAGAAGTACAGGCTCTTCGATCGTCCGGGACCACGCGCGGGCCCTTCGGCTCACTCGCCCAAGGGGTGCGGGGCCTCCTGGTGGTGTGGGTCTTGTGGTGCGGTTGCCTGGGAAGTGTTCGGGGGTGGGGTGGTCGATTGGGGCTCGGTGTCGGGTCTTTTTCGGATCTTGTCGGAAAAACTGCTGTTCAAGGGCTTCAGGCTAGCCCGTACCGTTCCGGGATGCCGGTCGTCGGCGTCCGTATGGCTGCTGCCGAGGCGCTCAGGCGGCCCGGGTACGCTGCGGACTGCCACCCCCCATGAGAAGTAGATGAGAGGCAGTGCGCTGGTGACTCTTCTCCCCCCGGTTTCCCGGGCCCGTCGGGCCGCGCTCAGTGTGATTTTGTGCGCGGGCTTGACGACGGGGCTCGCCTCCTGCGGGGAGGACCCGGACAAGGGGACCAACGGGATCGGCAAGCTCTCGGCGACCGAGATCGAGAACAGGGCGCGGGAGGCGGCGGACGCGGCGACGTCGGTACGGCTCTCCGGGACGCTCGTCAGCAAGGGCGGCACCTACCGGCTGAACATGCGGCTCAAGGAGGACGGCGGCACCGGCTCCGTCACCTCCAAGGACGACACCTTCGAGCTGCTGCGGGTGGGCGACGACCTCTTCATCAAGGCCGACGCGGTGTTCTGGACCCACCAGGGCGACGGCAAGCCCGGTGAGGAGCCCTCCAGGACGGACGCGGAGGCGGCGGGCAAGCTCGACAACAAGTATGTGAAGGTCCCGCAGGGCGACCCCGCGTACAAGCAGTTCCGGGGCTTCACGGAGATGGATGCCCTCCTCGACGGTCTCCTCGGGATGCAGGGCGACCTGAGCAAGGGCGCCCGTACGAAGGTGGGGGGCATGCGGACGATCAAGGTGAAGGCGGAGGACGGCGACGGCGGTGTGCTCGATGTCTCCCTGGAGGGCGAACCGTATCCGCTCCAGTTCACGCGGGCGGGCGGGGCGGGGGTGCTGACGCTCGGCGAGTGGGACCTGGATTTCGCGCTGGCCGCCCCGCCCAAGGCGGAAACGGTGGACTACGGCCGCCAACTCCCCACCTCCAGCGACTGACCCCTCCCCCTATGGGGCTGGCCTCGGCCCTCCCCGCCCGCGCGCGGTACTCCCACCCCGGGTACGGCTCTTCCAGCCTGGGTGCGGCTCTTCCAGCCCGTCCGGCGTTTGAGGACGGGGGTTGCGGTGAGGTGCGGTCGCGGTCGGGGTGCGGCTCTTCCAGCCCGTCCGGCGTTTGAGGACGAGGGTTGCGGTGAGGCTCGGTCACGGTCCGGGTACGGCCCCGGCGCAGAAGCCCCCGGTGGGACGCGGCCACCACCCGGCCCGGCCCTCCGCGAGGAGCCCCGCGGGGGCTACCCGCGTCCCCGCTTCCGGCCCCGCCCCAGCAGCAACCGCGGCAGACCCGCCGGCACCGCCCCGCGGGTCGTCGCGGGCGACACCGCCGGCGGGGCCGCGAGCGATCCGTCGGAGTGGGAGGTCGTCGAGGACACGGGATCGAGCCTCAGCACCCGGCACTCCCGGGCCCACCGCTCCCGCAGCCCCTCCGTATCGGTCGCGTTCAGCCGCTTGGACTTGAGTTCCGTAACGGCCGACTCCCACGCCTCGGAGCCCGGTTCGAGCTCCGTCACGGTCGCGGTCCAGGCGACCAGCCGGCCGCCCTTGTCCTTGCTGCGGACGGTGACCTCCGCGCTGCCTCCGGCCCTCAGCCCCGGCAGCGGCTGCTCGCCGGGGCCGTCGCCGACGACATGGGCCGCGCCCTCGTGCCAGATGTGCCAGAGCGCCCGCCCGTCACCCGGGCCCCCGCTCGGGTCCCCGGCACCCGGGGCCCCATCGCCCTCGGCGACCCCGCCGCGGACCCAGATGAGGCCGGACTTCTTGGTGGCCTCCTCGACGAGGGCCCGTCCGAGCAGGTGTTCCGTCATGGACCCAGCCTATCCAGTGCGGGTCACCGCTAGTGCTGTGGCCGGAAGGGTTTGCCGGTGGCCCGCGGTGTCCGGTGCGGTGCAGCGCAAGGCGGAGGTCCGCAGCTCGTACTCGCCGTACTCGCGCGGTCCGACAACGCGGCTGGGGGTACCTCCGGGCCGCCGGGCCCAGGGGGAGCCGTGCAGGGCGTCGCGGGCCGGTGAACGTTTCCGGCCACAGCACTAGAGCCAGCCGTTGCGCTTCAGGGTGCGGTGGATCGTGAAGCAGATCACGGCGATCGCGGTCAGCACCATGGGGTAGCCGTACTGCCAGCGCAGCTCCGGCATGTAGTCGAAGTTCATGCCGTAGACCCCGCAGACCGCCGTCGGCACCGCGATGATCGCGGCCCAGGAGGTGATCTTGCGCATGTCCTCGTTCTGCGCGACGGTCGCCTGCGCCAGATTGGCCTGGAGGATGGAGTTCAGCAGCTCGTCGAAGCCGAGGACCTCCTCCTGCACCCGTGCCAGATGGTCGGCGACGTCGCGGAAGTACTTCTGGATGTCGGGGTCGATCAGCCGCATCGGCCGCTCGCTCAGCAGCTGCATCGGCCGCAGCAGCGGGGAGACGGCCCGCTTGAACTCCAGGACCTCGCGCTTGAGCTGGTAGATCCGCCCGGCGTCGGTGCCTCGCGAGCTGCCCTTGGAGGGCGCGGAGAAGACATCGATCTCGACCTCGTCGATGTCGTCCTGCATCGCCCCGACGACCGCGATGTAGCCGTCGACGACATGGTCGGCGATGGCGTGCAGGACCGAGGACGGGCCCTTGGACAGCAGCTCGGTGTCCTTCTGGAGGCCGTGCCGCAGGGCGCGCAGGGAGCCCTTGCCGCCGTGGCGGACCGTGATGACGAAGTCCCGGCCGGTGAAGCACATGACCTCGCCGGTCTCGACGACCTCGCTGGTCGCGGTGAGTTCGGCGTGCTCGATGTAGTGGACCGTCTTGAAGACGGTGAAGAGGGTGTCGTCGTACCGCTCCAGCTTGGGCCGCTGATGGGCGTGGACGGCGTCCTCGACGGCGAGCGGGTGCAGCCCGAACTCGGCCGCGATACCGGCGAATTCCTCCTCCGTCGGCTCGTGCAGCCCGATCCACGCGAAGCCGCCGCCCTCCCGCACCTGCAGCATCGCCTCGCGCGGGGTCTGGCAGCCGTCGCTGTCCACCCGCTTGCCGTCGCGGTAGACCGCGCAGTCGACGACGGCGCTGGAGGCGGAGGGGTCACGGGTGGGGTCGTACGTGTTGAAGGGGTTGCTGCTCTTACGCAGGGACGGACGGACCGCCGCACGCAGGTCACGGATCATCGACATGGCTGGCTCCTCACGGAGAGGCCGTCGGCGAGCGGTGTGGCACAGCCCGGAATGGGGACGTGGGCTCACGTCCGCAAAGCGGGCGGCACCGCGGCGTCGCGGATGACGGCGTTCGCTACAGACAGGCAAAAACGAGGTGCTCTTCCGTCGTGCGAAACGCCCATGAACGGAAATGCCGTCGTACGAACGCCGCGGCCCTGTGCGTGAAGGGCTCAGATCACCGGATGGCGGTGATGCCGTACGGAAGAGCGGTTGGTACTGCACGGTCGACTTCGATCCACCGCAGACCCCACCTCCTCCGGCCGGTCCCCCGTAGGGGAGACGTGATGCTCGGGACCGGAGGGCCGCGCTTGCGCGTGCCGTCCTGCTCTACCGTCCCGACCAGCGGCCAACACTATCAGCCGACAGAGGGTCAATCCTCTGTTTTGACCTTTCCTTACGCGCTTTATGCTCGCCCTATGGGAGACGTTCTTGCTCTGGTCGAGGCCAGGCTGCTCACGGCCCTCGGGGAGCCGGACGCCCGTGCGGCGGTGACGTTCCTGGGTACGGACCGAATCGAGGTGCTCCGGTTCCGCGGTACGGCCGATGGCGGGGGCGGGACGGGCGGCGGCATCGTGCGGTACGCCACACTCGGGATGTCGGCCTTTCCCATGGCCGATCCCACGGCCGCGCTCGCCGATCCGGTGAAGGGCCCGCGCGCGGAGCTGATTCTGACGGTACGGGCGGGGCTCGCCGACACCGACAAGGTGCTGCGTCCGCTCGCCGTCCTGGCCGCCTCCCCTCAGGTGGAGGGTGTCGTCGTGGCGCCCGGCGCGTCTTTGGACGTCGGTGAACCCCTGTGGCCCTCCGCGCCCTTCAGTTCGGTACTGGTCGCCGAGCCGGGCGGGCTGGTCGGGGATCTGGAACTGGACGACCCGATGGAGCCGGTGCGATTTCTGCCGCTGCTTCCGATGACACCGAACGAAGCCGCGTGGAAGCGGGTGCACGGGGCGGGCGAACTGCGGGAGCGGTGGCTGGCCCGGGGGACCGACCTGCGCGATCCCCTGCGCGGCTCGGTGGCCCTCGGCTGACGGGGACGGCCGGCGGCCCCCGGTTGTCCCGGTGCCGGATCACACCGGACGGGTGATCGTCCTTGACGCGACGACGGCCGGGTAGGACCGTTGAGCGCTATGAGGGGCGAACCCAGTTGCCCGAAGTGCGGTGGCCGGGTCAGGGCGCCCGGCCTCTTCGCCGACGCCTGGCAGTGCGATCTGCACGGCGCGGTCCACCCGCTGCAGCCGGTGCTCCCGCCCAGCGTCGAGGCCCTCGGCGTGGTGGTGCACCGTGCCCGCGTTCCCGTCTGGATGCCCTGGCCGCTCCCGGTCGGCTGGCTGTTCACAGGGGTCGCGTACGCCGGTGACGACCGCAGCGGCGGCAGAGCCACCGCCGTCGCCTGCTCGGGTCCGGGCCCGCTCGGCGGCCTCGGGGAACTGCTGCTGATCGCCGAGGAGTTGGGCGTCGGGCTCGGCGCGCGTTACGCGGGCATCGACGGACTCGACCCCGGACCGCATATCTGCGGCGACAAGGCCCCGCAGGTCAAACTGCTCGCCGCGGGCCGTCCCACGCCCCTGTGGCATGTGCGCGCGGCGCCCCACGACCGCGCGGTCTTCGCCGGGGAGGCGCGCGGGCTCTGGCTGTGGGCGATCGTCTGGCCGGAGCAGTCCGGGCTGCTGATGTACGACGAACTGGTCCTCACCGATCTGCGCGACGCGGGGGCCGAGGTCGAACTGGTGCCGTGCGGTGCGCTCTCGCCGCGACTGCTGGACCCGGCCGGGCCATAAGGTCCGCCCGAAGACGCCGGGCCCGTACGCCCGGAGGAGGTTGTACGCCGGGTACGGCAGCCGGGGCCGTACGCCGGGGACGCCGGCCGGGGCCGTGCACCGGCGAGGGCAGCCCGGGGCCGTGCGCCGGGGAGGGCAGTCCGGGGCCGGACGCCGGGGCCGTACGGCCGCGACCGTCACCCCGGAACGGCAGCACGGGGCCGGACGTCCAGCAGGCTCGGCCACGGAGCCGGACGCCCAGCGGGCCGTACACCCAGGGCCGTAACCCGGGACCGCGGCCCCAGGCCGTAATCCGGGACCGTAGCCCAGGCCCGGCACCCTGAACCGGAATCCCGGCTCGGCCCCGTGCCACCACAGCGCCCACCGGGACCGGCCCGGGACCCGGACGGCACCCGCACCCCCACCGGGACCGGCTCGGTGCCCGTCCTGACCACGTCGAACCGGGCCGTGACGAGGGCCCGGATACACTGGACCGTCCCTGTCCGCCTCCACCTCCGCGCCCACCGGGCGGAAGGCCCCGAGCCCTGGAGCCCCGCGTGCGTATCGATCTGCACACCCACTCCACGGCTTCGGACGGCACGGACAGCCCCGCCGAGCTGATGCGCCACGCCGCGGCGGCCGGACTCGATGTCGTCGCCCTCACCGACCACGACACCACCCGCGGCCACGCCGAGGCGATCGCAGCGCTTCCCGAGGGGCTGACCCTGGTGACCGGCGCCGAGATCTCGTGCGCCCTCGACGGGGTGAGCCTGCATCTGCTGGCGTATCTCTTCGACCCCGACGAGCCCGAGCTGCTGCGCGAGCGCGAACTGGTCCGGGACGACCGGGTACCGCGTGCGCGGGCGATGGTGGAGAAGCTGCGGGAGCTGGGTGTGCCCGTGGAGTGGGAGCGGGTCGCCCGTATCGCCGGGGACGGTTCCGTCGGCCGTCCGCACATCGCGACCGCGCTCGTCGAGCTGGGTGTCGTTCCGACCGTCTCCGACGCGTTCACCAAGGAGTGGATCGCCGACGGCGGGCGGGCCCATGTCACCAAGCACGAACTCGACCCGTTCACCGCGGTCCGCCTGGTCAAGGCGGCCGGCGGGGTCTCGGTGTTCGCGCATCCGGCGGCGGTCAAGCGCGGCCGTACGGTCCCCGAGTCGGCGATCGCGGAACTGGCCGCGGCGGGCCTCGACGGCATCGAGGTCGACCATATGGACCACGACGGGCCCACCCGGGAGCGGCTGCGTGCCCTCGCCGGGGACCTCGGGCTGCTGACCTGCGGGTCCAGTGACTACCACGGCGCCCGGAAGACCGTCGAGCTCGGTGCGTACACCACCGACCCCGAGATCTACGGTGAGATCACGCGCCGCGCGACCGGGGCGTTCCTGGTGCCGGGCGCGGGCGGACACCGCGCCTGATCCACCGCTCGTCCTCCGCACTCCTTCCTCTGGTCACAGGCTCTCGCTCGGGTCTCCGCCGGGCCCGCGAGCCCCTGCACCGGACCCTTCTCCTGAGCCTCCGGGCGCCGACGGGATCCTTCCGGCGAGGCGGGGAGTGCGCCCGGGGACGTAACGCCCCTTCCTCATCCAGCCCGATCCACACGAAAGACCCCAGGCCATCACCGTGTTCGACGCCGCCGTTTTCGGATCCCTCTTTCTGACCCTCTTCGTGATCATGGATCCCCCCGGGATCACCCCGATCTTCCTCGCGCTGACCTCCGGACGGCCCGCCAAGGTCCAGCGCCGGATGGCCTGGCAGGCGGTGGCCGTCGCCTTCGGTGTGATCACCGTCTTCGGTCTGCTCGGCCAGCAGATCCTGGACTATCTGCATGTCTCCGTCCCCGCGCTGATGATCGCGGGCGGCCTGCTCCTGCTGCTGATCGCGCTCGATCTGCTGACCGGCAAGACGGACGAGCCCCAGCAGACCAAGGACGTCAATGTGGCGCTCGTACCGCTCGGCATGCCGCTGCTGGCCGGACCGGGCGCGATCGTGTCGGTGATCCTCGCCGTGCAGAACGCCGACGGCGCCTCCCAGCAGATCGCGGTCTGGGCGGCGATAGTGGTCATGCACGCGGTGCTCTGGCTGACCATGCGCTATTCGCTGCTGATCATCCGCCTGATCAAGGACGGCGGTGTGGTGCTGGTGACCCGGCTCGCGGGCATGATGCTCTCCGCGATCGCCGTGCAGCAGATCATCAACGGGGTCACCCAGGTCGTCCAGGGGGCCTGAGGGCTGACGGCGCGGCGCGGGGTACGCACGGTGAGGATCGCCGGGACGAGCCCGCCGGGCCAGGCGGGCGCGGATATGCGCGCGCCCCCGGCGGAATCCTCCCGCGGGGGCACCCGAAGTGGTGAGCGACGACCTATGAAGCCGGCGATTCGTCGGCCGGGCGGATGTAGATGCGCTGGCCCGTCGCGGCGGCCTGCTGCACGATCCGGGTGACGGAGGCTGCGTCCACGACCGTGCTGTCCACGGCGGTGCCGTCGACGTCGTCCAGTCGCATGATCTCGAAGCGCACGGCTTCTCCCTTCGTCCGATCCTCCTGCTGGAGAACTGATAGTGATGCGTTCAACAGCTGTATCAACGGGGATGCGCCTTGCAAATATTCCCTACGCTAAGTAAATAATTGCCTTGTCTAACTACTGGCGGGTGTGTATGAGCCACCGGAGAATGGGCTCCGTATGAACGACGCAGAGAGCAACGAGATGAGTCAGCAGCTCGGCGAGGCCGGAACCCGGGAGATCGGGGCCCGGCTGGAGCACACCAACGAGCTGCTCCATCGCATGCTTGCCGAGGTCGCGAAGACTCCGTCCACCCATGCCATCTTCGTGGACGCGGGGTATGTCTACGCCGCGGCCGGACTGCTGGTGGCGGGCACCGAGGACCGGCGCTCGTTCGATCTGGACGCCGAAGGGCTGATCGAGGCGTTCATCGACAAGGCCCGCACCATATTCGCGGACAGCCGGCTGCTGCGCGTCTACTGGTACGACGGCGCCCGGCGCCGTATCCACACCCCCGAGCAGCAGTCGATCGCCGAGCTTCCGGATGTGAAGGTTCGGCTCGGCAATCTCAACGCCAACAATCAGCAGAAGGGCGTCGATTCACTCATACGGACGGATCTGGAGTCCCTCGCCAGGCATCGCGCGATCAGCGACGCTGCGCTCGTCGGCGGAGACGAGGACCTCGTCTCGGCGGTCGAGGCGGCGCAGGGTTATGGGGCACGGGTCCACCTCTGGGGAATCGAGGCGTCCGACGGGAGCAATCAGGCAGAGCCGCTGCTGTGGGAGGTGGACAGCCAGCGGACCTTCGACCTGGACTTCTGCCGTCCGTACATCACCCGCCGTCCCGTCACGACCTACGAGAACGAGGGCGCGCCTCCGCCGTCCCGTGACGATGTCCGCTTCGTCGGGGCGCAGATCGCGGCCACCTGGCTGGCGGAACGGGGGACCGAGTCGATGGCGGACCTGCTGCCCGGGCATCCGTATCTGCCGGGGCCGGTCGACCAGGACCTCCTGGTCCAGGCGGAACGCGTGCTCCAGCGGTCGCTGCGGGGGCACGCGGTGCTGAGAAGGGCCCTGCGGGACGGCTTCTGGCACCATCTCCAGACCCAGTACTGACCGGGGCGGCGCCGCTGCCCGGCACCGGCCACCGCCGGGGCCGGGTCGGCGCCCGCCCCGGATCCTCCCGGCCGACCTGCGAAGATAGCCTCTCGTCATGAGCCTGGACGAAGGACGACTGCTGGCCCTGGAGATCGACGCGAACTACGGCCTCGCGCCGGACCCCGGCAACCCTCACGCGGTACTGAGAGATCCTTCCCTGCTCGCGGTGTGCGCATGGTCTCCCGGTGCACGTCTTCTGGCACTCGCGCCCGGACTCGCGCTCCCCGGCTCCGTCGACGGCATGGAGATGGAGCAGGAGTACAGCCCCGGCCGGCTGCCCGACGCACTTCACCGTCTGGTCGCATCCCTCGACGACCGGACGGTGACCGTCGAGGGCGGCCCGTGCTTCGTCTTCCCGGACCGCCTCGCCGTCCCGGATCCGGCACCGCTGCCCGTCATCGCCTCCACCACCGACGGCCGGCGCGCCGCCCAGCACCTCATCAGGCCCGACAACTGGCAGCCCGACGAGTGGAACGAGCTGATCAACGGGCGCATGGGTGAGTGGGCCATGGCCATCCACGACCGGGAGCCGGTGTCGATCTGCTTCACACCCGCGTCGAACGCCACGGCCGCGGAGGCAGGCGTCTGGACCCGCCCCGACGTCCGCGGCAAGCGCCTCGCACCGGCCGTCGTGGCCGCCTGGGCCCAGCGTGAGCACCGCACCAGGACCGTGCTCTTCTACAGCACCACCGCGGACAATCACGCCTCCCGGTCCGTCGCCCGTACGCTCGGCCTCATCCCGCTGGGCTGGATCTGGACCGCACGCTGAACGGCCACGTTCACAGGTCACGTTGAAAGCCACGTTGAAAGCCGTGTGGAAAGCCGTGCGGAAAGGGCGCGGGGAAAGACGGGTCAGTGCTTGTCCCAGAACCGGGTGATCGCCGCGGCCGTCTCCTTGGGGCGGTCGGTGTTGGGCGAGTGCTCGGCCCCCTCGACGACCGTCCTGAGCGCACCGAGCCGCCGCGCCATGTCGTCCAGCAGCGGTACGGGCCAGGCGTCGTCCCGCTCGCCGCTCAGCACATGGGAGGGCAGCCGGCGGACGGCGGTCAGTTCGTCCACCCGGTCCGGCTCCACGGTGAGCCGGCGCCCGGTCGTGATCAGCTGTACGGGGTTGTGGCGCAGCCAGCGGGCGAGGAGGTCGTCCCGTCCGCTCGCGCCGGCCATGTCTGCGTCCTCGGGCGGATCCAGGGCCTCCATCGCGTTCCACACCTGCTCCATGCTCATGACCATGAGTGCGTCGCTGAGCATGCGCACCTTCTCCTGCTGGGCCGGGCTGATCTCGGCGGGGCCGGAGGACATCAGGGTCAGGGTGCGGAACGGCGAAGGGTCGAGGAGGACGGCGGCGCGGGCGATCTGACCGCCGAGGGAGTGCCCGAGAAGATGGATCCCGGGGGCAGCGGGGCCGTTGTGCACGCCGGGCCCGTTCTCCGGGTCGGCAGGATGCGGTACTCCGGCGTTGAGGGCCGCTGCCTGGGCGAGCAGATCGCGGGCCAACTCGTCCTGCGCGTAAGCCTGTTCGTCGTCGGGGCCCCGGGTCTCGTACTGGCCCCGCCCGTCGACGGCGATCACACGGTAACCGGACGCGGTGAGGGGCTCCAGCATCGCGATGAAGTCCTCCTTGCTCCCGGTGAACCCGGGAACGAGCAGTGCCAGGCCCTTGATGTCCCGCTCCCGTGCTTCGGGTTGCGCGTCGAGCACGGCGAAGTCCCCCCGGGCGGTACGGAGGGTACGCGGGCGGGCGCAGGGCGGCGGCACAAAAGTCGGCGGGCGGCTCATGTGTTGAGGTTAACGGCGGTACGGGAGTGCCGCCCGTCGGCCCGGGTGCCGCGCGAACGCCGACGGCCCGGCCCCTGAACGGGGCCGGGCCGACCTGGTGCCGGTGCGTCAGCTCTCGGGCTGCGCGGCTGCCTTTGCCGTACGCGTACGGCGCCGGGGCTTCGCCTCGGGCTCGGCGGGGGTCTCCACCACGGCGGAGACGGCGGCCTCGGCGGACGCGGCCGACTTCACCGCGCGCGCCCGGGTCCGCTTCGGCTTGGCCTCGGCGGTCCCTGCCGGTACGGCGATCGTGCCCGCCGCCGTGAGCGTCGAGGACGCCTCGGCGGACGCGGCGGATGTGACCGTCTTGACGGCGCGCGTCCGCTTGGGCTTGGCCTCGGGCCCGGGGGCCTCCGCCGTGTCCACGGCCTTGACCGCACGGGACCGGGTCCGCTTGGGCTTCGCCTCGGCCTCCGGCGCGGCGGCCTCGGCGCTTTCCACGGCCTTGACGGCGCGGGTCCGGCGGCGGGGCTTGGCCTCCGTCGCCTCGGCCTCGGGGGCCGCGGTGACGGCCGATGCCTCGACCGCCGTGGCTGTCCCGGTGCTCTCCACGGCCTTGACGGCACGCTTGCGGGTCCGCTTGGGCTTCGCCTCGGGCTCGGCCTCAGGGGCCGGGGCCCCGACCGGAGCCGTCTCGACCGAAGCGGTCTCGGCCGCTTCGACCGGGGTGACCGCCTTCACCGCGCGGGTACGGCGGCGGCGCGGCGCGCTCTCCACGACCGGCTCGGCAACGGGCTGCGGTTCCACGACGGCGACGGGCTCGGCCGGCGGCGCGGATTCCGCCACCGGTGCGGATGCCAGCGTCTCCACCGGGGCGGGCGCGCTCGGCGCACCCACCCTCGTACGGCGGCGGCGCCTCGGCACCCGGGGCTCGGCCGCCCCGGTCTCCGAGGTGGCAGAACCCGCGGTACCCACGGCACCCGCTGAACCGGTCGAGCCGGAGGCGGCGGATCCGTCGGCGGCACCGGAGGCACCGGAACCCGAGGGAGTCCCGGCGGAAGCCGGAGCGCCCGCCCTCGTACGGCGGCGCTGGCGAGGAGTCCTCGTACGCGCCGGACGCTCCTCGGTCACCGCGGCGGCCTTGCGGCCACGGCCACCGGTCTCGCCCAGGTCCTCCAGCTCCTCGGCCGCGAGACCCGCCCGGGTGCGCTCGGCCCGGGGCAGGACACCCTTGGTGCCCTCGGGGATGCCCAGCTCCTCGAAGAGGTGCGGTGAGGTGGAGTAGGTCTCCGCCGGTTCGGCGAAGCCCAGGCCCAGCGCCTTGTTGATCAGCTGCCAGCGCGGGATGTCGTCCCAGTCCACCAGCGTGACGGCCGTACCCGACTTGCCCGCGCGGCCGGTGCGGCCGACACGGTGCAGATAGGTCTTCTCGTCCTCGGGCGACTGGTAGTTGATGACGTGCGTCACACCGTCGACGTCGATACCGCGCGCGGCGACGTCGGTGCAGACGAGGACGTCCACCTTGCCGTTGCGGAACGCCCGCAGCGCCTGCTCACGCGCGCCCTGGCCGAGGTCGCCGTGAACGGCGCCGGAGGCGAAGCCCCGGCGCGCGAGCTGCTCGGCGATGTCCGCCGCGGTCCGCTTGGTACGGCAGAAGATCATCGCGAGACCCCGGCCGTCGGCCTGGAGGATGCGCGAGACCATCTCGGGCTTGTCCATGGAGTGCGCGCGGTAGACGCGCTGGGTGATGTTCGCGACGGTCGCGCCCTCGTCGTCCGGCGCGGTGGCGCGGATGTGCGTGGGCTGCGACATATAGCGCCGGGCCAGGCCGATGACCGCGCCCGGCATCGTCGCGGAGAACAGCATGGTCTGGCGGCGGGCGGGCAGCTGCTGGATGATCTTCTCGACGTCGGGCAGAAAGCCCAGGTCGAGCATCTCGTCGGCCTCGTCGAGGACCAGTGCCCGCACCTTGGACAGGTCGAGCTTCCTCTGTCCGGCGAGGTCGAGCAGACGGCCGGGCGTGCCGACGATCACGTCGACGCCCTTGCGCAGTGCCTCGACCTGGGGCTCGTAGGCGCGGCCGCCGTAGATTGCCAGTACGCGCACATTGCGCACCTTGCCGGCGGTGAGGAGGTCATTGGTGACCTGGGTGCACAGCTCGCGGGTGGGGACGACCACGAGGGCCTGGGGGGCGTCGGTCAGCTGCTCGGGCTTCGCCCGGCCCGCCTCGACGTCCGCGGGGACGGTGACGCGCTCCAGCAGCGGCAGTCCGAAACCGAGCGTCTTGCCGGTGCCGGTCTTGGCCTGCCCGATGACGTCGGTGCCGGAGAGCGCCACGGGGAGCGTCATCTCCTGAATGGGGAAGGGTGACAGAATGCCGACGGCTTCGAGGGCTTCGGCTGTTTCGGCCAGGATCCCGAGATCCCGGAAAGTTGTTTGCTGCGTAGTCAGGGTGTTGCCTCTTCTGTGAGACGCGGCGTGAGGCGAACGATGGGGGTCGTACCGCACCTGGGTACTGGACCGGCCGTGGGTTGGCCGGATGGCGCGGGACCACTGCCGTCGCTCGAGCGCTCATGCCGCTGAGGGGGCCCCTCATCTGCGGTCGCACGCGAAAGGAAGCGCACGGTCCGCGCGAGGGCGGTCGGTTCGGAGCCGATCGTGCCACCGACCGGGCATCCTCAAGGGGTCAGAGGAACAGAAACATCCTCGTCCCTCAGTCAATCACTGCGATCAATCACTGGGTTCAATCACTGCGATCGCCCGCCGAGTGAATGAACCACGCTCAGCAGGCGCATTACCACTGTACCCCGGATTCGCGCATGTGTGTTGGCCGAATTCATGGGAACCGGGGTGACAAAGGCTCCGCCGACGCGCCGGGGCGAGCCGCGGGCATCGCTGACCAGGCCCTTACGAGCCCGGCGTGGCGGGCTATTGTGCGCTCCATGGAGACGCCTGAGAACGCCACTGAACCCACCGGTATCGCCGCCCAGGACTGGGCCACGGCCTCCACCGACCCGCAGTACCGCGCAGCCGTCGTGGATCTTCTCGGGGCGCTCGCGTACGGGGAGCTGGCCGCGTTCGAACGGCTCGCCGAGGACGCCAAGCTCGCGCCGACCCTCGGTGACAAGGCGGAGCTGGCGAAGATGGCGTCCGCGGAGTTCCACCACTTCGAGCGGTTGCGGGACCGGCTCACCGCGATCGACGCGGAGCCGACGGCCGCGATGGAGCCGTTCGCCAAGGCGCTGGACGACTTCCACCACCAGACCGCGCCGTCCGACTGGCTGGAGGGCCTGGTCAAGGCGTATGTCGGCGACTCCATCGCCAGTGATTTCTACCGTGAGGTCGCGGTGCATCTGGACTCCGACACCCGTGCGCTGGTCGTCGCCGTCCTCGATGACACCGGCCACGGCAATTTCGCCGTCGAGAAGGTGCGCGCCGCCATCGAGGCCGATCCCCGGGTCGGCGGACGGCTCGCGCTCTGGGCGCGGCGGCTGATGGGCGAGGCGCTCTCCCAGGCCCAGCGGGTGGTCGCCGAGCGCGACGCCCTCTCGACGATGCTGGTGGGCGGGGTCGCCGACGGGTTCGATCTCGCGGCGGTGGGCGCGATGTTCGCCAGGATCACCAAGGCCCACACCAAGCGGATGGCGGCGCTGGGCCTGGCGGCCTGAGCGCATTCCGTGCCCACTGCGGCCGTTGTTTGTGTTGTTCTCGCTGTTCTCGCTGTTTCCGCTGCTTGCGCCGGGGCGGCCGGAGGGTCTCATGGGACCCGGTCGCCCGGTCAGAAGGGGAGCGCCCTTCGCAGCCGGCGCCCTGAGGGCCGCAGCAGCAGGGAGAGCAGTACGGCTCCGATCAGCACCGCGCCGATCAGCGTCCCCGCGAGATGACCGGGGCCGAGCGCCACATGGGTCACATAGGCACCGAAGAGGGAGCCGAGTGAACCGGTGAGGAACACCACGCGCCGGGCCGGGAGGCGGTCGGGGACATGACGGTCGGCCGCCCACGCGAGGGCGAGTCCGAGCAGAACCGAACCGAGCGCTTCCAGCAGCACTGCTGATCACCTCACGGACACGGGCGGGGCTTCGCGGGTCGTAGCCGGTACTACCCGGTGCCCAGGTGAAGCAACCCTCCGTCAACGGTCCGAATACGCGTCCGGTGGGTGGCCCCGCGCCCCCCGCCGTACGCCTGCCGCCCGCCCCCCGACGCGCGAAGCGCGCGGACCGCGCCGGAGGGGCGGGAAGACCCGTGTACCGAGACCCGGTGCACCGCTACAAGGACACCGGCGAGGGCGGACGGCTCGTCGCGCGGACACCGGGCGGGCTGCTGCCTCGTCCCGGACAAGCGGATACGCGGACAAGCGGATACACGGATACACGGATACGCGGAATCCACGGAGGCGCGGACGCCACCGGCACCGCCACCGGCACACGGACGGAGACGCCTCACACGGCGAACGGATTACGAGACGGATATACGGATCCGCGGACACCTCACAGAGAGAACGGACACGGGCGTGGGCCCGGCGGATGTCCCGCCGGGCCCACGCCCGGTCAAGCCCCTCAAGGGCCTCCCGCTTCCGCGGTGCGTGTCCTACAGCGCGCCGAAGCCCACGCGCCGCGCCGCCGGCTCGCCGATCTCGACGTACGCGATGCGGTCGGCCGGCACCAGGACCTTGCGGCCCTTGTCGTCCGTGAGGCTGAGCACCTGCTCCTTGCCGGCCAGCGCCTCGCCCACGGCGCGCTCGACGTCCTCCGCGGACTGCCCGCTCTCCAGAACGATCTCCCGCGGCGCGTGCTGCACGCCGATCTTGACCTCCACGGCTATGTCCCTCCGACGGTCCCTGCGTTGCGCGGTCAGCCGCGCCGTACCCAGCACACATTAGCCCGGGGGAGGGGTCGCCCAGACGCCCCTGGGGAACGCCAGGAGCGAACAGCGCGCCGACGGCGGTTCCGCGCCCCGCTCGGCGGGACCGGGACCGGGACGGATCGTGCTCCGGGGAGCGGGACGGACGGCCGCGGGTCACAGCACTAGCTGTCCGAGCCCGCTGGACCGCCCGCGCCGTCCTGGTGCTCCGCGCCGTGCAGCGGAAAGCCCGCGATGCCCCGCCAGGCCAGCGAGGTCAGCAGCTGCACCGCCGTGTCCCTCGGGATGCCCGAGTCGCTGGAGAGCCAGTACCTGGCCACGACCTGCGAGACCCCGCCGAGCCCCACGGCCAGCAGCATCGACTCCTCTTTGGACAGATCGGTGTCCTCTGCGATCACATCGGAGATCGCCTCCGCGCACTGGAGCGACACCCGCTCGACCCGCTCGCGCACGGCGGGCTCGTTCGTCAGATCCGACTCGAAGACGAGCCGGAACGCGCCGCCCTCGTCCTCGATGTACGCGAAGTAGGCGTCCATCGTGGCGGCGACCCGCTGCTTGTTGTCGCTCGTCGACGCCAGAGCCGTGCGCACCGAGTGCAGCAGGGCCTCGCAGTGCTGGTCGAGCAGCGCGAGATACAGCTCCAGCTTGCCCGGGAAGTGCTGGTACAGCACCGGCTTGCTGACGCCCGCCCGCTCGGCGATGTCGTCCATCGCGGCCGAGTGGTATCCCTGGGCCACGAACACCTCCTGGGCGGCGCCCAGGAGCTGGTTCCTGCGGGCTCGGCGTGGCAGGCGCGTGCCCCGCGGGCGCGCCGCCTCTGTCTGCTCGATGGCTGTCACGCCGCCTCCCAAAATCGTTCTCTGCGCGGTGAGCGCCGCGCCCGCCATCGTACTTTTGGGTAACCCGGCCGTGTGCGTCGCGGACGCAGAATTTCACGGACCGGACCCCCGCGGTAGCTCCCTATTCGGGGGCAAAGAGGTGCACGTCACCGGGCGTGGATATCACCTCACCCACCGTGGTCAGCGATAGTCGTCCTCGTCGAGGGCGACCACTCTCGCCTGTTCCACGGCGTCCGCTTCGTTCGCCGTGTCCGGATCGATATGCGACAGGTCGTCGTCGTCCGGGCGGACCTCGGTGTGCTGCTCGGCCGCGTCGGCCTCCGGGACCTCCTCGCCCAGCTCGTCGACCCGGTTCCCGGCCCGGTCGTCGTCCGTGTCGCCGGCGGTCCGGTCGTCGTCGAAATTCTCGGGATCGGTGGGATCGACAGCCATGCGGCACCGTTCTTCCTCGAGGTTTCCCTCGACGTTTCCCTCGACGATTCCCGGGACTCGCTCTTCCCGGGGGCTGGAGCTGTGGATTTTCCTCCGGTCGCTGTTCCGCGCATTTCGAGGGTGCCGGGCCTGTCCGGCCGGTGAGGGCCGGATGGACCCTTTCCTACGAGCGTAGGAGGTACTGTCCCCCCGCGCTATGCGGTCTGTGATGCCGAACACACGATTCGCGGTGTGATCGTCTCGTAACATTGCCGCATGTCTTCGACCGAGCTGCCGGGTGTCAGTGCCGTCACCGCCGCCGCGGCCCCCAAGGTCGCGGCCGTACGGGTCGCCGAGGGCGAGGAGCTGCGCTCCGTCGCCCTGCCCGGGCTGACCCTCAGCATCAGATCCCGGCCGCCGTCCCGCAGCGGACTGCCGCCCGCCCTGTACGTCCACGGGCTGGGCGGCTCTTCTCAGAACTGGTCGGCCCTGATGCCTCTCCTCGCGGACGCCGTGGACGGCGAGGCGGTCGATCTTCCGGGATTCGGGAACTCCCCGCCGCCGGACGACGGCAACTACTCGGTCACCGGGCACGCCCGCGCGGTGATCCGGTACCTCGACGCGGCCGGGCGCGCCCCCGTCCATCTGCTCGGCAACTCCCTCGGCGGCGCCGTCGCCACCCGCGTCGCGGCGGTGCGCCCCGATCTGGTGCGCACCCTCACGCTGGTCTCGCCCGCCCTGCCCGAGCTGCGCGTCCAGCGCACCGCGGTGCCGACGGGGCTGCTCGCCCTGCCCGGGGTCGCCCGGCTCTTCGGCCGGATGACCCGGGACTGGACGGCCGAGCGGCGTACCCGCGGGATGATGGCGCTCTGCTACGGGGACCCGGGCCGGGTCTCGGCGGAGGCCATGGACCATGCGGTCGCGGAGATGGAGCGGCGTACCCAACTCCCGTATTTCTGGGAGGCGATGGCCCGTTCCGCGCGCGGTATCGTCGACGCGTACACCCTGGGCGGCCAGCACGGTCTGTGGCGGCAGGCGGAGCGGGTCCTCGCCCCGACGCTGCTGGTGTACGGGGGGCGGGACCAGCTCGTCTCGTACCGTATGGCGCGGAGGGCGGCCGCCGCCTTCCGGGACTCCCAACTGCTGACCCTGCCGGACGCCGGGCATGTGGCGATGATGGAGTATCCGGAGACGGTCGCGGACGCGGTCCGGGAAATGATCGACGACATCGACAGGAGCTGATCGGGGCCCGTGGGACGACACAGCCGTAAAGGCCCCGCACCCAAGGGCTCGCACCCGGAGAACGGGCCCGCCGCGCGCGGCTCCGCTTCACCCGTCCCCGGTCCGCACGGTTCACCCGTCCCCGATCAGTACGGTTCTCCCGTCCCCGGTCAGCAGGGTTCTTCCGTCCCCGGTCCGGGTGCCGCACGGTCCCGGCCGGCCGGTCCGGGCGCCGCGCAGGCCCCGTACCCGGATCCGTACGACACCGGCGGTCACCGCATCTATCCGCACGGCACCGTGGCCCCCGCCGCCGGCGGCCACGGCTCCGGCGCACAGGGGACGGCCCCCCTGCACCCCGAGCACACGGTCTCCGGCTACGGCGGCTCGCCGCATACGCGCGGCGGGCACCCGGAGCAGCGCGAGGCGGGCGGCGGCTGGGGCACGGGTGCCCTTCCGGCCGGGTACGAGCCCCGGCGGGGGCCCGTCCCGGGCGCCCCGGGGCCGGTGGCGAACGGGCCGGTGGTCCCCCCGCCGCGCGGGCGGACCACCGGGGGGCACGACGGCGCACGCGCCCCACGGCAGACACCCTCCGGAGCCGGCCCGAGCACCGGCCCCGGTGCGGAGGGCGGGCCCCGTACGCCTTCCGGTCCGGGTACGGACACCCGTCAGGGCTCCGCGGCCGGTACGGACACTCCCGGCACTCCCGACAGCCGTACCGGCTCACGCACCGATTCGCGGTCCGTCGCCGCCGTGCCCGGGCCCCGGCGCGCCGGGAGCGGCAGGACGCGCCGGGCGGACCGGGGGAGCGGTGGCGGCAAGGGGCGCACCTTCACCGGGATCGCCGCGGCGGCCGTGACGACCGTGCTCGCCGTCGTCGTGGCCGGGCAGGTCGCCGCCGACGGCAAGGGCGGGTCCAAGACGTCCGCCACCGGGGCTGAGCGCGGCGACACCGACGGCTCGGCGTCCCGCTCCGATGCCAGGCCGACCCCCGCGCGGAAGCCGGCGGTGAAGCCCCCGGCTCCCACGTACGAGCAGCTGATGGCCACACCGTTCCAGATCGACCCCGGACTGACGGCGGACGGTGTCTTCGAGGCGGTGCCCGGCTTCGACAAGGCTCCCGGCAAGGGCCGCAAGATCCGCTACCGGGTGGATGTGGAGAAGGGCCTCGGCCTGGACGGCGTGCTCTTCGCCACCGCCGTGCAGCGGACCCTCAACGACGAGCGGAGCTGGGCGAACGGCGGCGCGATGACGTTCGAGCGGATCTCCTCCGGCGATCCCGAGTTCGTCGTGACCCTCGCCAGCCCCGGCACGACCGACGAGTGGTGTGCCAAGTCGGGTCTGAACACCTCGATCGACAAGGTCAGCTGTGACTCCGCGTCCACCGACCGCGTGATGATCAACGCTTACCGCTGGGCACAGGGATCGGACACCTACGGTCTCGGCGCGATCTTCGCCTACCGCCAGATGCTCATCAACCACGAGGTGGGCCACCGCCTCGGGCACGGCCATGTGAGCTGCCGGACGAGGGGCGCCCTGGCGCCGGTGATGCAGCAGCAGACGAAGTCCCTGAACATCGACGGGATCGCGTGCCGCCCCAACCCCTGGGTCCATCCGAAGGGTTGACGCTTCTCCGACGGCCGGGGCGCTCAGGGGTTGGCCGTAGCCTGACATTCCGTAACAGAGAGTTCCCGTAGCGCGACGGAACGCTACTGTGGTGCGAAAGTTACGTCTATTCACCCCTTCCGGTGGCGCGACGGACAACCGTCCGCCGTACCACGGCCACACCGGCTTACGGTCGTCCCGCTGCGTGTCGCCCAGCCAACGGCGGCTGCTCACAAGGGAGATCGGGGGTGCACTCGTGCGGATCGGACTGCTCACCGACGGTGGCTATCCGTATGCGGCAGGTGAGGCCAGGGTGTGGTGCGACCGGCTGGTGCGCGGGCTCGCCCAGCACGAGTTCGACATCTACGCGCTGAGCCGGAGCGCCCGCCAGGAGGAGCTGGGCCTGGTCGCGCTGCCGCCGGGGGTGCGCCGGGTGCGTACCGCCGCCCTGTGGGCGCCGGGGGACGACGGACGCGGCTACGGGCGGCGCGAGCGGCGCCGTTTCCTCGGGCACTTCCAGGACCTCGCGGCCGCGATCTGCTCTCCCGCCGGCCCGGCCGGGTCCGGGGGCGACGGCAGCGGCGTTCCGGACGGTGACGGTGGCCCGGGCGAGGTGCGCGACCGCTTCGCCGACGGTCTGTACGGACTGGCCGGACTCGCCCGCGAACACGGCGGGCTCCCCGCCGCACTCCGCTCCGAAGACGCCGTCCGCGCCCTCGAATCCGCGTGCCGCGCCCCCGGCGCGCGCCGGAGTGTGCGCGCCGCGGCCGTACCCGATCACCTCGCCTTCGCCGACGAGCTGGAGCGTGCCCTGCGCCCGCTCTCCCTGGACTGGTACGGCGACGACGAGCTGGGCGCGGTCGATCTCTGCCATGCCGCGTCCGGTGGACCGGCGGCGCTGCCCGGCCTGTTGGCCAAACGCTTCTTCGGGGTTCCGCTGCTGGTCACCGAGTACGGCGTCCGGCTGCGGGCGCACTATCTCGCCACCGGCGCGGCCCGCCGCCCGGGCGGCGGCCGGGAGCTGAGCGCCCCCGTGCGCGCCCTGCTCGCCGCCTTCCACGGGCGGCTCGCCACCGAGACGTACACCCGGGCGTCGGTGATCACCCCCGGCAACACCCACGCCCGCCGCTGGCAGGAGAAGTGCGGCGCGGACCGCGAGAAGCTGCGCACGGTCTACCCGGGCATGGAGGCGGACCGGTTCGCCGCGGTGGGGGAGGGGGAGCAGGGCGGAGATCCGCTCACCCTGGTCTGGGTCGGCCGGATCGAGCCCGCCAAGGACCTCATCGCACTGCTCCACGCCTTCGCAGAGGTGCGCAAGGAGGAGCCGCGGGCCCGGCTTCGGCTGTTCGGCACGGCGGTACGGGGCCCGGGGTCGGCCGCGCCCGGATCGGCCACCTATCTCTCCCACTGCCGGGCGCTCGCCGCCCAGCTCTTCCCCGACGAGGCGGCCGACGCGCACGCCGTCGGCGACAACCCCGTCTCCTTCGAGGAGATCGGCGGTCCCGAGGCCCCCGAACTCGCCGACGCCTACGCGGCCGGCGGAGTCGTCGTGCTGTCGAGCGTCGTGGAGGGCTTTCCGCTCAGCCTCGTCGAGGCGATGTTCTGCGGGCGCGCGACCGTCTCCACGGATGTCGGCGCGGTCGTCGAAGTCATCGGCGGCACCGGTCTGGTCGTCCCGCCGCGCAACCCCCGCGCCCTCGCCGACGCCTGCCTCGCCCTCCTCCGGGACCCCGAGCGGGCCGCCCGGCTGGGTGCCGCGGCCCGCGCCCGGGCGCTCGAACTGTTCACGGCCGAGCAGAACATCGCGGCCTTCCGCGCCGTGTACCTGGAGCTGATCTCCCGCTCCCCGGTGCGCAGGGAGCCGGTGAACGAGGCGGGCGAGCCCCTGCCCTTCGGCCACCCGGCGGAGGCGCATGTCCCCGTGGGGCTGGCGGGCGCGGGAGATCTGAACCCGCTGCCCGGATTCCTCACCCCGGCGACGGCCGAGGAGGCCCGCGCATGAGTACCACCCACCTCAACGACAGCACCTACGCCGACGACGGCCACCGGCGGCACGGTGGCGGGACGCTGGACGGGGGTCCTGATGGCCTCGATGGCCTCGGTGGTCCCGGTGGTCCTGGTGGCCTCGGTGGTCCCGGCGGCTCCAGCGGCTCCGTCGGCTTCGGCGACCTCGGCGGGCACACCGCCCCGGACCGGTCCGGGGAGCTGTCCGGATACGGTCACCCCGGCCGGTCCGCCCGGACCGGGCCCGGATCCCAGCCGCGCCCCGTACCCCGGCGCGGGCCCGCCGACCCGGTCAGGGCCCTGATGCACCAGCACCGGGAACTGTGCGAACGGGCCGTCGATCCGCTGGAGATCGCCGCGGGCCTGGAGGCCCACGGCGTCACCGACCGTACAGCCGCGCGCTTCCGGCACCGGGACGTCTTCTCGCTCGCCGACGAGCTGTACGCGCGGGTGCCCCGGGACCAGGAGCCGCCCCGGACCCATGGACAGCCCACGCTCACTCCGGCGCGCGGGCTGTCCACGGGTCCGCTGCTGCTCTCCCTGGTCCCGGGCGTCCTGGCGGTCCTCACCGTCACCGGGCGCGAGGCGTTCGACGGAGCGGCCCGGGCGGCACTCACGGCGGCCGGTGCGCTCGCCGTCGCCGCCGCGGTGATCGCCGTTCTCGGCCGGGGGCCCCTGCGCGCCCGGGGCCGTACCGTCCGCGCGGGCTGTCTGTGGACGTCCTGGCTCATCGGCTTCGCCGTCTGGGGCGAGGACCTCCTCGGCCAGATCAGCGGCGGCGGACCCGAGGGGCCGCTCCACCCGGCCACGGCGCCGCTCGCCGGGCTCGCCCTCGCCGTCGCGCCCGCCGCCTGGTGCGCGCGTCTGTTCGCGGTACGGGCCCGGCGCAGACGGGACGGCAGCCGGGGGCTCGCCGAATTCGCCTCCGGCGCCCGCCCGCTGCTGCTCGGGACGGTCGCGCTGTACGCGGGAGCCCTGACCATCCTGCTCGTGCTCGCCGGGGCGCTCCTTCCCCAGGGCCCGGCCGGCGGCGCCCTCGCACCGGCCGTCGCGCTCGGGCTGCTGCTCTTCCTGGCCCGGCTGCTGGCGGTGTACGGCTTCGCGCGGGCCGCCGCCACCGGGCTCGCCGCCGCCTGCGCCGCCGAGGCGCTGGCACCCCTGCTGCTGCTGGCCGGGCGGCTGCCCGGCTGCTCGTTCCTCGCACGGCCCGTGGAGACGGCCATGGGCGCCTGGGGGGCCGGAGCCGTACCCGCACTCGCCTGCGCGCTCGCCGGAGCCGCGCTGCTGGTGCGTGCCACGGCAGCTCTGTCCCGCGCCTCCGCCCACACCGACTGATCCAGCGCCTCCCGCGGAGCCGACACCGCGGGCGTACTCACCCCGGCCGCACCAGCCGCCGCGGCGACAGCGACACCCTAGGAGAGACCCGAAGATGACCCCCCAAGCCCCAGCCCCGACCCGTCGGCACCCAGGGGGCGCGCGATGAGGGTTCTGCTGCTCGGCGCCAATGGATTCCTCGGCCGCTTCGTGGCCGACCGGCTGCTCGCCGACCCCGCCGTCCATCTCACCGCGCTCGGGCGCGGCGACGACGCCGATGTGCGCTTCGACCTCGCCGGGGGCAGCCCCGGCGCTCTCACCCGCTTTCTCAGCGCGGTCCACCCCGGTGTGGTCGTCAACTGCGCGGGCGCCACCCGGGGCGGCGCCCGCGATCTGGTCCGGCACAACACCGTCGCCGTCGCCACCGTCTGTGAGGCCCTGCGCCGCAGCGGCTGCGGGGCCCGGCTCGTCCAGCTGGGCTGCGCCTCCGAGTACGGGCCCTCCCAGCAGGGCGCGTCCACCGCGGAGGACGCGATTCCGAGGCCCGGCGGCCCGTACGGGGTGAGCAAGCTCGCCGCCACCGAGCTGGTGCTCGGCTCCGGGCTGGACGCGGTGGTGCTGCGGGTCTTCTCGCCCGTGGGGCCCGGTACTCCGGCCGGGTCGCCCCTCGGGCGGCTCGCCGAGGCGATGCGCCGGGCGATGCAGTCCGGCGACAGCGAGCTGAAGCTCAGCGGCCTCGGGGTCCAGCGTGACTTCGTGGACGTACGGGACGTGGCGCGGGCGGTCCACGCGGCCTCGCTCTCCGCCGCCCAGGGCGTCGTCAACATCGGTACGGGCCGGGCCGTGCGGCTGCGGGACGCTGCGGCGGTCCTGGCCAGGGTCGCCGGATATCCGGGCGCCCTCCATGAACTGGACGTTCCGGCCGGCCGGGCGGGCGGTCTCGGCGGGCCCCTCGGCGGCCACGGCGGTCCCGTGAGCCATGCGGGTGCCCATGCCGGGCCGCTCCCCCACGGAGGTCCCGGCCCGCTGGGCGGTCACACCACCCCCGGGATCGGGGCGCCGCGCTCCGAATCCGTACTGGAGCAGCTGTCCACGGCCCCCCTGCCCTACCCGGACGGCTGCGGCAACTGGCAGCAGGCGGACATCCGCACCGCGCGCGACCGGCTCGGCTGGCGCCCCCGGATCAATCTGGAGGAGTCACTCGCGGACATCTGGATGGAGGCCGCATGCCGCATCTGACCACCACGGGCGCCCAGCTCTCCGCGACGGGCAGCGAGCGGCTCGGTATCGGTGTCCCCGGCTACGCGCACCCGCTGCTGGCGCCCGGGGAGTGGGCCGAACTGACCCGGCCGGGCACCCCCTTGCACTGGGTCGTGCTCAATGTGGCGAACGGGCCCGGTGAACGCCCCGACCCGCACTGCCTGGCGGCCGCGGGCCGGCTCGGCAACGCGGGTGTGCGCGTCCTCGGCCATCTCGACATGGCGCACGGCTCGCGCGCCTTCGGTGATCTGATCTCCGACGCCCACCGCTATCTGGAGTGGTACCGGGTGGGCGGATTCATGCTGGACCGCTGCCCGGTGGACCGTGCCGATCTGGCGGCCGTCCGGCGGGTGACGGGGACGCTGGAGACGGTGTTCGACGGCGCCGGGGGAGGGGGCGGCGGGCATCTGGTGCTGGGACACGGCTCGCACCCGCACCCCGGTTACGCGGAGGCGGCGGATCAGCTGGTCACCTTCACCGGGCCCTGGACCGAGTACCGCTGGTCCCAGGTCGCCCAGTGGACGGCCGATTATCCGCCCGAGCGGTTCGCCCACTTCGTCCACGGGGTGCCGCGGACCCATCTGGAGGAGGCCACCCGGATCGCCCGCTGGCAGGGTGCCGGAACGATCTTCTTCACCGATCGCAGCGACCGCCTCGGCAGATCGTACGGCTGCGGCGACGAGTGGTTCGGTGACGCCGGGCTCAGCGGGGAAGGGTTCGGCGAGGAAGGGTTCGGCGGGGACGGCTTCGGCGGGGAAGGGTTCGGCGGGGACGGCTTCGGCGCCCCGGAGTCCGGCGGCCAGGGCCTCGGGAGCCAGGCCCTCGGCGCCGTCTCCGGTCCCTGTACCGAGGACATCGACAAGGGGCGGATCGGGGCATTCGAGACACTGCCCGGCTACTGGAACGAAATCGTCTCGCAGATCGGACCGGGTGTCTCGGAATGAGAAGGCGCGTGGCAGTGTTACGGGGAGAACAACCGTACTGACTTATCGACGCAACGGAGTCCCCGTGTCGCTGCCACCCCTGGTCGAGCCAGCTGCTGAGCTCACCGTCGACGAGGTCCGCCGGTACTCCCGCCACCTGATCATCCCCGATGTCGGGATGGACGGGCAGAAGCGGCTGAAGAACGCCAAGGTGCTGTGTGTGGGCGCGGGCGGCCTGGGGTCTCCCGCGCTGATGTACCTGGCCGCGGCCGGTGTGGGGACGCTCGGCATCGTCGAGTTCGACGAGGTCGACGAGTCGAACCTCCAGCGCCAGATCATCCACAGCCAGGCGGACATCGGCCGCTCCAAGGCCGAGTCCGCCAAGGACTCGGTCCTCGGAATCAACCCGTATGTGAACGTGGTCCTTCACCAGGAACGGCTCGAAGCCGACAACGTGATGGACATCTTCAGCCAGTACGACCTGATCGTCGACGGCACGGACAACTTCGCGACCCGCTATCTGGTCAACGACGCCTGCGTCCTGCTCGGCAAGCCCTATGTCTGGGGCTCCATCTACCGCTTCGACGGCCAGGCCTCGGTCTTCTGGTCCGAGCACGGACCCTGCTACCGCTGCCTCTACCCCGAGCCCCCGCCGCCGGGCATGGTCCCGAGCTGCGCCGAGGGCGGTGTGCTCGGAGTCCTCTGCGCCTCCGTCGGCTCGATCCAGGTCACCGAGGCGATCAAGCTCCTGGCCGGTGTCGGCGAGCCGCTCGTCGGCCGGCTGATGATCTACGACGCCCTGGAGATGCAGTACCGCCAGGTCAAGGTCCGCAAGGACCCCGACTGCGCCGTCTGCGGCGAGAACCCCACCGTCACCGAACTCATCGACTACGAGGCCTTCTGCGGTGTCGTGTCCGAGGAGGCCCAGGAGGCGGCCGCCGGTTCGACGATCACTCCCAAGCAGCTCAAGGAGTGGATCGACGAGGGCGAGAACATCGAGATCATCGACGTCCGTGAGATCAACGAGTACGAGATCGTCTCGATCCCCGGTGCGAAGCTGATCCCCAAGAACGAGTTCCTGATGGGCGCCGCGCTGGAGAGCCTGCCCCAGGACAAGAAGATCGTCTTGCACTGTAAGACGGGTGTCCGCAGTGCGGAAGTCCTCGCGGTTCTGAAGTCGGCGGGCTTCGCGGACGCGGTGCACGTCGGCGGCGGTGTCATCGGCTGGGTCAACCAGATCGAGCCGAGCAAGCCGATCTACTGAGTCGACCGCGTCCCGGGCCGTCACCCACCGGTCCTCCCGGGCCGCCGTCCGCCGTTCGTCCCCGTGCCGGTGTTCCACCGGCACGGGACGCCGTGTTCCGCCGGAGCCAACGCTTCCCCCTCGGCCCGGACCCGATACCCCGGGTCCGGGCCGAGGGCGTGACCGGGCTCAAAGGCTGATCGGAACCCGGGGCCGGTCCGGCGGAGGCTGATCTACGACCGGGGCCGACCCCGGCGTAGGGGTGTGAGAGTCCCGGGCGTGGGCGGGGCGCCCGGGAGCCTCGGTCCCGCCGCTACGAGCAGGTCTTGCCGTTCGGCGGGACCGTGCCGTCCAGCAGATATGCGTCGACCGTCTTCGTCACACAGTCCGCCGTCCCGTACGCGCCATGGCCCTCGCCCTTGTTGGTGATCAGCACACCGACACCCGCGCCCAGCCCGTCCGCCATCTTCTTCGCGCCCTCGTAAGGAGTCGCCGGGTCGCCGGTGGTGCCGATGACCAGGATCGGGGCCGCGCCCTTCGCGGAGACATCCGTCGGGCCGCTGTCACCGGTCACCGGCCAGCCGGCGCACCAGCCGGCCAGATCCCAGGCCAGCATCGGGCCGAAGACCGGCGATATCTTGGTGAACTCGGGCAGATGGCGCGATGTGACCTCGGCCGGCGTCGCCGTGGCACCTCCGGCGTCGGTGCAGGAGATCGCCCGCTGCGAGTGGTCCTGGGTGGTGAAGTCGCCGTTCTCGTCACGGCTGTTGTACATGTCCGCGAGCTGGATCAGGGGCGCGCCGTCACCGCTCTCCGCCGCGTCGAGCGCTTCGGTGAGCGTCGACCAGCTCTCCTGCGAGTACAGCGGCAGGACGATGCCGGTGAGCGCGAGGTTCTCGGTGAGCTTGCGGCCCTCTCCGGCGGGCAGCGGCTCGCGGTCCAGGCGCTCCAGCAGCTTCACCACCCTCGCCGTGCCCTCCTCGGCACCGATGCCGCGGTCCTTGAAGTAGTTCTCCAGGGCCCGCTGGAAGCCGACGGCCTGATTGCGCGAGCCCCCGGCGAAGTCGGTGGTGGGGTCGACCACCGCGTCCAGGACGAGCCGCCCGACCTCGGAGGGGAACAAGTGGGCGTACACGGCGCCCAGTTCCGTACCGTACGAGAAGCCCAGGTAGTGCAGCTTGTCGTCGCCGAGGACCTGGCGCATCAGATCCATGTCCCGTGCCGCGTTCTCGGTTCCGACGTGCGGAAGCAGCTTGCCCGACCTCTTGGCGCAGCCCGCGCCGAAGGCGGCGGCGTTGTCGAGGAAGATCTTCTCCTCGGCGGCGGTGTCCGGGCTGTGGTCCAGCTGGTGGCTGGCCTCGGTCTGCTCGCTGTCCCGGCAGACGACGGCGGAGCTGTCCGCGACCCCGCGCGGGTCGAAACCCACCAGGTCGTAGCGGCGGTTCAGCTTCTGGTAGTCCTCGGCGGCGCGGGGGAGGGTGGCCACGCCGGAACCGCCGGGTCCGCCGAAGTTGAACAGCAGGGAGCCGATACGGCTGCCGTCGTCCTTCGCCTTGGCGCGGATCAGGGCGATGCCCATCGTCTCGCCGGAGGGCTTGCCGTAGTCGAGCGGTGCCTTCATCGTGGCGCACTGCCACTGCCGCCCGGGCTTCTCCGCGTAGATCCCGTCGGCCTTGACGGGCGGGCGGCAGCTCTTCCAGTCGAGCTTCTGCCCGGTGAGCGCGGCCGGGAGCGCCGAGGCCCCGGGCGTCTCCTTCGCGGGGGCGGACGGCGAGGAGCTCGCCGCACCGCCCTTGCCCTCCCCCTCGTCAGGGTCGGTGGTGCAGCCCGCGGCCGTCCCGGCGAGCAGCAACGCCGCCGTCGCCAGGGCCCCCGCCCGTACCCTCATGCTCATCGCGTGCCCCCCATGGCTCAGAGATCTCCCCACATCCTAGGCGGCCCCACCGACAACGCCGCAGGCAGTGGCCCCGGGACCTACTCGCAGACCGTTCCCGGAGCGGGGACCTTGCCGTTCAGCAGATAGGAGTCGACGGCCCGCTGCACACAGACACTGCCGCCGTTGTACGCCCCATGGCCCTGGCCGCGGTACGTCAGCTCGACGCCGACGCCCTCTCCCAGCTCCTTCGCCATCGCCCGGGCGCCCGCGTAGGGAGTCGCCGGGTCGCCGGTGTTGCCGATGACGAGGACGGGCGGCGCGCCCGGCGCCGAGACGTCAGGGGTGTTCCAGGTGCCTGGCACCGGCCACTCGGTGCAGCCCATCAGGCCCCAGCCCAGGTAGTCGCCGAAGACGGGCGACGCCTTGCGGAACTCGGGCAGCTTCGCCCTCGTCTGCTCCAGCGAGTAGCGGTCCTTGGTGTCGACGCAGCTGATCGCGGAGAACGCCGCGCCCATATTGCTGTAGTGGCCGTTCTCGCTGCGGCCGTTCATGGCGTCGGACAGCGCGAGCAGCAGCGCGCCGTCACCGCCGTCGGCCTCGTCGAGCCCCTGCTCCAGCAGCTCCCAGAACTCCTTGGAGTACAGCGCCTGCGCGATGCCGTTGAGTGCCTGGGTCTGGGTGAGCGGCCGGTCGGTGCCGGTGGGGAGCGGCTTCGCGTCGAGCCTTTGGAGCAGGTCCTGGATCCCGGCCTCGACCTCCTGGACGGAGGTGCCGGGGAGCAGGCATTCGCCGCCCCGCGCCACACAGTCGCGGGCGAAGTTGTCGAGGGCCAGCTGGAAGCCCCTGGCCTGGCCCAGGGAGGACTGCTCGGAGTTCTGCGTCGGGTCGACGACGGCGTCGAAGACTGCGCGGCCGACGTTCTTCGGGTACAGGTGCGCGTACACCCCGCCCAGTTCCGTGCCGTACGAGATGCCGAAGTAGTACAGCTTGCCGTCGCCGAGGACCTGGCGCATCAGATCCATGTCGCGGGCGGCGTTGACGGTGCCGACATGCGGGAGTTCGCTGCCGGAGTTCTTCTCGCACGCCGAGGCGTAGTCCTTGAGGTTCCGGGTGAACGCCTTCTCCTCCGCGGCGTCGTCCGGGGTCGCGTCCTGTGCGTAGAACTCGTCGAGCTGTGCGTTGTCCTCGCACTCCACCGCCACACTGCGGCCGACTCCCCGGGGGTCGAAGCTCACCAGGTCGTAGCGGGCGCGCAGGGCCGTGTAGTCCTGGGCCGCGGCAGGGAGGGTGGCGACGCCGGAGCCGCCGGGCCCGCCGAAGTTGAAGATCAGGGAGCCGATACGGTTCGCCTGGTCGGCGGCCCTGGCGCGGATCAGGGCGAGTTCGATGGTGTCACCGCCGGGATCGGACCAGTCGAGGGGTGCGTCCATGAAAGAGCACTCCCAGGACGTGCCGCCCGGAAGCGGCGACGGGGCCGGTCCGCCGCCCTCCGCCTCGGACGGCGGGGGGCACTCCTGCCACCGCAGCTTCTGTGAGGTGAGCCCCTTGCCCGGGGACGCCGTGCTCGTGGTGCCGCTGGCCGGGTCCTTCCCCTTGCCCTTGTCACCGCTGTCGGAGCAGCCCGCGGCCAGGAGAACGGAGAGGGAGACGACGAGTGCGGCGGCGCGGGCGGCGGTGGAAGAGGTCGGCATGCCGCCATCGTGCGCCGGGGGCGCGCGCCCCGCCCCCGCGGCGGTCCATGCGGGTGGTTCCGGGGCGGATGGCGTGTGTCCGCCGACTGGAGGGGCCGGGCGTGTGAGACGCCGGTACGGCGGGTAGCCCCGCCCCTCCCCCGGGGAGGCGGCGGGCCCCTTACAAGGCCCCCTTCCGCGTCAGCTGGTTGAAGGCGATCCACCCCGGCAGCACCGGCAGCCACAGGGTCAGCATCCGGTACAGCAGCACCGCCGCCGTCGCCACGTCCTTCGGCACCCCGGCCGCGAAGAGCCCCAGGATCAGAGCGCCCTCCACGGCGCCCACACCACCGGGCGTCGGCGCGGCCGACCCCAGCGCGTTGCCCGCGAGGAAGACCACCGCGAGGCTCGCGTAACTGAGCGGCTGATGGCCGTCGTTGAACGCCCGGATCGAGGCGTCCAGACACATCACGAAGGCGAAGGTCAGCAGCAGCTGACCGCCGATACCGGTCAGCAGCTTCACCGGCCGCTGGAGCACATCCAGCATGCGCGGCACCACACCGGCGAACAGCGACCGCAGCCGCGTGGAGACGAACTTCCGCAGGAACGGGATCGCCGTCACCACCAGCACCAGCACCGCGACCGTCAGCAGACCCGCGATCACCGTCCTGGACGGGCTCAGCGACGGCGTCTTCTCCGTACCGGTGAGATAGCCGAAGGTGAGCAGCAGCAGGATGTGCGCCCCGAGCCCGAAGAGCTGCGCCGCGCCCACACTCGCCACCGCGAGCCCCGGGCGTACGCCCGAGCGCTGGAGGAACCGGGTGTTCAGCGCCACACCGCCGACCGCCGCCGGAGCGACGATCTTGACGAAGGATCCGGCGACCTGGGCCAGGACGGTCCTCGGGAAGGGCACCCGCTCGGGGACGAAGCCCAGCAGGCTCATCGCCGCGGCCACATAGGTGACCGCGGAGAACGCGACCGCCGCCGCCACCCAGCCCCAGTGCGCGCTGCCGAAGTCCGCGCCGAGGTTGGTGCCCGCGATCTGCGAGAGCAGGAGGTACGCGGCGACCGCGCCCGCGATCAGACTGACGAGCGTCCGCGGCCGGATCCGTTCGAGGCGGACCGGTTCCACCGGCGCCTGCGGTCTGATCCGCAGCACCTGATGGCGGATCTGGGTCAGCAGATCCTCCTCGCGCGCCTCGTCGAGGGCCTCGTCCACGGCCCGCTTGTCGGCCTGTTTCTCCGCCCGCTCGGTCTTGCGTACGGCCTTGCGGCCCTCCCCGGCGGGCTCGGCCTCGCCGGTACGGGCCCGCCGGGCGGCGGCCGACGCCTCCAGCACCGCCTCCCGTTCCCGCTGCGCGCGCTCGCGGGCGAGCCTGCGCAGCGTCGCCCGGGTGGAGCGGCTCAGCGCGATCGGCTGGAGCAGCGGCAGACAGTCCGCGACCGCGTCCGGCCCGAGGACCTCCAGAGCCGCGGCGACCGCCCGCTCGGCCCCCATCCGCAGACCGAAGGTGGTCAGCAGCTGGGCGATGTCCATCCGCAGCACCACATCGCCTGCCGCGATCTCACCACCCCGCAGATCGGTGAGGATCACCTTGCCGGAACGATCCACCAGAATTGCGTCGCCCGTCAGCCTGCGGTGCGCGATACGGCGGGACTGGAGCGCCTCGACCTGCCGCCAGGCCCCGCGCGCCACCTCGTCGGTGATCTCCTCGTCCGCCATGGCGTCCAGGGAGCGCCCGCCCAGGTGCTCGTACACCAGCATCACGGCGTCGGGCCCCAGCTCGGAGGTGGCAATCAGCTTGGGGGCGTTGGCCCCGGCGGCGATCGCCGCGTACGCCAGCAGCGCCTCCTGCTCCAGTGCCTGGCGCAGCGACTGGAGGGAGCGGCGGGTGGTGATGGAGCGCAGCGTCAGCCGGCGCCAGGCCCGGTAGAAGAAGCCATGGGCCTGCTGCTCACGGTCGACGACGGTGACATCGAGCGGCGGCCCCTTCTCCAGGGTGACCAGATAGCGGCGGCCCCGGTCGCCCTGCTCGGGCGGGCCGCCGCCGTCCGGGCGCAGGGGCGAGTTCTCGGGCAGGTCCTCGGCGCGCATCGCGGTCACCGGGCGGAAACCGACATGGCGCAGACCCGCCAGCAGCGTCTGTCCGGTGGGGCGCACATTGGGCGAGCCGACTGCGTACAGCGTGCCGTACGCCACCGTCCAGCCGAGCAGCACGGTCAGGATGATGGAGAAGGGGGTGGTGTATCCGGCGACCAGCATCGCGAAGGCGTCGAGCAGCAGCACCACCCACAGGACCACCCGCCATCTCGGTCTGCGGGCCATCCCGACGGCGGTCATATAGGCGATGACGGGCGCCAGATAGCCGTGGACGGGGTCGGTCAGCCCGCCGCCGGACTGCGCCCGGGTCAGCGCCTCCTGGAGGGTGCCGGGCGCGGCCCTGGCGACCCAGAGGTCGGTGGCGAGGGTCACGCCGTGGGCGAGTACGGCGGCGAGGACACCGTCGGCGATGCGCAGCCCGTCCCGCTTGATCAGCCGTTCGATCGCGAAGGCGACCGGGACCAGCAGAACGGCGATGGAGGAGACCAGCCCGGCCAGCTTCACCAGCAGATCCGGTGCCTGGCCCGTGCCCTTGCTGATGTCGTGTTCGAGGCCGGTGGTCGTGCCCACGGCGAAGGAGGCGACGGCGAGCACGACGGCGATCGCGAGGATGCCGCTGAGGAAGCGCATCAGATCGGAGGGGCGGTGCACCCGGGCGGCGAGCAGCGGCTCGTCCCCCGAGACCCGGTCGACACCGCCGACATCGGGCCCGTGGTGGTCCTCGCCCCCGGACGTCCCGTCCGGCCGCGGTCCGGATTCCCCGGACGTCTCTCCGTGCTGCGGCTTCCTCAGGTCCGGCTTCTCCGCGCCGTCCCTGTCGCCTGCGTTCCTGTGCTCGATCGGTTTCCTGCCCTCACTGGTGGGCGTCGTTGTTCCGGCGGCTCCGTCGCCTGCTCCTCGGTCTGCTCCGGCGGGTCCGGCCGGGTCCGGCCCGGAGTCGGCGGCGTCAGCCGTCGTGCCAGGCCGCACACCCTGCTCCTTCGCCGTCTCGGTCTCTTTTTGATCTCGTATCACCAGTCACCGCCCGCACGATGGTGGCACGACCGGACGACAGAGGGGGGCATCAGGGTGTATCGCGGGGGCGTGGGCCGCGCCCCGGTGACCATTCTGCCCCCGGCCCGCGGGCCGGGGCGAGGGCCGGTCCGGCCAGGGAACCGCGGGCGTTGTCGGTGGTGTGCGGCAGGATGGTCCGGATGGAAGAGCTGCCGGATTACGCCGAGCGGGTGCTTGAGGTCGCCGAGCTGATCCCGCCCGGCCGGGTGATGACGTACGGCGACATCGCCGAGTGGCTGGGCGAGGGCGGCCCGCGCCAGGTCGGCCGGGTGCTCGCGCTGTACGGCGGGGCCGTGCCCTGGTGGCGGGTGGTGCGCGCGGACGGCACCCTGCTGCCCGGTCACGAGCTGAGCGCCCTGGCGCGCTACCGGACGGAGGGCACCCCGCTGCGGGAGGCCCCGCGCGGCGCCGAAGGCCATGTCCCGCGGCTCGACATGCGGCGGGCGCGCTGGGACGGGGGCGGTGGTGCGGTCGGCGGCGCTCACACATGAAAGCTTCCGGCAGGGGGCGGCGGGGCGGCGGCCCCGGGGACCCTGCGCGGTACGGGACCGGGGGCGCGCACCCGGTACCACGGCCGGGTCGGGACGCGACCGGTCCGCCGACCGCCCGCCGGGCGACGGCGTAGCGTCGGCACGCGGCACCGACCGCTCCATCAGCACCAGCACACCCACCAGGACCGGCGATCCACGTGAGTTCCTCCTCCACCACCGGGCGTACCCCGTACCCGGGACAGGTACGGCGGGGGGTCCCCCCGCGCCCACAGGGGCTCAGGGGGCGGACCCCGGGCGCGTACCGGCTGGTACGCACTCCGCCGGCCGCCGTGGATCCCCCTCACCTGGACGCAGCGCAGCGCGCGGTGGTTGACCACGACCACGGCCCCCTGCTCGTTCTCGCAGGTCCGGGCACCGGAAAGACCACGACCCTGGTGGAGGCGGTGGCGTCCCGGGTCGCCCGGGGAGCCGATCCGGAACGGATCCTGGTGCTCACCTTCAGCCGCAAGGCGGCCGTGGAGCTGCGGGACCGGATGGCGCTGCGGCTCGGGGGCGCGAAGGGCCCGCAGGCGACCACCTTCCACTCCTTCTGCTACGCCCTGGTCCGCGCCCACCAGGACGCAGATCTCTTCTCCGAACCGCTGCGGCTGCTCTCGGGCCCCGAGCAGGACGTCGCCGTACGCGAGCTGCTCACCGGTCAGCTCGACCTGGAGGCGGAGGGACTCGCGCGGGGCCACTGGCCCGACGAGCTGCGGGCCTGTCTGACCACCCGCGGCTTCGCCGACGAGGTACGGGCGGTGCTCGCCCGCAGCCGTGAGCTGGGGCTCGACCCCGCCGCCCTGGACCGGTTCGCGGCCCGCACCGGGCGGCGGGACTGGCGGGCGGCGGCGACCTTCCTCGCGGAGTATCTGGACGTCCTGGACATGCAGGGAGTCCTCGACTACGCCGAACTGGTCCACCGCGCGGTGCTGCTGGCGGAGCGGACGGCGGGCCCCGGCGGGGCGGTGTACGGAGGACCGGGAGCGGACGGGCCGGTGTACGGCGGATCGGCGCACGGCGGGGCGCGGGGGCTCGCGCCCGGGGCCTTCCCGTACGACACCGTCTTCGTGGACGAGTACCAGGACACCGACCCCGCACAGGTACGGCTGCTGCGGGCGCTCGCGGGCGGCGGCCGGACGCTGGTCGCGTTCGGCGACCCCGACCAGTCGATCTACGCCTTCCGGGGCGCGGACGTGAACGGGATCCTCGACTTCCCCTCGGCCTTTCCGCGGGAGGACGGGGGCCCGGCGGAGGTGGCCGTCCTCACGAGGTCGCGCCGCAGCGGGGCGGACCTCCTGGAGGCGACCCGGCTGCTGACCCGCCGTATGCCGCTGACCCGGCTGCCCGCCGACAAGGTCCGCGCCCACCGTGAGCTGAAGGCGGTCCGCGAGGGCGGCACGGTCGAGACGTACACCTTCCCCACCGCCTCCACCGAGGTCGACAACATCGCCGACATCCTCCGGCGCGCGCATCTGGAAGACGGCGTTCCGTGGGGCGACATGGCCGTCCTCGTCCGCGCGGGAACCCGCACGATACCGACGATCCGACGTGCTCTGACCACGGCGGGTGTGCCCCTGGAGGTGGACGGCGCGGATGTGCCGCTGCGCCATGAACCGGCGGTGGCGCCCCTGCTGACCGCCCTGCGCGCGGTGGCGACGGCGGCGGTGTCCGGGAGGGGCGGGAGCGGCGGCGGTGCTTCCGGGGGCGGTGCTTCTGGCGAGGGAGCCTCCGGCGAGGGAGCCTCCGGCGGGGGCGCGGCCGGCGGGGGCGCGTCCGAGGAGATGGCGGCGGACGGCGGCGCGCCCGGGGAGCGTGCGGCCGGCCGGGGTGCTTCCGGCGGGGTTACGACGGGGGAGTCCGGCGAGGGCGCGGACGATGACGGGCCCCCGGACGGGTCCCGGGACTCCGTGGCGGACGGCGACGGCGCCGGCGGCTCGTGGCTCGGCACCGAGACCGCCCTCGCCCTCCTCGCCTCCCCCCTCGGAGGCATGGACGCCGCCGATCTCCGCCGCCTCGGGCGGGCCCTGCGGGACGAGGAGCGGGCCGCGGGCAACCGCGTACCGCCACCGTCCGATCTGCTGCTCGCCCGCGCCGTGGCGGAACCCGAGCGGCTCGTCGCCCACGACCCCTCGTACGCGCGCGGCGCGCAGCGGCTCGGCGGGCTGCTGCGCACGGCGCGTGAACTGCTGGAGGGCGGCGGCACGGCCGAGCAGGCCCTGTGGGAGCTGTGGGACGGCACGTACTGGCCTCAGCGTCTGGAGAGCGCCGCCCTGCGCGGCGGCGCGGCCGGGCGGAACGCGGACCGGGACCTCGACGCCGTCTGCGCGCTCTTCGACACCGCCGCCCGCGCCGAGGAACGTACCGGGGGCCGGGGCGCCCTCAACTTCATCGAGGAGATCGAGGCCCAGGACATCGCCGCCGACACCCTCTCCGGCAGGGAGGCCCGGCCCGACGCCGTACGGCTGATGACCGCGCACCGCTCCAAGGGCCTCGAATGGGGCCTCGTCGTCGTCGCCGGGGTGCAGGAGGGCCTGTGGCCCGATCTCCGCCGCCGGGGCTCCCTCCTGGAGGCCGACCGCATCGGCCGCGACGGCCTCGCCGAGCCGCTGACACCCGGCGCGCTGCTCGCCGAGGAGCGCCGCCTCTTCTATGTGGCGGCGACCCGTGCCCGCGACCGCCTGGTCGTCACCGCCGTCAAGGCCCCCGCCGACGACGGTGACCAGCCCTCCCGATTCCTCACCGAACTCGGCGTCGAGCCGAAGGACATCACCGGCCGCCCCCGCCGTCCCCTCGCCGTACCAGCGCTCGTCGCCGAACTGCGCGCCACCACGGTCGACCCGGCGGCCTCCCCGGCACTGCGCGACGCGGCGGCCCGGCGGCTCGCCCGGCTCGCCTCCCTCAGCGACGACGAGGGACTGCCGCTCGTCCCGGCCGCGCACCCCCACCGATGGTGGGGGCTGTACGAGCCCACCCACAGCCGGGTCCCGCTGCGCGACCGGGACCAGCCCGTCGCGCTCTCCGGCAGCGCCCTGGACCAGCTCGCCAACACCTGCGCGCTCCAGTGGTTCCTGGGCCGCGAGGTGAAGGCCGAAGCTCCGGCCACCGCCTCCCAGGGCTTCGGCAACGTCATCCATGTGCTCGCCGACGAGGTCGCCTCCGGGCGGACCCCCGCCGACCTGGCCGTCCTCATGGAGCGCCTGGACTCGGTGTGGAACGCGCTCGTCTTCGACGCCCCCTGGAAATCGGAGCAGGAGAAGCGCCACGCGCGCGTGGCGCTCGAACGCTTCCTGCGCTGGCACGTCATGGACCGCGGGGGCCGCGCCCCCGCCGCCACCGAGCAGGAGTTCGACGTCGTCCTGGAGGCGGGGGAGTACGAGGTACGCATCCGGGGTTCCATGGACCGGGTGGAGCGGGACACCGAAGGGCGCGCGTACGTCGTCGACTTCAAGACCGGCAGGCAGTCCCCCACCGGTGACGAGGTCGCCCGCCATCCCCAGCTCGCCGTCTATCAGCTCGCCGTGCGCGAGGGCGCGCTCGACGAGGCGTTCGAGGGGCGACGCCCGGAGCCGGGGGGCGCCGAACTCGTCCAGCTCCGGCAGGCCGCCGCCAGGCGGGACGGCGGCGAGGACCTGCCGAAGATCCAGGCACAGGAGCCGCTGGCGGGGGAGTGGGCCGGCGAACTCCTCGCCACCGCGGCGGGCCGCGTCCTCGACGAGCGCTTCACCCCGTCCACGGGGAAGCAGTGCGACCACTGCGCGTTCCGCGCCTCGTGCAGTGCCCGGCCGGAAGGCCGCCACATCGTGGAGTGAACGGCGGGGTGACCGCCTCCGGGCGCTCCCGGGCCGGGGCCGACCGGGGCCGGGGGCGACCGGCACGGGCCGGGGAGTGCCCGGCGTGGGTCAGGGGCGCCCGCGCGGGTCCGGGACCGCCCGGCGTGGAGCAGGGGTGGCCGTGGGCCGGGAGCGCCCCGCGTGGACCAGGGGTGCCTGTGGGCCCGGGAGCGCCCGCGTGGGTCCGGCACTGTCAGTGGCGCCCCTTAGCCTCTGTGTTGTGACCGCTCGCATCACCGATCCCGAGCAGCTCAAGGAGCTTCTCGGGATCCCCTTCACCCCGGAGCAGACGGCCT
Source organism: Streptomyces sp. NPDC051018 (assembly GCF_044456085.1). Taxonomy (NCBI): domain Bacteria; kingdom Bacillati; phylum Actinomycetota; class Actinomycetes; order Kitasatosporales; family Streptomycetaceae; genus Streptomyces; species Streptomyces sp. NPDC051018. The sequence continues at coordinate 129,598 of NZ_JBITFN010000005.1, forward strand.
GCATCACCGCGCCGCCCGCCCCGCAGGTCGTCGTGGCCGGAGCCGGGTCCGGCAAGACGACGGTGATGGCCGCCCGGGTGGTGTGGCTGGTCGGGACCGGTCAGGTCGCGCCGGAGCAGGTCCTCGGCCTCACCTTCACCAACAAGGCGGCCGGTGAGCTGGCCGAGCGCGTCCGTACGGCGCTCGTACGGGCGGGGGTGACCGACCCCGACGTCATCGACCCCGACAACCCGCCGGGCGAGCCGCGCATCTCCACGTACCACGCGTTCGCCGGACAGCTGCTCGCCGACCACGGACTGCGCATAGGACTCGAACCGACCGCGCGACTCCTCGCCGACGCCACCCGCTATCAGCTCGCCGCCCGTGTACTGCGCGAGGCGCCGGGGCCGTACCCCTCCCTGACCCGCTCCTTCCCCTCCCTCGTCGGCGATCTGCTGGCGCTCGACTCCGAGCTGTCCGAACATCTCGTACCGCCCGAGCGGCTCGGTGCGTACGACTCCGGGCTGCTGCGCGCCCTGGAAGGCGTCAAGCTCTCCAACGAACAGCTCCGCAGGATCCCCGGGGCCGCCGCGGCCCGCCGGGAGCTGCTCGATCTGACCGTGCGCTACCGGGAGGCCAAGCGCGCCCGCGAGCTGCTGGACTTCGGCGACCAGATCGCCCTCTCCGCCGAGCTGGCGCTCACCCGGCCCGAGGTCGGGACCATCCTGAGGGACGAGTTCCGGGTCGTGCTCCTCGACGAGTACCAGGACACCTCGGTCGCCCAGCGGCAGCTGCTGTCCGGGCTGTTCGGCCGGGGCACCGGCCATGCGGTGACCGCCGTGGGCGACCCCTGCCAGGCCATCTACGGCTGGCGCGGGGCGTCCGTCGCCAATCTCGACGACTTCCCGGAGCACTTCCCGGGCGCCGACGGGAGCCCCGCAACCCGGTTCTCCCTCAGCGAGAACCGGCGCAGCGGCGGCCGGCTGCTCCACCTCGCCAATGGGCTCGCCGCCCCGCTGCGGGCCCTGCACGAAGGCGTCGAGGCGCTGCGGCCCGCGCCCGGGGCCGAGCGCGACGGCTCGGTACGGATCGCCCTGCTGCCGTCCCACACCGAGGAGATCGCCTGGCTGGCCGACTCGATCGCGCATCTGGTCCGGACGGGTAAGGAGCCCGGCGAGATCGCCGTCCTGTGCCGTACGGCGGGTGACTTCCCAGAGATCCAGGGCGCCCTGGTCGCCCGGGACGTCCCGGTGGAGGTCGTCGGGCTCTCCGGGCTGCTCCATCTGCCCGAGGTCGCCGACCTGGTCGCGGTCTGCGAGGTCCTCCAGGACCCGGGGGCCAATGCCTCGCTCGTACGCCTGCTCACCGGTCCGCGCTGGCGTATCGGCCCCCGGGACCTCGCCCTGCTCGGGCGCCGCGCCCGGCTCCTGGTCGACCGCGGAACCCCGGCGTCCGACGATCCGGACGAGCGGCTGGCCGCCGCGGTCGAGGGCACCGACCCGTTCGAGGTCGTCTCCCTCGCCGACGCACTGGACACCTTCCTCGAACAGTCCGGCCCCGACGACGGGCTGCCCTTCTCGGCCGAGGCCCGGGTCCGCTTCGCCCGTCTCGCCGCCGAACTGCGCGACCTGCGCCGTTCGCTGGCCGATCCGCTGATGGACGTACTGCACCGGGTGCTCGCCACCACCGGGCTGGAGGTCGAGCTGTCCGCGTCTCCGCACGCGCTGGCCGCCCGCCGCCGGGAGACCCTCGCCAATTTCCTGGACACGGCGGCCGGTTTCGCCGCGCTCGACGGAGAGGCGAGTCTGCTGGCGTTCCTGGCCTTTCTGCGGACGGCCGCGCAGTACGAGAAGGGCCTGGACAACGCCCTGCCCGGCGGTGAGAACACGGTCAAGGTCCTCACCGCCCACAAGTCCAAGGGCCTGGAGTGGGACGTCGTCGCCGTCCCCGGCCTGACGGCCACGCACTTTCCGAGCGACCGGGCCCGCGAGGCATGGACCTCCCATCCCCAGGTCCTTCCGCACGCCCTGCGCGGTGACGCGGCCACGCTCCCCGACCTCACGTCCTTCGACGCCAAGGGGTTCAAGGCATTCAAGGACGCCTTGAGGGACCATCAGCACACCGAGGAACTGCGCCTCGGATACGTCACCTTCACCCGGCCGCGCTCCCTGTTGCTGGGCTCGGCCCACTGGTGGGGGCCGACGCAGAAGCGCCGCCGGGGGCCGTCGGCGTTTCTGAAGGCCCTGTACGACCACTGCGCCACGGGATTCGGCGAGATCGAGGTCTGGGCGGACGAACCGGACACGGAGGCAGAGAATCCGTTTCTGGCGACGGCCGCCCCCGACCGCGCCTGGCCGCTGCCGCTGGATCCGGTCTCCCTGTCCCGCCGCCGGGCCGCGGCGGACACCGTACTGGCGTATCTGAGGACGGCACCGGATCCGTTCGAGGGCGCGGGCGAGGGCGCGGGCGAGGGTGAGGACGAGGGCGCGGTCGGCGGGGGGCGGGACGGTGACTCCGGTCTGTTCCCGGAGGGCTGGGACTCCACGGGGCCACCTCCGGACGAGCCCGATGGCGCAGATGAACCAGATGAACCAGATGAACCAGATGAACCGGACTTTCCGGATGTCGGGTCCCTCCCCGGCGATCCGGGAGGGGACCCGTTTCCGGAGGAGCCCGACGACCGGGGCGGTCGGGGCGGCCTCGGCGGCCGAGGCGAGCTCGGGACGCCGTACGAGGGCGGCGGACCCGGGCCCGCCCGGAGCCCGGCCGACGCGCCGGCCGGCCCCGGCGCCCCCACTGGCCCTGACGCCCCCATCGGCCCCGGCGCCCCCGCCGTGTCCGGCCACTCCGCGGTTCCCGGCCGCCCCGCCGGGCCGCGCGTACCGGCCTCGCTGCCGCACCAGGCGGGTCCACCGGCCGCCGAGGCGCGGGCCGAGGACGCGTACGACGGTGAACTCACCCCCGAGGAGCGGCGGGCCATCGCGTCCTGGGACCGCGATCTCGACGCCCTCGCCGGGGAGCTGCGCCGCAGCCGGGCCACCGTCCGCGAGGTCGTCCTCCCGGCCTCCCTCACCGCCTCCGAGCTGATGCGCCTCGCCGCCGACCCCGACGGGTACGCCAAGGAGCTGGCCCGGCCCATGCCCCGCCCCCCGCAGCCGGCGGCCCGGCGGGGCACCCGGTTCCACGCCTGGGTGGAGTCACGGTTCGAGGAGCTGCCGCTGCCCATGCTCGGCCCCGACGAACTCCCCGGGAGCGAGAGCGGGACCGGAGCGGTGGAGATCGAGGACGAGAGGGATCTCGCCGCGCTCAAGGACGCGTTCGAGCGCACCCCGTACGCCCGCCGGGTGCCGTACCGGGTGGAGACTCCGTTCCAGATCACCCTCGCGGGCCGGACGATCCGGGGCCGTATCGACGCGGTCTACCGCACCGCCGTGCCACCCGGCGAAGCCGCGTCCGGGGAAGCCGCCCCCGGCGCCACCGTGACCGAAAGGGCCACCTCCGGTGGCGGGGGACACCTTCCCGTGCCCGAAGGGGCCTCCGGTGGAACATCCGGCGGATCCACCGGCGGAACGGCCACTGATTCCACCGGCCGAACGACCGGCGGATCCGGCAGCGGCGCTCCCCGCACCACCTACGAGATCGTCGACTGGAAGACCGGCCGAGCCGTCACCGCCGACCCCCTCCAGCTCGCCGTCTACCGTCTCGCCTGGGCCGAGCAGCAGGGAGTGCCGCCGGAGTCGGTGGACGCGGCGTTCGTCTTCGTACGCACCGGAGAGGTCGTCCGCCCCTCGTTCCTCCCGGACCGCCCGGCACTGGAGCGGATCCTGCTGGGCGAGCCGATACCGGAGGGCACGGATACGGCGGCGGACGGGACCGATACGGCAGCGGAGGGCGCCACCCGGGCCCGTTAGGCTCGTATGCATGAGCGACACCCCGGACAGCGCCGTCCGTACGTATATCGGACGGCACCGCGACGCCTTTCTCCGTGACCTCATGGAGTGGCTGCGCATCCCCTCCGTGTCCGCCCGGCCCGAACACGCCGCGGATGTCCGGCGCAGCGCCGACTGGCTCGCGGCCAAGCTGAGGGAGACCGGCTTTCCCGTCGCCGAGGTCTGGCCGACGGACGGCGCGCCCGCCGTGTTCGCCGAGTGGCCCTCCGGTGACCCGGACGCGCCGACCGTCCTGGTCTACGGCCATCACGACGTCCAGCCCGCCGACCCGGGGGACGGCTGGCACACCGACCCGTTCGACCCGGTTCTCGTGGACGGCAGGCTCCACGCCCGGGGAGCGGCGGACGACAAGGGCCAGGTCTTCTTCCACACCCTGGGCGTCCGGGCCCATCTCGCCGCCACCGGCCGCACCACCCCCGCCGTACACCTCAAGCTGCTGATCGAGGGCGAGGAGGAGTCCGGCTCCCCGCACTTCCGGGCCCTCGTCGAGGCCGGCGCCGACCGCCTCGCCGCCGACGCCGTGATCGTCTCGGACACCGGTATGTGGTCCGAGACCACCCCCACCGTATGCACCGGGATGCGGGGCCTCGCGGAGTGCGAGATCGAGCTGTACGGCCCCGACCAGGACATTCACTCCGGCTCCTTCGGCGGCGCCGTGCCCAACCCCGCGACCGTCGCCGCCCGTCTGGTGGCCGCGCTCCACGACGAGGACGAACGCGTCACGATCCCCGGCTTCTACGACGGGATCACCCCGCTCACCGAGGCCGAACGGGAGCTCTTCGCCGAGCTGCCCTTCGACGAGGCCGCCTGGCTCAAGACCGCCGCGTCCCACGCCACGCTCGGCGAGGCCGGATACTCCACCCTGGAGCGGATCTGGGCCCGCCCGACCGCCGAGCTGAACGGCATCGGCGGCGGCTATCAGGGCACCGGCGGCAAGACGATCATCCCCGCCTCGGCCCTGCTGAAGCTCACCTTCCGGCTGGTCGCGGGCCAGGACCCGGACGCGATCGAGGTCGCCGTGAGCCGCTGGGTCGCCCGGCGGGTGCCGGACGGCATCCGCTACAGCGTCACGTTCGGCCCCTCGACCCGCCCCTGTCTCACCCCGCTCGACCACCCCGCGCTGGGGTCCGTCGTACGGGCGATGAGCCGGGCGTTCGACGGGCGGAAGATCCGCTTCACCCGCGAGGGCGGCTCGGGGCCCGCGGCCGACCTCCAGGATGTGCTGGCCGCGCCCGTACTCTTCCTGGGCATCTCCGTACCGTCCGACGGCTGGCACGCTCCCGACGAGAAGGTCGATGTGGACCTGCTGCTCAAGGGTGTGGAGACGGCCGCGTATCTGTGGGGGGACCTCGCCGCCCCGCGCTGAACACGGCAGGTCGGCGAAGCGCCCGGGCCGCCCGCCCGGCCCCGCGCACGACAGGCCCCGCCCACACTCCGATCCGCTGTACGCCGACCCGATCCATCCGGGGGAGTTGCAAGTACGTGAGCACCCAACGCCATGACGGCGCAGGCCGGCCCATCGGCCTCACCGTGCCGCCCATCAGTCTGACCTCCCCCAGCGGCATCGACCGCGAGGCGCACCACCGCCTCGACGAGGCATGGCTCGCCGCCGCGTGGAGCCATCCCACGACCAGGGTCTTCGTGGTGTCCGGCGGGCAGGCGCTGATCGACGACACGCCCGACGGCCGTACCGAACTGGTGATGACCCCGGCGTTTGAAGCCCCCCTCACCGAGACCCACCGCTACTTCCTGGGCACCGACGAGGACGGCGTGCGCTATTTCGCGCTCCAGAAGGACACGCTGCCCGGACGGATGGACCAGTCCGCCCGCCCGGCGGGACTGCGCGAGGCCGGGCTGCTGCTCTCGCCGCGCGACGCCGGTCTGCTGGTGCACGCCGTCGCACTGGAGAACTGGCAGCGGGCGCACCGCTTCTGCTCGCGCTGCGGGGAGCGCACGGTGATCGCGGCGGCGGGGCATGTCCGCCGCTGCCAGGCGTGCGGGGCCGAGCACTATCCGCGTACCGATCCGGCCGTGATCATGCTCATCACGGACGAGGACGACCGGGCACTGCTCGGCCGCCAGCTGCACTGGCCCGAAGGCCGCTTCTCGACGCTCGCGGGCTTCGTCGAGCCTGGGGAGTCGGTCGAGCAGTCGGTGCGACGCGAGGTCCGGGAGGAGGCGGGTGTCACGGTCGGCGACGTCGAGTACATCGCCAGCCAGCCCTGGCCCTTCCCGTCCAGTCTGATGCTCGGCTTCATGGCACGGGCCGTCTCGTCCGAGATCACCGTCGACGGCGAGGAACTGCACGAGGCCCGCTGGTTCTCCCGCGAGGAGCTGCGCACGGCGTTCGAGTCGGGGGAGGTGCTGCCGCCGTACGGGATCTCGATCGCGGCCCGCCTGATCGAGCTGTGGTACGGCAAGCCGCTCCCGAGACCCGCCGGCCGCAACTGACGCCGTACCTGGACTGACGCCGTATCTGACGTTTCCGAACTGACGGCGCTCCGAAGCGACGGCGCTCCCGGAGTGACGGCGCTTTCGCGGGCCGGAGCCGTTCTGCCGGCGGTCCGTGGGGGATCGACGACCCGCGTCCGACCGGCGGATCGTAAACGTGCCGGACGGACCGGTCGGCCGGACCCAGCTGACCGCCTCTTCCGCCGGGTCCGGCCCGGCGTCCACAATGTGCGGCGGCCCGCCCCCTCGCGGAGCGGGCCGTGTCGTCTGCCTGCGACAGCGGAGGATCAGGCGCTGAGGGCCTGCTTGACCTGGGCGAGGCTCGGGTTGGTCATCACGACCTCCGTGCCGCCGCCGAAGGGCACGATCTGTACGGTCGGCACGGTCTGATTGCCCCCGTTCGCCTTCTCGACGAAGGCCGCCGACTGCGGGTCCTGCTCGATGTTGATCTCGGTGTACGCGATGCCCTCACGGTCCATCTGGCTCTTCAGCCGACGGCAGTAACCGCACCAGGTCGTGCTGTACATCGTCACAGTGCCCGACATCGTCTCTCGGCTCCTTCGCCCGCGTCTCGCGCGTCCCGCTCGGGACGTGCCGCCGCACCCGTCGGACGGGTGCGCCTACCAGGTGGAACGTATGTGGAGCGGTCACCATTCCCGTTTCCGGGTCCCGCCCCCTATGGGCCCGGACCCGTCCCGGACGCATCACCCGGTCCCGCCCGGTTCCGCCCGGCGCCACCCTGCATCACCCGGTCCCGCCCGGTCCCGCCCGGTCCCGCCCGGTCCCGCCCGGTCCCGCGCCGGGGCGGGTGGGGCCGTACGCGGGCGGGACGGGGCGGCTCCCTGTATTAGTACGACTGCTGCGGCCCGGCTGTGGACAACCGCCGCACCCGCCTCCGGGGACCTGGCAGCATGGCGGTGTGACAGCAGCAACGCACTCCTCTCTCTTCCCGCAGGTTCCCGAGTCGGCGGACGCGGTGCTCGACGGGCTCGACCCCGAGCAGCGCGAAGTGGCGACCGCCCTGCACGGTCCGGTGTGCGTGCTGGCGGGTGCCGGCACGGGCAAGACACGGGCGATCACCCACCGGATCGCCTATGGCGTCCGCGCGGGCATACTCCCGCCCGCCGGCGTGCTCGCCGTCACCTTCACCAACCGTGCCGCCGGCGAGATGCGCGGGCGCCTGCGGCAGCTCGGCGCGGGCGGGGTCCAGGCGCGGACGTTCCACTCCGCCGCCCTGCGGCAGCTTCAGTATTTTTGGCCGAAAGTAGTCGGTGGTGATGTGCCCCGGCTGCTGGAGCGCAAGATCCAGCTGGTCGCCGAGTCGGCCGCGCGCTGCCGTGTCCGGCTCGACCGCAATGAGCTCCGCGATGTGACCAGCGAGATCGAATGGGCGAAGGTCACCCAGACCGTGCCCGCGGACTATCCCGCCGCCGTCGCCAAGTCCCTCCGCGAAGCCCCGCGCGATACATCGGAAATCAGCCAAATCTATGCGATGTACGAGCAGCTCAAGCGTGATCGCGCGGTGATTGATTTCGAGGATGTCCTGCTGCTGACGGTGGGTATCCTCCAGGACCGCCAGGACATCGCCGACCAGATCCGCCGCCAGTACCAGCACTTCGTGGTCGACGAGTACCAGGACGTCAGCCCGCTCCAGCAGCGCCTGCTCGATCTGTGGCTCGGTGACCGGGAGAGCCTCTGTGTCGTCGGCGACGCCAGCCAGACGATCTACTCCTTCACCGGGGCCACCCCCGACCACCTGCTGAACTTCCGCACCCGCCACCCCACGGCCACCGTGGTCAAACTGGTTCGCGACTACCGCTCGACACCCCAGGTCGTCCATCTGGCCAACGGACTGCTCAACCAGGCCCGCGGCCGTGCCGCCGAGCACCGTCTCGAACTGATCTCCCAGCGCGACCCCGGCCCCGATCCCGCCTTTGTGGAGTACGCGGACGAGCCGGCCGAGGCCGAGGGCACCGCGGGCCGGATCCGCGATCTGATCGCCGCGGGCGTCCCGGCCGGCGAGATCGCCGTGCTCTACCGCATCAACGCCCAGTCCGAGGTCTATGAGCAGGCCCTCGCCGACGCCGGGGTGCCCTACCAGCTCCGTGGCGCCGAGCGGTTCTTCGAGCGCCAGGAGGTGCGTGAGGCGGGCGTCGCCCTGCGCGGGGCCGCCCGGGCGGGTGCCAATGACTCCCTCCTCGACGGCGCCGGGGATCTGCCCTCGCAGGTGCGCGCGGTGCTCTCCACCAAAGGTTGGACCAATGAGCCGCCCGCCGGATCCGGTGCCGTGCGCGACCGCTGGGAGTCGCTCGCCGCGCTGGTTCGCCTCGCGGAGGACTTCGTCCGGGTCAGGCCCGAGGCGACCCTCGCGGATCTGGTGGCGGAGCTGGACGAGCGGGCCGCCGCCCAGCATGCCCCGACCGTCCAGGGCGTCACCCTCGCCTCCCTGCACGCGGCGAAGGGCCTGGAGTGGGACGCGGTCTTCCTGGTCGGCCTCACCGAGGGCATGATGCCGATCACCTATGCCAAGACCGATGAGCAGGTCGAGGAGGAGCGCCGGCTGCTCTATGTCGGCGTCACCCGCGCCCGGCTCCATCTCTCCCTGTCCTGGGCGCTGTCCCGCTCACCGGGCGGCCGTGCCTCCCGCCGCCCCACCCGCTTTCTGAACGGGCTGCGCCCCGGATCCGTCGCCCCGGGGGCCCGCGCCGCCGCCGGGGCCGCCACGGCCGAGCGCGGCGGAGGACGGCGCAAGCGGCGCGGGCCCGTGCTGTGCCGGGTGTGCGGTCAGACGCTCACCGAGGCGGGCGAGATGAAACTGATGCGCTGCGAGGGCTGCCCCTCCGACATGGACGAGGGGCTGTACGAACGGCTTCGCGAATGGCGTTCCGGCCAGGCGAAGCAGCTCGGCCAGCCGGCCTACTGCGTCTTCACCGACAAGACCCTGATGGCGATCGCGGAAGCGGTACCCGGTGACGAGGGCGAGCTTGCCATGATCTCGGGGGTGGGAGGTCGCAAGCTTGAACGGTTCGGAGCCGATGTCCTTGCCATCTGTGCAGGCCAGGAGCCTTCGGAGGCCGAAGAGGAGGACTGAGGCAAACTCGTCGGAAAAATAGTTTGCGTACGCCCCGACAATCCCCCTAGGTTCTTAACCACGAGAACCGGCGCTTCTCCGAAGCCCGGTCTTCGTGTTGTACTTATCCGAATACGTGCGATCGGCCCCGGCCGGTCCTTGAGACGCCGAGAGGAGGCGAGTCCAGTGATCAGCAACAACACCAGCTTCATCAGCAACGAGAAAATGACCGATCGCCCGGTCGTCGTCTCCGCATGCTCGCTCGGCCTCTCCGCGTCGCTCACCGGTGGCTTCGAAGCCACCCGTGTGCCCGGCGCCCCCGCGATCGCTCTGGCAGGACTCCCTGTTCTGACGGTGATGGAGCGGCGCGACGAGCGACCGAGCAAGGCACTGGAAGCAGGAGTAGCAGCGGCAGGGGCCAAGGCCTATGCCTTTGCGGCAGCCAGTGCCGGCACCCAGCAGCAGACGCAGTACCACGCCAAGTGGGCCTTCCGTGGGCTCGAACCCTGGAGTGATCCAGCCTGATGAGATCAGGCCGGCGCCTTCAGGGCCGCGGAACCCCACTCGGGATCCGCGGCCTTTCTGTTTTCCCCGAACCGGGAAGCCAGAGCGAAGGGGCATCGGGACAGCAGCACTCGGTACCAGCCCCCCGGCCCGCCGGGGGACCGCCAACCGGCCACCAGCCGGACCGACCAGACGAGGAAGACACCACCGTGCAACTCGAAGCGCACGCCCCGTCCGTACCGCCTTCCGAGGCCATCTCCCCGCCCGCCCTCACGGAGGACTCCACCTTGACCCCGCTCACCGCGCTCACCGCGCTCGACGACGCCATCGAGAACCTCGGCGTACCCGTCCCCTGCCGTTCCTACGACCCGGAGGTCTTCTTCGCCGAGTCGCCGGCCGACGTCGAGTACGCCAAATCCCTCTGCCGCACCTGCCCGCTGGTGGCTGCCTGCCTCGCGGGCGCCAAGGAGCGGCGCGAGCCGTGGGGCGTCTGGGGCGGAGAGCTCTTCGTCCAGGGTGTGGTCGTCGCCCGCAAGCGGCCGCGTGGCCGCCCGCGCAAGAACCCGGTCTCGGCATGAACGCCATCGGGACCATCGACCGCCCCCACACGCACGATCCCCAGAAGCAGGACCCCATGCCGACCAACACGAGCGAGCCCTCCGGCTCCGCCACCCCAGATGTGACCATCACCGGCGCGAACGCCTCGCGTCAGAACAGGACCCGTGAAATGCAACTCATCCCAGAAGCCCTGGCCCGTGCGCATATGCACGAGCGCCTTCGAGAAGCCGAGGCGGAACGCCGGGCCGTACGCCTGGTCACCGCCCGGCGGATGCAGCGCCGCGCCGAGCGCGTCTCGATGCGCGCCCGCCGCGCGCTCGCCATGGCTGTCATGAACTGACGGCGGTCTCGCGGCCCGCGCCGTGAACCGACACCGACGCCCTCAACCGCCGGCACCGGCGAAGAGCGTCACCCTCTCACCGGGGGCCGGTCCGAACGGACCGGCCCCCGCGGTGCGTTGTCCCCGGGGCGGGTCTCCCGCGGGTTATCGTCACGACGTGGACCAGCAGCAGACTCCCCGCCCGGGCCGCCCGGGCGACGAGCGCATCGTGTGTTCCCTGTGCCAGAAGGTCGCCGAGGGACCACCGCCCACCTGGACCTGCTCCATGGAGAACGGCTCCCGCCGCTACCTCTGCGACGACTGCGCACGCGCCAACATCAGAGCGATCGAGAGCCGGCTCGACTCGTCCTGGTGGTGAACGCCTCCCGGCCGGCTCGGGCACTCATATCCGGTCCCCTGCCCCGCGCCTTGGGCAAAGGCCATCGGACCAGGACACTCGACCAAGGGCCCTCGACCAAGGCTCTCGGGCAAGGTCCATCCGCCAGAGCCCTCGGGCCCGGTGTTCTCCACGCCGACCAGTGTCCCGCCCCTCCCGGGGTCCCGTGCCTTACGCCTGCGCCTCGACGGCCGCGCAGTCGACGGACGCCGTCTCAGCGGCGTCCTTGGTGTCCGGGGCATCGGAGTGAGCAGAGTCCGGGGAGTCATCAGGGGCATCGGCGGGCAGAGGAACGGCGGCGCCGACGGCCTCCTCCTCGTACTCCGGCAGAAAGCCGGGGAGCCAGGCCTCCAGCTCGTCCCGCAGCCGCACCGTGGCGTTGAGCTGGCAGAGCACGCCGATGGTGCTCAGGGTCACCCGGTGGATCAGCAGATATGAGGGCGGCAGATTGAGCTGCTTGCCCAGTTGGTGCGCGGGGGAGCGGATATCGGCGATCCGGGCCGCCTGGGTGCGCATCCAGCTTCTGGTGAAGGTGAACTCGTCCACCTCGGCGGGTTCGATGATGGGCAGCAGATACTCCAGCACCGCGTCCGGGTCGAGCTCTATCTCCTCCTTGACGAAGCCCTCCTCGCGCAGCATCTCGTACACCGCCTCGGCGTCGCCCTCCAAGGTCATCCGCAGACACTCGCCGATCGGCTCGGGCAGTCCGCCGGGCAGCCGGTCCACCGTGCCGAAGTCGAGCACACCGAGCCGCCAGCCCCGGCCGTCCTCCTCGTGCAGCAGCCGGAAGTTCCCCGGGTGGGGGTCCGCGTGGAGCAGTCCCGTACGGGCCGGGCCGGAGAAGAGGAAACGGGCCAGCAGCTGACCCGCCCGGTCGCGCTGCTCCCGGGTGCCGCCGGAGATCACCTCCGCCAGCGGGATCCCGTCGATCCACTCGGTCACCAGCACCTGATCGGACTGGTGCACCACATCGGGGACCAGCACATCCGGGTCGTCGGCGAACTCCGCCGCGTGCTCCCGCTGGGCCGCCGCCTCCAGCTCGTAGTCCAGCTCCTCGGAGACCCGGTCGCGGAGTTCGGCGATCAGGGGCTTGATGTCCATACCCGGAATCAGCGGCCCCAGGAGCCGGGCGAACCGGCTGAGCTGGGTCAGATCGGACAGCAGTGCTTCCCCTGCCCCCGGATACTGCACCTTCACCGCGACCTCACGGCCGTCGTGCCACACCGCCCGGTGCACCTGGCCGATGGACGCCGCCGCCGACGGCTTGTCCTCGAACTCCAGGAACAGCTCCCGCCACTCCTCGCCCAGCCGTTCCGCCAGTACCCCGTGAACCGTACGCGTCGGCATCGGGGGAGCGGCGTCCTGGAGTTTGGTGAGGGCGGCGCGGTAGGGGCCGGCGACATCCTCGGGCAGCGCGGACTCGAAGACGGACATGGCCTGCCCGAACTTCATCGCACCGCCCTTCAGTTCACCGAGAACCTTGAAAAGCTGCTCCGCGGTGCGCTGTTGCAGCTCACGGGTGACGATTTCGGCGGATTTCCCGCCGATCCGTCTGCCCAGCCCCAAGGTGGCACGGCCGGCGAATCCCAGTGGCAGCGCGGCCAACTTGGCGGTCCGGGTGACCGCCTTCCGGGGAAGATCAGACATGCGCCCCTCCAATTCCCAGTCAGCCGTGCCGCGTATGCCGGTCGGCGATGCTCGGTGACGCGGTTACCCCGCCATTGTCTCGTGTGCGGACCCGAAGCCCGAGGTGTCCTGCCCCTCACTTTTCCCCGAGGCGCCGCATGAGCAGTCGGCATGCGGCGCGATCCTCTCCGATCTCCAGTCGAGCAGGGGCAGTGAAGTCTCCCAGCGCTTGCCCGTGCTCATCGGCAGTTCTCCGTCGAGGAACGACAGCGCGTGAGCCGCGGCCGTGCCCGCGACGGCGGTGGCGAGCGCGATGTCGCAGGCGGGTACGGCCACGCGGCGGCCTCCCGAACGCCACTGGGCCAGCAGCCGGTGCCATCCCGGATCGCGCTCGGCCCGGCCCCGGTCCAGGCAGTCGGCGCAGGCCGTGCCACCCGGCAGGACCAGCGGCCCCACGACTCCCGTCGCTTCCACGACCCCCGCGTAGAGATGAGGGGTGCCGGTGGCGATCCAGTCCACGGCACCCGCCGGGTCGGGCGCATAGGCCGCGAGTCCGTCCCGGGGGCAGACCACCACCAGTGACAGCCCCGGTGTCCCGCCGCCGGAGGCCGCGCCACCGGTGTCGCTGACCCGCGCCCCGGTGCCACCCGTGATGCCCGCGCTACCCGTTCCGCCCGTGCCACCGGGGCCGCCGGACCGCGGTGGCCGCAAGGGGGCCGACCGGCGGACCAGTCGGCGGGCCGCCGAGTCCCGCCGCTCACCGACCGCTTCGGCCGGCAGCCCGCCGGGTGCCACATCCCATGGCTCGGCGCACCCGCCGTCCAGTACCTCGACCTCTCCCACGCCGGACGAGGAGAGCAGCGCCGCCACCGTAGCCCCGACCCGCCCCGCGCCCATGACCCGGACGCGTGCGGTCCTCCTGGCCGCCAGCCGCCGTATCCCTCCGCCCGGTTCGGGATGGACCACGGACAGGGATGCCAGATCGGGGCGCAGCCGGTCGAGAGCGCCCGTCTTCGTCCGTAACGCGTCGGCGGCCGGGCCGCCGGCTTTCGGGTCGTCGATCAGGCCCGCTGCCGCCAAGCGCCGGACCAGGGCGTCCGCGTGGCCGTCCGGCAGGCCCAGCGCCCGGGCCTCCTCGCGCAGCAGCGGCAGTCCCCGGGTCCCGTCGAGCATGTCCAGCAGGGCACCGGTCGCCGTGTCCACCGGGCCGACCGACACCGCGTGGGCGGGCGTCACCCCGAACTGGACCGTCTGCCGCTCACGCCATGCCCGCCGCAGCGCGGGTTTCACCGTCGGGTGCATTCTCCGTTCCCCCGTTCTTCTCGCTGGAATACGCGCCGCTCGAACATCCGTGGTCCGAACATCGCGCTTGATGATGTACAGAAATGCGCTGCTGTAAAGCCGGATCGAGTCGGCTGTCCGCCCCTGTCTCCGCTGGTCCGCCGCTTCGACCCGTTGTCAGAATGCCCGCGGCCGTCGAAGGATGTGAAAAGTTATCCACAGGCTTGGGGTATTAGTCGTTCAAATGGTGCAGCCAAGGAGCGGATCGGACGAGATCCGCCCCGGAGGCGGTGCTTCCCCCGCTTTCAGCGGGTAACGTCAGGGCGTGTCCGTCGATCCTTCCCCTCGCGTTGCCGGGGATACCCCGCCGCGCGGTGGGGGGAGCCAGCAGCGCGCTCCGGCAGGCCGCCCGCCCCGCGGATCGGGGACGAGCGCGGTCGAGGTCCGCAGGAGCGCGCGCCGCAGCAGGACGGTGTCCGCCTATCGCGAGGGCGACCGCACCATCGTTCTGATCCCCGCCCGGATGTCCGAGGCGGAGGAGCGGCGCTGGGTGACCGTGATGCTCGACAAGCTCGCGGCCCAGGAGAGCAGGCGCGTCCTCGGTGACAGCGAACTGACCCAGCGCGCGGAGCGCTTGTCCGAACAGTATTTCGACGGACGTGCGCGGCCCACCTCTGTGAGATGGGTGACAAATCAGAACACCCGATGGGGCTCGTGCACCCCGGCCGAGGGCAGCATCCGTCTGTCCCACCGCCTCCAGGGCATGCCCGAGTACGTCGTCGACTACGTCCTCGTCCATGAACTGGCCCACCTCCTGGTGCCCGGACACGGCCCGCGTTTCTGGCGGCTGCTGGAGGCGTATCCCCGTACAGAGCGGGCCCGTGGCTATCTGGAGGGCGTCGTCGCGGCCGAACGGCTGCCGCATCTGCCCACGGCCGGCGGGGAGTAGCGGCCGGGCGTCCAAGGGGAGGCAGACGACGGCTCCGAACAGTCCCCGACCGGGGCCTTCGTGCCGTATGCGCGGCCGGTCGCCACGTACCGAGTCTGTCCCGGCCACTGTCCGACCTTGGCTCAATGTAGGGCTCAGCCGTTAGCCTGACGCGACGCAATCATCATTCGGGATGGGGGACGGTCGTTACGCATGGCCAGGGAATTCCAACGCGGCCACAAGGCCAAGATCAGTGATCTCACTCCGGGAACGGATCTGTACGTAGGTGTCCAGATCGCGGCCCCCGGGCTGACCTTCGACATCAGCTGCTTCGGCCTCGACGCCAACGAGCAGCTATCGGACGACCGGTACTTCATCTTCTTCAACCAGCCGAAGTCGCCTGAGGAGTCCATCCAGCTGCTCGGCGCGCAGTCCGGCGACACCGAGTCCTTCCGCGTCACCCTCGACCGCATTCCGGCGAACATCCACAAGCTGTCCTTCACCGCCACCATCGACGGCGCCGGACAGATGTCCCAGGTCGGCCCCGGGTACATCCGTATCGTCGCGGGCGGCGAGGAGGTCGTGCGGTACGCGTTCACGGGCTCGGAGTTCACCACCGAGCGCGCGGTCATGCTGGGCGACTTCTATCTGAAGGACGTATGGCGGTTCGCCGCCATCGGCCAGGGATTCGACGGCGGCCTCGATGCGCTGCTGAAGAACTTCGGCGGTGAAGTCGCAGAGGAGCAGCCCGGCGCCCAGCAGCCGGGGGGCGCCGCACCGGGATTCGCGCCGCCCGCCCAGGCCGCCGCTCCTCCCGCGTTCGGAGCACCGTCCGCTCCGCAGGCACCGCAGCCCGCGCCGTCGTTCGGGGCGCCCGCACAGCCCATGGCGCCCGCGGCCCACGCCCCGGCGCCTCCGGCCCCCGCGCCGCCGCAGCCGAATCCGCAGATGCACGGGACAACGGCACCCCCGGCCCCGATGCCCCCGCAGGGCACCGTGCCGCCGCCCGCTCCCGCCCCGTACGGACAGCCGCCCCAGCCCCAGCAGCCGCAGTTCGGCCAGGTGCCGGGACAGACGCCGGGCATGGCGCCGCCGCCCGGTGCGCCCGCGCCGTTCGGGCAGCCGGCCCCGGCGCCGTACGGGCAGCCCCAGGGAGTTCCGCAGGGCGTCCCGGCCGCCGGAGCCGGACTCCAGGCAGCCCTCCAGCCGTTCGGCGAGACACCCACGGGCCAGCGCTGGACCCTGCAGAACCAGCAGCTCATGCGGGTCGACGTCGCGATGGGCGGCACCGCCGTGCTCGCCCGCCAGGGCAGCATGGTGATGTACCAGGGCAAGGTCGACTTCAGTCACAAGGGCGCCGGTTTCATCGGCCGCAAGATCGGCAACGCCACCGGCCAGGAGATGCAGCTGATGCGCTGTACGGGCCGGGGCCAGATCTTCCTCGCCGAGGACGCCGCCCATCTGCATCCCGTCGAGCTCCAGGGCGACGGCATCTGCGTCTCCGCGGAGAACGTCCTGGCGTTCGACGAGACCCTTCAGTACGAGGTCCGCCGTATCGAGGGGCACGGCATTCCCGGCGGCGCGCTGTTCACCATGCAGTTCTCGGGCACCGGCACCGTCGTCGTGAAGACGCACGGCACCCCGGTCGTCCTGCCGGTCACACCGACGACCTTCGCCGACTGCAACGCCGTCGTCGCCTGGTCGTCCGCCGCCCAGGTCGTCCTCGCCACCCAGGTCCGGCTGCGCCGCAACGCGTATCCCGGACACAGCGGGGAGACCGTGAATCTCCAGTTCCGGGGAGCCCCCGGCAACTTCGTCGTCGTTCAGCCCTACGAGGTCTGAGGGAGCCCGGACACATGAACCAGCAACTCGCGGGCTACGCCCCGACCCCCATGGCGGCCCGGATGGAGAACCACGGCCGCACCATGCTCAAGGTCGCCATGGCCTCCGGCCAGGACCTCTACGCACGCAGCGGCTCGATGGTCGCCTACGAGGGCTTCATCCAGTACGAGGCCGATCCGCCGGCCGCGCGCCAGGCCGCCGCCCAGTGGGTGACCGGTGAGGGCAGCCCGGTCATGAAGTGCTCCGGCGACGGACTGCTCTATCTCGCCGACTACGGCGCCGATGTCGTGGTCATCCATCTCAACAACGACTCGATCTCCGTCAACGGCACCAATGTGCTCGCCTTCGACGCCCACCTCCAGTGGAGCGTCGAGAAGGTCAAGGGCCTCGCCAAGCTCGCCGGGCAGGGTCTGTGGAACGTGGAGATCGCGGGCACCGGCTGGATCGCCCTGACCTCCCGCGGCACGCCGATCGTCGTCGACTGCGGCCGGGGCCAGGACGAGACCTTCGTCGACCCGGACGCCCTGGTCGCCTGGTCGCCGCATCTGAAGGTGAAGGGCAAGCGCAGCTTCAAGGCGGGCGCACTGATCGGCCGCGGCAGCGGCGAGGCGTACCAGATGGCCTTCTCGGGCCAGGGCATCGTCGTCGTACAGCCGAGTGAGGACAGCACCGACCGTCTGCGGATCCGGGGCTGAGGGGGAGCGAGAACACACCATGCAGAGCCCACTTTTCAACTACGGGGAGCAGCAGTCCCAGGAGCGCTACGCCATCCAGAACCCGCAGCTCCTGCGGGTCGCGCTCAACGGCAGTGACGACATCCTGGCCCGCAAGGGCGCGATGGTCGCCTTCCAGGGGCTGGTCGACTTCGACGGCGAGTACCAGTCGCCGAACCAGAGACGGCGAGGTCAGGTCACCGGTGAGAGCCTGGAACTGATGCGCTGTTCCGGCCAGGGCACCGTCTATCTCGCCAACCTCGCGCAGTACATCCACATCGTGGATGTCGACAGGGACGGTATGACCGTCGACAGCTCCTTCGTCCTGGCGCTCGACTCGGGGCTGCACACCGAGATCCTCGCCGTCGACAGCGAGTACGGCATTTCCGGATCCGGGAAGTACCAGCTCAACATCACCGGTCAGGGCAAGGTCGCGCTGATGACCTCGGGCCAGCCGCTGATGCTCTCGGTCACCCCGGAGAAGTACGTCAATGTCGACGCCGACGCCGTGGTGGCCTGGTCGACCCAGCTGCGGGTGCAGATGCAGGCCCAGACCCAGTCGACGAGCATCACAAGGCGGCGCGGCAGCACCGGCGAGGGCTGGGAGCTGAGCTTCCTCGGCCAGGGTTTCGCTCTGGTACAGCCCAGCGAGGTCATGCCGCCGCAGAATGCCCAGATCGGCGGCGGTCTGCGCGGTCAGTTCGGCGCGGACGGCCAGAACCGGAACAACGCCTGGAGCTGACGCTCACGGAGTACGGGTCAACAGGTAAGGGGCGTCCGCTAGGCGGGCGCCCCTTACTTGTCACCGCTTCCCTGAGGATGGCGCCACTACAGCGCCGCGCGCGTGCGTTCCAGCAGCCGTACGACCGACTCGTCGGCCACCTCCGGCACCTCGTCGTAGGCGAACCAGCGCAGCTCCAGGGACTCGGCGCTGATCCGCTCCATGGCACCGGCCGGGGCGAGCGCCGCGTACTGCACATCGAGATGCCAGTGGCACGGTGCCGGGATCGCGTGCCGGTCCAGGCGCACCGGCGCGGGGGCTCCCGACGACAACAGCGTCAGGCCCTCGATGCCCGACTCCTCCGTGGCCTCGCGGAGCGCGGCCGCCGCGAGCGTCGGGTCGCCCGGCTCGCAGTGACCACCCATTTGGAGCCATATGCCGAGCTTCCTGTGCAGCGTCAGCAGCACCCGGCCGCGCTCCGGGGCGACCACCAGGGCGCTCGCCGTGATGTGCCCGGCCCCGCACGACTTCCACATGCCGTCGGAGTGCGCCTCCAGATGCTCCAGATACCGCTGCCGCAGCTCTTCCTGGTCCCCGTAGTCCTTCAGTACGAGAACGGCGTCGTCGTGGAGGCTCACCGGCCGGAGCCGTCCTTGCCGCCGTCCTCCTGGTCGTCGCCCTTGGCACCGCTGTCCCCGGGCGCCGCGCCGGGCTCACCGGAGGCCGCCTCGCCGAGCATTCTGTCCAGCTCCGAGAAGTCGAGCTGCTCGCGGTGGACGAAGCCGTCCGGATCGTCGAGATCGGTGGCCGTCGGCAGCATGTCCGGGTGCTCCCACAGGGCGTCCCGTCCGTCCATACCGCGTGCGTCGGTGAGCGAGGCCCACAGCCGGGACGCGTCCCGCAGCCTGCGCGGACGCAGCTGGAGACCGATCAGGGTGGCGAAGGTCTGCTCGGCGGGCCCGCCGGAGGCACGCCGCCTGCGCAGCGTCTCGCGCAGCGCTCCGGCCGAGGTCAGACGGGTGGAAGCGGCCTCGTGCACCACCGCGTCCACCCAGCCCTCGACCAGGGCGAGCGCCGTCTCCAGCCGGGCGAGAGCGGCCTTCTGCTGCGGGGTGTCCTCCGGCTGGAACATGCCCTGCTGGAGCGCTTCCTGGAGCTGCTCGGGGTGGGTCGGGTCGAACTGGCCGACCACGTCCTCCAGCTTGCTCGTATCGACCTTGATGCCCCGCGCGTATCCCTCGACCGCGCCGAACAGATGCGACCGCAGCCACGGCACATGGGCGAAGAGACGCTGATGGGCCGCCTCGCGCAGCGCCAGATACAGCCGCACCTCCTCCCGGGGGACACCGAGGTCCTTGCCGAGCGCCGCGATGTTCAGCGGGAGGAGCGCCGCCTTGCCGGCCGGGCCGAGCGGCAGGCCGATGTCGGTCGAACCGACCACCTCGCCCGCCAGCACTCCCATGGCCTGCCCGATCTGCTGGCCGAACATCGCGCCGCCCATGGAGCGCATCATGCCGATCAGCGGGCCCGCCATGGCCTGCATCTCCTCGGGCAGCACACCGCCCATGGCCTGACCGACCCGCTCGGCGACCGGGTCGACCAGCTGCTTCCACGCGGGAAGCGTCCCTTCGACCCACTCGGCGCGGCTCCACGCCACCGCTGTGCCGGCGCCGGACGGCAGTGAGGTCACCCCGTCCAGCCACAGGTCGGCGAGCCGCACGGCCTCCTCGACCGCGGTACGGTCGGTGGGGCTCACGCTCTCGTCCTTGGTGCCGTCCGCGGTGCCCTGGGAGACCGTCTGGCGGGCGATCTGCTTGGCCATGTCCCAGTTCACCGGGCCGCCCTCGTAGCTCAGCATCTGGCCGAGCTGCTGGAAGGCGGCACCCAGGTCATTGGGGTTGAGAGAACCGAACATGGCGGCGAAGGGATTGTCCCCGCCGCCGTCCCCCGGGCCGAAGCCGAAGGGGTTCTGGGGGGAGGAGCCGCCGGCGCCGTGGCCACCGCCGGCGGGATCCTTCTTCTTGCCCTCGTCGCCGCGCTCCGGCTCCTCCGGCGGAAGGCCGAATCCGAATGGGGTGTCACTCACGGGGTTCCTCGGCTCGTAGGGCCGCCGACTCCTGGCCGACGGCGAATGCCCTGACAACACCACCCAGCGTAGACATCCCGGCCCGCATATGGGTTCGGTGCTCCGTCGGCTCGTGGCCTGCGGCAGGATGGACGCCACCTGGTCCGTACGCGTCATTCGCTTACGTACTGAAGACAACCGCTGGAGACGCCCGGTGAGTTCCCCAGATCCGCAGGTTCGCGGAGCGCGAAACCGCTCAACCCCGACCCCCGGCGAAGGTCCCGCACCACGCGGGCCCGTCGTCGCGGTCACCGGTGCCGCCACGGGCGTCGGCGAACTGCTGACCCGGCGGCTGGCCGCGTCGGAGGAGGTCAGGCAGGTCGTCGCGATCGACGAGCGCCGTGGCGAGATCGCCGACGCGCAGTGGCACATTCTCGATGTACGGGATCCGGCCATCGCCGAGAAGCTCCGCGGGGCGGACGTCGTCGTGCACCTGGCGCTTGATCTCGATCTGGAAACGGATGCGGCCGCCCGTACCGCGTACAACGTACGCGGTACCCAGACCGTGCTGACGGCCGCCGCGGCGGCCCAGGTGCCCCGGGTCGTCCTGTGCACCTCGGCCATGGTCTACGGGGCACTGCCCGACAACGACATCCCGCTCTCCGAGGACGCGGAGCTGAGGGCCACCGCCGAGGCGACCGGTGTCGGCGACCTCCTGGAGATCGAGCGTCTCGGCCGCCGCGCCCCCCGGGCGCACCCGGGGCTCAACGTGACGGTGGTAAGGCCCGCCGTCCTGGTGGGCGGTACTGACACCGCCCTCACCCGCTACTTCGAGTCGCCGCGGCTGCTGGTGGTCGCCGGATCGCGTCCCACCTGGCAGTTCTGCCATGTCGACGACCTGGTGAGCGCGCTGGAGTACGCGGCGCTGGAGAAGGTCGAGGGCGAGCTGGCCGTCGGCTGTGACGGCTGGCTGGAGCAGGAGGAGATCGAGGAGCTGAGCGGCATCCGGAGGATGGAGCTGCCCTCGGCGGTCGCCCTCGGCGCCGCCGCCCGGCTCCACCGGATCGGGCTCACCCCCTCCCCGGCGGGGGACCTCGCGTACACGATGCATCCCTGGGTGGTGAGCGTGAGCCGTCTCCACGACGCGGGCTGGCGTCCGCAGTGGACCAATGAGGAGGTCCTGGCCGCGCTGCTCGAAGAGGTGGAGGGCCGCCATACGGTCGTGGGCCGCCGTCTGGGGCGCAAGGACGCCACCGCCGCGGGTGCCGCGGGCGCGACGGTCGCCCTGCTCGGTACGGCGGCGCTGGTACGCCGGGCCCGCAAGGCGCGCCGCAGGCTGTAGGCGTCCCCGGGCCGGAGCCTGCCGGACCGGGGATCGAGGCGGGGGATCGGGCCGTTTCCGGTTGTCAGTGGCGTACGGCACGATGAGGGTCATGACCAGCTGGCTCGATCATCCCGGTGAATCGGCGACGGACGACCCCGTCCGGCTGCTCGCGATCCGTGACGCCCCGCTCTCCGTCGACGAGGTCTTCGCGGCGGTCGGCGAGGACGCCGCGGGGGGCACGGCGCTCTTCGTGGGCACCGTGCGCAACCACGACGGCGGCGCGGATGTGGACTCCCTCGGGTATTCGTGCCATCCGAGTGCCGAGGCCGAGCTGCGCCGGGTCGCGGAGAAGGTCGTCGCACAGTTCCCGGTACGGGCGCTGGCGGCTGTACACCGGGTGGGTGAACTGGCCGTGGGCGATCTTGCGGTGGTCGTGGCGGTGTCCTGCGCCCATCGGGGTGAGGCGTTCGACGCGTGCCGCAAGCTGATCGACGACCTCAAACGGGAGGTCCCCATCTGGAAGCACCAGAAGTTCTCGGACGGAACAGAAGAGTGGGTGGGAGCGTAGCGACTTCGTTGTGGGGTGGTGGTCGGGTGACGGGTGGGCGGGTGGGAGCGTAGCGACTTCGTTGTGGGGTGGTGGTCGGGTGACGACCCCCTTGGGGATGGTGAGCCCCTCCTCAGGGTGAGGGCCGGGGGCTGAAACCAATGAACAACCCAAGCGCCCCGATTTGCGTAACCGTGCACCTGCCATGAGCGTTGAAACCGGCAGATGATTAATCTGTTGATAACCCAGCTGGGCTGGCTCATGGGGTAGGGAGGTCGCGATGGCAGCACTCGCCTGGTTGCTGATTCCGCTTTTCGCTGCCGTCGGTGCTGCGATATGGGGAGGCTGGGCCTCACGGAACCGGGCGACCGGGGATTTGGCCGAGCTGGCCGGTTATGCGCGGTTCCGCGATGCGATGGAGAAGGCCGGTTCCGGAAACAACGCCGCTCCCTAGGTAGAGGGGAACCGCTGGTCGTGCTGCGCCCGCCGGCCCCGGGCCCGGTCGCCGGGCAGCCACGTACGGCCCGGCCCGGGCGGTCCTCCGACAGCTGTTTCCCGTACTGTCGTTCCATGCCACGCCGCACCGTCACGATGCTCGCATCGACTCTGATTCTTGTCGTGCTGCTCTGTGCCGGGTTGCTCATCCCGACGAACTATTCGGAGATGTCGCCCGGCCCCACGGTCAACACCCTCGGTGATGCCGGCGGCGAACCTGTTCTGCGTATCTCCGGCCGCAAGACCTATCCGACGACCGGCCATCTCAATATGACGACGGTCAGGGTCACCGGGGCCGACTACCGGATGAGTATCATCGAAGCGGTCTATGGCTGGCTTGCTCATGACAATGTGGTCGTTCCGCACGACACGCTCTATCCGGACGGGCAGACGGAGGAGCAGTCGACGCAGGAGAACGCGGAGGAGTTCAGCCAGTCGCAGGAGAGCGCGAAGGTCGCCGCGCTGAAAGAACTGAAGATCCCCGTGCAGTCGCGGGTCGTCGTGGCCGCCGTCTCCAAGAACGCTCCGGCTCAGAACAAGCTGCACGCGGGCGATGTCATCAAGGCCGTGGACGGTACGCCGGTCCGGACGCCGGAGGATGTGCCCGAGCTGGTGACCAAGAACAAGCCGGGCGAGCAGGTCGTCTTCACGGTCGTCCCGGCGAAGGACGCGGCGGCGGCGGAGAAGGCGGGCAAGGAGCCGACGACCACCGAGCAGGTCACGATCACCGCCGGAAAGTCGCCCTCCGGGGACAAGGCGCTGATCGGGATCCGCGCGGGGACCGATCACACCTTCCCGTTCACCATCGACATCAATCTCGCGGATGTGGGTGGCCCCAGCGCGGGGCTGATGTTCGCGCTGGGCATCGTGGACAAGCTGACCCCCGGCAATCTGACGGGCGGCAAGTTCGTCGCGGGCACGGGGACGATCAACGACGACGGCGAGGTCGGCCCGATCGGCGGAATCGCGATGAAGCTGGTGGGCGCGCGGAAGGCGGGGGCGGAGTACTTCCTGACACCGAGCGACAACTGCGCCGCGGCCGCGTCGGACACCCCGAGCGGGCTGACCCTGGTGAAGGTGAAGACCATCGCCGACGCGACGAAGGCGCTGGAGAAGATCACGTCGGGCGACACCGCGGATCTCCCGAGCTGCTCGAAGAACTGAGCCCGGGGCCCGCGACCGCGCAGTCCGGGCGACCGCGCAGTTCCGGCGACCGCGCGGCCCCCGCACCCGCCGGAACCCGATCCCGCACCCCCACCCGGAACCGGTGCGGGCCCCCGGTGCAGGCCCCCGTGACCCGCCCCGGGCCGTTACGCCTCGAAGGTCGCCGAGAGCGCCTCCGCGAGACCCGGGACCAGGCCCGAGCCCGTCAGGACCTCCCTCGGGGAGTCCTTCTCACGCAGCCGGAGCGCGGACTCCCGGGTCCCGTCACGCAGGACGGCCACCGTCATCCGCACCTCCTGGCGATCCGGGTGTGAGTTCACCCACTCGGTGAGGGCCGCGTCGTCGAGGTCCTCGGGAACCGCAGCCTCCGCCGAGGAGGGGAGCATCTGGCGCTCCACGGTCAGGGCGCAGCCGGTCACCGCGTCCGGCCAGGCGATGGTGCCGAGGAACTCGTCGAGCGCGGTGCCCGCCGGGATCTCGTCCTGCTCGATCGGGGTGAGCGGCGAGGCCGCGCTGTCTCCTTCAAGGCCGAGCTGGGCGGCGAGAGCGGGTTCCTGGGCGCGCAGTTGAGCCGTGTCGACGAGCGCGAAGAGCCTGGCGGGCTGGTCCCAGCCCAGCTTCGCGGCGTACTCGTCGATCTCCAGAACGGCCCGGGTCAGCGGGGTCGCGGCGATCGGGCCCGCCCCCGGAGCGGTCGGATCGGAGGGGGTGGAAGGGGAATCGTTGGACATGGGCAATATCCTGCCTCCTTCCGGGCCCGGGACGGGAACTAGGTAAAGCCTCAGTAAGTTGCACTAGTGGGCTCTACGATCGCGGGGCCCGCCTGACACGACCGTTCCACACGAGTGTGACCGGTCACACGATCGCGAACTTCGAGGTGCGCACGTTGGCTTTCCAGATGCCGGACCGCGGCGGAGGCCCCCCGACCGGGCCACGGATCAGAGTGGGTCGGCCGTCCCGGCGTGTCCGCACACTGCTCATGACACTGGGCGTGCTGGCGGTGCTGGCCATGGCGTTCGTGATGTTCGCCGGGTTCTGGACCGACTGGCTCTGGTACCGCTCCGTCGAGTACTCGTCGGTGTTCACCACCACCCTGTGGACCAAGATCGGGCTGTTCGCCGTCTTCGGTCTGCTGATGGCCACGGCCGTCGGCGTGAACATCTGGCTCGCGCACCGGCTGCGCCCGCCGCTCAGCGCCATGTCGGTGGAGCAGCAGAGCCTGGATCGTTACCGGATGGGTATCGCCCCGTACAAGAAGTGGGTGCTCCTCGCGATCACCGCGCTGGTCGGGCTGATCGCCGGTGCCTCCGCGACGGGGCAGTGGAAGACTTGGCTGCAGTGGGTCAACGGGGTGTCCTTCGGGCAGAAGGACCCCCAGTTCCAGATGGACGTGTCGTTCTACGCGTTCGATCTGCCCTGGTACCGGTTCCTGCTCGGCTTCGGTTTCGCCGCCGCCGTGCTCTCGCTGATCGCCGCCGCGCTGACCCACTATCTGTACGGCGGGCTGCGCATCACCAGCCCCGGTGCCCGGGCGACCGCCGCCGCCACCGGGCATCTGTCGGTGCTGCTCGGGCTCTTCGTCTCGCTGAAGGCCGTGGCGTACTGGCTCGACCGGTACGGCCTCGCGGTGAAGTCCAGCGACTTCAAGGCGACCGGGAACTGGACGGGTCTGCGGTACGTCGACGCGAACGCGTATCTGCCGGCGAAGACGATCCTCTTCTGTATCGCGGTCATCTGCGCCCTGCTCTTCTTCGCGACGCTCTGGCGACGCACCTGGCAGCTGCCGGTGATCGGCTTCGGCCTGATGGTCCTGTCGGCGATCCTCATCGGCGGCCTGTATCCGGCCATCGTGCAGAAGTTCCAGGTCCAGCCCAACGAGCAGGCCAAGGAAAGCCCGTACATCCAGAAGAACATCGACGCCACCCGCAAGGCGTACGGCATCGACAAGGCCGCGCCCGAGGACTACGCGGGCAGGGGTGACCCGAACCGCAAGGCACAGCAGCGCGAGGAGGCCACGACCGCGGCGAGCTACCGCGTGGTCGACTCCAATGTCGTCTCGCCGGCCTTCCAGCAGCTCCAGCAGGAGCGCAAGTACTACCAGTTCCCCGCGACCCTGGACGTCGACCGCTACCCCGGTCCCGACGGCAAGCCCCAGGACACGGTGATCGGTCTGCGCGAGCTGGACATCGAGGGCATCCCCAAGCGGAACTGGATCAACGATCACTTCACCTACACCCACGGTTACGGCGCGATCGCGGCCAAGGGCACCAGTGTGATCACCGATGCCAACAAGGGGACGGTCGGATCGCCCGACTTCACCGAGTCCGGAATGCCGACCTCCGGCCAGCTCAAGAATTACGAGCAGCGGATCTACTACGGCGAGAAGACCCAGCAGTACTCGATCGTGGGCGGCCCGCAGAAGGAGCTGGACTACGAGGCATCCACCGGGCCCACGAAGTACACGAGCTACCAGGGCAAGAGCGGGGTCAGCCTCTCCAGCGCACTGAACCGGGCCGCGTACGCGGTCGCGTTCGGTGAGCCGCAGATCCTGTACTCGGGAGCGGTCGGCGAGGGTTCGAAGATCCTCTACAACCGCACGCCCAAGGAGCGCGTCGAGGCCGTGGCCCCGTGGCTGACGATCGACGGCGACGCCTATCCGGCGGTGGTCGAGGGCCGTATCCAGTGGATCGTGGACGCGTACACCACGACGAACGGCTATCCGTACGCGTCCCGTACGACACTGGGGGACACCACCACCGACTCGCTGACCACCAATCAGCGCGCGGTCGTCGCCCAGCAGAATCAGGTCAACTACATCCGCAACTCGGTGAAGGCCACCGTCGACGCGTACGACGGTTCGGTCAAGCTCTACCAGTGGGACACCAAGGATCCGGTCCTGAAGACCTGGATGAAGGCGTTCCCCGGCACGGTGAAGTCCAAGAGTGACATCAGCCCCGAGCTGAAGTCCCATCTGCGCTATCCGCAGGACATGTTCAAGGTCCAGCGCGAACTGCTGACCCGGTACCACGTCACGGAGCCCGAGCAGTTCTACAGCGGCAGTGACGCCTGGCAGGTGCCGGACGACCCGACGAACAAGGGCACCAGCGTCGTCCCGCCGTATTACCTGAGCCTGAAGATGCCGGGCGAGAAGGAGCAGAAGTTCTCGCTGACGACGACCTTCACCCCGGCCGGGCGCCCCAACCTGGGCGCGTTCATGGCGGTGGACGCCGACGCCAACAGCAAGGACTACGGCTCGATCAGACTCCTGAGAGTCACCGAGACCGTTCAGGGTCCCTCGCAGGTCCAGAGTGAGCTGAACGGTGTGCCGGAAGTCGCCACCTTC
Source organism: Streptomyces sp. NPDC051018 (assembly GCF_044456085.1). NCBI lineage: Bacteria > Bacillati > Actinomycetota > Actinomycetes > Kitasatosporales > Streptomycetaceae > Streptomyces > Streptomyces sp. NPDC051018. The sequence goes on from NZ_JBITFN010000005.1 coordinate 156,875, forward strand.
GTACGGGACCTCAGAGGCACCGACTCGGACATCGAGTACGGCAACCTGCTGACGATCCCCCTGGACGGCGGGTTCCTGTACGTCGAGCCGGTGTACGCGCGGGGTGGCAGCGCCAACTATCCGCTGCTGAAGAAGGTCGCCGTCGCCTACGGCGGAGGCAAACCGGTCTTCAAGGACAGTCTGACGGACGCCCTCGACGCGGCCTTCGCTCAGACCGGACAGCGACCACCGGACACCACGCCACCACCGCGTGACGGCACCAGCCCACCGCCGTCGAATCCGCCGGCGACGGGGGACGCGGCGGTGAAGGCGGCCGTCGAGGATGTGCTGAAGGCGTACGAGGAGTCCAACGAGGTGCTGAAGAAGGACCCGACGGACCGCGAGGCGTACGGAAGGGCGCAGGACAAGCTGGACGCGGCCCTTGACCGGCTCGCGGCGGTCCAGGGCAGGCCGAGATCGTCGCCGCCGGCCTCGCCCTAGTCGGCGCACCCGCTGCCCGGCCCCATGGGGGCCGTGGCGGCGGACCCCCGCCGCAGTGGCGTTGAGCAGGCAACATCCCGCGTCGTGATAGTGTTTGAACACAACGACGCGGGGTGGAGCAGCTCGGTAGCTCGCTGGGCTCATAACCCAGAGGTCGCAGGTTCAAATCCTGTCCCCGCTACTGAATCGAAGAGGGCCCGGATCCTTTGAGGATCCGGGCCCTCTTCGTGCGTATGTACGGCGGCGGGAACTGTGCGCGGCGCGGGGCGAGTTGAGCAAGTGAGTGTTTGACTTATCTCTCTGTGGGCATGTCGACAAAACGCTGAAGTGACCTCACTGGCTGCGGTATACCAGATGTGAGCGGGTTACAGGTGGTGCGACGATGGACTTTATGGGGGACAGGACAACTCTGTTGGAGACAGGGCGGTTTGCGCAGCGACATGCCGGTAACGCAGCGGATGCGATGAATGCTGCCGTCACCGGTACGGCCGGCGTCACCGCCGGAGCGATCGCGGGCATGGCCACTGGTACTAACACCGGTACTGGCTCGCGTACGGACTCTGGTGCTGCTGGTGGTGCCGGTGCGAATGTTGATGCTGTGGAGACCGCTGGGGTTGAGGCGCGGCACCGTCGCGCGGCCGACGGCGGCGACACCGCGTCCATGAGTGTGCTGGGCGCACTGCTGCTGCGCCGTGGCGACCTGGATGGCGCCGAGCCGTATCTGCGTGCCGCGACCGCCGACGGCGACCGGGCCGCCGCCAACAACCTGGGTGTCCTGCTCCATCAGCGCGGTTACGCGGAGGAGGCGGCCGGATGGTGGCGTATCGCCGCCGTCGCCGGGTCCGCCGCCGCCGCACACGCGCTCGGGCGCCACTTCCGCGAGCGCGGCGACGAGCCCGCCGCCGAGTACTGGCTGCGCCAGTCCGCCGAGCAGGGCCACGCCCTGGGCGCGTACGCCCTGGCCGATCTGCTGGAGCACCGCAGCGATGTGGGTGCCGAGCGCTGGCTGCGCGCCGCGGCCGAGCAGGGGCACCGCGAGGCGGCGTACCGGCTCGCCCGGATCCTGGAGACCCGCGCGGTGGAGGAGAACCGTCCGGGCGGGGTGGCCGTGCGCGGTCCCACCGGGGGCTTCGGGCCCGTCGGACCGGCCGGACGGCCCGGAGCGCTCGCAGTCGACGGTGCCGGTCGAAGCGCCGGCGACCGGCCGGACGACCCGGCTGACGGAGCCCGCGGCGAGGGCCACGGCCCGGACAGGGCGGTCGACAGCCAGACCGGTCTCCGGCTCTCCGCCCTGGACGAGGCGGCCCAGTGGTACCAGCAGGCCGCGGCCCGCGGACACCGCCGTGCCGCGCTGCACCTCGGCGCGATCCTGGAGAAGCGCGGCGAGCTGAAGGAGGCGGGACGCTGGTATCTCACCTCCGCCAAGGACGGCGAGGCCCGTGCCGCCTGCGCGCTCGGCTTTCTGCTGCGTGACGCGGGCGACGAGGAGAGCGCGGCGGTGTGGTGGCTGCGCGCCGCCCAGGAGGGCGACGGCAACGCCGCCAACGCGCTGGGAGCGCTGCACGCCGCACGCGGTGAGCAGCAGACCGCCGAGCGCTGGTACCGGGCGGCCATGGACGCGGGCGATGTGAACGGCGCCTACAACCTCGGGCTGCTCTGCGCCGCCCAGGACCGTACGGCACAGGCCGAGCAGTGGTACCGGCGCGCGGCCTACGCCGGGCACCGGGAGGCCGCCAACGCGCTCGCCGTGCTGCTGCTGCAGGCCGGTGACGCGACCGGCGCCGAGCCCTGGTTCTCCAAGGCCGCCGAGGCCGGAAGCGTCGACGCGGCGTTCAACCTGGGCATCCTTTACGTCGGCCGCGACGACGACCGTACGGCTCTGAGCTGGTACGAGCGTGCCGCGGCGGCCGGGCATACGGAGGCCGCGCTCCAGGTCGGCATCGCCCTGCTCAGGGACGGCGACGAGCGGACCGCCGAGCGCCATCTGCGCTGTGCGGCGGGCGGCGGCAGCTCCGAGGCCGCGTTCCGGCTCGCCACGCTGCTGGACGCGCGCCAGCCGCCGCCGGGGCCGCCCGCGCTGGGGGAGCCGATGGCCGAGAAGACCGAGTGCGAGGAGTGGTACGAGCGCGCCGCCGAGCAGGGGCACCGCCGTGCGCAGGTACGGGTCGGAATGCTCGCCGCCGCCCGGGGGGACCTGGCCGACGCGGCCCGCTGGTACCGCGAGGCGGCGGAGGCGGGGAGCCGGAACGGGGCGTTCAACCTCGGGCTGCTGCTCGCCCGTGAGGGAAACGAGCGCGAGGCCGCGCTGTGGTGGACCCGTGCCGCCCGGGCCGGTCACGGGAGGGCCGCTCTGCGCCTGGCGCTGCTCGCCGCGCGCCGGGGCGAGCTCGCCGAGGGCAAGCGGTGGTGCGCACGGGCGGTCGAACTGGGACCCGCGGAGGTCGCGGAGCGCGCCGCGCGCCTGCGGGAGGCACTGCACCAGGAGCTGACGGCGTAACGCGCGGACCGGGGCGAGGGCCTGGAGCCGGGGGCCCTGGCCCCGGGCGGGGTGCCTCGCGGGGCTGGGGCCCCATGGCCGCCTGGGTGTACGGCAGCCCGCGGCACCGGCGCTTTCCCGGCCCCCGGGTGGTGACCGGAGGCCGTCAGCGGGACGCGACGCTTTCTCCCCCTGGGCCTGGCGGCCCGGGAGGTGCCAGCCTGGGCCTGGACGCCCGGGAGGTGCCCCGACCACTGGCCCCGGCGGCCCGGGAGGTGCCCCGGAGCCGCGTTGTCGGGGTGCGGAGTACGGTGCGTACGAGCTGGGGACATCTGGCCTCCGCCGGCTTACCCACCGCACCGCACGGGGCACCGCGGGGCTCAACGGCACACCCTCCGGCCACCGCTGTAGGTTCGGCCGCTCCGTTGGCAGGAGGTCCTGCTGAGACTGCGGATTCCGCGTCGCGTCAGCAATGCGCCGATCGGCTGATCTTCAGCAATCGCGTGGCCCGGCGGGAAGCCTCGTCGGACTGGAGACCGGTCCGGCTGGGCTGTTCGGCCGGCAGTCTCGATCCGCTCCCGGGCGATGCCCAGGACGAGCTTCCGCCGCATTGCCGAACCTGTGCGCGAGGCAGTCAGACGCAGGAGACGACGAGTTGGACTCCACACACGCGAGCGCGAAAGACTGCGGCAACAGGGCTTGCCGGTACAGCTCGTTGGCTTCGACAACCCCCGAGCTACCGCGAGGCCCTGCCTTTATGCGCCGACCCCACCACGATCACCCGATCAAGACCCTCGTTCGACCGGACAAGCCCGTTGATCGGTAAGCGGATGGCTTCTCAGACGGACGACTGACAACCCACAAACACCGTCAGAGCCATCCTTGCGAAAACCATTGGTGCCCGGCTTGCTCCGCTGATGGACTGACGTCCCACCGTCAGTCTGCCGCGTGACGGAGATAGTGGTTGTGACAGGTTATGACGTGCTTGCCGAGGTGTACGAATGGCTCATCTCGGATGCAAAGTTGCCTCCAGCCGAGTTCGCTGCGTCGTTCGACGACGTCCTCCATCTCCTGCCGCCGAACGCTCACGTCCTCGACTATTCCTGCGGAACCGGACAGTTGGCGGTTGGCCTCGCCGGTCGTGGCATGCAGGTTGTCGCAACTGACGCCAGCGAGGTGATGGTTCGTCGGACTGCGAAGTTGTCTGAGGAGTTCGGGGCATCCGTCCGGGCCGTACGCGCGAACTGGGAAGAGTTGCCCGACCATTTCCAGGACAACACGTTCGACATGGTGTTCTGCGTCGGCAACTCGCTTCACCATGCCACGGGCGCGACAGGCAGGGGTGCTGCTCTGGAGTCGATGTCACGGCTTCTGCGCCCCGGCGGGCGCTTGGTACTCACATCCCGCACTTGGGAACTCGTGAGGGCCAGAGGTTCCCGGCTGGAGATCGGTGACCGACTCGTCCGGCGGAACGGTCGCGATGCCGTCGTGGTCTACCGCTGGGAGATTGCGCCGCATTGGGAGGAGGAGCACCACATCGAGATCGCGATCGCGCAAGTCGATGCGACCGGTTCGGTTCTTGTCCGCTCGGAACTTCTGTCCTGCTGGCCCTACCGGTACGAGGAACTCGAAGTCGAGCTGCACCGGGTCGGACTCCGGACGGAACTGAGCACGTTCGATCTTGAGGCCGAGAACTACATGGTGGTCGCGAGCAAGGTATGAACACCGGACTCTCAGTCCCTGGCCGTGCTCCAGGTGACGCCGTACTTGCACTGCAACGCCCGGTTCGACATGCCATCGCGGGAGTCGCGCCGCAGCGCGGCGTACAACTCGACCTTCGACTGGCCTGGCAGCATCGGGGGTGCTCCTTTACTGAGCACATCCAGCTTGAGACCGGAGCGGCACGGACCCTTCGAAACTGCCCCGGCGCAGCTGGCTGAACTCCACGCTGCGTACCGAGTCGTCCTCGTACCGGATCGAAGCCGTCACAGACTCCTGACTGCCGGCCCTTACGCTTGGTGACCATGAGCTGACCGTAGGAAGCCGCCCGGGACACAGAGGCCGGATGACCGAGAAGTTCCCGGGACTGACCGCCACGGACCACAGGTGCTGCCAACGCGACCCGGACGATTGCCGGCCGACTGCCAGAGATCGACCGACACTGCTAACGCGGACCCGGAACCTACACGGCCACCGCCCCGGTGATTTGCACTGGTCGGTCGGGTCCCGTACTGTTGGGCTCACCGACGCGGGGTGGAGCAGCTCGGTAGCTCGCTGGGCTCATAACCCAGAGGTCGCAGGTTCAAATCCTGTCCCCGCTACTCATGGATGTCAGGCCCGGATCCTTCTGGATCCGGGCCTGACATCGTTTACGGCGTCGTTTTGCGGGACGGGATCCGTGGAACGGGTGCTTCTGTGGATGTGGATCTTCTAGGCGCAGGAGGGGCAGATGCCCCGGTAGGTCACTTCGACGTTCGAGACGGTGAAACCGAAGCGCTCGGAGTCGGGGAGATCCGCCAGCGGGTTGCCCGAGGGGTGGACGTCACGGATCGCGCCGCACTTGGCGCAGACCAGGTGGTGGTGGGGACGGTGCGCGTTCGGGTCGTACCGCTTGGCGCGGCGGTCGGTGGCCACCTCCAGCACCTCACCGAGCGTGACCAGCTCTCCGAGGGTGTTGTAGACCGTCGCCCGGGAGATCTCGGGCAGCCGCTTCACCGCACGCGCGTGCACCTCGTCGGCCGTCAGATGGACGTGATCGCCGTCGAGGACCTCTGCCACGACACGCCGCTGCGCGGTCATGCGCCAGCCGCGTCCGCGGAGTCGTTCCAACAGGTCACTCATGGGGACCAGCCTAACAGTGGAGGGAATCAGATCCCGAACGGGTGTGACTTTGGATGGTCGCTTGACTTAGACAAAGTCCATCGTAGGATCGTGATCGGCAAACGCCAAGGGACAGGGCACGCGAGGATGACGCAGGAGGCGCACGTGACGCAGGGACCGCTCACCACGGAGGCCGGAGCCCCGGTCGCCGACAACCAGAACAGTGAGACCGCGGGCGTCGGCGGACCTGTTCTCGTCCAGGACCAGGCGCTGCTGGAGAAGCTCGCGCACTTCAACCGTGAGCGCATTCCGGAGCGCATCGTCCACGCGCGGGGCGCCGGGGCGTACGGCAACTTTACGCTGACGCGCGATGTGTCCCAGTGGACTCGTGCCGCGTTCCTCTCCGAGGTCGGCAAGCAGACCGAGACGTTTCTCCGCTTCTCCACCGTCGCGGGCAGCCTCGGATCGGCCGACGCGGTGCGCGACCCGCGTGGCTTCGCGCTGAAGTTCTACACCGAGGAGGGCAACTACGACCTCGTCGGCAACAACACCCCGGTGTTCTTCATCAAGGACGCCATCAAGTTCCCGGACTTCATCCACACCCAGAAGCGCGACCCGTACACGGGCTCCCAGGAGGCCGACAACGTATGGGACTTCTGGGGGCTGTCCCCCGAGTCGACCCACCAGGTGACCTGGCTCTTCGGCGACCGCGGCATCCCCGCCACGCTCCGCCACATGAACGGCTACGGCTCGCACACCTACCAGTGGAACAACGAGGCCGGCGAGGTCTTCTGGGTCAAGTACCACTTCAAGACCGACCAGGGCATCAAGAACCTCACCAAGGCCGAGGCCGACAAGCTCGCCGGTGAGGACCCCGACAGCCACCAGCGCGATCTGCGCGAGGCCATCGAGCGCGGTGACTTCCCGTCCTGGACCGTGCAGGTGCAGATCATGCCCGCGGCGGAGGCGGCGACCTACCGCTTCAACCCGTTCGACCTCACCAAGGTGTGGCCGCACGAGGACTACCCGCCGATCGAGATCGGCAAGCTGGAGCTGAACCGCAACCCGGAGAACATCTTCGCCGAGGTCGAGCAGTCCATCTTCAGCCCTGCCCACTTCGTGCCGGGCATCGGGCCCTCCCCGGACAAGATGCTCCAGGGCCGGCTGTTCGCGTACGGCGACGCCCACCGCTACCGCGTCGGCATCAACGCCGACCATCTGCCGGTGAACCGTCCGCACGCCACCGAGGCGCGTACGAACAGCAGGGACGGCTATCTGTACGACGGCCGCCACAAGGGCGCGAAGAACTACGAGCCGAACAGCTTCGGCGGCCCGTTCCAGACGGACCGGCCGCTGTGGGTGTCGACGTCCGTCAGCGGTGCGACCGGCAACCACGAGGCGCCGGGCCATGCCGAGGACAACGACTTCGTGCAGGCGGGCAACCTCTACCGGCTGATGTCGGAGGACGAGAAGACCCGGCTGATCGAGAACCTCTCGGCGAACATCGCGGGGGTTTCGCGCGACGACATCGCCGAGCGCGCGATCAACAACTTCCGTCAGGCGGACGGTGACTTCGGCAAGCGGCTGGAGGCCGCGGTCCAGGCACTGCGCGCCTGAGAGCCGCTGTCGCGGGAGGGCCGGAGTTCAGCCGTCGGCCGACGGCTGAACTCCGGCCCTCCGTTGTGTGCGCGGGTCTCCCTCCGGTCGCGTACCGCCCGGTGACCGGCCGGGGGCCGGTCGCAGGGCGGCTCGACGAGCCGTGACGGATCACGGGGCACGGCACGGGGGGTGACGGACTATGGGGTGGGGGGCTGCGGATGAGGGGGCGCGGGCGACGGGCGGGGGTCAGCCGACCAGTGTCGTCCGGTGGCGCCGGGCCGGGGCCCAGCAGCGGATGATGTCACGTACGGAGACGATGCCGACGGGCCCTTCGCCGTCCAGCACGATCAGATGCCGGAAGCCGCCCCGGGACATGGTCTCCGCGGCCTCCTCCAGGGTCCAGGAGGGCGCGGCGAACACGACGTCGCCGGTGGTGTGGGCGCCGGCGGTCTCCAGGTCGGGGTCTTCTCCCGTACCCACCGACGTCAGGATGTCGCGCTCGGTCAGAATGCCCATGCTTTCGGCGGCGGAGTCGAGGACGACGGCCGCCCCGACCCGGCGGGCCGCCATCAGCCCGGCGGCCTGGCGGAGTGTGTGCGTGGGTCCAATGGTGAGGACGACCGTGCTCATGGCGTCACGGACGAGCATGGATGGAGCCACCTCCTTGGGGGGATCGGCCCTTTTGGGAACCGATTCACAAGTTCACAAGTGGGGGAGCTCACAGAGTCGCAGTCCCGCTGGAACCCAGCAAGGGGGGTAACTCGGTCGTTTCGGTGACGTTGTGTGGCCAGTGGGCCGTGAGTGGCGTCAGTAGCGCTGATTGAGATAGCCGAGCAACTCGTCGTGGAGCAGCCCGTTGGACGCGGCGGCGTTCCCGCTGTGCGGGCCGGGACGGCCATCGAGGCCGGTGAACGAGCCGCCGGCCTCCTGGACGACGATCGCGGGAGCCGCCATGTCCCACAGGGAAAGCTCGGGTTCGGCGCAGATGTCCACCGCACCCTCGGCGACCATCATGTATGGCCAGAAGTCGCCATACCCGCGAGTGCGCCAGCAGGCGCGGGTAAGATCGAGGAGACCGTCGAGCCGCCCCTGCTCCTCCCACCCGGTCAACGATGAGTAAGCGAAAGAAGCGTCCTGGATGCTGCCCACCCGGGACACCTGAAGCCTGGTCGCCGAGCTGAGCGATCGTCCGGTGTACGCTCCACCGCCCTGTGCCGCCCACCAGCGCCGTCCCAGCGCCGGGGCGGAGACCACACCGACGACGGGCTGATAGCCGCCCTCGCCCTGCACCATGAGCGAGATCAGCGTCGCCCAGACCGGCACTCCGCGTACGTAGTTCTTGGTGCCGTCGATGGGGTCCACCACCCAGCGGCGGGGGCCCGTGCCCTCGATGCCGTACTCCTCGCCGAGGATCGCGTCACGCGGGCGAGCCCGCTGGAGCTGTCCGCGGATCAGCTCCTCCGCCGCCTTGTCGGCCTCGCTCACCGGGGTCATGTCCGGCTTGGTCTCGACCTTGAGGTCCAGCGCCTTGAACCGGTCCGTCGTGGCGGCGTCGGCCGCGTCCGCGAGGACATGGGCGAGACGGAGATCGTCGTGGTAGTCGGGCATGACCACCACTCTATCGGGGCTGCCCGAAGTGGATCAGGGGCCGTCCGCCCCATCCGGAGGCCCGCCGTCCGCCTTTCTGGGCGGCCGGGGCGCCGGGGCTCTTGACACCTCAAGGTCACACGTCAACTCTGTGCGAAGTGCCCCGGCGGCCTGGGAGGCGAGCATGCCTACAGCGCGAGAGTCCCTGTTGAACGCCGCTCTGGTGGCGCTCGACGAGCTGCCCTGGTCCGGGGTGCGGATGGTGGACATCGCCTCCGCCGCGGGTGTCTCGCGCCAGACCCTCTACAACGAGTTCGGCAGCAAGGACGGGCTTGCCCGGGCGCTGATACGGCGGGAGGCGGACGCGTATCTCCAGGGCGTGGAGCGGCTGCTCTCGGACCGGCCCGGCCCCGGGCCCGCCGACCGGGCGCCCGCGCACTGGCCACCCGGGCGGAAACGAGTGCCCGAGCCGCCGCCGCGACCGGGGATCCGGCCGGGTGCTCCGATGCGGCCCGGGCACCCCTCGCGCGGGGGCGAACCGGTCGAGCGGCTGGTCGCCGTGGCGGAGTGGACGGTGGGGGAGGCGCGGGCGAGACCGTTGCTGCGGGCGCTGCTGACCGGGTGCTGGGGCGATCGTCTGCCCGCTCCACCACCGGCCGGGTTCGCCGGACTGGCCGGGTCGGCGGCGGGCGCGCCCGCCCAGCGCCGTGCGGACGCGGGCCCTCCGGCACCCTCCGATGTGGTCGCGGCGGTCCGGGACCGTGCACTGGCTGCCCTGGGGAGGGGCGGGCCGGGCAGCCGTACGAAGGAGGAGGCGGCGGATCTCGCACACCGCTGCGAACTGGCGGTGCGGCTGGCCCTGTCCTATGTCGTCGCGCCCGGCGGGGATATGGCCGGGCGGCTCAGGGCCGGCTATGGGTCGGGGGAGCAGAGATCCGGTGCCACGGGGGCGGGAGCCGAGGGGATCGGCCCCCTCGTCCGTACGGCCATCGGCACCCCGGGGGACCGGGCCGGCCGAACAGACCCGTCCGACCCCGGGAGCCCGCCCGACCCCGGGGGCCCGTCCGGCTCGACCGGCACGTCCGACCCGGGCGGCGGGTCCGTCCGGTCGGAAGTGACGGCTCGCACAGAATCGTCGGCGCCGGGCGTCACCCGTGTCCCGGCCGACAGCGAGTCGACGGACACCTGAGCCTCCAAGCCTTGGTGGTCCACCCCTGCACGCCCGGTGGTTGCGGCGGTCCTGATGGCCCCGTGGCCTCGGTGATCCGCCGACCTCGGGGGTCCCGGACCGCTGCCGTCAGCCTCGGTGGCCCACAGCAGTCGGTGTGGCCTCGGCGACCTCGCCGGTCCCGGCCACCCTGGCTGCCCCAAGGCTCCGGCAGCCCCGGCAGTCCCCGTGGCCCCAAGAGCCCCGTGGCCTCCTGGCCTCCGGCGGTCCCGGCTGCCCGCACAGTCCCTTCAGCCCTCCCGGCCCCGGGCAGTCCCGGCACCCTCAGTGGCCCCAAGAGCCCCCGCAGCCCCGCGAGCCAAACCGTTCCCCGCGGCTCAGTGGCCCGGCAAGCCCACCGCGCCCGACCGCTCAGCGGCTCCGGCGGCTCCAGCGGCCCCGCCGCGCCCGACCGGTCAGTGGGCCGAGCCCGAGAGCTGGAGGCCGATGACGCCGACGATGACCAGGGTGATCGAGACGATCTTGAGCGTGGAGACCAGGTCTCCGAGGAAGATCATCCCGTAGATCGCGGTGCCCGCCGCGCCGATGCCGGTCCACACCGCGTACGCGGGTCCGACGTCGAGTTTCTTCAGCGCCAGCGTCAGCAGCCCGAAGCTGCCGAGGGCGAAGGCGGCGAAGGCGATCGTCGGCCAGAGCCGGGTGAAACCGTGCGAGAGTTTGAGGCAGACGGCGAAACCCGTCTCAAGAATTCCGGCGACCACCACCAGCAGCCACGCCATGGTCAAGGCCTCCCCATCAGTCGGTGACTGCTTTCGTCGGACTTGATGCGATTATGCACTTACCAGCTTCCGTGCGCCGCAAACGTGCGCGAATCACTCGACTGCGCGTCGCCGCGCGCCGGAGCCGACGGGCTCCCCGGACGCCGGAAATCCGTCTGACACCTGGTCAGTCGCCTTCGCGCCGCTCCCGGGTGGAGAGCAGCCGCCGCAGCGAGTACAGCCGGGCGGGATCGGCGTGTCCCTCGGCGACCCAGTCGTCCAGCGCGCAGTCCGGCTCGTCGTGGCTGCACGCACGCGGGCAGTTCTCCGTGCCCGGTACGAGATCGGGGAAGGCGAGGATCACCCGTGACGGATCGACGTGGTTGAGCCCGAAGGACCGCACGCCGGGCGTGTCGATCACCCAGCCGCCCCGCTTGTCCGCGAGCGGCAGGGCGAGCGCCGAGGTGGTGGTGTGCCGGCCGCGGCCGGTCACGGCGTTGACGACGCCCGTCGACCGCCGGCGGTCCTCGGGCACCAGCGCGTTGACCAGAGTCGTCTTGCCGACCCCGGAGTGACCGACGAACGCCGTGGTCCGGCCCGACAGATGCTCGTGCACCCGGTCGGCCGCGACACCGTCCACGAACTCCTCGCGGGTGGTGACGACATGGGGGACGCCGAGCGCCCCGTACATCTCCAGCAGTTCGTCGGCGGGCGCGAGGTCCGACTTGGTGAGGACGAGCAGCGGTTCGAGCCCGCCGTCGTACGCGGCGACCAGACAGCGGTCGATCAGGCGCGGGCGCGGTTCCGGATCGGCGAGGGCGGTGACGATGGCGAGCTGGTCGGCGTTGGCGACGACCACCCGCTCGTACGGGTCGTCGTCGTCCGCCGTGCGGCGCAGCACCGAGGACCGCTGCTCGATCCGTACGATCCGGGCCAGGGTGTCCTTGGCCCCGGAGAGATCGCCGACGATGGAGACCCGGTCACCGACGACGGCGGCCTTGCGGCCCAGTTCGCGCGCCTTCATCGCCACGACGACGCGGTCCTCGACGAGGCAGGTGAGGCGTCCGCGGTCGACGGTGAGAACCATGCCCTCCGAGGCGTCCTCGTGCTTGGGGCGGATATTGGTCCTCGGCCGGTTGCCCTTGCGGTTGGGGCGTACGCGGATGTCGTCCTCGTCGGGGTTCTTGCCGTAGCGCCGCATGACCGGGGACCCCGTTCAGCTTCCCGCTCGCGGCACTTCGGGAACTCCGAGCATGGCCGCCCACATCCGGGGAAACTCGGGCAGGGTCTTCGCGGTCGTCGCGACGTTCTCGATCTCGACCCCTTCGACGGCGAGGCCGATGACGGAGCCCGCCGTCGCCATCCGGTGGTCGTCGTACGTATGGAAGACACCGCCGTGCAGGGGGCGCGGGCGGATGTGGAGACCGTCCTCGGTCTCGGTCACATCGCCGCCCAGTTCGTTGATCTCCTTGGTGAGCGCGGCCAGCCGGTCCGTCTCGTGGAGGCGCAGATGGGCCACACCGCGCAGCGTGGAGGGGGAGTCGGCGAGGGCCGCGACCGCCGCGATGCCGGGTGTCAGCTCGCCGACCTCGCTCAGGTCCACGTCGATGCCCTGGATACGGCCGGTGCCGGTGAAGGTCAGCCCGAGGTCCGTGATCTCGCAGGATCCGCCCATCTCGGTGAAGATCCGGCGCAGTGCGTCGCCGGGCTGGGTGGTGCGCTCGGGCCAGTCGGGGACGGTGACCCGGCCGCCGGTGATCAGGGCGGCGGCGAGGAACGGCTGCGCGTTCGACAGATCGGGCTCGATGGTGAGATCGCGGCCGAGTACGGCGGACGGGGAGACCCGCCAGACATTGGGCTCGCCGCCGGTCTCGGGCTCGTCGACCTGTGCGCCGACCGCGCGCAGCATGTCCACCGTCATCCGGATATGGGGCAGGGAGGGCAGCCGGGCGCCCACATGCCGTACCTCGACGCCCTGGTTGAAGCGGGGCGCGGAGAGCAGCAGCGCGGAGACGAACTGGGAGGACGAGGAGGCGTCGACCTCGACGGGGCCGCCGTCGAGCGCGCCGCCGCCGTGCACGGTCATGGGGAGCGAGCCGCGTCCGTCGTCGTCGATACGGGCGCCGAGCACGCGCAGGGCGTCGATCACGCCGTTCAGCGGCCGTTCATACGATCGGGGGTCGCCGTCGAAGCGGACGGGACCGTCGGTGAGCGCGGCGACCGGCGGGAGGAAGCGCATCACCGTACCGGCGTTGCCGACGTCGACCGTGGCGGGGCCGTGGAGTCCGGCGGGGATGACCCGCCAGGTCTCGCCCTCGCCGTCGGGGCCCACACCCTCCTCGATGCCGACGCCGAGGGCGCGCAGCGCCTCCGCCATCAGCAGGCTGTCACGGGAGCGCAGGGGGCGGCGCAGCCAGCCGGGCTCGGCGGCGAGGGAGGCGAGCACCAGGGCGCGGTTGGTGACCGACTTCGAACCGGGCACGGTCACCGTCGCTTCGACGGCTCCGGTCGCGAAAGGGGCGGGCCAGAGGACGGGGTGCACGGATGCTTCGGTCATGGCCAATACTTTAGTGGCTCCACGGAGGCCCCGATCTTGATCAAATACGCTGAAACCGGGACGTAACCGATCAGCGGTAGAGGGCTTGCCGGTCGCAGCACCACCGGATGGCCCTCCGACGCGAGCCGCCGGTCATATGAAACGTGATCCCTGCGACCGGGACGCCTCTGTCCAGGACCGCCGTGGCCGGGACCGCCGTGGCCGGGACCGCCGTGACGTGGTCCGGATGACCAGGACCCCTGTGACGTGATGCGCGGGGCCCGGTTCACAGGCCGAGCAGCCAGCGCCCGCCGCCGGTCAGTGAGCAGAGCGACACCGCGTGGAAGAGGAGCAGCCACATCAGGGGCGGTACGTTCGTCAGCCGGGAGAGCTGGTCGGCGTCCGAGTCGGGGGCTCCGCCGTGGCGCCGCTTGGCCTGGAGCTCGAAGGCGGGCCGTACCCCGCCGAGCAGCAGGAACCAGACCGCCGCGTACGCGAAGCCCGCCTGGACCTCGGCCGGGGCGAGCCAGGAGACGAGGAGGAAGGCCGCGCCGGTCAGGACGACCGTGAGCGCGCCGTACGCGTTGCGGATCATGACCAGCATCGCCAGCAGCAGGGCCGTGGCCAGCCAGAGCAGCAGGGTGATGTGGTCGGAGGCGAGCAGCCAGGCACCGCCCAGGCCGAGCAGCGGCGGCGCGGTGTAGCCCGCGGCGGCGGTGAGGATCATGCCGATGCCGGTCGGCTTGCCGCGGCTGACGGTCAGGCCGCTGGTGTCGGAGTGCAGCCGTATGCCCTCCAGGCTGCGGCCGGTCAGCAGGGCGACAAGGCCGTGGCCGCCCTCGTGTGCGATGGTCACGGCGTTGCGGGAGAGCCGCCATATGGGTCCGGGGACGACGACGGCGAGGGCGAGTGCGGCGGTGGCGATCACCAGCCACTGATCGGGGGGCGGCTGGGTGCCGAAGACACGGTCCCAGAGGTCGCTGAAGGAGGCGCCGCCGGGCAGGGAGGCGGAGATAGAAGCGGAATGGTTCCTATCCATTTGTGGGGCGACTCCTTGGGCGGCGGATGGGAGTGGCAGTGTGGCACTTATGTGCGGACGGTATGCGGCGAGTAGAAACCCCGAGGACCTCACCGGGCTCTTTCAGGTGGAGACGTGGGAGCCGGAGGAGACTCTGGCCCCGGACTTCAACGTGGCCCCGACCAAGCAGGTCTACGCGATCCTCGAACGCCCTCTGAAAGACGCCGACGACCCGCGCCCGGTTCGCCAGCTGCGCGTGCTGAAGTGGGGGCTTGTCCCGTCCTGGGCGAAGTCGCCCGAGGGCGCGGCGCGGATGATCAACGCGCGCGCCGAGACGGTCCACGAGAAGCCGTCCTTCCGGCGCCCCTTCGCCGCCCGGCGCTGCATTCTTCCGGCGGACGGCTATTTCGAGTGGGTGACCGGCACCGACGAGCGGCAGCTGGAGGAGCAGGGCCGTAAGAAGCGCCCCCGTAAGCAGCCGTACTTCGTCACCCCGGCGGACGGGTCGGTGTTCGCGATGGCCGGGCTGTACGAGTTCTGGCGCGACCGGACCCTGGCGGACGATCATCCGCTGGCCTGGTGGGCGACCTGCACGATCATCACGACGGAGGCGGAGAAGGGCCCGCTGGGGGTGGCCCCCGCGGACGGCCCCCGCTCCCTGTCGGACATCCATCCCCGGATGCCGCTGATGCTGACGCCGGACCGCTGGGACGCTTGGCTCGACCCGGCCCGTACGGACGGCGGCGACCTCATGTCCCTGCTCGCGCCTCCGCCGGAGGGGCTGATGCGGGCCTATCCGGTGACGACGGCGGTCAGCAACGTCCGCAACAACGGTCCGGAGCTGCTGAAGGAGCTGGAGGGCCCGGAGGAGGGCACGCTGTTCTGAGGCGGGCCGGTCCGGGACGGTGCGCCCGGCCGCTGGGTGGCGCCCTTCTCCTGCTCCTTTCGGTGCCCGGTACGGTGCTGCCCTGCTCTCTTCGGGCCTTCCCGGGTACGGTGCCCGGACCTCCGCTCCGGCTCCGTACTGGGCCTTTCAGGGGTACGGGTGCCTGGCGTCGGGTTGCCTGTCGGGGCTCTGCCCCGATCCCCGCGCCTCAATCGCCGGCGGGGCTCGGGTTGCTCAATTGCTCGGCCGGGCCGGGGTTGCCTGCTTTCTGCCGGGCGGGCGGCAGGATGAAGGGGTGGGCAACAGTGAAGACGTCGAGACGGAGGCCGGGGACGCGCGCGTCACCTGGTACGAGGCCGATGACGCGTGGCTCGTCCTCGCCCTGAGCCATGGCGCGGGCGGCGGGATCGGGGCGCGGGACCTGAAGGGCATCGCGGAGGTGCTGCCCGGCGAGGGCGTCACCGTGGCGCTGGTGGAGCAGCCGTGGCGCGTCGCCGGAAAGAAGATCGCGCCCGCGCCGAAGGCGCTGGACACCGGGTGGCGCGGGATCTGGCCCGTCGTCGCCGGGCACGGGCTGCCCGTCGTCGCGGGCGGGCGCAGCGCCGGGGCGCGGGTCGCCTGCCGGACGGCGCTGGAGCTGGGCGCGGCCGGAGTGCTCGCGCTGAGCTTCCCCCTGCATCCACCGGGGAAGCCGGAGAGATCACGCGCCGCTGAGCTGCTCGGCAGCGGGGTCCCCACCCTGGTCGTCCAGGGCGGCAGCGATCCCTTCGGGAAGCCCGGGGAGTTCCCTAAGGGGACGTACGGGATCGTGGAAGTCCCCGACGCCAACCACGGCTTCGCCGTCCCCAAGCGCTCGGGCCGCACCGAGGCCGGCACAGTGGCGGTGATCACGGACGCCGTACGGGTCTGGGTGCGGACCCTTGACGCGGGGCGGAGGTGAGGGCGGCCGAACGGCGGTCCACCGAGGGGAGCGCGGCGGTGGGTTCCGCGCCGGGACGTGGAGGCCGTCTGCCCGGAACGAGACGTTCCCCCGGCGGGGGACGGCGGCGGTGCGCCGCCGGGAATGGCGGGCCGCCCGTTTGTTGTTGTGGCAAGCGTCAGGACATCAGCAAGTAGTGCTTGGAGTAGGGAGTCCGTCGCATGGGCCCGACCATCAGCCCCCGCCGTCCGCACGCCGCTGACCTGGAGTGGTCCGTGCTCACGGCGGCCAAAACCGCTCCTGAGCGGGTGAAGGGCGGAGCCGGTCGACGAGAGCCGTCCGCCGAAGGTCGACTATTCTCCGATTCGAGTGGGTCCGCATTCGGGCTCGCCACAGCGTTGGAGGAGGTGGGTCCGGTCACTGGGACCGACGCAGGGACCGACGACGGCCAGGCGGCCGAGGCGCGGGCCGCGGAGACCGCGGCCGAGCGCAATGCCCGTTTTGAGCGGGACGCGCTGGAGTTCCTCGACCAGATGTACTCCGCGGCACTGCGCATGACGCGCAATCCGGCCGACGCGGAGGATCTTGTGCAGGAGACGTACGCCAAGGCGTACGGATCCTTCCACCAGTTCCGCGAGGGCACCAACCTCAAGGCGTGGCTGTACCGGATCCTGACGAACACCTTCATCAACTCGTACCGCAAGAAGCAGCGCGAGCCCCAGCGCAGTGCCGCCGAGGAGATCGAGGACTGGCAGCTGGCGCGCGCCGAGTCGCATATGTCGACCGGGCTGCGCTCCGCCGAGTCCCAGGCCCTCGACCATCTGCCGGACTCGGATGTGAAGGCGGCGCTCCAGGCCATCCCCGAGGAGTTCCGTATCGCGGTCTATCTCGCCGACGTAGAGGGCTTTGCGTACAAGGAGATCGCGGACATCATGGGAACACCCATCGGGACGGTGATGTCCCGACTGCACCGGGGCCGGCGTCAACTGCGCGGCATGCTGGAGGACTACGCCCGTGAGCGCGGGCTCGTCCCGGCGGGTGCGGGGGAGTCGAACGAAGCGAAAGGCTCGGGCTCATGAGCTGCGGGGAGCCGCACGAGACGGACTGCTCCGAGGTGCTGGACCACCTCTATGAGTTTCTCGACCGTGAGATGCCGGACGCCGACTGCACCAAGTTCGAGGTGCATTTCGAGGAGTGCTCTCCGTGTCTGGAGAAGTACGGCCTTGAGCAGGCCGTGAAGAAGCTGGTCAAGCGCTGCTGCGGATCGGACGACGTGCCGGCCGACCTGCGGTCGAAGGTCATGGGCCGGATCGATCTGATCCGCTCCGGGGAGCCCGTACCCGAGCAGGACGTCAGCGTGTCCCCGGCCGAGGC
The DNA here is from genome assembly GCF_044456085.1 of Streptomyces sp. NPDC051018. Lineage (NCBI taxonomy): Bacteria > Bacillati > Actinomycetota > Actinomycetes > Kitasatosporales > Streptomycetaceae > Streptomyces > Streptomyces sp. NPDC051018. The sequence goes on from NZ_JBITFN010000005.1 coordinate 174,496, forward strand.
CCAGGGGCTCATCAAGGAGTAACCCGCGGTAATCGCGGCCCTCGATGGCCGTAACCCGTGGTGACCGGCTGGTCCGGCCGAACGGCACCCACCGGGCCCGTATGCCACCCGGCCGCCACCGGTCGGCGGCCGGTGTCAGTGGGGCGGCACTCGACCGGTCGGCCCTCCGGATCTTCGGTGGAATGCCGGGGGAATACCTCTGCGCGCAAGGCGCGTCGTCTGTCCGGCGACGCGCCTTTCCGCTGCCGCGTCCCCTGCCCGATTCCCCTGTCCAGATTCACCCATTTGTGCGAACTATGGCGTGACCCGTCACTCCTGCGCTCTCCACTCGTTAGCGTGACGCCCGGTAGGAGATCGAGGGGGCGGGGCAGTGACGTCCATACCGGTGGCAGCACGTGCGTACCTTCTCTGCGTTCTGCTCTGTACCGCCGTCTGCGCCCTGCCGGTTCTCGACCGCGACCCCGGCTGGGGCACCGTGGGACTGCTCGTCGCGCTCTACGCGCTGTGCGAGCTGCCCGCCCACCGCGCCGCGGGTCCCGACTCCACCCCCGTCAGCCCCGGCTCCTTCTTCCCGGTCCTCCTCGCCGCAGCCTTTCTGCTGCCGCCCGCCGCCGCCGTCCTCGTCGCCGTGCCCGGGGCGCTGCTCGGCCGGGTCGACGAGCGGCCGGCCACCGTACGGCGCCTCTGGCGCGCGGCCCGGCTCGCGCTCGCCACCTGGGCCGCGGCCCGGACGTATCTGCTGTTCGGCGTGGGACACACCCCCGGGCCGCCGGACTTTCCGTACGCCATGCTGTCCGCGGCCGCCGGGGCGCTCGCCTTCTGTCTGGTGCTGACCGCCCTGGAAGCCGGAATCCTCGCCACCGCCGAGGGGCTGCCGCCGCGGACCGCCTGGCGCGGGCTGCTCCCCGGTTCGGTGGTCCCGCATCTGGTGCACGGGCTCGCCGGGCTGATGATGGCCGTGCTGTGGCGCAGCCCCTACGGGCCGGTCTCGGCGCTGTTCGTGCTGCTGCCGATGTACATCTCCTGCTGGCTCTTCGCCCAGTACCACCGCGAGAGCACCGCCCACCAGGCCACCCTGCGCGCGCTGGTCCAGGCCGTGGACCTCAAGGACAGATACACGCGCGGCCACAGTGAGCGCGTCGGACGGGCGTCCGTCCTGATCGCGCGCGAGCTGCGGATGGACCCGGAACGGATCGAGCGGATCCGGTTCGCCGGGATCCTCCACGACGTGGGCAAGCTCGGCGTGCCGACACGGGTGCTGCGCAAGGAGGGGCCGCTGACGCCGGAGGAGCGGCGGGTGATCGAACTGCATCCCGAGTACGGCCATGAGATCGTGCGCGGCATCGGCTTCCTCGGCGAGGCACGGGCGGCCATCCTGCACCACCACGAACGCCTCGACGGAACCGGTTACCCGCACGGGCTCGCGGGGGAGCAGATCCCCGAGTTCGCACGGGTGGTCGCGGTCGCCGACGCCTTCGACGCGATGACCTCGACCCGCTCCTACCGCCGGGCGCGGCCCGTGGAGGCGGCGCTCAGGGAGCTGGAGCGGTGCGCGGGCACCCAGTTCGACCCCCGGATGGTGACGGCGCTCGTGCGGGCGCTGGAGCAGTACGGCCGGCCCACCGTCGTCACCTCCGACGACGCCACCGAGCCCCACCCGCCCCCGTCCCCGCCCGCGGCCCAGCCGTCGCCTCCACGGTCGTCCCTGACGTCGTCCGCGCCCCTGCCCCCGGGCCGTGGCATCCCGTCGCAGCCCGCCCAGCTCCGCGCGACGGCCCGGCCGGGCGGCCGCAACCCCGGCCGGCGGGCACCGGAGGGCCCGGCTCCGGGCCCTGGGACACCGCGCGGGCGGACACCCGGCGGCAGCGGATGACGGGCCGGGACGGCGGCCTCCGGACACCCGGTGCCCCGCTCCTGCTCCTCATCCACGGCGCGGCGGCAGTCCTCGTCTGCGCCGCCCTCGGCGCGACCCTCTGGACGGGCCTGGACGAACCCGGCAACGCCCTCGCCTTCGGCGCCCTCATAGCCGTCGGCGAGACGGCCCGCCGGGGCGCCGCCCCCGGCGAACGGGAACCCGCGCCCCTCGGAGCGGCCGGAGCCCTCGCGTACGCCCTGCTCGGCGAGTGCGGCGGCCGGGCCACCACCCACGGCGTCCTCCAGGTCGTCGCCGTCGTCGTCGCGGCGACGCTCGCCGGGGCCGTACCCCACGCGGCACGCGGTCACGGGCCCGTGCCCGACCACCTGGTACGCCGGGTGCTGACCGCCGGATTCGCCGCCGCCTGCTTCCAGCCCCTGTACAACTCGGGCGAGCTGGACCACTGGGCCCACGGCTCCGCGTACGCCCTTTTCCTCCTTGTTCTCCTCGTGCTCACCGCCCTGTGCGACGCCGTCCTGGGCGCGGCGCTCCGGCGGGCGCGTACCGGACATCCGTACGGGCCGCTGCTGCGCGACCGGCTGCGCTCACTGATCGGCATCGGCTCCGCGGTCTGCGCCACCGGGGCCGTGATCGCCCTCGCCGTCACCGTCGCCGGACTGTGGGCCCTGCCCGTCTTCTGCGCCCCGCTGCTGCTCACACAGCTGTCCTTCCGGCGGTACGCGGCCGTCCGGGCGACCTACCGGCAGACCATCGCCTCGCTCGCGCGTTCGACCGAGATCGCCGGATACACCCGGCCGGGCCATGCCCGCAGGGTCGCCGGGCTGAGCCGGGCCGTGGGGCGGGAGCTGGGCATGACCGGGCCCGATCTGACCGTCCTGGAGTACGCGGCCCTGATGCACGACATCGGCCAGCTCTCCCTGGTCGACCCGGTGCCCGAGGGGTCCACCGCCCTGCTCCCGGACGCCCAGCAGCGCCGTATCGCCCTCCTCGGCGGTGCCGTCGTCCGCCGGACCGGTGTCCCCGCCGCGGTCGCCGTCGTCGTCGAGCGGCAGGCCGACCCGTACCGCGACCAACCGCTCGCGGCCCGGATTGTCCGCACCGTCAACGCATACGACGATCTGACCCGGGGAACCGGAACCCACGGGGCGAACGCGCTCGAAGCCCTGGAGCGCCTTCGGCTGGCCACCGGACGGGACCATCAGCCGGAGGTCGTGGAGTCCCTCGCACGGGTGCTGGCGAGGGGTGAGCATACGGGTCTGACCCCCGTTCCCCATGGGTAACCCATGGGTAATGAGTCAGCCTCCCGCGCGGCATGGTTGGATGCGAAAGAGGACAGAGAATCAGCGCCGAGCAGATGTGCCGGCACCACCGAGCGGATACACCAGACACAGGGACAGCGTCCGGGAGAAGTGACCCGAGCGACCGGCAGGCGGGAATCGTGAGGATCTTCGGGAAGGTACGGCATCGACCCTCCGCCTCGTGGCGGCAGGCCACCGACCGCGCGTTCACGCTGATCGGCGACGGACGGTACGAGGACGCGGGCGCGCTGCTGACACGTGCCGCCGATCTGGAGCCCTGGCTCTCCGAGTCCTGGTTCAATCTGGCGCTGCTGCACAAGTTCCGGCACGACTGGGAGCAGGCCCGGGCCGCGGGACTGCGCGCGGTGGCCCTGCTCGACAAGGAGACCGGCGCCCCCGACTGGTGGAACGTGGGCATCGCCGCCACCGCGCTCCAGGACTGGCCGCTGGCCCGCCGCGCCTGGCAGGCGTACGGGCTGAAGGTGCCGGGCGTCCCCACCCGCGGCGGCGGCATCGGCGCGGGCCCGGCCGGGGAGGCCGTCGGGATGGACCTCGGCAGCGCCGCCGTCCGGCTGTCGCCCGAGGGCGAGGCCGAGGTCGTGTGGGGCCGCAGGCTCGACCCGGCCCGGATAGAGGTCCTGTCGATCCCCCTGCCGTCCTCCGGCCGACGCTGGGGCGAGGTCGTCCTCCACGACGGCGTTCCGAACGGCGAGCGCACCACCTCCGCGGGCCCCTCCTACCCCGTCTTCGACGAGATCGAGCTGTGGGCGCCCTCACCGGTCCCCACCTGGGTCGTCCTCCTGGAGGCCGCCACCGAGGCCGACCGGGACGCGCTGGAGCAGCTCGCGTCCGACGCGGGCTTCGCCGCCGAGGACTGGTCCTCGTCCGTACGCCTGTTGTGCCGCGCCTGCTCCGAGAGCCGTATGCCCAGCGCGGAGGGCGAGGGCGAGCACCTCGACCCCCATGACCACAGCGAGCCGGGGCACCCGGGGCCGCTGGGCCACCGCACGGCCGGCGACCTCTGGTCCCCGGAGCGCGAGTGCGGTATCGCCGCCCCCGCCGGGCTGGTGCGCGGGCTGCTGGACGGCTGGGTCGCGGACAGTCCCGACAGCCGGGAGTGGCGAGATCTTGAGGAAGTCTGCTGAACCCGGGCCGTAGGCTGTACCGACAGCAAACGGTACTGAGGAAGGCGTACGGCTGACATGGCGGCGCAACAGGAGACGGACCAGCAGGTGGGCGGCGCGGTCGTCCTCGACGACGAGGGTTTCGTCGTCGACACGGAGGACTGCGAGGCGCGTGAACTCGCCCACCGCGAGCGTGGCACCGCCCGCCCGATCACGGTCGTCGGCAACCCGGTGCTCCACACGGAGTGCGCGGACATCACCGAGTTCGACGACGAGCTGGCGCGGCTGGTCGACGACATGTTCGCCAGCCAGCGGGCGGCGGAGGGCGTCGGCCTCGCCGCCAACCAGATCGGGGTGGGCCGCAAGGTCTTCGTCTACGACTGCCCCGACGACGACGGCGTACGTCATGTGGGTGTCGTCTGCAACCCGGTGCTGGAGGAGCTGGCGCCGGACGAGCGCGTCCTCGACGACTCGAACGAGGGATGTCTCTCCGTCCCCACCGCGTACGCTCCGCTGGCCCGCCCCGACTACGCGGTCGTCCGGGGCCAGGACCTCAAGGGCAACCCGGTCAAGGTCCGGGGCACCGGCTACTTCGCCCGCTGCCTCCAGCACGAGACGGACCATCTGTACGGCTACCTCTACATCGACCGGCTCTCCAAGCGCGACCGCAAGGACGCGCTGAGGCAGATGGCGGAGGGGACGCCCCGGTACGAGGTCGTACCGAACGCGTAGCCGTCGTCGCCGCGCGCCCAACGCGTCCCGGCGGCGAACGCCCGGGCCCATGAGCCCTGCGCCGGGCACCCGGACCCGTGCCGAGTGGCTGGGCCGAGCACCTGGGGCGTGCCGAACCCGGGGCCGCGCGCCGAGCCCCCGGCCCCGTACGCCGTAGCGAAGCCTCGTTCCCGGCCGGGGACGAGGCTTCGGCGCGCTGTATCGGCCGGGCGGCCGGATAACGGAATCCCGCGTGATACCCGTGCGACACGAGATTGACCGAACGCGATCAATAGACTCCAGGCGTATGACCTATCTCCTGGAAGTCCACTTCGACCGGCGCGAGGGGACCACCGTCACCGGCACCGTGCAGTGGCGTGATTCCGACACCTACGGATTCTCGCGGGATCCCCTTTTCGGGCTTCAGCTCATCATGGACGTGTGGCAGCAGCAGGGGGGATTCTTCGCGATCGCCCCGCTGACCCCGGAGACCGAGGCCGAGTTCAAGGAGCTGTGGGAGCTGTACTTCGGGCGGAAGGTGCGCGTCGACGAGGACGGCTATCTGCTGGCGGACGGCTCCACCGAGGTCCGTCGGCCCAGGGTCAGGGCGGAAGACGTCCACCGGGGGAGGATCGGGGCCGGGAGCGGGTCCCAGAACGGTGTCCGGTACATCGAGCTGCTGCCGGAGTCCACCGAGTTCGTCCGCCGTACCGCGAGGATCGTCACCTCCTTCCGGGTCACGCCCGACCTCGATGAGCGGATCCAGGGGGAGGGGCAGCGGGCCGATGTCGCCATCGAGGTGAGGGACCCCCGCTACCTGGATCACCTGGCGGAGGGCGCGTACTTCCAGTCGGCCTTCACGGGCCACCTGCTCGATTGAGCTTCCCCGCCGCGCCCCGGGGCCTCGGAGCGCGGGCCCCCGCGCGGTCGCCGTCGTGCTGATGCTCCAGCGGTGCGGGGGCCCTGACCGCCGCCGCGCCGCCGTAACCGGCGGGCTCAGGAGGCCGTCAGCCGCACTTCCCGGTGGGCCCAGGACAGAGCGAGGTGCGGTTGAGCCAGGTCAGACGCAGATCGCGGACGTGCTTGGCCGCGATGACGGACGTTCCGACGTTGGCGATGGGGAAGCCCATCAGCAGCTCTTCGTGGTTGAGACGCTGGAGCTGCTGCCACAGCCGTTCCTGCTCCTTCGGGTCGACGGACGACGCGGCGGTGTCCACCAGCTTTCTCACCGCGGGGTCGGCCAGCGGGGACGGCCGCTCCCACGGTTTCGGGGTTCCGATGTAGAAGAGGCGGAAGAGCAGGCCGGGGTCGAAGGTGTTGCCGTAGAAGAGGATTTCGTAGTCGTGGTTGAACCGCTCGGCGAAGTAGGTCGCCTGGTCGGCCACTTTGATGTCGACGTCGATGCCGACCTTCTTCAGATCGGCGGCCACGGCTTCGTGCAGACTGCGCAGGGCCATGATTGGCCCCGAGGTCTCCACCGTCATCGTGCTCAGTTTGAGGTTGCGCACTCCGGCCTGGTCCAGGAGCTTGCGTGCCCTGGTCAGATCGTGGGGCCGGTCCTGGAGTCCGGGGGCGTGGCCGCGGATGCCGGGGACGACCACCGCCTGAGTGCTCGGGGCGACCGTCGAGCTGTTGAAGAATGCCTTGCGGTACGCGGCGCGGTCGGTCGCCAGCCAGATCGCCTCACGGACCCGGCGGTCCTCCAGCTGTGGCTTCTTGGGTGTGGTGAACCGGAAGAAGACATTGTTCGCGGGGGCGGACACATGCCCGGAGAAACCCGGGTCGGCGGCCAGCTTCTCGTGGTCGTCCCTGGTCAGCTCGAAGGAGAGATCGGCCTCTCCGCTGCGGAGGGCGAGCGCGCGTGCCGCCGGGTCGGCCACCAGCTCATAGCGCAGACGGTCGATGTTCCCCTTCTCGAAGAAGTCCGTGAAACGCTCGAACTCCACGAAGGACCCCGGGGCGAACCGGGTGAGGCGGAACGGGCCTGAGCCGATGTCCCGCAGCGCCTTCTCGTCGGTGCCGTAGCCGCTGCGCGCGAGGATCTTCGGGTTCATGATCCGCATGGCGTTCAGCGGATCCCGGATGTCCGACTTGGGCTTGGTGAGGCGGATCCTCACCGTACGGTCGCCGGTGGCCTCGACCTTCGCGACCGTGGCGGGGGTCCCGAACGCGGCGGCCACCATCCCGTACGTGCCCTTGTCCCTCAGCCGGTGTCCGGCGAAGAAGTAGGAGCCGAGCACCTCCGCCACGGCCCGGGCGTCGAGCGGGGAGCCGTCGTGGAAGGTCAGCGCCGGCCGGATGGTGACGGTGTGGGTCAGCCCGTCGGGCGAGGCCTCATAGGACTCGGCGAGAGCGTTGTCCATGCCGAAGTCCGTCCGGGAGCCGAGGAAGAGCGGCCAGGCCAGATGGACCATGGTCAGCAGATTCCATGGATAGGAGTTGCCGAGGTAGTAGTCCTGGCCCACCCCGTCGGGCGTCACGATTCTCAGTGATCTCGACGTCGCCCGGGGGCTCGGATCGCCCGCGCAGGCGGTTGCCAGGCCGCCGAGCCCCACCAGGCCGGCGGCGCCCAGGCTCTGGCCGAGGAAGCGTCGGCGTCCCAATCCCTGTGTGCCCTCGATGTTCCGCACAGACGTCTCCTGTCAGATCTCCGTGTGACCACGATCGGCCACATTGGATCCGATCGAAGCAATGTGGTGGGATGCGTCAAGAGATGTCACACGTTGAACTGAGAATAGGATCCAAATTGAAGGGAGGGGGTCGGCGGCCCCGGGGGCAGGGGAGCCGCCGGAGGGCCCTGGGCCGGAAGGCCCCGCGCGTGTACGTCAGGCGGGCAGGGCGGCCAGCCAGTCGGTGAGGATCCGATTGACCTCGGCGGGACGTTCCTGCTGGATCCAGTGGCCGCAGTCGTCGAGGAGGTGGGAGGAGATCAGCCCGGGCAGCGTGGTGGGGTACGCCTCGATCGCGTCGGCCAGCCACATGGTCGAGGCGTCCAGCCGGCCGCCGATGAACACCGACGGCTGGGCGATGGGCGCTCCGTCGAAGTCGGCGAGGTCCTGCCAGTCGCGGTCCATGTTCCGGTACCGGTTCAGCGCGCCCGTCAGACCGGTCCGTTCGAACTCCTCTGCGTAGCGGTCGAGGTCGCCGTCACCGAGCCAGGCGGGAGTCCGGTCGGTGGGAAAACGGTCACGCAGCGTGCCGCCCGGGCTGACGAAGTGCGGGTCCGGAGTCTGCGGCGCCGGCATGGTGTCACCGGAAAAGGCCGCGTAGAAGCCCGCGAGCCAGCCGCGTACATCGGGCTCGATCTCGGCCTCGGCGCGGCCCGGCTGCTGGAAGTAGGAGACGTAGAACTCCTCGTCCCCGCCCATCCCCGCGAAGATCTCGCTGGGCCGTGGCCCGCCACGGGGCGCGTAGGGCACGCTGAGCAGCCCCACCGCGCGGAAGACCTCCGGTTTGAGCAGGGCGGAGCCGGTGGCGATCGTCGCGCCCCAGTCGTGGCCGACGATCACCGCCGACTCCTCGTCGAGGGCGCGCACCACCTCGGCGTTGTCCTCCACCAGTTCGAGCATCCGGTACGCCGATGTCTCGGCGGGCCTGGAGGAGCGGCCGTAGCCGCGGACATCCATGGCGACCGCGCGATATCCGGCCGCGGCGAGTGCCGGCAACTGGTGGCGCCAGGAGTACCAGGACTCGGGGAAACCGTGGACGAGCAGCACCAGCGGCCCGGTTCCCTGCTCCACCACATGGATCCGGCCCGCCGGCGAGGGGACCAGGCGGTGGGTGACGTCCGTGAGGTGCGGTGACATGAGTCCTCCGATTCCATCGGCCAGTGGGGACCACGGCGGCCGTCGTTCGGCCGTGCTCGCGGCTCAGTGCCGATCATGCTGCGGACTCCACTGAGGCAACGACCCTTCTTGCCGTTTCGGCAAACGCCGCCGGACGGGGACTCCCCGGCGCCTGTGGGCCGCCCCGCGGTCGCCGTGGGGGTGCCTCCGGGCTCGGGAGCGGGGAGCCGGACAACCGCCGTCACACGGAGGGTTCCTGTTCACCCCCGCACTCCTTCTCGGCCTCGCGCAGCACCGTGACGATCGCCTCGCGCTCCTCCTCCGTGTCGCCGAGATCCTCCCGGAACCAGATGCCGGTGGTGCGCTGCGGATGGGCCCAGTGCAACTGATGGCCGAAAGCCGCCGCGTGCGGACTGACTACGGACAGCCGTTCGATGGCACGCTCCAGGACGCGGCGGTAGTCGCCGACGACCACATGCGCGCCGTCCGGGGGCAGCGCCACCCGGTCCAGCCGCAGTCCGCGGAACTCCACCCATCGCAGTTCCGCTCCGGTGAAGTCGATGTCCTCCATCGGGTTGACCGAGTCCCCGGGGGCACCGGGCGGCCGGTCCCAGAAGATGATTCGGCGGAGCGGCCCGGCGAAGGTGCAGCGGATGAACGCCGAGGCGTGGAAGTCGATGTCGGACATCCTGGCGCCGGAGAAGTCGACATCGGTGAAGGTGGTCTCCCGGCTGACCATGCGACGCAGGTCGGCGCCGGAGAAATCGACCCGCGTACAGACGGTGGGCACGCCGTGGTCGGCGGCGAGGACGAGGTCGGCGAGAGGGGCGTCGCGGAAGGAACAGTCCCGTATCTCCGTGCTCCACACCCGGGGATCGCTGAACCGCGCCCGGTCGAAGACGCAGTCGGCCAGCACGGAATCGAAGAAGACGGCATCGGCGAGATCGGCACCGGTGAAGTCCAGGCCCTCCAGGGTGCGACCCGCGATCTCCGGCAGATCGACGAAGGCGGCGGGGATCTCCCCGGCGTCGGCCATCTCGGCGCGTACGGTCTGCCCGGGCGCGGGGAAGCCCCGCAGGTCGAGCCGCCCCCGGTGCTCGTCAAGAGCGAGTCCGGTCAACGGGCGCCCGGAGAGCAGCCGGGCGAACACCTCACGAGCCAGCCGGCCACCCTCGGCGGGCCGCCAGGTCTCCCGCCATGTCTCCCCGTCCATCGTGCCGCTCCCTCTCCGCCGACCGTTCTCCGGCGACAGCATGGGGGACGGCGGGGTCCATGACCCGGCCTTCTCGGGAATCACGCCGATCACCGGCCCTCGGAAGAACAGCCCATGGGCCCATGGGGCCCGGCCGCCGGCCCGGTGGGGGAGCCCGGCCGGGGACGCGGTGGAGGGGCGCGGTGGAGAGGCGCGGCGCCGGGGAGCGTACGTGCCCGGCCGGAAGAGGGGCCTCAGTCGTCGAACAGCTCCCGGTGGTCCGACAGCCGCAGACGGCTCCGTTCGATATGGGTCCGGATCAGTTCCTCGCCCGCGCGCGCGTTGCCGGTGAGGACGGCGTCGGCGATCAGCCGGTGCTCGTGGTGGGCGATGGCGTACTCGCCCTCGGTGAACGTGCTCAGCAGGACCCGGCGGTATCTCTGGGTGGTGTTCCAGAAGTCCTGGATCAGACGGAGCAGCCGTTCCGTCGGCACACCGGCGTAGCAGGCGAGATGGAATCTCCGGTCCGCTTCCAGCCAGGCGCCGGGATCTCCTACGGAAGCCTCCACCTCGTCCCGCAGCGGCGCGATCCGCTCCAGCTGACCGGGGGTGAGATGGGCGATGCTCTGGGACAGGGCGAGGGGCTCCAGCCGTTCGCGGATCATATAGATCTCGGTGTACTCGGCGAAGTTCAGCGCCGCCACCCGCGCCCCGCTGTTCGGCCGGATGTCGACCAGGCCCTCGCTCTCCAGCAGCCGCAGCGCCTCCCGTACGGGGATCCGGCTCACCCCGAACCGCTCGCCCACGGCCTGCTGCCCGACCCGGTCCCCGGGTTTGAGCTCGCCGGTGTAGACGGCCTCCCGGAGCCAGTTGGCGATCACCTGTGTCATCGGTGGAGCGTTGTCCGCCGGAATCCTGGCCTCGTTCACGGGCACCTCATTTCCCCTCGTTGCTTCCCCTCGCTCGACGTTCCCTCGTCCCGGCGCGGCCGGGATGCCACGATCCGGTCATCACGACGGCGCCGGGGGGTGACCAAACCGGAAGTGGGATCCTATTTCATGGGTAGGGGGTCGCCTGTTCCGGCCTTGGCTGGAATGGAACGGTGGACGGGATCCTATCGGGTCTTCCTTGAAGGAAACGGTACCGGCTGGGCGGCGGGCACCCCGGCACCGGGACCTCGTCCCCGGCGCGGTCCTGCGCACGGCAGCGGGGCCGTGGCCGGGCGGGGCCCCGCCGCCGGGCGGGGTGGCCGCCTCGGCGGCGCCCGGGCCGGGCGGCGCCCCGCCCGGGCGGGTACGGCCTCCGGAGCGCCTTGCCCCCATCCGGGTACGGTCCCGGCATCGGGTACGGCCTCCGGAGCGCCCCGCACAGGTCCGGGTACGGGCCCGGCGGCGCCCCGCTCAGGCCGGGGTTCGGCCCAGCAGGAGGTCCCTCAGGAGGATCGTCTCGGAGAGGGTGTCGCACTCGTCGCACCGCCCTTCGTCGATCCAGAGGTACTCGGTCGCGATCCGCCCCCGGTAGCCGGCCGTCTCCAGGGCGTCGAGCATGCGGGAGAAGTCGATGGTGTTCTCCTTCATCCCGACCTGGAGACGATCGGGGCGGGCCCCGCGTGCCTGGACGTGCCGGACCCGGCCGAGCAGGGGGTCGAGATCCCCGGGGGCGTACCCCTGCATGACGAAGTGCGAGTAGTCCAGGGTCACTTCGAGTCCGGGCGCGAGGTCCAGCAGTTCCCGGGTGTCGTCCGGGGAGGAGATGACCGAGCCGATGTGCGGCTCCACCGACAGGCGCACCCCCGCGGCGCCCGCGATATCGGCCCGGACGGCCAGTTCGACGGCCGCGCGCCGAAGGGAGCCGGCGTGCGGCTCGCCGGGGAAGTCCAGCCCGGGGACGAGGGTGATCCCGTCCACGCCGAGCAGGGCCGCCAGTTCGACGATGCGCCGGAACCAGGCCCGGCCCCGGGCGCGCTCGTCGGCGGACGGGTTGTTGACCGCCATGACGGCGTAGTCGGCGTGCGGGATGGCGAACAGGTCCGCGACGGTCAGACCCTGGGAGGCGGTGTGCTCCTCGATACGGCGGGACCAGCCCGCCGGGTCGCTCGCCGCCTCCTGGGCGTTGATGTGGGAGCGGGACCCCCACAGGGCGATGTCGACGGCGTCGAATCCGAGCAGACGGACCAGCTCGCACGTCTGCCGGTGACCGAGGAGGGGGAACGTGGTGTCGCAGCAGGAGAGTTCCGGTGGCGTGGTCATATCGGTCTTCGGCTCCCGGTGGAGAGGTCGGGCGGGGTCCCGGGACGGGCGCTGGACACCTATGTCATCACCAGGCCGCCGTTGACGTCGATGTGCGCGCCGGTGACGAACCCGGCCCCCTGAGAGGCCAGCATCACGATGACCGATGCCACGTCCTCGGGAGTGCCGTTGCGGCGCAGGGGCGTCTGCTCGGCGAAGGCCCTCTTGACCTCGGGGTCGACGTCCGCGGTCATCGGTGTGTCGATGACGCCCGGGCAGACGCAGTTCACGGTGACCCCGCTGGGTCCGGCCATCCGGGCGAGGGCGCGGGTCAGGCCCATGACGCCGGCCTTGGCCGACACATAGGCGGGCCCGGCGGCGACGCTGCCGCCGGTCTGCGCGGCGACCGAGCCGATCAGGACGACGCGTCCGAAGCCGTGCGGCTTCATCGCCGCCACGGCCGCCCGGGCACAGAGGTGCAGCAGATTGCCGCCCTTGCTCACCGTGTCCACGAGCATGACGACGAGCTGCTCGACGCTCTTCCTGGCGGAGGTGTCGCGGTGGTACCCCCAACTGCCCGCGAAGGTCTGACAGGTCTCCCAGAGCGCGGGCTCGCCGTCCACCAGGGGCCAGGAGGCGGGCACCGTCTGCTCGGGGGTGGTGATGTCGTATCCGTCCGCGAGGCCGAGCCGGTCGTTGACCAGGATGCCGGGCGCGAGTTCGCGGATCATCGCGAGCAGCCCGGCGGCGTCCCAGTCGGCCGCTCCCTTCCCGGGGTCCTTGGCGAGATCGAAGTCCCGGCCCGCCGCGCGGGCCGCGATCTGCGCCGCCTCGACGTTCTCGGGCCGGGAGGCCATCCTGTGCCAGGCGGCGGCGTCGTAGCTGTAGTCGGGCCACATGATGTCGAGCGGGCCGTAACGGGTGAGCAGCTCACGGATCTGGCCCCTCGCGTACTCCCGGTAGCGGGCCATGTCACGGCCCGCGTTGAGGGCGGCGCGGTCACCCGCGGACTGCGGATGGACCCAGTCGACCGTGAAGTCGGGGTGGCGCCAGTCGATGAGGGAGTAGTAGAGCCCGGTCCGCAGGCCCCGGTCGCGGAAGGCGCCGAGCAGGGGCGCGAGCAGATCCCGGCCCGCCGGGGACTTCACGGCCGTGTAGTCGGTCAGGGCGGAGTCCCACAGGCAGAAGCCCTCGTGGTGTTTGGCCACGGCGACCATGTACTTCATGCCCGCGCCCGCGGCGGCATCGGCCCAGGCCCCCGGGTCGTACAGATCGGGGTCGAAGCGGGTGAAGTAGCGGGCCTCGTACTCGGCGGCGGTCAGCCCGTCGGCCCGCTGGGCCGAGAAGTCACGGGCGGCCATCGCGTACAGGCCCCAGTGGATGAACATGCCGAACCTGGCCCGGGTGAACCACGCCGAGTCCCCGGGCGTCGGCCGCGGTGTCCTGGTCGTCTCCATCGAACGTCGTCTCCTTGCGCGTCTGTCGGTGCGGTGAGTGTTTCCCGTCACCGCACCGGAGCGGTGTGGTGGTCGTCGTGGGGGAAGTGGCAGGCCACCGATCCGCCGTCCGGGCCGGCTGTCAGCGGCGGCTCGGCCTCCTCGCACAGCGTGCGTTCCGGGTGGGTGAGGGGGCCGACGGGACACCGGGTACGGAAGCGGCACCCGGTGGGGATGTCGGTGGGGTCGGGGACCTCGCCGCGCAGGACGATCCGCTCGCGCAGCCCGCCCGCGCCGGGGGTCGCCGACAGCAGCGCCTTGGTGTACGGGTGGCGCGGCCGGCGGTAGAGCGTCTCCGTCGGCGCCGTCTCGACGATGCGCCCGAGGTACATGACGGCCACGCGGTCGCACAGATGCCGTACGACCCCGAGGTCGTGGGAGATGAAGAGGAACGAGACACCCCGCTCGGCCCGGAGTTCGGCGAGGAGGCTGATGATCTGGGCGCCAGCCGAGGCGTCGAGGGATGCCACGGGTTCGTCGGCGACCAGCAGGTCCGGTCCGGGGCCCAGCGCGCGGGTGATGCCCACCCGCTGGGCCTGGCCGCCCGACAACTGCCGTGGATAGCGGTCCGCGAGGTGCGGGGGGAGCCTGACGAGGTCGAGGAGTTCCGCCGCGCGGGCCCGGCGTTCGGCCGCGCCGAGCCCCAGCAGCTCCCGCAGGGGTTCGGCGATCAGGTCCCCGACGCGCATCCGCGGATCGAGTGTGGCCACGGGGGCCTGGAACACCATCTGGAAGCGGGAGCGCAGCAGGCGCAGCCGTTCACCGCGCAGTCGCGTGATGTCGTCTCCGTCGAACCGGATGCTCCCGGCGCTCACATCCTCCAGCCGCAGCGCGATCCGGCCCAGGGTGGACTTCCCGCTGCCGGATTCCCCGACGAGTCCCACGGCTTCCCGGCGGCCCACGGTGAGGGAGACGCCGTCGACGGCCCGGACATCGCCGTAACCGGTACGGAAGTGGCGCTCGACCCCGTCGAGTCCCAGCAGCTCTCCGCTGTCGTTCCCGCCGGGTTTCAGCAGCTCTCCGCTGCTGTTCCCGCCGGGTTTCAGCAGCTCACGACTGTCGTTCCCGCCGGGTTTCAGCAGGTCCCCGCCGGTCCCGGCGCTGTCCGCCGTGCTGTTCTCGGTGCTGGTCTCGGGGGGAGGGTGTGTCAGCCGGCATGGGGAACTCCTGGTGCGGCGGAAGGGCGTCGGGGCTCGCCGTGCGGGGTCCAGCAGGCCACGGTGCGGCCGTCGGTATGGGAGGTGAGGGCCGGGTCGGTGTCGCAGACTCCGGAACGCTCCGAGCAGCGGTCCGTGAAGGCGCAGCCGGGCGGCGGCGGGGCCAGGGAGGGCGGTGAGCGGGGTGCCGTCGGCGCGGGGCACGGACGCGAGGAGCGCCCGGGTGTAGGGGTGCGCGGGCGCGGCGAACACCTCGGCCGTCGGACCCTGCTCGACGAGCCTGCCCGCGTAGAGGACGAGTACGCGGTCGGCGACATCCGCGATGACGTCGAGGCTGTGGGAGATGAACAGGACGGCCATGTCCCTGTCCTGGTTGATGCGTTGCAGGAGTTCGAGGATCTGTGCCTGGACGGTGACGTCGAGCGCGGTCGTCGGCTCGTCCGCGATCAGGAGAACCGGGTCGTTGGCCAGCGCCATCGCGATCATCACCCGCTGCCGCATGCCTCCCGACAGCTCGTGCGGGTACTGGCGCAGCCGTTTCGCCGCCGCGGGGATCTCCACATCGCGCAGGAGCTGTTCGGCGCGGGCCGTGCCGCCGGGCGTGCTGTGGGTAAGCATCACGAGCGCCAGTTGCTGCCCCACCGTGAAGACGGGGTTGAGCGAGGCCACGGGGTCCTGGAAGACCGTGCAGATCCGCCGGCCGCGTACGGAACGGAGGGCGGCGGGGTCCATGGCGAGGATGTCCCGGCCCTCGAACACGACGCTTCCGCCCGTGGTGCGGCCCGGCTTGTCGACGAGTCCGATGAGCGCCCGGGAGGTCACCGACTTCCCGCAGCCGGACTCGCCGACCATGCCGACGAACTCGCCCGGGGCCACGTCGAAGGAGACACCCCGGACGGCCTGGGACTTCTCCCGGCCGGTGTCGAAGGTGATGGACAGGTCGCGTACGCGCAGCAGCGGTTCATCTGGTCCGGTCATCGGGGATCCCATGCGTCACGGAGGGCGTCGCCGACCACATTGGCGGCGAGCGCGGTGAGGAAGATGGCGATGCCCGGCACCAGGACCACCAGGGGGCGGCTGACCAGGTAGGCGCGGGCGTCGGTGAGCATGGCGCCCCACTCCGCGTCCGGCGGCTGGACGCCGAGTCCCAGGAAGCCGAGCCCGGCGACGGCGAGGAGGGTGTAGCTGACGCTCACCGCGACCATGACCAGGACGACGTTCACGCTGTTCGCCAGCACATGCCGGATCATGATCCGTGACGGGCGCACACCGCAGGCGCGGGCGGCGAAGACGAAGTCCCGCTGCTGTACCGACAGGACCGCGGAAAGGAGTGGCGGGCGCGTGACCCGCTGGAGCTGCTGCGCCGTCAGGTCACCCGCCGGCGGCTCACCACCGCGAAGGAGATCACGGCGGCCCGGGAGGAGGCGGTCTCCGTACTGCGCGAGATCGGCGACTCGATCCTGGAGCCGGTCCCGGACGGGAGACCGGGGGAGCGGCGCATCCGGGACGCCGTCCGGCCCGACCCGTCCTTCGCCGACGTCGGGGTACGCGGCTCCCTCGCCGAGCTGGACGGCAGCCGGTACGAGGAGCCCGGCACCTTCTCCGGAGAACTGACGGAGCGCCGGTTCATCGACGTGGTCAGCGAGGTGATGGGCCGCCGGATGGAGACCGACGAGCGGATCGTCGTCCTGGGCGAGGACGTCGACCGCCTCAAGGGCGGCACGAACGGTGCGACGAAACGGGCCCTCGAACTCTTCCCGGAACGGGTCCTCGGCACCCCCATCAGCGAGAACGCCTTCGCCGGACTCGGCGGCGGCATGGCGCTGGACGGCCGGTTCCGCCCGGTCGTGGAGTTCATGTACGCCGACTTCATGTGGGTCGCCGCCGACCAGCTGTTCAACCAGATAGCCAAGGCACGGCACATGTTCGGCGGTGACGGCGCCGTCCCCTTCGTCCTGCGGAGCAAACTCGCCGCCGGTACGGGATACGGCTCCCAGCACTCGATGGACCCGGCCGGGGTGCTGACCACCGCGCCCGGTCTGTGGGTGGTCGCGCCCTCGGACCCCTTCGACTACGTGGGGCTGATGAACACCGCGCTCGCCTGCGACGACCCGGTCGTCGTCCTCGAGCACGTCGACCTCTACGCCTCCACCGGCATCGCACCCGTGGACGACCTCGACTACCGGATCCCCGTCGGCAGGGCCGCCCTGCGCCGGGAGGGCGGCGACCTCACGGTCATCTCCTATCTGTCGATGGTCGGCCACTGCCTGGAAGCCCTCGACCAGGTGCCGGAGATCCCGGCCGACCTCATCGATCTGCGCTGGCTGGACCGGGCCTCCCTCGACTGGGAGACCATCGAGGCCAGCGTCCGCAAGACCAACCGGGTGTGATCGTCGAACAGGGTGCGATCGGCACCTCCTACGGCGGTCGGCTCGCCGACGAGATCCAGCGCCGCCTCTTCGACTGGCTCGACGCCCCGGTCGAGCGCGTCACCGGCGGCGAGGCGTCGCCCCCATCAGCCAGGTCCTCGAACGGGCGGCTGTCGCCCGTACCGAAGAAGTCGTCACCGCGCTGCGCACCATCGCCGCGGGCTGACCCCGCCCCGCTGATCATCCGAGGACATGGAGCAGGACATGGCAAGGCTGTTGCGAGTGGCCCGAAGTCGCCGCAGGCGCGAGTGAGGCGACTCTTTCCGACTGGCTGGTGGCGGAGAACGTGCCGTTCAAGGCGGGCGACCCCATCGTCGTCATCGAGACCGACAAGGCCGTGGTCGAGGTGGAGGCCGAGACGGACGGTGTCATCCTCCGCGCCCTGGTCGCGGGGGGTACGGAGGTCGAGATCGGCGCTCCGATGGCGGTCGTCGGGGTGGCGGGGGAGACGGGAGCCGAGGTGGACGCACTGCTCGGCGGACCCGTCTCCGCCGGGACCGGGACCGCGAGTGTCCCCGGCGGGACCGCGAGCACACCCGCCGGGACCGCGAGTGCCCCGGGAACCGTCACCGCCACGGCACCCGTCCACGCGTCCCCCGAGCCGCCCCCCGCCGAACGGGTCTTCAGCAGTCCGCTCGCCCGGAGGCTTCTGAGGGAGGCAGGTGTCAGCACCGGCGATGTGACGGGCACCGGCCCGCACGGCCGTATCGTCCGCCGTGACGCGGAACGGGCCATCGAGGCGGTACGGGGCCGTGCTCCCGGCCCCTCCCCGGCGACGATCCCCGCGGGCACCCCCGCTCCGCCCGCGCCCGCCGTTCCCGTCCCGGTGTCCGGCCCGCCCGTGCGGACGGACGCGGACGGCGCCCCGTACGAGGAAGTCCCCCACAGCAGGCTGAGGCGGGCCATCGCCACCCGGCTCACGGCGAGCAAGCAGACCGTCCCCCACTTCTATCTGAAGAGGACGGCCCGCATCGACGAACTCCTGGCCCTGCGGCGGCGGCTCAACGAGGTCTCCCCGCAGAAGATCTCCGTGAACGACCTCGTCGTCCTGGCCGTGGCCGCCGCACACACCGGCGTACCCGAGGCCAACGTCATCTGGACCGAGACGGGAATGCGGCGGTACGCGTCCGTCGACATCGCCGTCGCCATCGCGTCGGGGCGCGGGCTGGTCACCCCCGTACTGCGCTCCGTCGAGCGGTCGTCGCCGAGTGCCGTCGCCCGGGAGATCAGGGCATACGCCGAGCAGGCGGACGAGGGGCGGCTCCAGCAGCGCGACCTGGAGGGCGGCTCGATCACCGTCACCAATCTGGGGATGTACGGGGTCGAGGAGTTCTCGGCCATCATCAACCCCCCGCACTCGGCCGTCCTCGCGGTCGGCGCCGGACGGCAGGAGCCCGTCGTCACCGACGGCACCGTGGAGGTGGCGACCCGTCTCACGCTCGTCCTCGCCGCGGACCACCGCGCGATCGACGGGGCCCTGGCGGCACGCTGGATGACCGCGCTGGTCCGGGCGCTGGAGGAACCCCTGCGTCTGGTGACCTGAGACCGGCGCACGGATGAGCCCCTCACCGGCGCGTTCGGCCCCGGACGCCGGGCCCGGACGTGCGCCGGGCGGTCGGTCCCTCCTCGCGCCGGGCGGTCCCGGGGATAGGTTTCCCACGCGAGGTGATGAGCTTAGGCTCCCCCCATGACGACCAACGATGAGCTGGAGACCATGCCCGGCGACGGCTACTCACGGATCGATCCCTGGGTGATCTCGCAGGACACCGACGCGGAGATCGACTTCCTGCGCCGGGTGTTCGGGGCCGAGGAACGAGGCTCCCGTGTCCTCAACGAGGACGGGACCGTCGGTCACTCGGAGGTGGAGGTGGCGGGCTCGGTTCTGATGCTGTTCGACAGCGGGCCCGACTGGCCGAGCCTGCCGTCGCATCTGAGGGTCTACGTCGAGGACGCCCGGGAGACGGTCGAGAAGGCCGTCGCGTGCGGCGCCCGGGTGGTGACGCAGCCGACCGAGCTGGCTTTCGGGGACCTGGCCGCACGGGTCCGCGACCCCCAGGGCCATCTGTGGTGGATCTTCCAGCGCCTCGAAGAGGTCTCGCCCGAGGAGATGGGCAAGCGCTTCGCCGACCCTTCCTACCAGGAAGGCATGGCCTATGTGCAGAAGTCCCTCGCGGACGAACTGGCCGACGGCAACCCGTGATCGGACCGGACGGCGGCCCGGCAGCCATCACCTCTTCGCCCGAAGCGGGGCACGGGCCGCTTCCGCGCCCATCACGGACGTAATGACCCGCAGCGAGCCGGGGCCGTGTCCGTGTCCGGTGTCCGTCGGACCTATCGGCCCGGGCCCGGCTGCCGGGCGCTGTGCGCGTCGCGCAACAGGCCGGGCGCCAACCGGCGGTGCTTCCTGGCCACCGGTGGCCAGACGCGGGATGCCACCGGGCGGTCGTAACGCATCAACGTGGCGAGCGAGACGTGCTCGTCGTCGGCCTGGACGACGAGATGGCAGGTCAGGAACCAGGAACGCGCCTCAAGCCTGATCCAGTCCTCGCCCCGGCCGGCGATCGGCCATCCGGCCACCCGCTCCGGTGACGCCCGGAGCCGCAGGCCGAGAAGTACCCGCCAGACGAACTGCCCTCCGCGGCCCGCCACATCTTCGAACAGAGCCCTCGCCCACTGTTCCGGTGAGCTGCCCGGTACCCCGGCGGTCATGGTGAAGAGGTCGGCGTAGCCGGGGTCGGTCAGGGTGCTGAGGGCGAGGATCCGCTCGGGCACCGGCTCCTGCCGGTGGACGGCCGGCACGGAGGCCGCGCCCTTCTTCGCGTCAGCGTCACGCGGGTGTACGCCACGATCTGGCCCTGGCCCTGGTCCTGTTCCTGCTCCTGGTTCGGCGTTCAAACGTCCTCCCTCTGCGGTTCCTTCCCGCGGTTCCTTACGCCCGGCGGCACTGCGCCTGCTAACATACATACATTCACGTATGTATGTAAGGGGTGGCGATGACGGCGAAGGGTGTCCGCCGGGCCCAGGCGGACCGTCGGGCCCGGACCAGGAGCGCTCTGCTGGAGGCCGCGGCACGGGGACTGTCCACGTACGGGTACGCCAATCTGGTCCTGGACCGTGTGGCGGGCGAGGCGGGCTACACCCGTGGCGCCCTGTACCACCTGTTCGCCAACAAGGAGGAACTGGCGCTGGCGGTGGTGCGGTGGGTCGAGGAGACCTGGAACGCCGAGGTGGGCCGGCTCGCCGCCGAGGCTGCCGACCCCGTCGACGGGCTGATGGCGTTGGCGCGGGGCCACGCCGCCTACTGCCGCCGTGACGTGGCGGGCGTCATGATGACGCTGAGGGTGGAGTTCGCCGGACAGGACCATCCGGTCGGCCGGGCGATCACGGACATCGTCGACCGGCTCGAAGCCGACTGCGCGGATCGGATCGCCGCCGGACGCGCGGCCGGGGCGATCCCGCCCGGGCCGCCGCCCGCCGAGACGGCGGCGGCCTATCTCGGCACCGTCGAGGCGATCGGGATCCAGCTCGCCGGACGAGCCCCCTGGGACGTCGAACTCACCGACAGGGCCGTCCGGGGCCTGCTCGGCCTGCCACCCGCCCCGACCGATCCGGGGGCCCGTGCGAGTTAGTCGCGGGGCACCGGCAGGC
This sequence comes from Streptomyces sp. NPDC051018, assembly GCF_044456085.1. Taxonomy (NCBI): domain Bacteria; kingdom Bacillati; phylum Actinomycetota; class Actinomycetes; order Kitasatosporales; family Streptomycetaceae; genus Streptomyces; species Streptomyces sp. NPDC051018. Next base: position 195,440 of record NZ_JBITFN010000005.1, read on the forward strand.
CCGGCCGTGATCGGCTCCCGCACCGGCCGGGCGCCCGTCCCGGACCCCGCGTCGGAGAGGGGCGGGCGCCGGCTCAGCCGTCGAGTGCGTGCCCGGTCGTCGCGTCCACATGGTCCGGGATCTCATCGTGGCGATCGCCCACGGTCGGTGTCCCGGTCGGCTCGAACATCAGGATCGCGGCGCCGGACGGAGCGTACGGCTTGTGCTCCGTACCTCGGGGGACGGTGAAGACCGACCCCTGGGGGAGCAGGACCGTGCGCTCCCCGTCGGGCTCGCGCAGGGAGATGCGCAGTTCGCCGTCGAGTACCAGGAAGAACTCGTCGGTGTCGTCGTGGACGTGCCAGATGTGCTCGCCCCCGACCTTGGCGATGCGGACGTCGTAGTCGTTGACGCGCGTGACGATACGAGGGCTCCACAGGGCGTCGAAGGAGGCCAGAGCCTTGCTCAGGTGGATGGGTTCGCTGCTCATGGGCTCATCCTGAGCCGTTTCGCACGGCCGCCGTGAGTGCTAGGAATCGCATATGGCGAAAGAATCCTCGCAAGCGGCTCACACGGCGGGCGTGCACCGGGTCGTCGTGATCGTGGACGAGAACTCGAACCCCTTCGAGCTCGGCTGCGCGACCGAGCTCTTCGGTCTGCGCCGACCGGAGATCGGCCGTGATCTCTACGACTTCAGGCTCTGTTCCCCCGAGCCCCGCACCCTGATGCGGGACGGGTTCTTCACGCTCACGGGAGTCGCCGGCCTGGAAGCGGCCGATACGGCGGACACCCTGATCGTCCCCAACCGCCCGGACATCGAAGTCCCCCGCCGTCCCGCCGTACTCGATGCCGTCCGACGGGCGCACTCCCGTGGCGCGCGTCTGGCCGGCTTCTGCAGCGGCGCCTTCACACTGGCCGAGGCCGGAGTCCTCGACGGGCGCCGGGCCACCGCGCACTGGCAGTGGGCGGATTCCTTCCGGGCCCGCTTCCCCTCCGTCCGGCTCGAATCAGACGTGCTCTTCGTGGACGACGGCGACATCCTCACCGCTGCGGGGAGTGCGGCTGCCCTCGATCTCGGGCTGCACATGGTCCGCCGCGACTACGGAGCGGAGGTCGCCAACTCCGTGAGCCGGCGACTGGTCTTCGCCGCGCACCGGGACGGAGGCCAGCGGCAGTTCGTGGAGCGCCCCGTACCCGACCTGCGTGACGAGTCCCTGGCACCTGTCCTGGCCTGGGCCCAGGAACGGCTGGACTCACCGCTCGGTGTGTCCGACCTCGCGGCGCGCGCGGCGGTCAGTCCGGCGACGCTGCATCGCCGATTCCGGGCGCAACTGGGGACAACGCCGATGAACTGGCTCACGGGGGAACGGCTGACCCTGGCATGCCGGCTGATCGAGCGGGGCGAGTCCCGGTTCGAGGTGGTCGCGCGACGCAGCGGGCTCGGCACCGCCGCCCATCTGCGTACGCTGATGCGCCGCGAGACCGGTATCACCCCGTCGGCGTACAGGCGCCGGTTCGGGCCGGAGGCGAAGTGACGGCTGGGTACGGCCTCCAAGCGAGGCACTGGCCGTTCCGATCGCCACCTTTCGGCCGGCGGGCCCGGAGCCTCGGAGTCCCGGAGCCCTGGAGCCCCGGGGTCAGTCCCATGCGGTGTGGGCGCCCCCGGATCCCACGACGCGGAGTACGGCCGTACGGGCCGCCTCGGCCGCTTCCGCGACGGACATCCGGCCCGCCCTGACCTCGTCACCGGCGGCGTGCCCGAGGGCGATCGTCGCCGACACCAGCCAGGCCGGGGACTGTTCCGCGTCGAACTCCCCGGCCTCCTGGCCGCGCTCGATCAACCGTGTCAGCCGGTCGGCGACCGAGGTGTGACGGGCCCGCTGGTCCTCCTGGTCCATCGAGGCCGAACCGGTCCGCAGCAGGACGGGATGGCGTTCGAACGTCCGCCAGCTGACATCGAGCAGTCTCACCAGCGCGGCCGAGGCCGGGCCCTCGTCGAGTGCGGCGGCGTCCATCGCCGCCATGGTCTCCTCCGTGACGCGGTCGACCACCGCCGTGAGCAGATCGTCCCGCGTGGAGAAGTGGGCGTAGACGGTCTGACGGGTCACCCCCGCCTCCGCGGCGATCGCCCCCATCCCGGCGTCCGGGTTCTCCACGAGCAGCCGCATCGCCGCGTCGAGGATCGCCGCCCGACTGCGCTCGGCGTCGGCGCGGCGGCGCCGGGGAGACGGTGACGAAGACAATTCTTACACCCTTGTCAAAATTAGCTCGCTTGCATATCTTACGAGTGTGTAAGAGATCGTAGCTGGCTCGCGGAGACCACCCGCGAGCACACGGCCACGACGGCGACCCGTGACCCGTGGCACGTGACCTGCGATCGCGGCCCCGCCCGCGCGCCGACGCGGGCGATGCCGTGTGAGGAAGCCGCTACGACGTCACACCCCCCACCCATGAGCATCGAAGCAATGGAGACAAGGCGCGTGCGCATCCGAATCGTCCACGGACTCGCCCTGCTGTCCACCGGCCTGCTCGCCGGTGCGTTCGGTTACGGCGCGGCCAACCTCGTTCCCACCTTCGACGCCGTACCCCTCGATATGCGGCTGTCCTTCCACTCCGAGCTGATGAAGGTGAACGGCATCACCGTGCAGGGGGCGATGGGCGCTTCGATCCTCACCTCGGGGACGCTCGCCGTCCTGACACGAGGCCGCGAACGGGTGCTCGCCGGTACGGCGGGCCTGCTGGCCGTCGCGTCCTTCCTGATCACCCGGTTCGGCAATGTGCCGATCAACGGCCGGATCAAGAAGTGGGCCGTCGGCTCGCCCCCGCCCGACTACGCGGACATCCTCGCGCGCTGGGAGATGTTCAACATCCTGCGTACGTCCACCGCGACCGTCGCCTTCGCCCTGCTGATCTTCCTCGCCCTGCGGCCGGGCTCCGTACGCCAGGCCCCGACGAAGTCCCGTGCGGAGGAGCCGGTCACCGCCGCCGCGCGCTGACTCGGGTCCGGAGACGTAAAAACGCTCGGCCGGAACTCCGGCCGAGCGCTGGTCTGCGCTGTGATCAGCTCGTGTGCCTGACGGTTGCGATGAAGGTGCTCCATGCGCGGGCGGAGAAGGTGAGTGCCGGTCCGCCGGGGTTCTTGGTGTCGCGGACGGGTACGGTGCCGGGCACGTTGTCGGCGAACTCCAGGCAGTTGTCCTCGCCTCCACTGCTGTAGCTGGATTTGCGCCAGGCCGGTGCTTCACTGGTGGGCATTCTCGTATTCCTCTGCGATCGCCTTGATCAGGGCTAGGGATTGGTCGTGCGACAGCGCGTCACCCAGTGCCAGATCGTAGGCGGTCTGGCACTGGTACACCATCGCCGATTCATCCATGACAGTGCCTGTATACACAGCCTCCGAGTAGGCGACGGGCGGCATGTCGTCGAACCACGTCAGGGTCAGATTGCTCGACAGCACTGCGTGGCTGCCGATTCCGAACGGGATTACGTGGACGCGGATACGGTCCCGCTCACCCAGCGAGACGATGTGACGCAACTGTTCGGCCATTGTCGATGGCCCGCCCACCGACCGGCGAAGTGCGGCTTCATCCAGCAGTGCCATGAAGGTGGGTGAGATCGGGTCATTGAAGATCTGCGCCCGATCCAGTCGTGTGGCTGCCGCCGTGTCACACCTGTCCGCAGTCTTCGGCGGGAAATGGGACCGGAACAGCGCCCGCATGTACCCCTCCGTCTGCAACAGCCCCGGAATCAGCAGCCCCCCGTACTCCCTGATTGCGCTCGCCTGCTGTTCGAACTGCCGGGCCGCCTCGAAGTGCACCGCAACCGGGCGCTGGTTGAGTGTCGGCCAGAAGGCAACGAAAACCCCGCCCGTCTCCAGTACCTGGTCCAGCCGGCGCGCGTCCTCCAGGGACGGCGTCCGTCTGCCCGCCTCGATATGGGCGATGTGGGTGCGGGTCATGAAGGCCCGCTCGCTCAGCGTCGCCTGGGTGAGTCCGGCCTCGATACGGCGCCGGCGGAGTTCGGCGCCGTAGGGGGTTCTCGGCTTGTCGGTGCTCTCGGTGCTCTCGGGGCGTTCCGTGCCTTCGGCGTTTCCCGTGTTCTCGGCGTCCTCGGATGCCATGATCGCCAACTCCCTTGTGCACAGGGACGATTACGGTGAGTCCTCGTTGTGGCAGAGAGTACGCAAGGCGGCCCGGGGGAGTGCGCGTTGGGAACGGATATTCACCGGAAGGTGAGACTCCAGACATATGTTCGACGGTCTGATTCCCGGGCCGGGCTCAAGACCGTTCAGACGGTATCCCGTACCGGCCCCCGGAACGTGCGCCGGTATGTGTTCGGTGTCGTGCCGAGGGTGCGCAGAAAGTGGTGGCGCAGGGTCGCCGCGTTGCCGAAGCCGCTGCGGCCCGCGATCGTGTCGACCGTCTCCTCCGTCTGTTCCAGCAGCTCCTGCGCGAGCAGCAGCCGCTGCCGGAGCAGCCAGCGGTACGGGGTCGTCCCCGTCTCCTGCTGGAAGCGGCGGGCGAAGGTGCGGGGCGACATATGGGCGCGGGCGGCCAGTTGTTCGACGGTCATCTCGCGGTCCAGGTGGCGTTCCATCCAGCTCATGACGTCGCCGACGGTGTCGCACCCGGTGCGCGGGAGGGGGCGTTCGATGTACTGGGCCTGGCCGCCGTCGCGGTGCGGCGGGACGACCATCCGGCGGGCGATGTAGTTGGCGACCTTGGGGCCGTGCTCCTCGCGGATGATGTGGAGGCAGGCGTCGATCGCGGCGGCGGTGCCGGCCGAGGTGATGACGGGGCCGGTGTCGACGTACAGCACATCGGGGTCGACGATCGCGAGCGGGAAGCGCTCCATCAGCATGTCGGAGTGCCGCCAGTGGGTGGTGCAGCGGCGGCCGTCGAGGAGGCCCGCCGCGCCCAGGACGAAGGCCCCGGAGCAGACGCTCAGCACACGGGCGCCCCGCTCGACGGCCCGCTGGAGCGCGGCCAGCAGCTCCGGGGGATAGTCGCGGGCGACGAAGGCGTCGCCCGTGGGGACGGCGATGAGGTCGGCCTCCTCCAGTCGCTCAAGACCGACGAGGGGATTGATGGAGAAGCCCGCGTGGGTGCTCAGTGTCGGCCCCTCGGCCGAGACGACGGCGAAGTCGTAGTAGGGCATGCCGTCCGCTCTGCGGTCGAGGCCGAAGACCTCGCAGAGCACGCCGAGTTCAAAGGGATGCACTCCGTCGAGCAGGGCCACGGCAACGTTTTTCAGCATGAACCGAGTGTCGCACGGCCATGGCAGTAATTCGATGGTCCATGGCAGTCCTGCCACTGCCGGACGGGGCCGGATCGGACGACAGTGGACACATGAACACAGCCATCGCCCTCATCGCCGTCCTCGCCATCGCGGGGCTGATCACCCTTCCGTCTCTGCTCGGCCACGCCAGGGACCGGGCCATCGACCGCCAGTTGCGCGAGGCGGCCCGCCTGGAGTCGGAGTCCTGGGTCCCCTCGGCCCCCCGGCCGGCCACCCCTCGCCGTATCGCCGACGCCACTCCTGCCGACTCCGCCCCCGCCGACTACACCCGGTCGGCCACGGTCGCCGACCGGAGGCTCGACAGTGTCGGGGTGTAGCCCCTCACCGTGTTGCCGTAAACCGTCACCACGACACCGCCGTACCGCCCCGGCCACCCCATCAGCCCGTCGTCGCTCACCCGGACGACGGGCTGATCGCTTGAGGTCCCCCGCCGTCGCGGAGCCGGGCCCCGACATGGCGGCCCCGTAACGGCGGCCCGCGACGGCGGACGGATCAGAAGTCGTCGTCGAAGCCGACGGACCCCTCCACCGCCACCTGGTAGGCCGACGGGCGGCGCTCGAAGAAGTTGGTCAGCTCCTGGACGCCCTGGAGCTCCATGAAGGAGAACGGGTTCTCCGAGCCGTACACCGGCGCGAACCCCAGCCGGGTCAGCCGCTGGTCGGCGACGCACTGGAGGTACTGGCGCATGGACTCGGTGTTCATCCCCGGCAGACCGTCACCGCACAGATCGCGGCCGAACTGGAGCTCCGCCTCCACCGCCTCCTTCAGCATGTCCGTGACCTCCTGCCGCAGAGCGTCGTCGAACAGCTCCGGCTCCTCCTTGCGGACCGTGTCCACGACCTCGAAGGCGAAGTTCATATGCATGGTCTCGTCCCGGAACACCCAGTTGGTGCCGGTGGCCAGACCGTGCAGCAGCCCCCGGGAGCGGAACCAGTACACGTACGCGAACGCGCCGTAGAAGAACAGTCCCTCGATACAGGCCGCGAAACAGATCAGATTCAGCAGGAAGCGGCGGCGGTCGGCCTGCGTCTCCAGCCGGTCGATGCTCTCCACCGAGTCCATCCAGCGGAAGCAGAACTGCGCCTTCTCGCGGATCGACGGGATGTTCTCGACGGCCGCGAAGGCCGCCGTCCGGTCCTCCGGGTCGGGAAGATAGGTGTCCAGCAGCGTCAGATAGAACTGGACGTGCACGGCCTCCTCGAAGAGCTGCCGGCTCAGATACAGCCGCGCCTCGGGGGAGTTGATGTGCTTGTACAGCGTCAGTACGAGATTGTTGGCGACGATCGAGTCGCCCGTCGCGAAGAACGCGACCAGCCGGCCGATCAGATGCTGCTCACCCGGCGACAGCTTGGCGAGATCGGCCACATCGGAGTGGAGATCGACCTCCTCCACCGTCCAGGTGTTCTTGATCGCGTCCCGGTAGCGCTCGTAGAAGTCCGGATAGCGCATCGGGCGCAGGGTGAGTTCGAAACCCGGGTCGAGGAGGTTCTTGGTGGTGTCGGACATCGTTACTGGCACGCCTCGCAGGACTCGGGGTTTTCGAGGGAGCAGGCGACGGCCTCCTCGGGCGTCGCCTGTACGGGGATGGGGGCGGGGGCGCTGTTCGCTGCCCCGCCCGTGCTCGCGGCCCCGGCGCCGCCCGCGCTGGACGCGCTGGACGCGTTGGAGGCCGCGCGGGCGATCCTCGTCGCCGGGCGCGAGCGCAGGTAGTACGTCGTCTTCAGCCCCTGCTTCCAGGCGTACGCGTACATCGAGCTGAGCTTGCCGATCGTCGGCGTCTCCAGGAAGAGGTTCAGCGACTGCGACTGGTCCAGATACGGCGTCCGGGCGGCGGCCATGTCGATCAGCCCGCGCTGCGGGATCTCCCACGCGGTCCGGTACAGCTCGCGCACCTGGGCCGGGACCCAGGTGAAGCCCTGCACCGAGCCGTTCGAGTCGCGCAGCGCCTCACGGGTCTCGGCGTCCCAGACGCCGAGCCGCTTCAGCTCCTCCACCAGATAGGAGTTGACCTGGAGGAACTCACCGGACAGCGTCTCGCGCTTGAAGAGGTTGGAGACCTGCGGCTCGATGCACTCGTACACCCCCGCGATGGAGGCGATGGTCGCGGTCGGCGCGATGGCCAGGAGGAGGGAGTTCCGCATTCCCGTCCGGGCGATCCGCTCGCGCAGCGCGGCCCAGCGCTCGGGCCAGTGCGGCTCGACGCCGTAGTGGTCGGGGTGCAGCACACCGCGAGCGGCCCGGGTCTGCTCCCAGGCGGGGAGCGGACCGTTGCGCTCCGCCAGCTCGGCGGACGCCTCGTACGCGGCGAGCATGATCCGCTCGGCGATCCGGGTGGACAGCTCCCGTGCCTCCGGCGAGTCGAACGGCAGCTTCAGCTGGAAGAACACGTCCTGGAGGCCCATCGCCCCCAGGCCCACCGGACGCCAGCGGGTGTTCGAGCGGCCCGCCTGCTCGGTCGGGTAGAAGTTGATGTCGACGACGCGGTCCAGGAAGGTGACGGCCGTGCGGACGGTCCGGTCGAGCCGTTCCCAGTCCAGTTCCCCGCCTTCGGCCGCGCCGCTGACGAACGCGCCCAGATTCACCGAGCCGAGGTTGCAGACGGCGGTCTCGCCGTCGTCGGTGACCTCAAGGATCTCGGTGCACAGATTCGAGGAGTGGACCGTGTGACCGGGCTCCGCGGTCTGGTTGGCCGTACGGTTCGCGGCATCCTTGAACGTCATCCAGCCGTTTCCGGTCTGCGCGAGGGTACGCATCATCCGGCCGTACAGCTCCCGCGCGGGCATGGTCTTGCGGGCCAGCCCCTTCGCCTCCGCCGCGCGATAGGCGGTGTCGAACTCCTCGCCCCACAGATCCACCAGCTCCGGGGTGTCCGCCGGGGAGAACAGCGACCACTCGGTGTCGGCCTCGACCCGGCGCATGAACTCGTCGGGGATCCAGTGCGCCAGATTGAGATTGTGCGTGCGCCGGGCGTCCTCGCCCGTGTTGTCGCGAAGCTCCAGGAACTCCTCGATGTCCGCGTGCCAGGTCTCCAGATAGACAGCCGCGGCACCCTTGCGCCGGCCGCCCTGGTTCACCGCGGCGACCGAGGCGTCCAGGGTCTTCAGGAACGGCACGATGCCGTTGGAGTGGCCGTTGGTGCCCCGGATCAGTGAACCGCGGGCACGGATACGGGAGTACGAGAGCCCGATGCCGCCCGCGTGCTTCGACAGCCGCGCGACCTGGTGGTAGCGGTCGTAGATCGAGTCCAGTTCGTCCAGCGGCGAGTCCAGCAGATAGCAGGAGGACATCTGCGGGTGCCGGGTGCCGGAGTTGAAGAGCGTGGGCGAGGAGGGCAGATAGTCGAGCCGGCTCATCAGCCCGTACAGCGCCGTGACCTCGTCCAGCGCCCGGGTGCCGTCGTCCTCGGCGAGTCCGCAGGCGACCCGGAGCATGAAGTGCTGGGGGGTCTCGATCACCTGACGGGTGATGGGGTGGCGCAGCAGATAGCGGCTGTAGAGGGTCCGCAGGCCGAAGTAGCCGAAGCGGTCGTCGCCCGCCGGGTCGATCGTCGCGTCGAGGCGGTCGGCGTGCAGCGTCACGAACGCGGCCGTGCGGTCCGCGATCAGGCCCTCGGTGTGGCCCACCGCGACCGAGGAGGAGAAGGACACCGAGCCCTGGCCGGCGGCCTCCTCGGCGATGGTGCGGGTCAGCAGCCGGGCGGCCAGCCGCGAGTAGGCGGGGTCCTCGGAGATCAGTCCGGCGGCGGCGTCGGTGGCGAGCCCGTGGAGTTCGGCGGCGTCCGATCCCGCGTGCCGGCCGCGCAGGGCGGCGGCGGCGACCCGGCCGGGGTCGGTGTCCGGGAGGTCGGCGGTGAGTTCGGTCAGGGTCCGCAGCAGCGCGGTTCCGGGGCCGTCCTCGCCCGGCACGGCGGCCTGGTCCGAGGCCCGTCCGGAGTTCCGGCCGGAGGTCTCATCCGGGACCCCGCCCGGGATCCCGCCCGAGGTCTCACCGGTGGTCCGCTCGGAGACCTTCCCGGGGACCTCCGTGGAGATCCGCTCGGAGACCTCCCGGGCCTCCCGGACCTCTCTGGGTGCCTTCTCCCCCGTGGTGCCTGAAGCCGGATCGGCTGGCGCGATGGTCACGTAGTGCTCTCCCTCGCTCGGCTCGCGGGCCGGCGGGGGAATCGGGCACGACCGGGGGCGCCCGCCCCGGATCAGGGCAGCGCTCACGGCGTCCACCGGCCCAACCGCGAGGCCCGGACGTATCGGCACCCGGGTCGGACGAGCCGGGTGCGCTGTCGGCAGACGGCCGGACTTGCCGGGTGCGACAAAGCACACCGAAGCACACCGTTGCGGGACAGTTCCGGATTCACACCGGATTCCTCTGCGGCGACAGCGAGATGAGCATACATGTGGGGGCGCTCGCCGGAAGGACCCACCAGATGTTGTGTCGTGACGCCGAATGAGCGGCCGGGGGAGTGAAGGGTCCAGTCCGCACCTGGCCCTTGGCGGACACGGGGATCGGCCGCGTCCGGAGTCCGCCGCGACGCCCGGACGGGCCGTATGAGAACCCTCACAACGGGCTCGATGACACATGGGTGCGCAGGGGACGCCGAGGGACACACGGCACCGTACGGGCGCTGCGGGGCACACATGGACGTACCCGGATGTGCGATGGGCGGGCGCGGGCGTACGGAGAGGGTCGCCGTACGGAGCGGGCGGGCCGCGCACAAGGTACGGAAAGGGCCGCCGCACCGACTCCTGGAACCCGAGAGGTGGTGCGGCGGCCCTCGCCGGAGCGCGTGACGCCCGCGCCCGCGGCCGGACAGGCGCCGGGGGGCGGAGGCGTACGGCTGTCGTGGGACGGCCCGTCCCCGTACGAGCTGGACCGGTCCCGGCGGCCCTGACGCGCGCGGGGCCCGGGTGGTCCGGCCCATCACCTCGCGGTAGCACGCCGGTTGGCCGGCTCCGGCTGCACGAACCGGCCGCCGGTCGGACCAGGCATGGCCCGGGCCGCAGGTCGGACCTGGTCGGACAGGTCAGGTCGCCGGCCTCTGGAGCCGCGCCACGAACTTGTACCGGTCGCCCCGGTACACCGACCGTACCCACTCCACCGGTTCGCCCTGCTTGTCCAGCGAGTGACGCGAGAGCATCAGCATCGGCAGCCCCACGTCCGTCCCCAGCAGACCCGCCTCGCGCGGAGTCGCCAGTGAGGTCTCGATCGTCTCCTCGGCCTCGGCGAGATGGACGTCGTACACCTCCGCCAGCGCCGTGTAGAGCGAGGTGTACTTCACCAGGCTGCGGCGGAGCGCCGGGAAGCGCTTGGCCGACAGATGGGTCGTCTCGATCGCCATCGGCTCACCGCTCGCCAGCCGGAGCCGCTCGATCCGCAGCACCCGGCCGCCGGTCGAGATGTCCAGCAGCCCCGCGAGGGTGTCGTCGGCCGTGACGTAACCGATGTCGAGGAGCTGCGAGGTCGGCTCCAGGCCCTGGGCCTTCATGTCCTCGGTGTACGAGGTGAGCTGAAGGGCCTGGGACACCTTGGGCTTGGCGACGAAGGTGCCCTTGCCCTGGATCCGCTCCAGCCGGCCCTCGACGACCAGCTCCTGGAGTGCCTGGCGGACCGTGGTGCGCGAGGTGTCGAACTCCGCCGCGAGCGTGCGCTCCGGCGGTACGGGTGTGCCCGGTGGCATGGTCTCCGTCATATCCAGGAGATGCCGTTTGAGCCGGTAGTACTTGGGTACGCGTGCGGCCCGGACACCCGTACCGCCCTCGGTTTCCGTGCTTCCCCCGTCGGTGGCCATGGCCCGCCTCCCAGGCTGTCCTGCTGCCGTCACCGGCTCCTCCGTTGCTAGCGGCTCATATCGTGGCACGGGCCGGTCCGGGGGAGTGCGAGCGCTCCCCACGGGGTTCTTCCAGTCGGACGCCACTGCTTCTTATACACCGTTGGTACTAGGGTTGGTCTAGTCCAGGAGTCGGCATTCCTCCTGGCGGCGCCTTGTTGCACGTCAAGTGGTCCTTCGGCGGGAGTGGATTCGGCTCGTCCGGATCCTGCCCAGATGTCGGTCCGATAACGGACTGGACAGCCGGGTTTATCGAGCCTTGACAGTCCTAAAGGTCTAGGCCAAGCTCCCGGTACTGGTCTAAACCATTAAAGGCCAGGTCCCAGCCCCAGGCAGTACTTCACGTATGGCTTCGTGGTGGGCGGGGGTGGCAGGCATCCCTTAGGAGGGTGGCGTGAAGCGCAAGCTCATCGCGGCGATCGGTGTCGCGGGCATGCTGGTCAGCATTGCGGCGTGTGGCTCGGACGACAAGGACAAGGACACGGGGGGCGAGTCCAAGGGGCCCGGCAGCTACAAAGGTCAGACCCTGACGTTCTGGGCGATGGACGGCTCCACGCCGGACGCCTGGCTGGCGGAGCTGACGGCCGAATTCGAGAAGCAGACCGGCGCCAAGCTGAAGTACGAGAAGCAGGCGTGGAACGGCATCCAGCAGAAGCTGACGACCGCCCTCTCCGAGGCGAACCCGCCGGACGTCTTCGAGATCGGCAACACCCAGACCCCCGCGTACGCCAAGACCGGTGGTCTCGCGGAGCTGGCCGACGTGAAGAAGGACATCGGCGCCGACTGGGCCGCGAACCTGAGCGAGGCCTCGGTCTTCGACGGCAAGCAGTACGCCGTGCCGTGGTACTTCACCAACCGTGTGGTCGTCTACAACAAGTCGATCTTCAAGGAGGCGGGCATCACCGCCCCGCCGAAGACCCGGGACGAGTTCTTCGCCGCCCTCGACAAGATCAAGGCCAAGGGCAAGGAACCGATCTACATGCCCGGCCAGAACTGGTACCACTTCGTGGGCCTGGTCATCGGCCAGGGCGGCGAGCTGGTGAAGAAGGACGGGGACAAGTGGGTCTCCAACCTCGCCGACCCCAAGGTCCAGGCCGCCGCCGAGGTGTACAAGAAGTTCCAGTCCTACTCCAAGGCCCCCAAGGACAAGGACGAGGCCACCCCGCAGCAGGCCGACATCTTCGCCCAGGGCAAGACCGGAGCCTTCGTCGGTGTGGGCTGGGAGCCGGCGACGGCGATCAAGGCCAACCCCGCCATCGAGAAGGAGATCGGCTACTTCACCTTCCCGGGTGAGACGGCCGACAAGCCGGAGGGCGTCTTCCTCGGCGGCTCCAACCTCGCCGTCGCGGAGGGGAGCAAGAACAAGGACCTCGCCAAGGAGTTCCTGAAGCTCGCCCTCTCCGACAAGTACGAGGGCCAGCTCTCCAAGCTCAGCGGCGTCATCCCGAACAAGGAGTCGCTGAACACCAACCTGGCCGGGAACCCCTTCTCCGAAGCCGCCATGCCGGCCTCGAAGGTCGGTGGCACCACCCCGCTCATCGCCGAGTGGGCAGCTGTCGAGAACGCACCGAACCCGATCAAGACGTACCTCACCGCGGTCATGAACGGCAAGACGCCGGCCGACGCCGCCAAGCAGGTCGAGGGCGAGTTCAACAAGCGCCTGGCCCAGAAGCAGTAATCGGGTGTGCGGCCGGGGCGGGCCGAGAGGTCCCGCCCCGGCCGCCGACTGCGTTTCCCCAGCGCCTAGGAAGAGATGGCGAGCATGACCGTGCAGACCGAACGGCCGCCTTCCGGCCCGACGGAGGTACACCTCCCCCCCACGAAGGGCAAGGGCCGGCATTCAGCGTCCCGTAAAGCGGGCGCCCTCGCGCCCTATCTGCTGTTGCTTCCCGCTGTTGCCGCCACCCTGATCTTCCTGGGCTGGCCACTGGTCAACAACGGGATCTTGTCGTTCCAGAACCTCAATATGAGACAGCTGATCCAGCATCTCACCGAGTGGAACGGAATCGACAACTACAAGGATGTCCTCGGCGGTTCCGAGTTCTGGCGGGTCACCGGCCGCTCCATCCTGTTCACCGCGGCCAATGTCGTGGCGATCATGGTCTTCGGCACCCTGATAGGGCTGCTTCTCGCCCGGCTCGGCAAGAAGATGCGCGTCACCCTGCTGATCGCGCTCGTCCTCGCCTGGGCCATGCCGGTCGTCGCCGCCACCACGGTCTACCAGTGGCTGTTCGCCCAGCGGTTCGGCGTCGTGAACTGGGTCCTCGCCCAGATCGGCTTCGAGTCGATGGCCGACTACAACTGGATGGGCACCCAGTTCTCCACGTTCTTCGTGGTCTGGGTCCTGATCGTCTGGGGGTCGATCCCCTTCGTCGCGCTGAACCTGTACGCGGCGACCACGACGATCCCCAAGGAGCTGTACGAGGCCGCCGCGCTCGACGGCGCCGGAGCATGGCGCAGCTTCACCTCGGTCACCATGCCCTTCCTGCGGCCGTTCCTCTTCGCGACGACGTTCCTGGAGATCATCTGGGTCTTCAAGGCGTTTGTCCAGGTCTTCACCATCAACGGGGGCGGTCCCGACCGCCTCACGGAGATCCTGCCGGTGTACGCCTACATCGAGGGCATCGGCAACCAGCACTACGGCATGGGCTCCGCCATCGCCATGCTGACCATCCTGGTCATGCTCCTCCTGACCGCGTACTACCTCAGGATCGTTCTCAAGCAAGAGGAGGACGAGCGATGAAGCGTTCCCTGCTCGGCCGCATCTGGCCCAACGCGATGGGCATCCTGCTCTCCATCGCCTTTGTGTTCCCCGTGTACTGGATGTTCGCCACGGCCTTCAAGAAGACCACGGACATCGTCGCGGAGACCCCGGTCTGGTTCCCCACGAACCCGACGATGCAGCACTTCAAGACGGCGGTCGACGCGGACAACTTCTGGACCTTCGTCCGCAACTCCTTCACCGTCACCATCCTCGCGGTGGTCTTCTCACTGATCATCGCGCTGGCGGCGTCCTTCGCCCTCGCCCGTATGCGGTTCAAGGGACGGCGCGGCTTCATCATCGGCTTCATGATGGCCCAGATGGCGCCCTGGGAAGTCATGGTCATCGCGATCTACTTCATCGTGCGTGACGCCGACATGCTCAACAGCCTGGTGCCGCTGACCCTCTTCTACATGGTCATGATCCTCCCGTTCACCCTGCTGACGCTGCGCGGCTTCGTCGCCGCGGTGCCGAAGGAACTGGAGGAGTCGGCCATGGTCGACGGCTGCACCCGTCGGCAGGCGTTCGTCAAGGTGATCCTGCCGCTCCTCGCGCCGGGACTCATGGCCACCTCGATGTTCGGCTTCATCACCGCCTGGAACGAGCTTCCGATGGTGCTGGTGCTGAACAAGGAGGTGGAGTACCAGACTCTTCCGCTCTGGCTCTCCGGCTTCCAGACCACGTTCGGCAACGACTGGGGCGCCACGATGGCCGCGTCCACTCTCTTCGCCATCCCGATCCTGATCCTCTTCGTGTTCCTGCAGCGCAAGGCGGTCAGTGGTCTCACGGACGGCGCGGTGAAGGGGTAATCGCAGTGACTTCTCTGACCAGTGGCCTCCGCGCCACCGACCAGCTGGGCCGGGACGCGCTCACCGTCCTCCAGCCGGGTTTCCCGGGCACCACGGCGCCGGAGTGGCTGCTCCGGCTCATCGGCGAGGGCCTGTCCGGCGTCGGACTCTTCGGCCGCAACATCGCCACGCCCGGACAGCTGACCGCGCTCACCGCGCAGCTGAGGGCCGAGCGCGACGACATCCTCGTCGCCATCGACGAGGAGAGCGGGGACGTCACCCGGCTCGAAGTCCGCGACGGATCCTCGTTCCCCGGCAACTACGCGCTCGGGGTCGTCGACGACACCGACCTCACCCGCGAGGTCGCCCGTGAACTCGGCCGCAGGCTCGCCGCCTGCGGAGTCGACTTCAACTGGGCGCCGTCCGCGGACGTCAACTCCAACCCGGACAACCCGGTGATCGGCGTACGGTCCTTCGGCGCCGACTCCGCCCTCGCCGCCCGGCACACGGTCGCGTACGTCGAGGGGCTCCAGTCCTCCGGCGTCGCCGCCTGCGTCAAGCACTTCCCCGGCCACGGGGACACCAATGTCGACTCCCACCACGCGATGCCCCGTATCGACGCGGACCTCGACACCCTGCACGCCCGTGAGCTGCCGCCGTTCCGCGAGGCCATCGCGGCCGGCAGCAAGGCCGTGATGAGCGCGCACATCCTGCTTCCCGCGCTCGACTCCGAGCGCCCCGCGACCCTGAGCCCGCAGATCCTCACCGGACTGCTCCGCGAGGAACTCGGCTTCGGGGGCCTCATCGTCACCGACGGCATGGAGATGCAGGCCATCTCCTCCGTGTACGGCATCGAGCGCGGCTCCGTCCTCGCGATCGCCGCGGGCGCCGACGCGATCTGTGTCGGCGGCGGGCTGTGCGACGAGGACACCGTGCTGCGGCTGCGTGACGCGCTGGTCCAGGCGGTACGCGACGGCGATCTGCCCGAGGAGCGGCTCGCGGACGCGGCGGCGCGGGTACGGGACCTCGCCGACTGGACCCGGACCGCCCGGGGGGCTCTCGCGGAGCCGGGTGCTCAGTCGCAGGAGGGGACCGCGCACGGCACCGGACACACCGCCGGCACCGGACACGTCTCCGGGGCGGGCCGTGACGGGCTGCGGGTCGACCTCGACCGGGCCGACCTCGCCGACATCGGGCTGGTGGCGGCGCGGCGCGCGATCCGGGTGACCCGGGGCGAGGGGCCCTTCGAGCCCGTCACCAGCGCTCCGTACGTCGCCGCGTTCGCGCCCGAGGCCAATATCGCCGTCGGCGACGAGACGCCCTGGGGTGTCGCGCCCGCCCTCGCCGAGATGCTGCCCGGCACCACCACCGGCACCTACACCGACTCCGGCTCCGGCGAACCGGGGGAGAACGAGGCGCTGGTGGGGAACGTGCTGGGCAAGGCGGGGGACCGTAGGATCGTCGCAGTAGTACGCGATGTCCACCGCCACCCCTGGATGGCGGCCGCCCTGGACGCGCTGATCGCGGCCCGGCCGGACACGGTCGTCGTCGAGATGGGTGTCAACCGGGCCGAGCCGAGGGGCGCGCTGCACATCGCGACCCATGGCGCCGCCCGCGTGTGCGGACGGGCCGCCGCGGAGGTCATCACCGGAAAGGACGCCGGGGCCTGACCGACGCGGACAGTGCTGTGCCGGGGCGCGTCCCC
The DNA here is from genome assembly GCF_044456085.1 of Streptomyces sp. NPDC051018. Lineage (NCBI taxonomy): Bacteria > Bacillati > Actinomycetota > Actinomycetes > Kitasatosporales > Streptomycetaceae > Streptomyces > Streptomyces sp. NPDC051018. The sequence goes on from NZ_JBITFN010000005.1 coordinate 211,792, forward strand.
GTGGTCCCCAGGGCCGCGCGCCGCCCCGGCACATGGAATGCCATTGGAGGCAGCCGGCATGTCCGCCACGCATTCGGCCGAACAGAGCGAGCGCCCGGGCCGGATCATGTCCGGCGAAATGGCAGAGCAGCCCGAGGTACTGCGGCGCATCCTGGACCAGGGTGCGCCGCGTATCCGTTCCGTGGCGGAGGCGATCGCGGCCCGCGGTCCGCGCTTCGTCCTGCTGACCGCGCGGGGCACCTCCGACAACGCCGCGCTGTACGCGAAGTATCTGCTGGAGATCCGGCTGGGGCTGCCGTGCGGGCTCACCTCCATGTCCACGACCACGGCGTACGGGGCGACGCCCGATCTGCGGGACGTCCTCGTGGTGACGGTCAGCCAGTCGGGCGGCTCGCCCGACCTGGTGGCGTCCACCCGGGCGGCGCGGGAGGCCGGGGCGGTCACCCTCGCGGTGACCAACAACCCCGACTCGCCGCTGGCGGCCGTCTCCGAGTTCCATATCGACGTCCTCGCCGGGCCGGAGAAGGCGCTGCCCGCGACCAAGACGTACACCGCGTCGCTGCTGGCCCTCTACCTTCTCGTCGAGGGGCTGGGGGGCGGGGACGGCTCACCGGCACAGGTCCTGCCCGATCTGGCGGCGCGGATCCTCGGCCGCAGGGACGAGGTACGGCAGCTGGCGTCGCGCTACCGGTTCGCCGAGCGCATGGTGATCACCTCCCGGGGATACGGGTATCCCACGGCGAAGGAGGCGGCGCTCAAGCTCATGGAGACGAGCTACATCCCCGCGCTGTCGTACTCCGGGGCGGATCTGCTGCACGGGCCGCTGGCCATGGTCGACAACATCTCGCCCGTCATCGCGGTCGTCACCGACGGCAAGGGCGGCGAGGCGCTGCGGCCCGTCCTGGACCGGCTGCGGGGGCGCGGCGCCGACCTGGTCGTCATCGGCCCCGCGGCGCAGGTGGCGGGGGCGTCGGCGGGCTTCGTCCTCCCCACGGAGGGCGTGCCCGAGGAACTCCAGCCGATCCTGGAGATCCTGCCGCTGCAACTGCTCGCCTACGAGGTCACCATCGCCCGCGGCCAGGACCCGGACGCGCCCCGCGCCCTGGCGAAGATCACGGAGACACGATAGGGGGGTACGGGGCCCTTGGCCGCGGGGGCTTGTGGCGTGTGGCGTGCCCTCCACCACGGGGCGCGGGCTCCTGGGGTGCCCCGGCCGCGGGGTGCGGGTGCCGGTCACCGGGGGCGACGTCTCCGGCGGGCCGGGCCCCTTGGTGTGATCGTTCCCCCGGGTGTGCGGGTGCTTGCGGGGGCGCTGCCCCCGTGCCCCCGCGCCTCAATCGCCGGCGAGGCTGGTATTGCGTGCGCCCGTTGCCCCCAGCTCATGCCCCAGTACTTGGCTGTCCTGCCCGAGGCCCGAGGTCAGGACCTGGGGCGCGTTCTGTGGCGGGCGGCCATGCACTGGGGCCAGTCCCACGGTGCCGCCTACCAACTCCTCCAGACCGAGGTCGGCGGCCCCTCCGATCGGCTCTGTCAAGCCGAAGGGCTCACCTTCCTCGGCTTCAGCCACACCACGCGGGCGTAGCGATCCGGACCCGAGGTGGCGCCCCGCGCCCACACGGTCGGCCGGAGCGGCCCGGTGCCCTGTTCAGGTCGGCCCGGCAGGGTGGCGGGCACGGCCCTAGGGAAGAGACCCGCCCGTCGCGTCCAGCCACGCTCCCGTGACCCAGCGGCCGTCCTCCGATGCCAGGAAGGAGACGACGTCCGCGATGTCGTCGGGGCGTCCGACCCGGCCCAGGGCGGCGTGCGACGCGGCCTGCCGCCATGCCTCGTCACTCGCCCTCAGCCAGGTCGCGTTCATATCGGTGTCGACGATGCCGGGGGCGACGACGTTGACGGTGATGCCCCTCGGACCCAGGAGCTTGGCGAGGTCGCGGGTGAACACATCGAGCGCGCCCTTGGTCATGGCGTAGGCGATCAGCTCGGGCATGACGGCGGCCCGTGCGAGCCCGGACGAGATGTTGATGATCCGGCCGCCGTCGCGGACGCGCCCGAGACCCTCCCGTACCAGGAAGAACGGCGCTTTCACATTGACGGCGAAGAGCTGGTCGTACTCCACCTCGGAAACGCTCGTGAAGGGCTGGGCCGTACCGATGCCGGCGTTGTTGACGAGTATGTCGACGCCCGCGCCCCCGGTGAGCCGGTCATACTGGTCCCAGAGAGCGTTCGCGTCCCCCGGGACGCCGAGCTCCTGGCCGATCGCGAACGCGCTGCCGCCCGCCGCCGCGATCGTGGTGACCGTCTCCTTCGCGGCGGTCTCGTTCGTGCCGTAGTGGACGGCGACGCGGGCTCCGTCCCGGCCCAGCCGTTCCGCGATGCCTCGGCCGATGCCACGGCCGCCCCCGGTGACCAGGGCCGTCTTCCCCTCAAGCTTGCGCATCCCGCGCCCAGCCTTTCTTCAGCGATCGATACAGATTTACGGATGGGGGGGACCTTAGCAGATTCTCTAGTGGGCGCTATAGAATGTCTCGATGGCAACGAAACCACGCGGCCGCCCCCGGTCCTTCGACCGGGACGCCGCTCTCGCGAAGGCGACGACGGCGTTCTGGGAACGCGGTTACGAGGCGACGTCCATCGCCGACCTGACGAAGGCGATGGGCATCGGGCCGCCCAGTCTGTACGCCGCCTTCGGCGACAAGAGAGCGCTCTTCGCCGAGGTCGTCGAGGTGTACGCGGCCGGGCGCTCGACACGGCTGGACGATGCCCCGACCGCACGCGAGGCCCTCGCGCGTCTGCTGCGCGAGCTGGCCGCGGACTACACCGACCCCGGACATCCGCCGGGCTGTCTGGTGATCAGCGCGGCGCTCAACTGCGCCGATCCGGCGGTTGAGGCCGCGTTGCGGGACCGCCGCAACGCGAACATCGCGGCGTTCGAGAGCCGTGTACGGGCGGACATCGCCGCCGGACTGCTGCCGCCGGACACCGACGCGGGCGCCCTGGCGCGATTCGTGGGCGCCGTTGTCCAGGGCATGTCGCTCCAGGCTCGCGACGGCGCCACCCGCGAGGAACTGGAGGCCGTCGCCCAAACCGCCATGACCGCCTGGCCCACCCCGAAGAGCGGGTAACCCCGGCCGGTCCGCCCTTCACGGGGCGTATCCCCAGCCCGTCCGCCGTTCACGGGACAGTTGGGTGCAACCCCGGCTCGTCCTCCCTTCGCAGGACAGGTGGGCGTCATTTCAGCCCGTCCGGCGTTTGAGGACGGTGGTCGCGGTGGTGATCGTTCGCGGGACAGGAAAGGGTATGCCCAGTTCGTCCGCTGCTCGCGGGGCAAGGGTACGCAATTCCAGCCCGTCCGACGTTTGAGGACACCGGCCCCAGTGGTGACCGTTCACGGGACAGGAGAAGGGATGCCCAGCCCGCCCGCCGTTCACAGGACAGGCGGCGTATCTCCAGCCCGTCCGGCGTTTGAGGACAGCCATCGCGGTGGAGGCCCTTCGCGGGGGCAGGAGGGGTATGCCCGGTTCGCCTGCTGCTCGCGGGACAGGTGGGCGTCATTTCAGCCCGCCCGGCGTTTGAGGACACCGGCCCCGGTGGTGACCGTCCGCGGGGCAGGAAGGGGTACCCCCAGCCCGCCCGCCGACAGCCGTCACGGTGGTGACCGGGCCACAGAACAACCGCCCCCGCCCCACCCCCCCCAGAAAATACCCGCGGGCCGCGGCGCCTGACGGGACCCTCAACCCGTCCGGCACCGCAGCCCGGAGTGCTCCGGCCGGCAGGTGTGCGGGCCCGCGCGGCCGTGGGGGAGGTCGCGACGCAGTCAGGGCAGAGAGCGCCGGTTCCTCGTTCCACCCACCTGTGCGGGGAGGGTGGAAGCTCTTGACTCCTTTATTGTGGACTAGACCATTCACCGATGTCCATGCATCTGCGGACCCCAGTTTGAACTCTCATTTTTCACCACGAGCCTCATCCGCACCAGACTTCACCACCAGAACCACGGGTACGCTCGCAGATGTGCCCTCCATGAACGACCTCGTCCACCAGCACACCGCCCTCAGCGACTCCGATCTGGAGTGGCTCCATCTGCTGGTGTCGGAGTGGCAGCTGCTCTCCGATCTCTCCTTCGCCGATCTGGTCCTGTGGGTCCCCACCCGCGACGGCACCCGCTATGTCTCCGTCGCCCAGATGCGGCCCAACACGGGCCCGACGTCCTACCAGGACGACATGGTCGGTCATCTGGTGCCCCGGGGCCGGCGCCCCCTGCTCGACGCCGCGCTCGACGAGGGGCGGATCGTACGCGAGGGCGACCCGGAGTGGCGCGAGGAGGTGCCCGTACGCGTCGAATCCATCCCGGTGCGCCGTGAGGGCCGGGTTCTCGGGGTCATCGCCCGCAACACCAATCTGCTGACCGTGCGTACCCCTTCCCGGCTTGAGCTGACCTATCTCCAGTCCGCGTCCGACCTCGCGCAGATGATCGCCGCCGGCGCCTTCCCCTTCCCGGGGCAGCAGGTCGACATGGACGCCTCCCCGCGCGTGGGCGACGGACTGATCCGGCTCGACGCGGAGGGGAGCGTGCAGTACGCGAGCCCCAACGCCCTCTCCGCGTACCACCGGCTCGGTCTCGCGTCCGATCTCGTCGGGCACCACCTCGGCCAGGTCACCGCCGAACTCGCCCCCTCCCGCGGCCCCGTGGACGAGGCCATGGTCAAGCTGGCCAGCGGCTACGCGCCCCGGGAGACCGAGGTCGAGGGCAACGGCGGGGTCATCCAGCTGCGCGCCATCCCGCTCAAACCCAAGGGCACCCGGATCGGCTCCCTCGTACTCCTGCGGGACGTGACCGAACTCCGCCGCCGCGAGCGCGAACTGATCACCAAGGACGCCACCATCCGGGAGATCCACCACCGGGTGAAGAACAACCTCCAGACGGTCGCCGCGCTGCTGCGGCTCCAGGCACGCCGGATGGACTCCGTACGCGGCCGGGAGGCGCTCAACGAGGCCGTACGGCGGGTGGGTTCCATTGCGATCGTGCACGAGACGCTCTCACAGAACCTCGACGAGCGGGTGGAGTTCGACGAGATCGCCGACCGGGTCATCGCGATGGTGGCGGAGATCTCACCCGGCAAGGTCGAATGCCGTCGCACCGGCCGCTTCGGCATCCTCGACGCCGAGGTCGCCACCCCCCTCGCGATGGTGCTGACCGAGGTGCTCCAGAACGCCCTGGAACACGCCTTCCCGCCCGGTGAGCGCGGCTCGGTGGAGGTCTCGGCCGTCCGTGGGGACCAGCGCGAGCAGAGCCGGCTGCTGATCACCGTCCAGGACGACGGCAGGGGACTGCCCGAGGGCTTCGACGCCAAACGCACGGGCAATCTGGGCCTCCAGATCGTACGGACGCTGGTGGAGGGGGAGTTGGGCGGGACCTTCGACATGGTCCCGGTTCCGGCGCCGGGCCGTGGCACCCGTGTCGTACTCGACATCCCGGTACGCGCCCAGAAATAGCCCGGCCCCGGCCGGCCGCTGAGTGGGCCGCGCACAGCAGCGAGCCCCGGGACGTATGAGCTACGTTCCGGGGCTCGAATGCTGTGGGTTTTCTGCTGCGCGCTGCGGCTCGTGGCGGTGAGTGCGTACTCGCTGTACGCGCCGCCGGATGCCTCGGGCTCGTCGCGGTGGCGATCAGGCGCTGGCGTTACGCGCCCGGTTGCGAGCGGCGCGGCGCTTCATCGCGCGGCGCTCGTCCTCGCTGAGGCCACCCCAGACGCCGGAGTCCTGGCCGGACTCGAGCGCCCACTGCAGGCACTGCTCCATGACGGGGCAGCGACGGCAGACGGCCTTGGCTTCCTCGATCTGCAGCAGCGCAGGACCGGTGTTGCCGATGGGGAAGAAGAGCTCGGGGTCTTCCTCGCGGCAAACGGCGTTGTGACGCCAGTCCATGGCTGCTACCTCTCCTTGATATTACGTGCGGTTGCTTGTGAATGTGAACGCTTTCACGAATCCCCCCACAAGGGAAGGGCCGACAGCCAAGCATGCTGGCGTGGTCCTGGGTTCGAGGAGGGGTTCCGGCGGTCTGTGGAGGCCGTGTTCTGCGGGCCGTCCCGATCGCCATGAAGAGACTCGCAAACCTCGGCGACGGATACAACCCCTTCTGGAAACTTTTTTTTGATTCCTCGGTGTCGACTAGGTCACAGCCGTACTTCCATGGGGTGGATGGCAGTCCGTACGTTCGAGATAAAGGTCTTTCGACCCTTCTACTCACACAATCACACGCAGTGCACGGTGTACGCCTGTGAACGTCACGCTCGTGCGCAGTCCGAGGTGGTCACCATCCATCTGAAAGGGGAGTGGGACCTTTGAATTCAAGGTGAAGTCCGTCATGTCATGGAGCGTGACCGCGTGCTTGCCGTGAGGGCCGCGTTCCGGGCTCGACCGGAGCAGCTGGGTGGCATAGCGGGTCACCGCGGCCGTCGACAGCCGGGAGAGTCCGAGCACATCGAGACCGGTGTCGAAGGACGCCTTCGGTGAGACGTAGATCGGGCGATTGCCCAGGTAGGTCCAGGGTGAGGTGTTCGCCACTATCGACACCACGAGATCGGCGACCGGGTCCGCGCCCGGGCGCTCCAGGGTGATCGTGCCGCGCCGACGGTGGGGATAGTCCAGGAACTGGCGGACCACCTGGCGTACATAAAGAGGATGCGTCGAACGCTTTCCGAGTTCCCGCTGCTGTTCGACCCGGCCGATCACACTCGCGTCGAAGCCGTATCCCGCGCAGAAAGTGAACCAGCGCCCCGGAACTCCCTCGTCCGCCGTTCCTCCGGTGCCGGAGGCGAATCCCAGTCCCACCGTCCGTTCGCTGCGCTGACTCAGCGCGTCCAGAATCGCGCCGGTCGCCTCCACGGCGTCATTCGGCAGTCCGAGCGCACGGGCGAAGACATTGGTCGAGCCGCCGGGAACGACGGCGAGACGGGGCAGACGGGCGGGGTCGGGACCGTTGTGGAGCAGTCCGTTGACGACCTCGTTGACGGTTCCGTCGCCTCCGAGGGCGACGACCAGGTCTATGTTCTCGCTCTCGGCGGCCCGCCGCGCGAGATCGCGGCCATGGCCCCGGTACTCCGTGGTCACGGCCTCCAGCTTCATCTCACTGGCGAGCGCGTGGATGAGTACGTCGCGGGTGCGAGCACTGGTGGTGGTTGCTGCCGGGTTGACCACGAGGAGTGCGCGCATGAGGTGCAGCGTACCCAGTTCCGGCACCCGCCCCACCCTCAGGGTGTACGGCCCCGGTCCGTTCGCCGGGGGCCGTCGGCCGTGCGTCCCCGGGGCCTCGGGGGCCGGTGTCCGGGCCCTCTCCGCCGGTTGGGGAGCCGTCGTACGCCCCATGCCCAACAAGCCCTGATACGGCCCCGGCAGCCCCTGCGGCACCTTCTGTGCGGGCACCTCGCCCGTCCCGCGTTCCGGTTCCGGCCCTTCTGCCCAACCGGGGGCGCGGTCCGGCTTCCCGTGCCGGTCCGGCCTGCGCGCCCACATCCCGGGGCGGGGTCCGCCTCCGCGCCCGGACGGTGTTCCGGTACGCCTCCGTGACCGGTCCCGGGTTCCGGTCCGGGCACCCGTTGCCGTATCCGGGCCGACGGCGCTGCCTGTCCGGATACGGTCGCCGGTTCCGCCTGTCCACGCGCGGACTCGGGTGCCACCGGGAGCTGTGCCCCGGATGCCGGACCGCGGGACCGGGACCGCCGGCCCAGGCGGCCCGGCGGCTACCCTGCTGGGGTGAGTACTGACCAGACCCCCCGCCCTGCCCGCCTGGCCGCCGCGGCGGCGGTGTCCGGCCTGGAGGGCCTGGCACTGGTCGCCTACGGCGTCTGGATGCTGATGATGGGCCTGCTGGGCAGCCCGGACAGCCCGTCGCAGGCGGAGATGGGCGGAGTGACCCTCATCGCCCTCGGCGCACTCCCGCTGGCCGCCGCGCGCGGTCTGCTCCGCCGTCGCAGCTGGAGCCGGGGCCCCGCCCTCATCACCCATCTGATCGCCCTGATCCCGGCCTGGACGCTGCTGCGTTCGTCCGGCGCGCTGATTCCGCTCGGGATCGTCGTGGCGGTGGTCGCCGTGACGGGCCTGGTGCTCCTGGTCAACCCGACGACCACCGAGGCCCTCGGCATCCGCGGCGCCGGCCCCCGCGACGCGTAACCCCCGGCGGCGCTCGGCCCTCCGTGACGCGTAGGCCCCGGAGGGCCTACGCGGACCGGTCCGTTCCTACTCCTCGACCAGCAGCTTCTCGCGCAGCTGGGCGAGCGTCCGCGCCAGCAGCCGGGAGACGTGCATCTGCGAGATGCCGACCTCCTGCGCGATCTGCGACTGGGTCATATTGCCGAAGAACCTCAGCAGGAGGATGCGCTTCTCGCGGGGCGGCAGGTCCTCCAGCAGCGGCTTGAGGGACTCGCGGTACTCGACCCCCTCCAGCGCCTCGTCCTCCGCGCCCAGGGTGTCCGCGACCGCGGGGGACTCGTCGTCCGTGTCGGGGACGTCCAGGGAGAGGGTGGAGTACGCGTTCGCGGACTCGAGGCCCTCCAGGACCTCCTCCTCCGAGATGCCGAGCCGCTCCGCCAACTCGTGGACCGTGGGGGAGCGCCCGTGCTGCTGGGACAGCTCCGCCGTCGCCGTCGTCAGCGCGAGCCGCAGCTCCTGGAGCCGGCGCGGCACCCGTACCGCCCAGCCCTTGTCACGGAAGTGGCGCTTGATCTCGCCCACCACCGTCGGCGTCGCATACGTCGAGAACTCGACCCCGCGGTCCGGATCGAACCGGTCCACCGACTTGATCAGGCCGATCGTCGCGACCTGGGTCAGATCGTCGAGCGGCTCGCCCCGGTTGCGGAACCGTCTCGCCAGATGCTCGACCAGCGGCAGATGCATGCGTACCAGCTGATTGCGCAGCTCCGCCTTCTCCGCCGACCCGTCCGGCAGCGTGCGCAGCTCGATGAACATCGCGCGCGCCCCGCTGCGGTCGTGTGGGTCGTGCTGCTTCTGTTCCTGCACGTGCTCGCTCATGTGGGCCGCCTTCCCCCAGGGCTTCGCCTGGGCGGGGGTACCACCGGCAGCGCCGGGGGGCGTACCCCCAGCCTGCGCCTGCTCCGCCGCCGTCCGGCCGTCGAGTCCGTCCACCGGGTGCGGCCGGGCGTGCTGCTCCGGGATGTCATGCACCGCGGGCGGCTCGTTCCGCACCGGACCGTCCTCGTTCCACACCGGACCGTCCCCGTCCCTCACGCCGGCCCGGGTCCCGCGCCGCGCTGCTTGTACAGGCTGATCGAGACCGTACGGTCGTCGGCGACCGACGAGTTCACCTTGCCGGCCAGCGCGGAGAGCACCGTCCAGGCGAAGGTGTCGCGCTCGGGCGCCCGGCCGTCGGTCGTCGGGGCGGAGACCGTGACCTCCAGCGAGTCGTCGATGAGCCGGAAAACACAGCTGAGGACGGAACCGGGGACCGCCTGCTGAAGCAGGATCGCGCACGCCTCGTCCACGGCGATGCGAAGGTCCTCGATTTCGTCGAGGGTGAAGTCCAGGCGCGCTGCGAGACCGGCCGTGGCCGTACGCAGCACGGACAGATAGGCACCCGCAGCGGGCAGCCGGACTTCCACGAAGTCCTGGGTCCCGGGCTCGCCAGCGATCTGGGACACCCTCACCTCCAAGGTGACACAAGCTCTTTCGGGGCCACGGGGGAAAGGTCCCCGGGGCCGTCGGTACGCAGTCTTTACGTAGCCGGTACTTGCCCGGCGACGCTATCGCGATCCATGGTGCCCTGTCGCAGGGACCCCGATGGTCACTGTCACTCATGGTAGGCATATGAGTACACACAGTGGCTAGAGGTCTGCCGGTCCCAATTGAGGGGAAGCGATGGAGGGTTGACGTACCCACGCCTACGACGATCAATCCCCGTGTTTCAGACGAGCGAACCGTCCACGAAACACCACCGCCAGTTCTCTCCCGGCTCAAAACTGCGCATCACCGGATGTCCCGTTTCGGCGAAGTGCGCACTGGCGTGCCTGAGCGGCGAGGAGTCGCAGCAGCCCACATGGCCGCAGACGAGGCAGAGCCGCAGATGGACGGGGTCCGTGCCCGTGGCCAGACACTTCGGACAGGTCGCCGACACAGCCGCGGGCTCCGGGCGGGGCAGCGCCGTCGCGTGCGCACACTCACTCATGATGGCCAGGTTACGGCGCCGGTGGAGCGCGTTCACGGCGGTCCCGGCGGCGGGCGCGACGCCGGAGCCGGGCCGGGTGTACGGACCGGTGGCCGCACCGATCCGGCGTACCGGCACGACCTGCTGATGTGGCACACCGAACGAAGTGCTGACTCGACCTGCCGGTACAACGCACCGGCACAATGCACCGGCACGACGTACCGACACGGCGACATGAGGGACGCGTATGGAGGCATTGTCACTGGTGGCGCTGGTCGCGGTCAGCACCGCGATCGCCGGAGCCGCCCGCAGGACCCCCGTTGCGGCACCGCTGCTCCTGGTCACCGCGGGGCTGGTCGCCGGATATCTCCCCGGGGTGCCGGACTACACACTCGATCCGCACATCGTGCTTCCGCTGGTGCTGCCGCCCCTGCTGCATCTGGCCGCGCTGGACAGCTCGTATCTCGATCTGCGGGCCAACATCAGGCCCGTGGCGCTGCTCTCCGTCGGCTATGTGCTCTTCGCCACGCTCACGGTCGGATATCTCGCCTACCTCTTCGTCCCCGGGCTGCCGCTGACGGCCGCGCTGGTCCTCGGCGCCGTGATCGCGCCGCCCGACGCCGTCGCCGCGACCGCCATCGCCCGGAAGCTCGGTCTCCCGCACCGGATCACCACGATCCTCCAGGGCGAGTCCCTGGTGAACGACGCCACCGCGATCACCGCCTACAAGGTCGCCGTCGCCGCGGCCGTCGGTGTGGGCGCGAGCTGGGCCGACGGCATCGGGGAGTTCGCCGTCGCGGCCCTCGGGGGAGTGGCCGTCGGTCTGCTGCTGATGGTCCCCATCCACTGGCTCCGCACCCATCTGCGGGAGCCCCTCCTCCAGAACACGCTCTCGCTCCTCATCCCCTTCGTCGCCTACGCGGCGGCCGAGCAGGTGCACGCGTCCGGAGTGCTCGCCGTGGTCGTCGTGGGGCTCTATCTGGGCCACCGCTCCTGGCAGGTCGACTTCGCGACCCGGCTCCAGGAGGCCGCGGTGTGGAAGATGGTCGCGTTCGTCCTGGAGTCCTCGGTCTTCGCGCTGATCGGGCTCCAGCTGCCGTACGTCCTGGACGGGCTCGGCGACTACGGGGTCGGCTCGTCCCTCGGTTACGCGGTCGGGATCTTCGTCTTCGTGGTGGTGGCGCGGTTCGTCTGGGTCTTTCCGGCCACCTTTCTGCCGCGACGGCTGTCACGGCGGATCCGGGAGCGGGAGCCGGGCGTCGACTGGCGGGCCCCGGTGATCGTCGGCTGGGCGGGGATGCGCGGGGTGGTGTCCCTGGCGATCGCGTTCTCCATCCCCGCGGTGACCTCCGCCGGGGATCCGTTCCCCGCGCGGAATCTGGTGCTGTTCCTGACCTTCACCACCGTCATCGGCACCCTGGTCGTCCAGGGGCTCACCCTGCCGGCGCTGATCCGCGCGCTGAGACTGCCGCAGCGCGACACCTACACCGAGACCCTGGCCGAGGCGCAGGCCCAGAGCGATGCGTCCCAGGCGGCCGAGCGACGGCTGGACGAACTTCTCGCGGACGAGCGCAACAGCCTGCCGCCGCCGCTGGAGGAGCGGCTGAGGACGGTCATGGAACGGCGGCGGAACTCCGTGTGGGAGCGGCTCGGGACGGTGAACGAGCGGACCGGGGAGTCGGCGGACGACACCTATCGGCGGCTGGCGCGGGAGGTCATCGGAGTCGAGCGGGAGGTCTTCGTCCGGCTGCGCGACGAACGCCGGATCGACGACGAGATGATGCGTACGCTGCTGCGGCGGCTGGATCTGGAGGAGGCGGCGGCCTATCGCGAGGAGGACGAGGACTCGTCCTGACGGGGATGGCGGGGCAGCTGACAGGGATGGCGGGGCACGCGGGGAAGCGGTCCTGCCGGTTCCGATTCCGGGCCGGCCCCCGGTTCTGCTCCCGGGGCCGGTGGTGCTGTACGGGAATCCGGGTCGGAGTCCGGGTTCGGGTCCGGCGGGAGGGTGTGCCCGGCCGTGGGCGGCGCGCCCTCCGGTGCCTGCCCGGACGGCTCGGGCCGGCCCGTGACCACCGCGGCGAGGGTGGTGCCGGGCGCGAACGCCCCCTCGGCGGCGAGGACGGTCAGTCCGTACAGCATTTTGGCCACATACAGTCGTTCCACAGGCAGGTTGTGGCGCGTTTCGAACTCATCTGCGAACAGGTGCAGTTCGGGCGGTGTACGGGCGTATCCGCCGAAATGGAAGCGCTCGTCGAGCGTCCAGTCGCCGGTCCGGCGGCCGAACGCCTCGCGCTGGAGGCGTGCCGTACCGGCGGCCAGGAAGCCGCCCCGCAGTACCGGGAAGCCGATCGCGCGCGTGCCGGGGGCGAGACCGGCGGCCAGCCCCGCGAGGGTCCCTCCCGTTCCGCAGGCGACCGCGACGGCGTCGGCGTGCCCGCGCAGCTCCCGCCCGAGGGCCGCGCAGCCGCGGACGGCGAGGGCGCTGCTGCCGCCCTCGGGGACGACGAAGGTGTCCCCGGGGTCCCGCCCGGCCGTCGCCAGGATCCGCGCGAGCACGTCCGGGTCGTCCTTGCGGCGGTAGGTCGCGCGGTCCACGAAGACCAGGCGCATACCGTCGGCCGCGCACCGGGCGAGGGAGGGGTTCAGCGGGCGGGAGGCCAGCTCGTCGCCGCGCACGACACCGGTCGTCGCCAGGCCCAGCAGCCGTCCCGCGGCGGCCGTCGCCCGCAGATGGTTGGAGTACGCGCCGCCGAAGGTCAGCACCGGGCGGCCGGCGGCGGCGCGCAGGCCGGGCGCGAGTTTGCGCCACTTGTTGCCCGGTAGCTCGGCGTGGATCAGATCGTCGCGCTTGAGCAGGAGACGTACGCCGTGGCGGGAGAAGCGCTCGTCCTCGACCGGCTGGAGCGGCGACGGCAGCCGGGGCCGCAGGGCGGTGGTGAGGTCGAGCGCTTCCGGGGGCATGCCGCCATTGTGACTCCGCGGCCGTGCGGGGACCTCCGGCGAGACGTCGGAGGGTGCGTGGCCGGTGGGCGCGCCAGGAGTGTGGGCGGCTACTTCAGACGGTTCTGTACGCGCTCCCGCATCGAGGCCATGGTGAAACCCCTGGGGTCGATCTTTCCGGGCTGCCATTCGAGGTGGCCGATGACCGAGCGCGAGTTCCAGCCGTGGACCCGGCACACCGCGGCGGCGGCCTTCGCGATGGCTTCGAGCTGGACGGCCGGCCAGGGATCCCGGCCGTCGCCGAGGTTCTCGCACTCGAAGCCGTAGAAGTGGCGGTTGCCGTCGGCGGTGCGCTCGTTGTCCGGGGGGAGCGCCTTCTCGGCGATGACGGCGCGCAGGACGTCGTCGTCGCCCGCTCCCGCGTGGTTGGCGCGGCCGTAGCCTACGAGATGTACGGCGCCGTCCTTCGCGACGACACCGTGGCAGAGCGGTCCGGGGAGGTCGGCGCGGCCGTCGCGGCAGAGCGCGACGGTGCGGGCCGTGCCCTGGGTGACGGTGTGGTGGATCATGACGCCGTGGACGGGGCCCCAGGGGCCCTTGTGGTTGCGGTTGTGCGTGCGCCAGTCGCCGACCTGGACGACCTTCAGCCCCTCGGCGCGCAGCGCGTCGAGAAACCTGCTCGCGGACATGGGTGAGGACATGACCGGCTCCCTGTGGTGCGAGGAGATTGGTTACGGAATATTCCGTAGCAGCGCTTTTACCCCAACTGCCGTACTGGAGAGGCGTGTTCGGAATGTGTGCGATCCGATCCGGTCAGCTCCGGTCGGGCCTCCTGGCGGATCGCCCGATTCCGCGGGTCGTGCCCCGGCGGCGGTGAACTAGTCCCATCCATTTGTGTAATGGCGGGGGGACTCTGCGTGCTGGAAGGCTTTTCTCCCGCAGGTCAGACCGGTGGTCGGCCTGCGATCAGACCATGATCGAGAGGGAGTCATATGTCGGTTGGTTCGGTCGGCTCTGTCGGCGACGAAGTCCGCGAGCAGCAGACGCCGGAGCAGCAGAGCCTCGGCACCGCTGCCGCGCGGAACCTCGCGACCACCACCAAGTCCGTCCCGCAGATGCAGGAGATCACCTCACGGTGGCTGCTGCGCATGCTGCCGTGGGTCCAGGTGCAGGGCGGCACCTACCGGGTGAACCGCCGTCTGACCTACTCCGTGGGCGACGGGCGCGTCACCTTCGTCCAGACCGGCGACCGGGTCGCGGTCATCCCCGCGGAGCTGGGCGAGCTGCCGGCCCTGCGGGGGTACGGCGACGAGAACGCGCTCGCCGAACTGGCGAACCGCTGCGAGCAGCGGGAGTTCGCCGCAGGCCAGGTACTGGCCGACGCCGGCACGGCCGCGGACCGTGTCTTCCTGCTCGCCCACGGCCGGGTGGAAAAGATCGGCACCGGGCCGTACGGGGACGAGGCCGTCCTCGGCGTCCTCGCCGACGGTTCCTACTTCGGCGAGGCGTCCCTCGTCGACGACGACGCCACCTGGGACTACACCGCCCGTGCCGCGACCGCGTGCACGGTCCTGGTGCTCAGCAGGTACGACGTACTGAACCTCGCGGGGCGCGCCGACTCGCTGCGGGAACATCTCGCCGGGCTGGCCGCCGTTCCCCACCAGCGGACGAACAAGTACGGCGAAGCGGCGATCGATCTGTCCGCCGGCCATGTCGGCGAGGCCGTGGTGCCCCACACCTTCGTGGACTACGAGGCCGCGCCGCGCGAGTACGAACTGAGCGTCGCCCAGACCGTGCTCAAGGTCCACAGCCGGGTCGCCGACCTCTACAGCCAGCCCATGAACCAGACCGAGCAGCAGTTGCGGCTGACCGTCGAGGCGCTGCGTGAGCGCCAGGAGGACGAGCTGGTCAACAACCGCGAGTTCGGCCTTCTCGCCAACTGCGACTACGGGCAGCGCCTCCAGCCGCACGACGGTGTGCCCGGCCCCGACGACATGGACGAACTGCTGTCACGGCGGCGCGGATCGAAGCTGTTCCTGGCCCATCCCAAGGCCATCGCCGCGTTCGGCCGCGAGTGCAACCGCCGCGGGCTCGTGCCTCAGAGCGTGGAGGTCGCGGGCACCCATGTACCGGCCTGGCGCGGGGTGCCGATCTTCCCGTGCAACAAGATCCCGGTCACCGCGGCCAGGACCACCTCCATCATCTGTATGCGTACGGGCGAGGCCGAGCAGGGCGTCATCGGGCTCCAGCAGGCCGGTATCCCGGACGAGATCGAGCCCAGCCTGTCCGTGCGCTTCATGGGCATCGACGAGCAGGCGATCATCTCCTACCTGGTCACGGCGTACTACTCGGCCGCCGTCCTGGTCCCCGACGCCCTCGGCGTCCTGGAGAACGTGGAGGTGAGCCGCTGGAGCTGACCGGGCACCGAGCGCCGGGGACGCTCGGCCGGGGGCCGTACCGCCGTCACCCGCCCCCGGCCGGGCGAAGCCGTACCCAGTACCCGCCTACCCCGTACCCGCCTACTCCCGTACCGTCCCGCTCCGGCCGGGGCTCCGGCGCGCTGTGCCCGGCGCTGGTGTGCGGTGAGGCGGGGTCCCGTATTCCCGTGTCCGCCCGGACCCGTCCCCACCGTCGTCACAGCATCCGGAAAGGACCGCCCTGTTGACCATGTCGGAGGCCGTCGAGGGCCGTGAGGCCCTCGCCCTTCTCGAACGCACCCGTGAAGTCGTCGATCCCCGGCTCCGGGCCGCCGTCGACTCCCTGCCCGGCTCCCTGGGCCGTGTCGCGAAGTACCACTTCGGCTGGGAGCACGCCGACGGCACCCCGTCCGCCGGCTCCGCGGGCAAGGCCATCAGGCCCGCGCTGGTGCTGGCCTCGGCCGGTGCGCTCGGCGGTGATCCGCAGCGGGCCGTCCGAGCGGCAGCGGCGGTGGAGCTGGTCCACAACTTCACCCTGCTGCACGACGACGTCATCGACGAGGACCCCACCCGCAGACACCGCCCCACCGCGTGGACGGTCTTCGGCACCCCCGACGCCGTCATCGTGGGCGACGCGCTCCAGGCCCTCGCGCTGAGACTCCTCGCGGAGGACCGGCACCCGGCGGCAGCGGCGGGGTCCGAGCGGCTCACGGCCTGTGTGATCGAGCTGTGCGCGGGCCAGCAGGCGGACTGCGCGTTCGAGGAGCGTGCCCCGGACGAGGTCTCCCTCGACGAGTGCCTGACCATGGCGACCGCCAAGACCGGGGCGCTGCTGGGCTGTGCCTGTGCCCTCGGGGCGCTCTACGCGGGCGCGGGGCAGGAGGAGACGGCCGCCATGGACGCGTTCGGCCGGGAGGCGGGGCTGGCGTTCCAGCTGATCGACGATCTCATCGGCATCTGGGGTGATCCGGGCCGTACCGGCAAGCCCGCCGGAGCGGATCTCGCCGCGCACAAGAAGTCGCTGCCCGTGGTCGCGGCCCTCACCTCCGGCACCCGGGCGGGCGCCGAACTGGCCGAGCTGTACCGAGGCCCCATGACGGGGTCGGCGGTACGGCGGGCGGCCGAGGCGGTGGAGAGGGCCGGCGGCCGTGACTGGGCCCAGCTCCAGGCGGCGGACCGGATGGCACGGGCCGTCCAGGAACTGTCCCGGGCGGTGCCGGACCCGGGAGCGGCGGGCGATCTGCTGGCTCTGGCGGAGTTCGTCACCCGCCGCAGCAGATGACCCCGCCGTACCGGATGCCACGGGGACCAGGCCGGGCACCGGAGGGCGGTCCGGGACCACCGCTCCGGCGCGGCCGGGCCGTCACCGGACTGTCCGGTCCGGTCGTACCGCCATATCCTGGGGCCATGGGCAGCGAAGGACGTCGGACCGTCCGCCGCCCGCAGGTCGAGTACAGATGCCCGGCGTGCGGACAGCCTGTCGGTACCGTCATCAAGCGACACAAGACCCTCGGGGCGTTCGTCCCCCTCTGGGAGCCCGGCCCCTGCCGTAACGAGGAGTGCGCCGAGTACTCCGCGGCAGAGGACCGCCATCCGGTGGAAGTGCCCGGCGCGGCGGTTTCCACGAGTCCGGAAACAGGCGCCGGTACCGGGCCCGGTACGGATTCCGGTGCGGCTCCGGGGCCGGGTTCCGCCGCGGGCTGAGATCCCGGGCCGGATGGTCCGGTCGCCGGGTCGTCGCCGTGAGCGGGCGGGCCCGGTGGGGCGCCGAGGGGGTCGGCGCGCGTTGGAACCGTCCGGCTCCGGAGCCTCCGTGGTCCGTGTGCGGGTCCGCTTCGTACCTGCGTGGATCCGGGGTTTCGATGGCCTGGTTCGGGTCGTGCGCGCGGTCGTCGGCCCGGGGTCCGGAAGCTCCGCAGGGGGGTCCATCGGGTCGGTTTGCCCCGTTGAGGTATCCCGGATGTCCGACGGAGGCCGCCGTAGCGCTACAGTCCGCGCCATGTCATCGGAGTCGACTGAAGTCTGGGCGGGCTGGTACCGCGATCGGCGTGGCGCGGAAGCGGTCACGATCGCGGCGCGCGGACGTCAACTGTGCACGCGCATCAGGGGTGTTGGGTACGAAGGGGCGACCTTCGCCGCCCTGGAGGGCATCGGGGTCGAGGGAGTGCTCTCGTCCTGCGTACTGGAATGGGACATGCCGCTTCCCGTTCATGCCGACGGCTCGGTCCACCGGGCGACGCTGAGCTGTCTGCTGACCCTCGGCGAACCGCTGCCCGACGGATCGCTCGATCGGGCGGACCTCAATCTGACCCTGCACTACCGCGGGGCCGCGTATGAGTCCGGAGTCGCCGGGGGAGACTTCGACGACGCGCTCGACCGGCTCCAGAAACAGCTGCCGTCCGGCGCCGAACTGGGCGTCCGGGCCCCGGTCGACGCCTGAGCCGAGTCCTGAGCCCGCGCTGCCCATGAGCCGGTCGGTGCGTCCGCCGCCCCGACCGTAGGCCCGCAGGTCCGTACGCCCCTGGTCCGTACGCCACCGGGTCGCGCGGCCGGATCCGTACCACGGGCCATTCGTACGACGGCTCATCCGCACCACGGCCCCGTCCGTAGGACGGCTCATCCGCGCGGCGTCCGGGGCGTACGGCCTCCGGGGCCACCTCCCGGCCCGCCCTGTCCGGGCCGCGCGCTTCCCGGGTACGCGCCTCCCCTCGGGCCCGCGCTTCCCGGGCGCCCGCCGTCCGCGGCGGGCGGCTCCCGCAGTGGCCGGCCGGAGTAAGGGACCGGCATACGGCGAAGGGCGCCCCGCCGGTCGTGGCGGGGCGCCCCTCGTGTCACGGGCGCCGCTTCCGTCCCTCACCCGGGGTCGCCGGGATCGCCGGAGCGCGGGCCCGTGGGCGGGCCGTCAGGGCTGTCCGGTGCGGCCCCTCCCAAGGCCGGTGGCACCGGGACCCGGAACAGCGGCCCTCAGTGGCACTGCCGGGCTCAGGAGGCGCGGGCGACCGCGGCGGCGAGCGCGCCTGCCCACTGGGCGTCGACCCTGGCGCGCTCCCGCGCGTTCGGAGTGTCGTTGCGGCAGGACGGCCCGGGCCCGCCGCCCGACATCAACTCGCTGCACGGGCCCCGGTAGTTGTCCGGCAGACCCAGCACATGACCGGTCTCGTGGGAGGTGACACGGTTCGAGTCGTACTGCTGGTTCTGCCGGTAGTCGAGGAAGATGTAGCCGCGTCCGCGGCCGTCGGTGCTGGCGTACGAGCCACGCGGGTCGTTGCCCTCGCGGTAGGTGAAGTCGGCCCCGCTGCCCTCCTGGAGCCGGACATTGGCGACCGAGCTGTTCCAGACCTGGGTGCTGCGGGCTATCTGGCTGCGGAAACTGGGGGCGCGCGAGGCGTTGTAGGTGACGGTGACCATCCGGGCGCCCGGGGCGGCGGCGCGCTTGGCGGCGACCGAGTCCAGAACGGCCTCGAAGAAGGCCCTGGTCGCCCTGGCGTCCTCGGCGGACCCTTCGTAGGCCGCGTGGGCGGAGGGCGCGGGCCGGGCGGCCGCCGCGGGGGATTCGGCGGCCGACGCGGTCGCGGGCACGGCGCCGAGAGCGGCCGCGAGGCCGAGTCCCAGTGCCGCGGAGAGCAGGGTCGTGGGGTTGCGCATGGGGGGCTCCTTACTCGTCCGGTGAACGGTTCGGTACGGCCGATTTTCGGGGTGCAGACCCCGCTCGCGGATGATGCCAACCGCCGATAGCACCGGCTCATCACCCCCTTCCGCACCGCCGGTTGCCCCCGTTTCCGCCCTTCAGCCGCCCCGCGTCCGTTTCCTCATGCGACGCCGCGTCCGTCTCCGGCCGACACCGCGACCGTTCGCGGATCCGTCGCCGGAGCCTGTCCGCGTCCGTCCCCTGTGCCCGAATCTGTGTGTCTGGTGTGGCTGTTGGTGCGGCCCTACTCTTCGGACATGGAGCTCGAGGTGAGGCACCTCCGCGCCCTGTGCGCCATCGCGGACACGGGCAGCCTGCACAAGGCCGCCCGCCGGCTGGGCGTCAGCCAGCCGTCCCTGACCACGCAGTTGCGCCGTATCGAGCACTCGCTCGGCGCGGAACTCTTCATCCGGGAGCGCACCGGCTGCCGGCCGACCCCGGTGGGCCGTGCCGTCCTCAGCCGCGCCCGGCCCCTCGTGACCGAGATGAACGCCCTTGTCGCCGAGGCCAAGGCGTTCGCATCGGGGTCGGGCGGGCCCCGGCTGCGTATCGGCTCCACCGCCAGCCGCGCGCTCCCCGGCTGGCTCGGCCGGCTGCGCCGCCGGCTGCCCGGCACCGATATCTCCCTCCATATGGACGTCTCGGCGAACGCGCTGCTCAGAATGGTCGCGGCGGGCCAGCTCGACGTCGCCTTCGTGCACGAGGTGGAGGGCTGCCCGCTGTTGGTACCCGAAGGGCTGTCGGTGCGTGTGCTGGTGGAGCGCGAGCCCCAGTTCGTCTCCATGGCACGCGATCACCCGGCCGCCGCCGAGCCCGTCGTGGAACTGTCCGATCTGGCGGGGGACCGCTGGATCGTGGACCCCACGGTGGACGGCGAATGGGACGGGCTGCGCCGCGTTCTGGCCGCGGCGGGGCTCGATCCGCCCGTACTGCACGGGGATTACCACACGGCGGCGGCCCTGATCGCCGTCGGTGAGGCGGTGGCACCCTGCCAGCCCACCTCGGGACCGCGTGACGACATGGTGATCCGCCCCCTGCGCGGCGACCCTCTCGCCGTACGGCTGCTGCTGTTCTCACCGCCCGGTTCGGGGAAGTCGTACGAGACGGCGTACGCCGACCTGGAGGCGGCGTACCGCGATGTGGCGTCGGGCGCGGCGGCGTACCGCCAGTGGCTGGTACGGAACAAGAGCCCGCTGCTCTCCGCGCCGGCGGCCTGAGAAGCGCCGAACCGGGCGTTCCGGGCCGTCCCCTCGCGCTGGTACGGGAGGCGATACGGGCCTCTGGCCACGGGTGTTGGCGCCGGGGAGACCCCGGGACGGCCGCGCGCCGGTACGGAGGTACGCGGGCGACCGGGGCCCGGGTCCTTGTGCGTCGGTGGCCCGGCGCCGGACCCGTGCCGGCGACCCCGGCGCGGGCCCCGCGTCCCGGAGCCGACCCCGAGACAGCCCGGAGATGTCCCCGGTTCCCGCCCTCGAACCTGCCTGACGTTATAGGCATCTGCTAATTTTTCTTTGCATGAGGAAGCCGCCATGAGCGCGCCCGTACCCAAGGGCGACGAGCTGGTGCGTGTACTGGCCACGCTCTCCAATCCCCACCGGCTGCGGGTGGTTGCCGCGCTGACGCGCGGCGGGCGCAACTACGTCAGCCGGCTGGCCAGGGAACTGGGCATCAGCAGGGCCCTGCTCCAGGTCCATCTCAAGAAGCTCGAAGCGGCCGGCCTGGTGTCGTCCCGCCTCGAACTGTCGGAGGACGGAAAAGCCATGAAGTACTACGAGGTCAGACCGTTCGCGGTCGAGCTGACACCGCGGAACGTCGCCATCGCGGTCGACACGCTCGGCCGGGACGGCGACCCGCCCCCGGAGGGCGATGAACCAGCCGGGGCGGACAGTGTTCCGCCCGGAGCGGACCGGGGCGGAAGTGAAGACAGCCGCACGCACGGGGACCGGAACGCCGGGGACGGCACGGACCGCCAGGACACCGAGGGGCAGGGGGTTTTGTCATGAACGAGCACGAATGGCAGGAGATCATCGGGACGATCGGGCTGTTCTGCCTGGTCATCATCGTCGTCACCCTGACCGTCTGGCACTTCACCGGGGGCCGCCGCTCACGCGCCCGCGAGGAGACGCTGAAGCAGCTCGCCGAGCAGATGTCGGCGGGCCAGCAGCGCACCGAGCGGCAGCTCAGCGAGCTGACCGGGCGGGTCACCGAACTCCAGGGCCGTACCGGCGCGCTGGAGAAGATCCTCAAGGACGTCGAGTAGCCCCCACCGGCCCCCGTCGTCCTTCTCCTCTTCCCACCCCCACCCCTGCCCCCCCTGACCTCATCCCCATTCCATCCCCGTCCTCGTCCGGTCCCGTTCGATCCGGCCGGGGAAAGACCTGGGCCGCGGAGCGGCAACTCCACGGCCCAGGAACGGAAAAGCCGTACCACATCGCCTCTCGGCGAACTCCACGGGAACGACCCTCCGAATGAAGGAGAGCAGCTCATGCTGCCCAGAATCAAATCCGGCCGCTCCCGGCCGGCCCGTACGATCAGGACGTCGACCCGCGCGATCAAGGGGCCGGCCCGGGCGGTCGAGACCCTGTCCATCTGGTCGGCCCGCCGTCCCTACCGGGCGATCATCTGCTGGCTGGTCCTCGTGCTGGCCGCCGTTCTGTCGAGCGCCCTGCTCGGCGGCACACCGGCCCGGCACAGCGACCCCGGTGAGGCGGGCCGTGCCCAGCTGATGGCCGACGCCCAGCGGGCGGGCGCCTCGGTCCGCGAGAACATCCTGATCCAGGCCGCCACCGAGGAACAGCGCGGGGCCGCGACCGCCGATCTCGTCGAGACCCTGCGCCGGACCCCCGAGGCGGCGGCGTCCATCGGCTCCCCGCTCGGCCCCGACGGAAGCCGCTGGGTCTCCGAGAACGACCGCTCCCACCTGGTCACCCTGGACGTCCGGGGCCCGGACGAGTCGTTGGACGCCCACTACGACACCGTCGTGGCCGCCGTCGACCGCGTACGCGACCGGCACCCGGACACCACGGTCGTCCAGGCCGGCGACCGCAGCCTCTCCCAGGCGGTGAACGAGGGCATCCAGGGCGACATGGACCGCGCCGAGACCACCTCGCTCCCGCTCACCCTGCTGATCCTGGTCTGCGTCTTCGGCTCACTGATCGCCGCGGGGATTCCGCTGCTGCTGTCCGCGACGGCGGTCATCGCCGCCTTCGGCCTGCTGGAACTGGCCTCTCGATGGGTGCCGTTCAACAGCGCCGCCTCCGCGATCGTGCTGCTCGTCGGCATGGCGGTCGGCATCGACTACTCCCTCTTCACCCTGCGCCGGGTGCGGGAGGAGCGCGCGGCGGGGCGCTCCGTGACGGAGGCCGTCGCCATCGCCTCCCGTACCTCCGGGCACGCCGTCGCCGTCGCCGGTCTCACCGTCATGGTGTGTATGACCGGTCTGCTGCTCACGGGCATCGATGTGTTCAAGGGGCTCACCCTCGGCACGCTCCTGGTCGTCGGTCTCGCCGTGCTCGGATCCCTGACCGTGCTGCCCGCACTGCTGACCGCCCTCGGCGACCGGGTCGACAGGGCCAGGGTCCCCTGGCTCGGGCGGCGGCGGACGGCCGCGGGCGAGTCCAGGATCTGGACCTCGGTGGCCTCGGCGGTCGTGGAACGGCCGCTGGTCGCGGGGTGCGCGGGGGTGCTCGCGCTGATCGTGCTCACGCTGCCCGCCTTCGGCATCCACCTCCAGGACGCGGCGCAGACGCAGAGCCTGCGGCCCGGGGTGTCCCCGGCCGTCGACGCGGGTCTGCGGATGCAGCAGGCGTTCCCCGGCGCGCCCGCGCCCGCCCGGGTGGTGATCTCCGAGGACGGGCCCGCGGTACGGGAGGCCGTGGAACGGCTGCGCGCCGAGGCCGCGGACAGCGGTGGGGCGCTGCGGGAGCCGATCACCCTCTCCCCGGTCGGGGACGCGCTGGTCGTACGGGTGCCGCTGGCCGGAAAGGGCACCGACCCCGTCTCCGTACGGGCACTGGAACTGCTCCGGGACCGGGCGCTGCCCGCGACCGTGGGGAAGGTCGCCGGTGTTTCGTACGCGGTCGGCGGCCGGACCGCCATGCCGTACGACTTCGCCCGCCAGGTCGGGGAGCGGACGCCGGCCGTCTTCGCCTTCGTCCTCGCCCTGGCGTTCGTCCTGCTGCTGGCCGCGTTCCGCTCGTTCGCCACCGCGCTGATGTCGATCGCGCTGAACCTGCTGTCGATCGGGGCGGCCTACGGGGTGCTGGTGTGGGTCTTCCAGGGCGGGCGGCTGGAGTCGGTGCTGGGCTTCGAGTCCTACGGGGGAGTGGTGAGCTGGATTCCGCTCTTCATGTTCATCATCCTGTTCGGGCTGAGCATGGACTACCACATCTTCATCCTCAGCAGGATCCGCGAGCGCTGGTCCGCCGGCCCGGTGAAGGCGGCGGTCGTGGGCGGCATCGGGGGAAGTGCCGGGGTGGTCACCAGTGCGGCGGTCATCATGACGGGGGTGTTCTCGGTCTTCGTGACCCTCTCGGCGATCGAGTACAAGATGCTCGGCGTGGGCATGGCGGTGGCGATCCTCATCGACGCGACCGTGGTCCGGGGGGTGCTGCTGCCCGCGGCGATGGTGTTGCTGGGGAGGCGGGCGTTCGGAACGGCGCCGGGGGCGGCTTCGCATGGGGCCGACGCGGGCGATCCGGACGCGGGCGGTGCGGGTGAGCCGGATCCGGGCGGTGCGGGTGAGCCGTATACGCGTGAGCCGGATGTGGCGGGGCGGGGGTGACCGTACGCGGGTTGGGCCGTCCCGGGTCGGCCTGGCCGTCCGGGTCGCCTCGGTCCGGGGCGGCCTCGCTGTCCGGTGCGGGCCGAACCGGGCCGGGCCTTCCCCGGGGCCGGGCCAGGACCCTCCAGAGCCGGGCTGGTTCCGGCGGCGCCCCGGGGAGCCCCCCGCTCCCGGGCCGACTCAGCCGGTCCCGGGGTGGTGGCCGGACGCCGACCGGGCGCCTGCGGCCGGTGTGAACAGCCTCCGGGCCATGGCGGAGAGCACCGCCCGATCACTGTGCGGCAGTCGCCCGCGGCGCAGGGCCCGGTACAGCGCCTGGAGTGCGCGGGGCACATGGAGGTCGTCGCTGATGGCGCCGTCGATACGGCCCAGTTCGCGCAGGCCCTCGGCGGTGAGGTGCCGCCCGGCCTCGGTATGCGAGCCGATCGCCGGAAGCGGCTCCAGCTCCCGGACGAGGCGCTCAAGCCGGCGGCGGGTGACACGGGCGTCCGCGAAGTGATCCCCGTCGCCGTGCAGCCGTGAGCACCGGAACCTGCGCGGGTGCCGGTAGTGCCCGGCCATCATCATGGCGAAGCGGAGGTCGGGCGCCGGGGTACCGCGCTCCGTCAGGTCGCGCAGGGTCGGCACCCGCCTCCCTTCCCGGTGCCAGTCGGCGAACCGGCATCCGCGGATGAGCTGAACCGGGCCGATGAGCAGATGGAGGGAGTCCCGGAGACCGCCCCCGTCCACCGGGGCGCGCAGATGGACGCAGTAGCCCGCGACCGCCCCCTGCGGGCAGCCGTCTGTACCGGGCCAGGCCGCCGGGTCCCTCGGTTCCACCCGGGGCCGGTACCCCTTCCACGCCAGCAGACGGCACCAGGCGGCCACGGCGCTCGCGGCCCGTACCGCACCGATCTCCGGGTTCTCCACGGGGTGGTCGGTGATGAGGAGCGGCTGTCCGCCCGGCCGCGGCAATGACACCGGCTGCCGGAGCCGGGCGTCGTACACGCGTATCGGGGCACCGGTGCTCGTCATGCGGGCATTGCATCACGCGTATCCGCCGCCGGGGCACGACGGCGGCGAGTGGCCCGCCCCGGGAGCTCCGGACCCCGGCCGGGGGATGCCGGAGGCGGCCTGCATGATGGCCCCATGACCGGACAGGAGAAGGCACGGGGGCCCAGGGCCCGTCGCGGGGCGTTCGCTTTAGCGGTGGCACTGATCGTGACGGCCGGTGGACTCGCCTCCGGCGACGGCCCGGCACCCTCCGTGACACGGACCGAGGTGCCCGTACTGCCCCTGGAGCGCTACGAGCTGAGTGCCGATGAGATGAGCGCGTACCAGAGAGCACAGAAACTGCTCGCCCAGCGCTGCATGGTGTCCCTCGGCTTCACCGGCTTCCCTCGGGACCCGAAGATGTGGAGCGGCATGGGCCGCACCCTCACCGCGACGCTCGTCGACACCGGCCCCTATGGGCTGCTCGATCCCGGCCAGGCGCGCCGGCTCGGCTACGGCGTCGACACGAAGGCGATCGCGGACTGGATGCCGCGGGACCGGATGATGACCGCCCGGGAGTCCGAGGTGATGTACGGGGGGTTCGAGGAGGAGCGGGAGGCGGTCGGCGGGCGCCGCGTCCCCGAGGGCGGCTGCGCCGGCGAGGCGAGCCGGCGACTCGGCCGGGGGATCGCCGACGCCACACGGATGTGGGGGTACGTTTCCGGCCGGAGGACGGCGCTGGAGAAGAAGAGCGCCGAGGACCCCCGGGTCCGGCACGCCTGGGGCGTCTGGTCCCGGTGCCTCGCCGACCGGGGCCTCGGGCGCTACGGGAACCCGGTCGACGCCTATACGGACCAGGCGTGGGGGCGCGGCCAGAACGGTGACACCTCCCGTACGCCGAGGGAGATGGCCACGGCGAAGGCCGATGTGGAGTGCAAACGGCAGCACCGCACGGTCGAGGTGTGGAGCGGGGTCCAGAAGGAGCTGGAGCGGGCCGACATAGCCCGGAACAGGACACGGTACGAGGAGGTGCGCAGGGACCTGGACGTGCTGCGGGCCAACGTCGGGCGGGCGTCGGCCGGATGAGGGTCCCCGGCCTTCCGCCGCGCACACCACCGCGCCCGGCCCTCCGGTACGGGGGAGCCGGGCGCGGCGGTTGTCACGTGGGCGGGTGGCCTACTTGAGGTGGATCAGCCCGTCCACGGTCACGGCGGGCCGGCCGGTGGTGCCGACGACCACGATCTTGATCGTGTGCTTGCCGCTGGTGGCCCAGTTCTTGGTCCAGATCGCCTCACGGTACTTCGTGGTGGCGGACTTCAGATCGACCGTGTGGGTCTTCACCCCGTCCACGTACACGTACATCTGACCGGAGGTCGCCGCGCGGGAGACCACCACCGTGGCCGAGCGGCTGGTGAAGGTCCACGAGAGCGAGGCGTTCTTGGCGCTGCTGGAGTACGACTTCCCGCCGAAGTAGCTGCTGGAGGACTTCGTCGTCCAGCTGCCGCTCTTGGTCGCGCTGGACTCCTGGAGGATCACCGGGGTGGTGCCGACCGAGATGTTCCCCCGGTTGTTCGCCCGGTCGAGCGCGGTCATCGACCAGGTGGTGGGCACGCTCAGCCTGGCGGTGTGGGGAGCGCTCGTGATCGCCGGGCCGTAGGTCTTGGCCACCGGGGCGGTGAGCCTGACCTCCTTCAGCGCGGCGTTGTCCGAGGCCTTCCACGACAGGGTCATGGGGACGGCGGAGGCGCTCACCGAACCCGAGCGCAGCCCGAGCGTGGGACCGGAGGTGAAGGTGGGCGCGGTGATGTCACCGACGACCGTCGCCGCCGTGGACAGCGTCGTCCTGCCGGACACATGCGTGGCCCGTACCTGGAGCCGGTGGGTCCCCGGGGAGAGCTTCGTCCCGGCCGTGGTGACCGTGCCCGAGGTGGTGGCGACGGGCTGGCCGTCGACGAGCAGCTCGTACTTCGAGATGAACGCGGGCGGTGTGGTGGCCTTCCAGTTCACCGTGACGGCGGCCTTGGTGTAGTACGTGGAGCCGGAGACGCCCACCCCGGTGAGGGAGGTGACGGCGAGTCCCGTGACGGAACCGCCGGCCAGGTCGCGGACGGTCGCCAGCTGGTTGTAGACCAGGTCACCCGGGCACGCGGTGGCATAGCCGTCGCGGTGGCCGTGGACGGTGTTGAAGGTCAGCCTGGCGCCCGACTGCCAGGAGCCCTTGGAGGCGGAGGAGCCCGCCGCGCCCGCCGTCAGGACGGTGGTACCGGTCGGGGAGACCCCGTACTGGCCGAGCTTCCACGCGGCGATCCGGGCGACCGACTGGAGCGCGGCCGCCGAGGGCGCGGTCTTGGTGTAGTCGCCGAGGATGGAGATGCCGGTGGTCTCGTTGTTGAAGCCGTAGGCGTGCGCGCCCACCACCGGCTGGTCCACGCCTCCCTTGCGGCCCTCGTAGATGGTGCCGCACTTGTCGACCAGGAAGTTGTAGCCGATGTCCTTCCAGGTCTTGCCGAGGTGGTACGCGTACACGCCCCGGATCACCTCGGGCGCCTGGGCGCAGGTGTAGTTGTTGGAGCCGGCGGTGTGATGCACCGTCACGGCCTTGATCTTCCCGCCGGGGAGGTACGTGGGCGCCTCGGGGCTCAGGCTCTCGTCCGCGCCCCAGCCGGAGCGCGGAGTGATCACCGGCCGCGGGGCGGTGGACGGCGGACCGGCGGGCGTCGTCGACCGCGGCGCGGACCGGGGGGCGTCCGGGGCGGGCGGGCTGTCCGGCGCGGGCGCCTTCGAGGACGTGGACGGGGCGGGCACCGGGGTGCTCGGGTCCGCCGACGGCGTCGTGGACGGGTCCTCGGTGGCGGGCGTCTCGTCGGGGGACGGCGATGTCTCGTCGGCGGGGTCGACGGGCTCCGCCGGCAGCGCGTAGGCCGCGGGCTCCATGCCCGAGACCCTGCCGGTGCCCGGGTCGATCATGTCCAGCCGCAGGCCCTTGGGCAGCTTGGTGACCTCGCCGCCCGCCGTGGCCCGTACCTCGACACCCTTCGAGGGGCCGACCCAGAGCGGGTCGGTGCCGCCACGGGTGGCTCCCTCTTCGCGCTCGCCCGCGTCACCGTCCAGGCTCTGCCAGTCGGACCACTTCCCGGACGAGGCGTCCTTCGTCCGTACTTCCACGGTTCCGGTGACCCGCGCCGAGGGGTCGGTCCAGGTGACACCCAGCATGCTGAACGGTTCGGTGTCGCGCTTGCCGAGCTTCGCCGAGGCGCCGTCCCGGGCGACCTCCATGCCCGCGGCCCGGACCTGGCTCTTGGCGGGCCGGGACTTTCCGTCCTCGCCGGCGTTGCCGCCGGGCGCGCCGGCCGTGCTCTGGATCACCAGGACGCCGGCGACTCCGGCTGCCACCGCGGCACCCGTACCCCACCATCGACGCGTTCTTCTACCGGACGGCACTACATCCCCCCATGGAATGAGAAAGTTCGATGCTCAATGAAATCACTGGTGCGTAACTTACCCGAGTTGTTTGGCGTCCCCGTGTCGGGGCAGGCTGTTACGCCGTGTCCGGCATCCGGGCAGATGGCGTACGACGGGAGGAATCGGCCACGGCCACCGAACGCCGTTCGTACGGCGGGGTGCTGACCGGGTGTGGGCCGCGGGGGCGGGGGTCGCGGGCTCGGCCGGGTGCTGTGGTCCGGGTTGCCATCGCGTGGGCGGCTTTGTGCGGGCGCCGGTGCGCTGGGTGATTCGTCCGGGTGCCTTGTCCTCGGGCTTGTCCTGTGTTTTGTCCAGGCGGCGCCGTTTCGGACGGGGGCGCTGTGGGCCGTGCCGTTTCGGACCGTGCTGCCGCGGACGGGGCCGGGAGCCGTACGCTACCCGGCGGCCCCGGCAACCCCGGTGGTTCCTGCGGTCCTGGTGGCCTCGTCCAGCAGCAGATACAGCAGGCCCGTGAGGCTGCCCCCGCTGACGATCTCCCGCCGGTCGATCATCCCCCGGATGTCCGCCATCGGAATCCACTCGATCCGGTCGGCCTCGTTCATCTCGACGGGCGGTCCCGTGTAGATGGCCGCATCGGCACGGAAGACATGGTGCTCGGAGTCGGTGATGCCGTTCGCGGGCTGGGAGTACACCAGGGGCTTTATCGCCCCCACCCGCCAGCCGGTCTCCTCCTCGACCTCCCGGGCGGCGGCCTCCCCGGGCGTCTCGCCGGGCTCGATCAGTCCCATGGGCAGTTCCCAGCCCCAGGTGTCCGTCACAAAGCGGTGCCGCCACATCATCAGCACCCGCTTCCGTGCGTCGACGACCACGGCCACCGCGAGATGCCGCAGCCGGACGACATGGTGCTCGAAGCGGTGACCGTCGGGCTGCTGGACATCCACCAGCCACAGATCGACCCAGGGATTCGCGTAGATCCGCCGTTCCCCGTGGACGGTCCACCGCATGAGCCCAGCTCCTCAGGTCGAAGGGGCTCCACCCTCCCACCTCACCCGGGCCCCCATCCCCGCTTCCGCCCCGCTTCACCCACCGGTGGCACCCGCCCGTCTCGGCGCCCCCGCGCCCACGTGGGGCGGGAGGTCCGCAAACCCGGCAAACGCCGAACGGGCCCGGCGGTATCGAACCCCGCCGGACCCGCTGTTGTGCCCTCGGCCGCCAGGAACCCGATGGGTGTGGGGTGGTGCGGAGAGCGGGCGGCTCAAGCCTTCTTGGTCTCCCAGAAGATCTTGTCGAGCTGAGCGATGTAGTCCAGCGCCTTCTGGCCCGTCGCCGGGTCCGTCGAGCCCTTGGCCGCCGAGAGTGCCTTCAGCGCGTCGTTGACGAGCTGGTGCAGTTCCGGGTACTTCTCGAAGTGCGGGGGCTTGAAGTAGTCGCTCCACAGCACCGAGACATGGTGTTTGGCGAGCTCCGCGCGCTGCTCCTTGATGACGGTGGCGCGGGCCCGGAAGTGCGGGTCCTCGTTGGCCTGGTACTTCTCCTGGACGGCCTTGACCGACTCTGCCTCGATACGGGCCTGGGCCGGGTCGTAAACGCCGCAAGGGAGGTCGCAGTGGGCGCTGACCTTCACCTTGGGGGCAAACAGGCGGGAGAGCATGGAGCTGTCCTTCCTCGTGATCGTCTTCTCAGGTGGGACATTACTCCGTGAGAGACCCGTTTTCGCGAGTGCCCCCTAGGGCTTAGGACAAAAGTCCGGGGTCACTATGGGACTGGCGGCGGAACGTACCGTGGGACTCGGAGGTGGCGGATGACTGCACAGGGGCGGGAGCCGAAAGCGCCGTTCGGGGTGGCGGAGGTGACCGGACCGTCGATGTATCCGACCCTCAGGCACGGGGACCGGCTGCTGGTGCACTACGGCGCGGAGGTCAGGCCGGGTGACATCGCCGTACTGCGCCATCCCCTCCAGCAGGATCTGCTCATCGTCAAACGGCTGATCGAGCGACGTGACGGCGGCTGGTGGGTGCTCGGGGACAACCCGGGGGCCGAGGGCGACAGCCGGCTGTTCGGCACCGTGCCGGATGAACTGCTCCTCGCGCGGGTGCGGGGCAGGTACCGGCCGCTGGAGCCGGGTCAGCGGTCGCCGCGGGCGCTCGCCTCCTGGATGTTCGGCGCGCTGCGGCCCGTACTCTGCGACCGCTCCGTCTCCAGGCGCTTGCGGGCGCGGTAGGCGGCCACATTGGCGCGGGTCGCGCAGCGGTCCGAGCAGTAGCGGCGGGAGCGGTTGGTCGAGGTGTCGAGGTAGGCGTTGCGGCAGGGCGGCGCCTGGCACAGCCCGAGCCGGTCGACCCCGTACTCCGTCAGATGGAACGCCAGCCCCATCGCGGCGATCGCCGCGTACCCCGCCGTCGCGTTCGACGGGTGGTCCGCCAGATGCATGTGCCACTTGGGGCGGCCGTCGTCGTCCCGGAAGTCGTGGCCCGAGATCTGGGGGCTGACGGGGAACTCCAGCAGCAGTGAGTTCAGAAGGTCGACGGCCCCGGTCTCGTCGCCCGCGTCGGCCGCGGTGAAGACGGCCCGCAGCCTTCCCCGTACCGAACGGAACCGGGTCACATCCGCGTCGGTGGCCCGGCGCGCCGCCTGGGCGGACGGGCCGAACAGCTCACGGATGGAGTCCACCGAGGTGAGGGAGTCCTTGTTACGGGCCGGCTCCTCGGTGTTGACCAGGCGCACGGCATAGTCCGAGTAATAGGCCAGTTCCACTTGTAGTCCTTACCGGGGCGGTCTAGGGTCGGAATGCTGGAAGTAATGGACGTTTATCGTTACAGGGTATTACGGAGGGGAGGTTCCATGTCGGAGTCGGGGAGTGGTGCGGCGGCCCGGGAACAGGCCGGGACGGCGGCGCGAGGGAAGGGTGCGAAAAAGGAGCAGGAGGAGGCGACGGGTACGGGGGCCGGGGCTGGGGCGGAGACGGCGGCGGACACGGGAGCCGACTGGCGGGCCTGGCAGCGGAGCTGGGACCGCCAGCAGGAGTGGTACATGCCCGATCGCGAGGAGCGGTTCCGGGTCATGCTGGACATGGTCGAGGCCACGGTCGGTCCCGGACCACGGGTCCTGGACCTCGCGTGCGGTACGGGAAGTATTACGGACAGGCTCCTCCAACGGTTCCCGAACGCCGTCAGTACGGGGGTCGACCTGGACCCCGCCCTGTTGACCATCGCCCGGGGCTACTTCTGTGCCGACGAACGGGTCACCTTCGTCACCGCCGATCTCACCGATCCCGGCTGGACGTCGAAGCTGCCGTACGGCACCTATGACGCCGTACTCACCGCGACCGCGCTCCACTGGCTCCGGGGCGGTCCCCTCGCGACGCTCTACGGACAGCTCGCCGGACTCGTCCGCGACGGCGGTGTCTTCCTGAACGCCGACCATATGATCGACCGCACCACCCCCCGTATCAACGCCGCCGAGCGCGCCCACCGCCACGCCCGGATGGAGCGCGCCAAGGAGAAGGACGGAGCCGTCGACTGGGCGCGGTGGTGGGAACTCGCCGCCGGGGATCCCGTACTCGCCGGGCCCACCGCCCGGCGTTTCGAGATCTTCGGTGAGCACGCCGACGGCGAGACCCCCTCCGTCCGGTGGCATGCCGAGACCCTGCTCTCCGCCGGATTCGCCGAGGCGCGCCCGGTCTGGTCCTCGCCGTGCGACAGCCTCCTTCTGGCCTTGAAGTAGGTTTCGGGGGAGCAGGGGAGCAGGAGATTCGGGGCCGGGAAAAAAGGGCGGGTCCGGGTGCAACTTTTCACCGCTCCCACCGCACAGGAGAGGTGGAGGCTTCGCGTCTGCGGGCCGGGAAGGGGCGGGGGATGTCGCGGATCGAGGCCGACGCTGCGCTGCACGCCTTCGTGGAGGCAAGGCGTACGGCGCTGTTCCGCAGTGCCTATCTGCTGTGCGGGGACCGGGACGAAGCGGACGATCTCGTTCAGACGACGCTGGTGAAGGTGGTGGCCTCCGGGCGGCGGCAGGTGCGCCTGGACAACATCGAGGCGTACACCCGTAAAACGCTGATCAACACCTTCATCGCCTCCCGCCGGAGGTTCTGGCGGCGCGAGCACTCCTACGGAGAACTGCCCGACCACGTCGAGCGGGCCGCCACCGACACGGAAACGGGACTGATGGTCCGTGCCGCCCTCGGCCGGCTCAGCGACAAGCAGAGAGCCGTGGTGGTGCTGCGCTACTGGGAGGACCTGAGCATCGCCGAGACCGCGAGGCTGCTGGGAATGCGGGAGAACACGGTCAAGAGCCACGCGGCCCGGGGGCTCGCCGCACTGCGCGCCGAGGTGCAGGAGGAGTTCGCATGAGCGACATCAGGCTGATGCTGGAGCGTGTCGCCGAGGAGGGGGGGCGGACCACGGTCACCTCGGAGGCGGTGCACGCGGGTGCCCGGAAGCTGCGCCGCAAGCGCCGGGCGCTGATCTCCGGGGCGCTGGCCGCGGTCGTCCTGGCGGGGGTGGTGGCCGTGCCGGTGCTGGACCAGTTCCGCGACGGGGCCGACCGGACGAATGCCGCGGCGAAGGGGAAGCCGAAGACCAAGGACGCCCAGAGCCGCCGGCTCGCACAACTGCTGCCCGAGGGCTTCGAGCTGATCGAGAGGGTCGGTTCCATCAAACAGGCTCTGGTCCATGAGGGGCGGTTTCCCGTCAAGCATTTTGGTACATGGGGCCTCGGCGAGAACGTCGGTGACCCGGGGCTCGGTCCGCTTGACGGGGAGTACAGCGTCGTCAGGGCGGGGCAAGAAGGAGGTATCAGCATCACCGTCCTGTCCGCGAACTACGTCGACATGGCGACCAGCGGGGGGCTCGGCACACGGTTCTGCACATCCGAGGTGCCGGGATCGATCGGGGAATGCGTGACGACTGAACTTTACGACGGCCGGACCCTGGTCACCTGGCGAGTTCCCGACGATGAAGGGACTTCCCACATCATCGGATACCTCACCCTCAAGAACGGCGATGTACTCGTCGTCGACGCCCAGAGCACACTCCGTCCGAAGTCGGCCGACTCCCGACCGGACTATCCGCCGCTGGACCGCGAAGAGCTGACCGGTCTGATGGCCAACCGGCACGAACTTCTCCCCAAGGGCTGAGAACCCGCCCGCGGAATTTCCCGGTGCGGGCGCAACCGCTGCCTCCTCCCACCGCACTGGTGAGGACGAGAGGGTCCGCATCTGCGGGCCGGGAAGGGGCGGGGGATGTCGCGGACCGAGGCCGACGCCGCGCTGCGCCAGTTCGTGGAAGGGCGACGGAAAGCGCTGCTCCGCAGCGCCTATCTGCTG
Organism: Streptomyces sp. NPDC051018; assembly: GCF_044456085.1. NCBI lineage: Bacteria > Bacillati > Actinomycetota > Actinomycetes > Kitasatosporales > Streptomycetaceae > Streptomyces > Streptomyces sp. NPDC051018. The sequence continues at coordinate 245,494 of NZ_JBITFN010000005.1, forward strand.
TGCGGGGACCGGGACGAGGCCGACGATCTCGTTCAGACGACGCTGGTGAAGGTGGTGCTCGGCGGCCGGAGGCATGTCCGCCTGGACAATATCGAGGCCTACGCGCGCAAGACGCTGATCAACACCTTCATCGCGTCCCGCCGCCGGTTCTGGCGGCGGGAGCATCCGTACGGGGATCTGCCCGAGGTGCCCGAGCCCGACCATGACACGGACACCGGTCTGGTGGTCCGTGCGGCGCTCGCCCGGCTCAGTGCCAAGCAGCGCGCGGTGGTGGTCCTGCGGTACTGGGAGGACCTGAGCGTCGCGGAAACCGCGAGGCTGCTGGGGATGCGGGAGAACACGGTCAAGAGCCACGCGGCCCGGGGGCTCGCGGTGTTGCGTACCGAAGTGCAGAAGGAGTTCGCGTGAGCAGCGGCAGCGGCATCGATGAAAGCCACGCCATCAAGGCACTCCTGGACGATGCCGAGCGCCACGCCGAAGGCAGCGGTCGGTCCGCCGTCACCACCGAGACGGTGTACGCGGGGGCGGCGAGGGCCCGGTGGCGCAGGCGGGCCGCGATGGCCGGGGCCGCCGTGGCCGTGGTCCTCGCGGGCGTGGTCACCGTACCGGTGCTGGACCGGGGGGAGGACGGACCGAAGGTGCGGCAGAGCACCCTCGCCGCGGAGGGGATCAACCCCGGGGACATCAGGGGCAGGGCACAGGCCAAGCGGCTCGCCACGGTGCTGGACGGGATGTTCCCGAACATCACCAAGGTCGAGAAGGTGCAGTCGGGGTCTCTGTGGCTGCCGGGGCAGCAGGTCGCCTGGGAAACCAAGCCCACGGCCCGCGCACAGCCCGGTGCGCTCGACGGGCACTACCTGGTCACCACTGTTGTGGAGGGCGAGAAGCGGTACTCCGCCATGAGCTTCACGGTGCTGGACAAGCCGACCGTCCTCAGTACCGAGACACCCATCGACGTGCCGGGTGATATCTGCAGGCCCACCTCCGAGCTCACGCTGCGCGGCTGCCAGCGCCGGGAACTGCCCTCGGGACAGGTACTCACCACCTGGGCGGGGTCAGGGAACTTCGAGCCCAACGACGTGCCCTGGACCGTTGAGAACCATGCGCTGCTCACCCTCCCCAGTGGCGGGGTGCTGCTGTACGCGGACGGTGCCCAGGCCGCGAGTGACAAGGTCTTCGCCCGCGTCCGGTCCGGCAACGGCGAGCTCAAAGGAACCCACAAAGGTCTCAGGAACCCCGTCAGGCGTGCGAACAAGCAGGACTTCGTGGCGCTCACCCGTGACGAAGTGCGGGAGCTGATCGTCCGGCCCGAGTTCCTTCCCCCGGGCTGAGGGGCCCGGCGGACAAGGGTGTGGGCGGTACGGAGACCTCCGTACCGCCCACACCCGCGTTCACCGTGCCTCGTCTCAGAGGACCTTCGACAGAAACGACTTCGTCCGCTCGTGCTGGGGGTCCGTCAGGACATCACGCGGATGGCCGGACTCGACCACCATGCCGTCGTCCATGAACACCAGCGCGTCACCGACCTCCCGCGCGAAGCCCATCTCGTGGGTGACCACGATCATCGTCATGCCGTCCTCGGCGAGAGAGCGCATGACGTCGAGGACATCGCCCACCAGCTCCGGGTCGAGCGCCGACGTCGGCTCGTCGAAGAGCATCAGCTTGGGCTCCATCGCCAGGGCGCGGGCGATCGCGACCCGCTGCTGCTGGCCGCCGGAGAGCTGGGAGGGGTAGTTGCCCGCCTTGTCGGCGAGGCCGACCCGGTCGAGGAGCCGTTCCGCGCGGGCGCGGGCTACCGCCTTGGCCTCGCCCTTGACCTGGACGGGCGCCTCCACGATGTTCTCCAGCGCCGTCATATGCGGGAAGAGGTTGAAGCGCTGGAAGACCATGCCGATGTCCCGGCGCTTCAGGGCGACCTCGCTGTCCTTGAGCTCGTACAGCCTGTCGCCCCGCTGGCGGTAGCCGACCAGTTCGCCGTCGACGTACAGCCTGCCCGCGTTGATCTTCTCCAGGTGGTTGATGCACCGCAGGAAGGTCGACTTGCCGGAACCGGACGGGCCGATCAGACAGAAGACCTCACGCGGGGCGACCTCCAGATCGATGCCCTTGAGGATATGGGCGGGGCCGAAGGACTTGTGGACGCCCTCCGCCTTCACCATCGCGCTCATCGGACACCTCCGGAGGTACGCCTGCCGAGGCCGGCGAGATTGGCTCTGACCCGCTGCCAGGGGGTGGGCGGCAGACTGCGCTGCGACCCCCGGGCGTACCGCCGCTCCAGGTAGTACTGCCCGACCGTGAAGACACTGGTCATCACGATGTACCAGATGGACGCGACGAACAGCATCTCCATCACCGCGTACGACGTGGAGCCGATCTGCGAGGTGGAGCGGAGCAACTCGTTGTAGGTGACCGCGTACACCAGTGACGAGGTCTTGAGCATATTGATGAACTCATTGCCCGTCGGCGGGATGATCACCCGCAGTGCCTGGGGCAGGACGACCCGGCGCATCGTCTTGGACTGGGTCATACCGAGCGCGTGGGACGCCTCGCTCTGGCCCTCGTCCACCGACAGGATGCCCGCGCGGCAGATCTCCGCCATGTACGCGGCCTCATTGAGGCCGAGGCCCAGCAGGGCGCACATGAACGGCGTCATGACGTCGGTCATCTCGTCCTTGTAGATGCCCGGGATGTTCAGCACGGGGAAGATCAGTGCCAGGTTGAACCAGAGCAGCAGCTGGACATAGACCGGGGTGCCCCGGAAGAACCAGATGTACAGCCAGGCGACCCAGCTGGTCACCGGGTTCTTCGAGAGGCGCATGACCGCGAGGAGCACGCCCAGCGCCACACCCAGGACCATCGCGAGCACGCTGATCAGCAGGGTACGGCCCGCGCCCTTGAGCACGGTGTCGTCGAAGACCTTGTCGCCGACCGCGCTCCACTGGACATCGGCCCCTGCGAACGCGTAGATCAGCCCCACCAGCAGCGCGATGACGACGACACCGCTGATCCAGCGGCCGACGTGCCGCACCGGAATGGCCCTGATCGTCTCGGGTGCGGGTCCTCCACCCGGGCCCCCGGGGAGGCCGGACTCCTTGGAGAGCCGCACCGGGGGCACCTTGTCGAACATCTCGGAACTGTCAGTCACGGTGACTGCCCTTCGGGGACGCGCCGGTCACTTGCCGCCGTTGATCGCGGCCTTGTCGATCGCACCGCTGGTGGCGCCCCACTTCTCCAGGACCTTCTTGTACGAGCCGTCCGCGATGATCGCGTCGACCGCCTCCTTGAGCGCGTCACGGAGGCCGGTGTTGTCCTTGTTCACGGCCATGCCGAACGGTCCGGCGTCGATCTGCTCGCCGACCACCTCGAACGCGTTGCCGCCGTCCGCCTTGCGGGACAGGTCCAGGGCGACCGGGTAGTCGTTGACGCCGGCGACCGCGCCGCCGGACTTCACCCGGGTCTGCGCCTCGGTGTCGTTCTCGAAGGACTCGATCTTGACGGCGGGCTTGCCCCCGTCCTTGCAGGTCTTGGACTGGGTCTGGAGGGCCTTCTCATAGGTGGTGCCGCGCTGGACGGCCGCGGTCTTGCCGCACAGGTCCCCGATGGACTTGATCCCCTGGGGGTTGCCCTTCTTGGTGTAGACGGCGGTGCCGGCGATGAAGTAGTCGACGAAGTCGACGCCCTTGCCGAGCTTCTTGCCGTTCTCGTCCAGGCCCTCCTGGCGCTGCTTGTTGTCCGTGATGGACGACATGGCCACATCGTGGCGGCCCGAGTTCAGCGCGGTGATCAGGCCGTCGAAGGAGCCGGAGGTGAACTCGAACTTCACACCCAGCTTCTTGCCCAGCTCGGCCGCGATGTCGGGGTCCACACCGACGATCTTGCCGTTCTCGACGGACTCCATGGGGGCGTACTCGGCGTTGGTGCCGACCTTGATCACGCCCGACTTCTGGTACTTCTCCGGGAGCTTGTCGAAGAGCGGAGCGCTGTTCGACGTTCTGTCGCCGCCCGATTCCTTTGAACCGCTGTCGGTCTGGTCACCGCATGCGGTCAGCAGCAGGGTGCCGGCGACCGCGAGGGCACCGACCGCCGTGAACCGGGAGACAACGGACTTCCGGTGCTTCGCGGGGGCGGTGCTGCGCGTGGTGCGTGCGGTCATCTTCGGGATCCTCCGGCGTGTCAGTGAGCTGCCATTTCCTGTTCGTATCGCGGATACGTACCCGTCTTCGAGTGCCGCGACCTTGTGTGTTTTCGGCATCTTGCCATTCGGACTGGTTCATTCAGGGCCCCGCGCATGTCAAAATCGGGTAACGGGACACCCCCGACCCTTCTCAGGCCGGTACATCAGGACCGGACCATCAACGGGAATCTTTCCTTCCAGCCGGAAGATCTGCGGTCCCCGGCCCTCTGCGGGCCGGATCAATAGGACAAGTTGCCTATGTCCTGACATTGGGCGATGAGTACTGCCCCTGATGGGATATGGACTCGTCGTCAGCGGCCTCGTTCGGGTAAGAAGGACTCTTACACCCCTCATCAGGGGCTCAGGGCGCGTGTGCGGCGCGCCCGCGCGTACGTACCTCCCCCCACCGGGCGGCCAGACCGCCGAGGCGGGGCACGTACGCGGTGCCCGCCCACCCCTCCTCACCAGGAGTGGAAACCCTCAACCGATGAAGACCTAAGGGGTCAACCCATGGCAGCGGAGATCGTCAATCCTCCCAGCGACACCGAGAACGGCACAGAAGGCTCTCCCGAGGAGCCCTTCGATCCCGCCTTCGCACTGCACCGCGGCGGCAAGATGGCCGTCCAGGCCACCGTGCCGGTCCGTGACAAGGACGACCTGTCCCTCGCGTACACCCCCGGTGTCGCCAAGGTCTGCAGCGCGATCGCCGAGCAGCCGGACCTGGTCCACGACTACACCTGGAAATCGCAGGTCGTCGCCGTGGTGACCGACGGCACAGCGGTGCTCGGACTCGGTGACATCGGCCCGGAGGCCTCGCTCCCCGTGATGGAGGGCAAGGCGATCCTGTTCAAGCAGTTCGGCGGGGTGGACGCGGTGCCGATCGCGCTCGCCACGACCGACACGGACGAGATCGTCGAGACGGTGGTGCGTCTCGCGCCGTCCTTCGGGGGCGTCAACCTGGAGGACATCTCCGCGCCGCGCTGCTTCGAGATCGAGCGCAAGCTCCAGGAGCGGCTGGACATCCCCGTCTTCCATGACGACCAGCACGGTACGGCGGTCGTCACCCTCGCGGCCCTGAGGAACGCGGCCAAGCTGACCGGGCGCGGCCTCGGCGAGCTGCGCGCGGTGATCTCGGGCGCGGGCGCGGCCGGTGTCGCCATCGCGAAGTTCCTGCTGGAGGCCGGTCTGGGGGATGTGGCGGTCGCCGACCGCAAGGGCATCGTCAGCCGGGACCGCGAGGATCTGAACGACGTGAAGCGCGAGCTGGCGGACCTCACCAACAAGGCCGGGCTCTCCGGTTCGCTGGAGTCCGCGCTGGCCGGCGCGGATGTGTTCATCGGCGTCTCGGGCGGCACGGTGCCGGAGGCGGCCGTCGCGTCGATGGCCCCCGGCGCGTATGTCTTCGCCATGGCCAACCCGGACCCCGAGGTCCACCCCGATGTCGCGCACAAGTACGCCGCCGTCGTGGCGACCGGCCGCAGCGACTTCCCCAACCAGATCAACAACGTGCTCGCCTTCCCGGGGATCTTCGCGGGCGCGCTCCAGGTGCGGGCGTCCCGGATCACCGAGGGCATGAAGATCGCCGCCGCGAACGCGCTGGCGGACGTCGTGGGCGATGAGCTGGCCGCCGACTACGTCATCCCCTCGCCGTTCGACGAGCGGGTGGCCCCGGCGGTCACCGCCGCCGTCGCCGCCGCCGCGCGGGCCGAGGGCGTCGCCCGGCGCTGAGGCGCCGCGCGCCGAGTCCGCTGCCGTACGGAACGGGCGGGCCGTGTCGCAGACCCGGGGTTCGAGGGGTTCCCCGCGGAGCGCGACGCGGCCCGTTCCGCTGTTCCGCCGTGTGTCTGTTCCGCCGTGCGTTGCTGTACGGGGGCGGGCGGGCGTCCCGGCCCGGGCGCGGGGTGTGTGGCCGCCCGGGGTGGCAGCGCAAGGGGCCGAGTGTTCCGCCGCCCGGGGCAGCATCAGAACGGACGGGTGTGGGTGCCGTGGGCTGGGCCGCTCCGGGGTTCCGGCGGGCGCCTGTCGCGCGGGTGTGGGGCCCGGGGCCCGGCCCGGCGGCGTGTCCCGGCGGGTGCGGTGGCTTGTGGGCGCCCGGGTGCGGGGTGTGTGGCCGCCCGGGGTGGCAGCAGAACGCCCGGGTGCGCGGGACACGCACGGAACGGTCGCGTGCGGGCTGCCCGGGACAAGGCACAACGGGCCCCGCGCGGCGGTCGGCGCGACCCGTGCCCGTCGGCGTCCGCCGCGCCGGGGACGCGGTGCGTGTCACACCCGGGAGCCGTTCCGCCCAGGTGGCGGCCGTCCTAGGGTCGGGCCATGTTCGCCGCCTACGCAGCCCGTATCGACCGTGACCATCCGCTGAACGGCCTGGAACTGGGCGAGCGCCCGGCTCCCGAGGACCGTCCCGGCTGGACCACCGTCACCGTGAAAGCCGCCTCCCTCAACCATCACGACCTCTGGTCCCTGCGGGGCGTCGGCCTCCCCGCGGAGAAACTGCCGATGATCCTCGGCTGCGATGCCGCGGGGATCGACGCGGACGGCAACGAGGTGGTGATCCACTCCGTCATCGGCCAGAGCGGGCACGGCGTCGGACTCCATGAGCGCCGCTCCCTGCTCACCGAGCACTACCAGGGCACCTTCGCCGAGCAGGTCACCGTGCCCGCGTGGAACGTCCTGCCCAAGCCCAGGGAGCTGAGCTTCGAGCAGGCCGCCTGTCTGCCGACGGCCTGGCTCACCGCGTACCGCATGCTCTTCACCAACGCCGGGGTGCGCCCGGGTGACTCCGTACTCGTCCAGGGCGCGGGCGGGGGCGTCGCGACCGCCGCGATCGTCCTCGGCCGGGCCGCGGGGCTGCGGATGTACGCCACCAGCCGTGACGAGGCCAAGCGCAAGCGGGCGGTGGAGCTGGGCGCTCAGGAGGCGTACGAGCCGGGGGCGCGGCTCCCGGGGCGCGTGGACGCCGTGATCGAGACGGTCGGGGCGGCGACCTGGTCGCACTCGATCAAGAGTCTGCGGCCCGGGGGAACGCTGGTGATCTCCGGCGCGACCAGCGGCGACCGGCCCGACCACGCCGAGCTGACGCGGATCTTCTTCCTGGAGCTGAAGGTCGTCGGCTCCACGATGGGCTCCAAGGACGAGCTGGAGGACCTCCTTTCCTTCTGTGCGGCGACGGGGGTACGGCCGGTGATCGACCAGGTGCTTCCGCTGGACCGCGCGCGGGAGGGGTTCGAGCGGATGGCCGACGGTGAGCTGTTCGGAAAGATCGTGCTGACACCCTCCTCCTGAGCTGATCGGTTCGGGCTGCTTCGGGAGTCTCTCCGGGGCACTTCGAGAGTACGGCCGCGCGTGTCAACCGGGGTTGACTGTGGACAACTGTCAATATAAATTGACAGGCATGACTGAGGCAACGGATCTCGCCGAGCGCGCGGGCGACCGCGACCCACGGGTCGGGCTCCGGGCGGTCGCCGCACTGCGGCGGCTACTCGAACAGCTTGAGGCCGTACAGGTCCGCAGCGCGCGCAATCAGGGCTGGTCATGGCAGGAGATCGCGGCCGAGCTGGGCGTCAGCCGGCAGGCCGTACACAAGAAGCACGGGAGGCGATGATGTTCGAACGGTTCACCCCGGAGGCCCGGGATGTCGTGAAGCAGTCCGTGGCCGTCTCCGAACGGGCGGGCGCGGACGTGGTCACCGAGGAGCATCTGCTGCTCGCGCTGATGGAGCAGGAGGGCACCCGGGCGGCCTTCGCCTTCACCGCGCTCGGGATCACGGACCGGCGCGAGTCCGTCCGGAGCGCCCTCTCCGAAGCCCACCGGCGCGCGGGTATCTCCCGGTCCGAGGTGGAGGCGCTCGCGGGCCTCGGTGTCGATGTCGACGAGATCGTGGCCCGGGCGGAGGAGAGCCACGGCCAGGGGGTGCTCCGGACCGGCGCCCGGACCGGGCGCCGCCGGTTCCTGGCCAGGACCTTCACCCGCGCTGCCCAGGACACCCTGGTCCGTTCCCTCCGTATCGCCACGGGCCGCGGTGACCGCCGGATCGGCGGCGAGCACTTCCTTCTCGCTCTCACGGCCCGGCAGGGCGTCGTCTCCGAGGTCCTCGCCGACCACGGGGCGACCTACGCGTCGGTGGAGCGGGTGATTTACGGCGCCGCCCCCGCCTGAGCCCGGCGTCACCGGCCCGGCCCACCCGGCTGCCCGGGCAGCCGCCGGAGTCTCCCGCGCCACGGCCCCGGCACCGACGAACGGTCGATTCTGTGCGGTACCGATGAGTTCGGTGCATGGTGAACGTCAACCCCGGGAGTACGTCAACGGGAGAGCGCCCGCCACGGGTGTGCCGGGCGCTGCAAGGAGTCTGTGATGGGAAATCTGGTAGCCGTCGAGTTCATGACGCTGGACGGCGTCATGCAGTCCGTACTGTCGGCGGACGAGGACCGTGAAGGAGGGTTCGACCAGGGCGGCTGGGTCCTGCCGTATGTCGACGAGGTCGTGGAGACCTTTATGAGTTCCGCCACCGCCGGGGCCTCGGCGATGCTCGTGGGGCGCAGGACGTACGAGATCTTCGCGGCGACCTGGCCGGCCGCCGACCCCGCCGACCCCGCGGTCGCGGCGATGAACGCGATGCCCAAGTACGTCGTCTCGCGCACCCTCGGCGACGATCTCCCCTGGGCGAACTCCCTGCGGATCGGCCCGGACCTCCCCGGGGAGGTGGCGAGGATCAAGCGCGGAACCGAGGGAGACATCGTGGTGCTCGGCAGCGGGGAACTGCTCCGGAGCCTGATCGCTCTGGACGCCGTCGACGAGTACCGGCTGCTCGTCTTCCCGCTCCTCCTGGGCAGGGGGAAGCGGCTGTTCGACGGGGGAACCGTGCCGAGCCGGCTGTCGCTCGTGGACACGAAGACCTCCACGAGCGGCGTCCTGATCACGACGTACCGGCGCGTAACGCCCGCCTAGCGCGTACCCCGGCCGGAACGCCTGCCGTCGCCGGGCCGGCCGTCCTCGCCGTACGCGGGCCGTCCCCGCCGGTGCGCCGTACGTACGAGCGCGGACGGCCCGGCGCCACCGGCGGCGGCACGGATATCTCAACCGCCACCGGCCCGGAAGCACTCAAGGGCTTGCAGGGAATCAAGGTGTTGCTCCCCTGCAAGCCCCTAGCAGGGCGGGACGGAGCCTTCGACGTAGACGACCGACTGCTCCGACCAGCCGCGTACGCCGGTGGTGCCGTTGGTCAGGTGGTACCAGACCATCTGAGGCGCTACGGGCCGTGCGCAGTGCACCGTGACCCGGTGGCTGCGATAGCCGAGTCCGGCGACGGGGTAGGCCGTGCCGGGTCCGGTGCGCATGCGAGCACCATCGACCCGGAACTCGGCGTAGGCCGCGGTGAGAGCCGGTGCCGAGGCGGGTGCCGCGTGTGCGGAAGGCGCGGCCGTGAATGCCGCGGAGAGCGCCAGGCCGACCGCCATGGCACAGCGCAGAACGCGGCGGCGGGTCGGGGAGAGTGCTGTCGGGGAGAGCGTTGTCGGGGGGAGCGTTACGGCACCGCCGGTACGTGCGGGTACGACAGGTGTGTCCGATCCATCATTGCTCATTGCTTTTTCCTCCGGCGCGAGAGCTGAATCAGCAGAAGACCCTGAACCCGTCGGCCTGGTCGTTCTGGTTGGCAGGGAAGTTGGTTTGCGGGGTGTTGGCGGAGACGGCGCGCATCAGCTTCCAGTCGTCGAATTTCCAGTTGTAGATGTGGGCGAGGAAGCGGCTGCGGTTCCAGAACGAGGTGACCTTGTCGCCCTGGCCCACCGAGCCGATGTTGACCACTCCCATCGGGGTGCACTCGTCGTACGCGTACATCAGCCGGCCGCCGTCCCGGTCCTCGAACAAACAGAAGTGCCCGGGCGGACAGTCGTTCCAGGCTGCCGGGGCCTTGCCGACGGCCGGGCCGGTGGCCGGAGCGGCGCCGGCGGGTGATGCCGCGCCGCCCGAGAACACCAGGGCGAGGGCGGCAGCGGCGAAGACGGCTTTCCTCATCGTTCTTCTCCTCCTACGAGAGTTGCGGGAGCGCGGGACACTTCTTCCGGGCCGCGATGAACCGTTGGCACGGGAATCTCTCCGTCGGGTTTCGCGTGATGGAATGTCGTGAGGGAATGCACTGTTCGAGAATCAGCGGACCGTCTCCGTCACAACCCGTACGGGTGTCGGCCGGGAGCGCCGGATCTTTCGCTGGAAGTGTTGTCCGAGTTTCAGGTGCTGCGTGGGTGACCACTGCGCAAGCCGCATGGCTCGGCCAACGGGCCGGTCCCCTTTCGATGCGAACTCCTCGAATAGTGCCCCAAGCGGGGAACGGTTGTCCTGGAAACGGCTATTGCTTCTTCAGCCGGATCGATAACGTCCCGGTTATGAATGGTCGGGACGCGGCAGGGGCGCGTTCGGCTGGGCAGAGGGCCCTGGGACGAGCCGAACCGAGCATCACCCAGCTCCGCCAGTTCCTCGTCCTGGCCGACGAGCTCCACTTCGGCCGCGCCGCTCAGCGTCTCTTCCTGACCCAGCCCGCACTCAGCCGGCAGATCAAGGCCCTGGAGGACCGGCTGGGTGTCGACCTGCTGCACCGCACCACGCGCCATGTCGAACTCACCGACGTCGGCCGCGAGATCGTGCCCGAAGCCAGGGCACTCGTCGCCGCCGTCGAACGGTTCCAGGCGTGCCTCGCCACGCTGACGAGACAGATCAAGGGCCGGTTGCGGCTGGGCGCCATCGGGGCCGAGGCCGCGATGCCCTACACCGTCGACGTCCTCGAAGAACTCTCCGCCCGGCAGCCCGGAATCACCGTCGAGATCCGCAGCGTCGACTTCGTCGAACAGATCTCGGCGCTCACCCGGGGAGAGATCGACGCCGCCTTTCTGCGCCCGCCGCTGCCGCCCGGATTCCGCAGCCTCCGGCTCGCGACCGAACCGCGCGTGGTGTGCCTGCACGCGGACGACCCCCTGGTCGGCCGGGCGCCCCTGACCCTGGCCCAGCTGTCCGACCGCACCGTGATCGACGTCCTGCCCGAAGCACCCCGGGCCTGGTGGGACTTCTGGACGGCAAACCCCCACCCCGGCGGGGCCCCCGTTCGTTACGGACCACAGGTCTCCGACCTTGAGGGAATGCTGCACGCCGTCGCCAGCGGGGCGGGCATCACCTTCCTTCCGGCCGCCGCCCGTTCCCTCTACCCCCGCCCCGGAGTCGCCTACGTCGATGTCACCGGGCTTCCTCCCACCACCGCCGCACTCGTGTGGCTCCCCTCGCACCCGACCCCACCCGCGCTCAGGGCACTCCTGACCGCGGCACGCACCGTCGTGCGCCGGAGGCAGGCGAGGGACGGCGGCCCGCCCGCCGGGTCGGCGGGGTGATCTCCGCCGGTGTCGTGGCCGGCCGACCGGTCAGCGGCGCAACGGAGCAGGGGATGGTTTCCGGCCGGCGCCGGGAGCGACGGACTTCACTGCGGTGCGCCTTCCAGCAGTGCCGCGAGCCGTAGCAGCCAGCCGTCCTCGTAGGGGCCGGCGATCAGCTGGAGGCCGACGGGCAGGCCGTCCACCTGCCCCGCGGGCAGCGAAACGGCGGGGAATCCGGTGCTGTTGGCGGCGGCGGTGAAGTGATCGCCGATGTCGGGCCAGTACAGGGTGCGCCCGTCGGACAGCGGAATCGCGGCGGTGCCGATCCGCGGCGCGGTGACGGCGACGGTGGGGGTGGCGATCACATCGACCGAGCGGAGCGCGGTGTGCAACTCAGCCGCGATCCGCAGCCGCTGCCGGTGGGCGGCCCGAACCTCGCCGTCCGTCAGGTACGCGCCGGCCGAGACGAGCGCGAGCGCGCGCGGATCGGTGGACCGGTCCGTGAGCGGGGGCCGCAGCGCGGCCGCCGATTCCGCGGCCAGTACGGCGACATTGGCGATCACCGAGGTGCTGGTGGTCAGTGGCAGTTCCAGGGGTACGACTTCGATGGAGTCGGGCAGCGCGGAGAGGGCGGCACGGCAGGCCGCGTTCACCGCGGGGTCGGCCGGGGCGGTCCAGTCGACGGGCCAGCCGACCCGGACCTTCCTCGGTACCGGCGCGGGGACGGGGCAGGCGCCCGGGGCGGCCATCGCGAGGACGGCCGCCAGGGCCGTGGCCGTGTCCGGGGTGATCACACCGACGTGGTCGAGAGAGGGGGACAGGGGCACACAGCCGTCGGTGGGGAGCAGGTCGTACGTCGGCTTGAATCCGACGACTCCGCACAGCGCCGCCGGGATCCGCACGGAACCGCCGGTGTCGCTGCCGAGGGCCGCGGCCACGAACCCGGCGGCGACGGCGACGGCCGAGCCGGAGGAGGATCCCCCCGCGATCCGGGTGTCGTCCACCGGATTGCGGGTCTCGGGACGGTGTGGATTGCCGTCCAGACAGACGGCGAGTTCGGTCATCGCACAGCCCGCCACCAGCCGCGCACCGGCTGCCCGCAGCCGGGCCACGGCCACCGCGTCCCGGTCGGCGGGCGGGGGCACGGCGGCACGTCCGGCCCTGGTCGGACGTCCGAGGACGTCGAAGTTCTCCTTGACGCCGACGGCCAGACCCGCCAGCGGGCCCTTGGGATCGGCAACCGCGTCCCAGTCGGTCCAGGTCAGCGCGCCGAGCCGGGCGTCCAGCCGTTCGGCCCTGGCGGGGTCGACGGCGGGCCCGGCCGACGCGGACGGGATCCCGGGCAGCGCGGGCAGCGCCGGGCGGGGAACGGCCGGGGCCGGAGTGGCGCGGAGCGCGGGGGAGGGCAACCGCGCCAGGCCCGTGCGCAGCGCGTCCAGTTCGGCACGGGCCGTCTCGTCCGGCGGCAGCGGCCGGCCCGTCATCGGGAGCACCTCGTCCGGCGGTGGGGGCTGCTGATCATCGCTCGCTTCCTGTTCGGCGGTGGGGACTGCCGATGACCGCACGCTCGCCGTCCGGCGGCGGGGCCGGTCGTGCCGCCCCTGTTCGGCGGTGGGCGGTCCGGCAGTGGTGGTCCGGTGGTCCGGATCCCGGTCGGGCGGTCCGGCGTTGGTGGTGCGTGGTCTGGAGGTCCGGCCGCCCCCGGTCGGGTGGTGCGTGGTCCGTAGGCCCGGCAGCGGTGGTCGGATCCCGGTCGGGTGGTGCCTGGTCCGGAGGTCCGGCCGCCCCTGGTCCGTAGGCCCGGCCGCCCCGGCCCGGCGGTGGGCGGTCCGGCTTCCGGTCCCCGGCGGCCGCCCGGTCCTCGGCCGCCCGGCCGCCGGAGTCATCGCTCATCGTTCATCGGTCGCCGCTCGTCCAGCGGGTGACCCCGCCGACCACCGTCTCCCGTACCCCGATCTCCGCGAGTCCCGCGGGGTCCACCGTGAGCGGATCGTCCTCCAGCACCACGAAGTCCGCCAGCCGTCCGGGTGTCAGGCTGCCCTTGAGCGACGATTCCCCCGCGACCGTCGCCGAGCCGGCCGTCTGGATCCACAGCGCCTCCGCCGCCGTGATCCGCTGGCTTCCGCCGAGCACCACCCCGTCGGGGGAGGTACGGGTGACCATGTCCCGCAGCGCGATCAGCGGTTCACAGGGGGCCGCACTGTGATCGGAGGCACCGGCCACCGGGATCGCGTGGTCCAGCAGGGTCCGGTGCGGGAACATCCGGTGCAGCCGCTCGGACCCGTACCACTGGAGCAGCTTGGCGCCATGCGCGGTGATGTACGAGCCGAAGGGGACCGCGGCCAGCTCCGCCGCCTTGATCCGGGCCGCCAGCCCGGGGCCGAGGACCGTGCAGTGCTCGATACGGTGGACGAGCCCGGGGCGCGGCAGGGCCGCCCGTACCGACTCCACGATGTCGAGGAGCACCCCGATCGCCCGGTCGCCGTTGGCGTGGACCGCCATGACGCTCCCGGCCCGGTGGACCCGCTCGAAGAGCGCGTACAACTCCTCCGTCGGGGTGACCTGCTCGCCGTGATCGGCCGGGCCGGAATCGCTGAAGGGCTGCTCCAGCAGACAGGAGTGCCCGGCGACCGCGCCGTCGACGAACGCCTTGAACCCGCCGATACGCAGCCAGGAGTCACCGAAGCCGCTGCCCACGCCGAGCGTGAGGAAGTCGTCGGCGTGGGTGGCGTCGATCAGCGCGTTCACCCGGACCGTCAGCTCCCCCCGACGGCGGGCCTCCTGGTAGAGGCGGAGCTGCCCGGGGGAGACCAGCGCGTCGCCGACGGAGGTGATGCCCGCCGCGTGGTACCGCCCGGTGAGTCGCCGGACACCCGCGATCCAGCCGTCCGCGGACGGTCTGTCCACGATCGCCTCGTCGCTCCACAGCAGCCGGAACAACTCCGGCCCGTGCACCCGGCCGTCGGGGACCCGCTCCGGGTCGAGCCCGGCCAGCCGCAGGGCGGGGGAGTTCAGTACGGCGCTGTGGTCGGAGACATGCGTGACCAGGACGGGGGCGGTGCCTCCCAGGGAGTCCAGCTCGGCACGGGTGAGCACGCCGGGCGTGGTACGGGTCTCGTCGTAGCGGTGGGCGCGGACCCACTGCCCGGGGGCGGCCTCCCCGATACGGGCCGCCAGCGCGGCCAGGGCCGACGCCCGGTCGCGGAACCGCGGCGCGCCCAGATCGAGGTGGTCGAGGCCGTCGGCCAGATCCCCGAGATGCTGGTGGGCGTCGTTGAAGCCGGGGACGACGACGCCCCGGCCGTGGTCGACGTGTTCGGCCCCGGGGAAGCGCGACCGCAGCTCGGCAGCCGTCCCGGTGGCGACGATCCACTCTCCGAGGGTCGCCAGCGCGGTGACCTCCCGGCCCGTGCCGGCCGTACCCGGAGCCCCGGCCATGGTGTGGACGCGCCGGGCGCTGACGATCCGTAGGGGTCCGACGGACTCCACCGGATCCCCGGGTCCCCCAGGTCCCCCAGGTCCGACGGCTCCCGCGGGCCCCGGAGGGCCCGCGGGAACCACGGGATCGAGCCGCGCGCTCACGCCGCGCCGATCCGGGCGAGCAGCGGAGTGCAGTTCTTGTTGTTCGTCGGCCAGTTGTCCACGGAGCAGGAGGTGAGGACGACCACGGCGGGGCGCAGCATCCGCAGGGTGACCGAGTCACCGGCCGAGGACGCGGCGGTCAGCACGTCCAGGGTGCCGTCCGGCTCCGGAGCCGAGTTCTGGAAGAAGTTCACGGGATCGGGCACCACGGGCAGCGTGACTCCGGCCGAGGCCGCCGCCGCGAGGAAGTTGTCATGGCAGTTCGGGTGGTCGAACAGCCCGACGCTCTCGTACAGCCAGCGGTTGCACGGCGGGAAGAGCATGTCGTGCCGGCCGGGCGAGGCGTCGGCGGTGAACTCGATGATCGGTTCGCCGAACTGATCCGTGAACGACTCCCCGACCCGGGGGAACATCCGCTCCCGCCGGTCCCTGGTGTGGCTGGTGGACAGCCAGCGGCCGTGGTCCTCGGCGTCGATCACCCACAGATCGCCGACCTGGTGCCCCTCCACGTCGACGATCTCCACGAGTTCGCCCGCGGCGACCGTGAACGCGCGCCCCTGCTGTGCCGGAACCGTCACCGATCGTCCGGTGTCGTTCATTGCTGCTCCCTGTCACTCGTCAGATGGAATCGGCCGGTGGAACCGCTCGGCCGATGGTTGTCATGGAAACGGAATTGGAAAGAGAAGAGGACGGGCCGGTCCGAACGGCCCGGTGGGCCCCGTGGCCGTGCCGTCAGCCGGATGTCAGCAGATGGTGGGCCACCCCGTTCTCGTCGAGGTCCACCAGCACCCCCCGCAGAATGCCGTCGGAGAACTCACTGCCCGGATTGACCGCGAGAGTGCGGCCCAGCCGTACATAGCCCCGGCTCTCCAGTGCCCTGCCGTGCAGCGACAGGACCGGCTCGTAGCGCTCGACGATCTCCCGTACGGCGGTGCTGCCCGACGGTGCGACGATCTCCTGGCCCGCTTCGGTCCTCGGCCGCAGCTCCTCGTCCAGGACCACCGTCGCGTCGAGTTCGGAGTCGTACGGCGGGCAGTGCGTGTGCAGGACGAGCTGCGCGCCGGAGCGGTCCACTCCCTCCAGGGCGGTGGCCAGCCGTGCCGCAAGCCCCTCTTCCGGAAGCTCCCGTTCGCACCGCCACGGGGTCTCATTGGAGTAGCCGACCCCGACCAGCACCCTGCGCTCGTCCAGTTCCACCGCCCTGCCCTCGGTGAGCAGGGCCGCCGGGGAGGCGTCGATGAGCGCGTCCAGATCCGTGGGATCGTCGTTGCCGCAGCAGACGAGGAGCCGTACCCGGTCCTCCGGCAGCCGGTCGGCGGCCAGTTCCAGCCAGCGGCGCAGCCGGTCCGCGGCCAGCCGGTGGAAGACGGCGTCGACGGCGGCCGGATCGTCGTCCAGCGCGGCCAGTTCGTCCGGCTCGGTGCGGAAGGTGTACACCCCGGCGTCCGCCGCCCGCTGCTCGAACCGGGCGACCTCCCGGTCGGTCCGCAGCTCGGCGGGGGATCCGTTGAGCACGGCGCGCCACACTCCCGCGCGGTGGCGTACGACGGGCGCCATCCGGGTGCCGGTGAGGTTGCCGCCGAGAACCAGCACCTGGGCGTCATAGGCCGAGGCCGCGCTCAGGAACTTGCTGAAGCAGCGGTCCGCTGCCCGCAGATCCGTGGCGAAGTACAGCCGTGTTCCGTGCGTACGTGCTCCGTGCGTACGTGTTCCATGTGTACGGGTTCCGTTGGTGCGGGTTCCGTTCGTACGGGCCGGGGAGGTCCGGGTCCGGGGCGGGTTCATTCTCCGGTCAGCTCCTTGAAAGCGGCGTCGAAGGGCAGGCCCCGCCTGAGGTGGATACGACGGGCCACACCGAAGACGACGAGGCCGACCACCCAGAACCCGGCGAAGAACAGCAGGCCCGTGGTGCCGTTGGCGTCGAACGCGTCATTGGTGAGGAACGCGTACACCATCGCGCCGAGCATCAGCGAGGACGCCACCCCTGCGATCACGATGACCGGGACACCGACGACCCGGATGTCGGCCGCGGAGCCCCGGAACAGCCGCGGCCGCAGATAGGGAAAGGCGATCGCGGCCGCCGAAACCGTCAGGAAGGTCGCGATGAACCCGAGGGTGGCCCCCGCCAGGAAGGTCACATCGCCGTCGAACGTGTAGTACACCAGCGCGAGTACGGAGCAGATCGCGAAGACGAGCAGCGCGTTGACCGGCGTACGGCGGCGGGTGCTCACCGAGGCGAGGGCCTGCGGCATGATCCGGTCGAACGACCAGGCCGAGAAGCACCGGCTCATGGTGGCCGTCCCGAAGATCAGATTCCCGGTGATCAGACAGAGGAACGACACATTGACGACGGTGGAGAACAGCCATCCGGGGCGGGTGAGGACCGCCAGATACGAGAAGTCGGGGGTCGACTCCAGCGGATAGCGCTCCGGCGCCACCGAGGAGAGATAGTTCGCGGCGGCGAGGAAGTCGGTGCTCCAGACCCGGGTGGCGATCAGCGCCATGACGACGATGACCGCGACGCCGATGAGCGCCGATCCGTAGACGGCCTTGGGCACGGACCGCCGTACGTCCTGGACCTCGCCTGTGGTGTACGTGGAGCACATCACGAACATCGTGGCCAGACTGATCAGCGCGACGGCCTGCACGGTCGGCGCGAACCCCTCGGGGCGGGACTCGAAGCCGGCCTGCCGGGCGGATTCGATGATGCCGGTGTACGACGCCTGCTGGTCGACGGAGGCCACGAAGGTGTCATGACCGGCGAACGCCAGGACCGCCAGGGTGATCAGCAGCAGCACCGAGCCGACGTAGAACGAACCCTTCATCACCCGCATGGCGAACCGGGTGCCGACGATGACCGGGATCGTGGTGAGGGCGATCAGCACCACGCCGACGAGCAGGACCACCCCCTTGTGCGACATCGCGCTCACCCCCGCCGACCAGCCCAGCGAGGCGAAGAAGCCGGAGAGGTAGACGGTCGCGAACTGATTCACCAGCAGGCCGCCGAAGAGGATGTTCCAGCCGATGAAGCTGAAGTTCGCCGCGAAGCCGACCGACGGGTGGAAGACCCGGGAGACATAGAGGTACTCGCCGCCGGAGCGCGGCAGCGCGAGCGCGAACAGGACGTAGACCGTGGCCAGCGCCAGGGCCGGCAGCAGAGCCAGCAGGACGGCCAGCGGCAGATTGGCGCCGGGAAAGGTGAACGGCACCACGACGAGTGTGGCGACGGCGGCCACGAAGTTGACGAGCAGGATGTTCCCGATGACGGCGTCGGCACCGGAGATCTGCCGTACCACCCCCGTGGAACGCCGGACGAAACCCTGGTGCGTGCCTCGGATCCCGGGCGCGGTGGCCCAGCGGGACGAGGCGTGATCCGACGGCGCCCGGTCCGACGAGGCTCGATCGCGCCTTGCGGCGGTTCTCTCGCTAGTCATGGGCGCAGACGCTAGATTGCTCAACGATCCATGTCAATGGAATCGGGGAACTGGCGAGGTTGAGAGCCAAATCGCCTCTTAAGCCTGCATATCCATGCGAGTACGCGGCCTTGATTGTTGAATCAACTGCCACCTACGATGACGCGGTGACCAATCATGTGGCGGACAGG
This sequence comes from Streptomyces sp. NPDC051018, assembly GCF_044456085.1. Lineage (NCBI taxonomy): Bacteria > Bacillati > Actinomycetota > Actinomycetes > Kitasatosporales > Streptomycetaceae > Streptomyces > Streptomyces sp. NPDC051018. The sequence continues at coordinate 264,209 of NZ_JBITFN010000005.1, forward strand.
GCAGACGGTACGAGCGGACCCGGCGCGTCATCCGACGGAGAGGCGATCGCGTCCGCCGACCGGGTGGCGGCGAGAATCCGGGAACTGATCCTGGAGGGGGAGCTGGCGCCGGGGAGCAGGCTGCGCGAGGCGCAGCTCGCGACGCTGTTCACCATCTCCCGCAATACGCTGCGTGAAGGGCTGCGTCTGCTGGTCACCGAGGGTCTGGTGCACCAGGAGCTGCATCGCGGGGCCGTGGTCGCGACCATCGACGCCGCGCGGGTGCGGGACATCTACCGGGTCCGCCGGGTGATCGAACCGCAGGCCCTCGCGGCGAGCGCGCTGCGGGACGACGCCCGGCTGGAGGCTCTGGAGTCCGCCGTCTCGGCGGTCGAGCTGGCGGCGGCGCAGAAGCGCTGGCGGGACGTGGGCACCGCGAGCCTGCGTTTCCATCAGGCGCTCGTCTCCCTGCTGGACAGCCCGCTGTGCGACGACTTCTTCCGCAGGCTGGGCGCGATGCTGCGGCTGGCCTGGGGGGCGGTCGGTGACGAGGCCGAGTTCGAGCGGCCGTGGCCGCAGCGGGACCGTGAGCTGTACGAACTGATCCGGCGCGGCCGGATCGACCACGCCCAGGGGGTCCTCGCGGTCTATCTCGACGACTCCGAGCGCCTGGTGCTCGCCGCGCTGCGGGCGGCCCGGGGGCCGTTGGACTGACCGGCCGTTGGGCTGACCCCGCCCCGACACCGGGCCGACACCGGGCCGACGGGGCCCGCCTGCCTCCGCCGCCACACCGCCGGGGTGGATCGTCCGATGCCATGACGGTGTGTCCGGCTGTCCGCGGGCCCGGTCCGTCGGGGTCCCCGCCCCACCCGGGGGCTTTCCGGCGGTGGGGGCCCGGGGTACCGCGCGGACCGGTCCGGGGCCTGCCGGTGGCAGGGCCCGCGGTCCCGCCGCCAGTCCCGCCGGGGCCCCGACTGCCCCCGTCCCGGCGTTACTCCTGCCGGGTCCAGCTCGGCAGCGCCATCCCGTGCAGCCCGCGGTAGGCGGCGCGGGACGGCGGGGTCCAGCCGGAGAGCAGTCCGGGATCCGGGCGGTACACCTCCACCCCGATCGGATGGCAGGTGTCCAGCGGATCGCGGGCGTCCGGTCCCCACAGCGGCACCGACAGATCACCGCCAGGGCAGGTGGACAGCGCGCACAGCAGATCCAGCTCCGCGAAGAACTCGAAGTGGTCCCCGGGCCGGGCCGGGCACGGGCTCATGAAGTACCGGTCCTCGTCGTTCAGCCCGGTGCACTGGAACACATTGAGCACGTCATGGACATCGAACTCGGTGAGTCCGTACGGCAGAACCGCGCGCACCAGGTTCGAATGGCAGTGGAAGTCGAAGTCCACGCCGCTGAGCATCCGGTTCACATAGGGATCGCACCGGCTGCCGAGCAGATCGTGCACCCGGCCGCCGTCCCCGTCCCGGCCGTAGTCGGCGAGGGTGTCGTCCGTAATGGTCAGCAGGGGCCTGAGGAACGGCAGATTCGACCACAGACGGTCAAAAGTCGACACATGGGCCCGCTGGAGTTGCCGGGTCCGTGCGGCCCAGAGCCGTTCCCGGGGGTCGTTGGCATTCCATACGTTCAGATCGCCGACCTGCGGCCCGTCCACGGTGACCAGCCGGCACAGATGCCCGGCGGGCACCTCCCAGGCGCGGCCCGAGCGGATGGGGATCTCGAAGGAGTCCACCAGTTCACGGTCGCCGCCGGTCACCTTCCGGTAGAACTCCCGGTCCACGGCCAGTGCACCGCCGTCGCTCGACCGGTATGCGGCCTCTGCACCCAATGTCTTCCCTCCCCACGTTCGATGAGCCGTGCGGCCCACCGGTCACCCTAGTCAGGATTGTTCGACAATCCAAGTGCATGCCTAGGGTGCACCGGCCCAACCTGGGGCAACTCTTCACATCAGCGCATAGTTGGTCAGCCCCTGAGGGATAAAACTGTTCTACGAAGAGATGCCGTCCGGTTCCCGGACGAGGGCCGGCCGGGCCGGGCCCCTCAGGACCGCCTTGCGGCGAGGAGGCGCTGCCGATGTGCCTCGTAGAGCACGGCGGTCGCGGCGTTGGCGGCGTTCAGGGAACTCGCGGATCCGGTCATCGGAATGCTGACCGTGTGGTCGCACACGTCCCGCCAGGCGTTGCTCAGCCCCGAGGTCTCATTGCCGACCAGCAGCAGCACCGGCTGGGTGAAGTCGAAGTCGAAGACCTCGCAGTCCCCCTTCTCATCGGTGCCGACCAGCACGATCGGCCGTCCCTCGGCCCGGCGCTCGGCGACCCAGGCCATCACCGTGCCGGGTGAGCCCACACGCAGCGCAGGCAGCGCGAAGAGGGAACCCGTGCTGGCCCGCACCGACTTGGGGTCGTAGATGTCCGCGGAGTGCCCCGACACGATGAGCCCGTCGGCCCCGAAGGCGTCCGCGGACCGGATGATGCTGCCGACGTTCCCGGGGCTCGTGGGCCGGTCGAACAGGACGCCCAGAAAGCCGCTGCCGACCCGGAGCCGCCCCAGGTCGTCGGACGGCATCTGAACGACGGCGACCATCTCCGGCGGGCTCCCGTTCTTCTCCGCCAGATCCGCGAGCAGGTCGGGGGCCATGGACACCGGCTCGGCGTCGACCTCCCGCAGCAACTCCCGCGCCCACTGCGACAACTCCCGCCGTCCGTCGTAGATCAGCGCGTTGACGGGCCAGCCGTACCGCACCGCCAAGGAGATCGGGCGTACCCCCTGGACCAGGAACTCGCGTGCCCGTGTGCGTTTGTTCCGGTTGTTCAGCAACGCCTCCCACTGCTGGAAACGGGCATTGCGTACCGTGATCCGCTGGTGTGCCGGCACCGGTCCTCCAAGTAGGCCGCCGTCGATCGACGCACGGCGAGCTTACGGAACCGGTGTCGGCACCCCCGGGGGATTTTCCTGGCCCCCTCGGCCTCTCCGCTGCGTACCCGCCCCGGCCGCGCGCCCCTCTTCCGTGGTCCCGCGGTCCCGGCGGACCGGGCCCGCTCGTCCCGGCCCTCCGCGAACACCTGATCCGGGGAGACCCCCGGCGGGCGTCAATTCCACGGTTCCCGGCAGGGGTCCTCGCCGAGCACCTTCGCCGCGGCCACGCAGAGGTCCTCACCGTAGAGCTGGTTGCCGCCCCAATCGGAGCCCCACAGGTCGGATGCGGCCCGGGCCACGGCACGCCAGGAGAAGTCCTCGTCGACCCGCCATCTGCGGATCCGGGCGGCCATCTCCGGAGTGATCGCCGCCGGATCCACGGTGCCGTGTGTCATTCCACCAACCCTAAGGACGCCCGGGAGCAGACGGCCACCGGCTTTCGCACGCTGATCCGGCCGCGTCCGTGAGCGAGCGCCTATTCGGACTCCCGGCGGTCGGCCTTCGGCAGGTGCAGCAGCGCCGTGATGTGCGCCGCGGCCGTGGAGAGAAGGCGGCGTGCCTCGGCGAGCTGGAGTTCGGTGACCCCGTTGTCCCGGGCGGCGTCCCGGATGTCGTCCCGGAAGCGGTCCAGCAGACGGTCCAGGTCCCGGCTGGGGTCGCCGGTCGCGGGGGTGTCGGCGGGCCAGTCCGGTACGGACCGCGGTGGCGCCTCCGTTCCGGCGCCCGAAGCCGGTCCCGTATCGGCTCCCGTACCCGAACCCGCAGGGGAATCCGCGGCGGGATCGGATACGGGGTCCGGCCTGCCGGACGGAGGCCAGCCGTTCCGGGCCAGGCCGCTGAGCTGCGTGGACAGCTCGGTGAGTCCTTCGCGGACCCCCGTCGGCCAGTCGCCGCGCGTGAAGTGCCCCTGGACCTGCTCCTGGACCTGCCTGGCGATCCGCTGCATCTCGTCGCGGGCCATCTCCTGCGCCTCCCTGGCCTGGCGGCGTGCCTGCTGCGCGTCCTCGCGGGCGCGCCGGGACTCGTCCTTGGCGCGGCGCGCCTGCTCCTGCCACTCATGGGTGACCTTGCGCCACTCCTCCTTGGCGGTGCGCCAGGAGTCGTTCTCCTTGCCCGAGGACTTCCTGCCGGACGACTTGCGGGTCTCCGACGCGGCGGCGGCCCGCATCTCGCTGCGCAGCTTGCCCGCCGCGCTGCGTACCTCGTCATGGATCTCCGCCGCCAGCTCCGAGACGGACTCGCGGATCTCCAGCTCCAGGTCGGCCAGTTCACCGCTGCGGCCGGCCAGTTCCTCACGCCCGGCCTCGGTGATCGAGTAGACCTTGCGGCCGCCCTCGGTGGCGTGGGTGACCAGACCCTCGGCCTCCAGCTTGGCCAGCCGCGGGTAGACCGTGCCCGCCGACGGCGCGTACAGACCGTGGAAACGCTCCTCCAGCAGCCGGATCACCTCGTACCCGTGGCGCGGAGCCTCGTCCAGGAGCTTGAGCAGATACAGGCGCAGACGGCCGTGGGCGAAGACGGGGGGCATGTCAGAGCACCTTTCCGGTGGTGGGGGCGTCGGCCGGGTCCGGGTCGGCGTCCAGGGGCGGCTTCCGCAGCAGCGCGATGGAGCCGGAGACGGTCGTCGCCTTGAGGGTGCCCGTGCCCGCGCCGAGCGTCCCGGTGATCTGCTTCGCGCCCCACTCGCCGCTGACCCGCAGATCGTCGAAGGCGTTGGCGACCGAACCGCTCGCCGTCTCCGCCCGCACCCGGGCGTCCGCGGGATGCGGCAGCCGGATCGCCACCTCGCCCGAGACCGTGTTGAGCCTGAGGTCGGCCGGCCCGCCCTCGTCCTCCCCGTCGGGGGAGGTGAGGTCCACGAGCATGTCGCCGCTCACGGAGTCCGCGTGCACGGACGCGCCCGCGCTCTCGAACACCGTCAGATCACCGGACACGGAGTTGTAGCGCAGATCGCCGGTGACCGACTGGGCCTCCAGACTCCCGGAGACGGTGTCGGCGCGGACCGCGCCGGAGAGCCGTACGAGAGTGGTGTCGCCGCTGACTCCCCGTACCGTCGTCGCGCCCTGGATGCCGGAGACCACGGCCCCCGCGCCCACGACACCGACCTCGACGCGGGCGCCCGCCGGAACCGCGAGCGACACGACCGCGCTGCGGTTCCAGCCCTTGCGGTCGAGCCACTTCAGCCAGCCCGTCCAGGGCAGGTCCCGGTACGCGACCGTGAGGGTGGAGCCTTCCCGGGTGACGATCAGCGGCGGGCCGTCGATTCCCGCGACCTCCAGCCGGGCGGAATCCCCGTCCGTCCCCACGACGTTGACGGTTCCGTTCACGATACGGACGCTGAGAGCGGTCACCGGGGCGTCGAAGGTGAGCTTGCGAGGCTCCGAGACCTCCCACGTCGACTCTGTCATGTCGCTGACCTCCTGGACGGACCCGTGCGGCGGACCATGACGCAACATATCGCGTCTCTTCGTCAATACGATATATCGCGAATGAAGGATGTCAAGCCTGTTGACGGCGGCCCGGAGTGAGAGGGGTGCGATATCCATAAGGGGTCATAGTGGGGCGAAGTGATCTAGCGTGGGGCACATGAACGCGATACCCGTGGGCGCGCTGCTGCTCTGCCGGGCCGGACCCTCCGCCGTACGTTCCCCCGCTCAGCTGCTGCGCGAGCGGCAGCTCCTCGTCCCCGCGGGCGACGAGTGGAGCGTTCTGGTCCCCGAGGGAGCCCCCTGGCGGGAGGACGAACCCGTCGACCGGGTCCTGGGCGGCTGGGCGGCGGCCCTCGCCGTCGCCGTGGGCTCGGGACGGCCCGTGCTCGCGCTCTGGTGGGACGCCGACGGAGCGGGGTTCACCCTCGCGTCCGGCTTCCGCAGACCCGTCGGATACATCTGGCTCGCGGACGGGACACCCGTCGGGGAGGACGAGGCCATGCTGACCTTCGCGGAGCGCCTCGGGCTCGATCCCGTACTCGACGTCCAGGACCTGGAGCCCCTCACCCTGCCCGATCCGGACGCGGACTCCCGGGCCCGGCTGGCCGGCCTGGCCGCGGTGCTGAGCCGGGCCGGACTCGACCTCCCGCGCGGACTCACCCTCGGCGCGCCGGGCGCGCGGCTCCTCGCCGCCGCGCGGGAGGCGGGCGCGGAGCGGGTCGAATGGGTGGGCTGGCGCGACGCCGTACGGACCGAACTCCACTCGGTGGAGGAGAGCCTGGACCACTGGCTGCGTGAGCCGGGCGACCGCACCGGCCCCAGGCTGCTCGGCGCGGTACAACTGGCGGCGGGCGTCCCGCTGGTCGCCTGGGGGCTGCGGCGGGGCGGCGCGGGCTGGACGGTCGCGGGGGCGGTGCTGATCGCGCAGGGCGCGCTGACACTCGCGTACGGGCTCCGGCGGACGGGAGGCGGGCGCGCCGGGCTCGCCGAGGTGGCGGGGGAGGGCTGAGGCGGGCGCGGGAGGCGGGTGGCGCGGCCGTTGACGCCGTCACCCCCGGCGCGGTCGTAGGTCCGGTGGGCGGCCCGCCGGGAGGGGCCGCCGTCGGGGACACGGGCGCTCGCGCGGTGACGTTTCCGCGCGGGGTGCGCTTGTGGTGCGGCGGGTCCGGGGCGGCGGGTCCGGGCCGGAGGGCCTGGACCCGCGGTGGTGGGTGCGGCCGGGGGCGGTGGGTACGGCCCCGCTACTCGTCCTCGTCCGCGTCGTCCAGGCGCGCCAGCCAGGTCGCCAGACGCTCCACCGGGACCTCGAAGTCGGGGTTCAGATCGACGAACGTACGCAACTGCTCGGCGAGCCACTCGAAGGTGACCTCCTCCTCGCCGCGCCGCTTCTCCAGTTCCTCGATGCCGCGATCGGTGAAGTACAAGACATGCTCCAGGGACGGATGGGGACTACCCCATCAGACTACGGCGGCACGGTACACCGACTGTCGGCGGCCGGAAACGGCTGCTTTGCGGCCGGATGGGGAAGTAACGTGTCGCCACTCGCACACACGCACGTGGGTGGGCGCCGGGGGTGGGGTTGACCGTGGAGAACGGGGGATACCGTGAGCGGACGCGTCCAGCGGATCGAGCTGCCCGGGGGAGCGATCGTGCTCGCCCGGCTGTCCGTGCCCGAAGGGGCACAGCCGGGCAACGAGGGCCGGGGTTTCATCGAGAATCCGGCCGCCAAGGTCCACCAGCTGGAGCGGTTGATCACCGAGGTCGGCGCCTCCGTGCTGGAGGCCGCGGCGGCGGCCCGGCCCGATGAGGCGAGCGTCTCCTTCGGGATCGAGCTGACCGCGGAGTCGGGCGCGGCGCTGGCGGTCCTCGCAGCGGGGGACGGGGCGGCGTCCGTGCAGGTCACTCTCACCTGGCAGCTCAAGGACCAGCCGGGCGCGGCGGGCGGTCCGCCCCGGGAGGCGCCGATACGGGCCGAGGCACCGATACGGGCGCCGGGCGCACAGCCTCCGGTCGTACGGGCCCCCGCGGGACCGCAGCGCCCCGGAGCGGCACTTCCCCCGCCCCTGCCCACCCCGGCGCCGGGGGCCCGGGCGGCTGCGCCGGCCCGCCCCGCGGACCAGGTGCCGGGGGTTCGGGTGGCCGCGTCGGCCCGCCCTGCGGACCAGGTGCCGGGTGCTCTCCCGGCGGCTGTCCCGCCACCGGCTCGGCAGGTACCGGCAGCGGCCGTTCCGCCGCCCGCGCGTCAGACGCCGACAGCGGCTGTCCCGCCCCCCGCGCGTCACGTGCCCGCGGCGGCCGGACACTCCCGTTCGGCTCCGCCCGCACAGGCCCGCCCGGCGGGCGCGGCGGCTCCCGTGGGGCAGGCCCCGCCTGGTGGGAGGCCCCCGGTGGCCGCCGTACCGCAGGGCGGTCCCGGAGGGTCCGCGCCGGTCCAGAGCGGTCCCGGAGCACCCCGGGGCGGTCCCGGTGGCCCGGCCCGGCCCGTGCAGCCCGGTTCGCCCGCGGCGGCTGTGGCGGCCGGGGGAGCCGCGCCTGCTGCTGTGCCCGCACCCATGGCTTCGTCCGTGGCGGCTCCGGGTGCGGGTCCGGGTGCGCCCCGGGTGGCTCAGCCTCGGCAGGCGGTGGCGCCCGGGGCGGTGCAGGGAGGTGGACAGCCGGGGCCGATGCAGGCGGCGGGTGTGCCTGGGGGGCCGGTGGCCGGGCGGGGGCCGGTGGCTTCGGTGGGTGCTTCCCCCGGGGCGGCCGGAGCGGCTCCGGGGGCGGGCGCGCCCCGGGTGGCCCAGCCTCGGCAGGCGGTGGCGCCCGGGGCGGTTCAGAGCGCGGGGCCGGGGGCCGGTGTGCCCGGAGCGGTGCACGGGGGCGGACAGTCCCGGCCGGTGCAGGGAGCCGGGGCGCCCGCGGCGGTCCGTAGCGGTACGACGCCTCCGGCCGGTCAGGGGCCTGTGGCGACCGTGCCCGGTCGGCCCCCGTCGGCACCCCGGCCGCCCGCACCGGCCCGGGCGGCCGGGGTGCCGACGGGGGCCCAGCCTCCCCGGACGGGTCCGCCCGCACGGGCGGCGGGGGCGCCGATGGCTCAGCAGCGTCAGATGCCGGGTACGGCTCCGGGGGCGCGGCCGCCTCAGCAGGGTCAGATGCCGGGGGCGGTTCCGATACCCGGGCAGCCCCATCCGGCGGCCCATGCGGGTAGGCGCGCCCCGTCGGCCCCGGCGGTCGCCGATCTCGCGCCCCAGGCACCCGGAGGGGCGCAGCCCTGGGCGGCGCAGGTGCCCGTGCCTCCTCCTGTTCCGGCGCCCGATCCGGCGGCGGCACCGGCGTCCGAGGCCGTGACGGCGCTGTTGCCTCCGGTGCCCGCGCAGGCGCCCCAGCCGCCGCAGAACGCGGAGATCCCGCAGCCCCGGGCGGCCCAGGCGGCCCCGACGCCCCCGCGGTCACGCCGGTCCAAGGCGCCCCGGCATGCCCGGCAGGGCCGGGGGAGTTCGAGGTCCGCGCAGCCGCAGGGGGCGTCGCAGGCCCCGCAGCCGCTGCCCGTGCTCCAACCGCCTCCGCGGCCACCGCATCCGCCGGCGCCTCCTCAGCCGCCGTTCCAGGCACCTGCCGTGCCGGCGGCTCCGGCGCCGTCGTAGCCGCGGGTTGCCTGTCGGCTGGCTTTCGGGGGCTGTCCCGGGCCCCGCGCCTCAATCGCCGGCGGGGCTGGTGGTTTCGGGCCCCGGCGTTCCCGGTGCGGGTGATGTCGGTCCTCGGCCCGGTCTTGGTGCGGGTTGCCTGTGCCGGCCGGTTTCTCGGGGCTCCGCCCCGGTCCCCGCGCCTCAATCGCCGGCGAGGCTTGGTGTGCCCGCCCTGGTCCTGTTCAGGTTGCTGGTGGGGGTTGGTGGTGTCGCGGTCACCCCATCCTGAACAGGGGGTGGCGTTTCCAGCCTGTCCGGTGTTTGAGGACGGACCTGTGGCCCGGGTGGGGTTGGGCTTGGGTGGGGCCCTGCCCGGGGGTGGCGTTTCCAGCCTGTCCGGTGTTTGAGGACGGACCCGCGCTCCAGGCGGGGTTGGGCTTGGGCGGGACCCGTGCCCGGGGGTGGCATTTCCAGCCCGTCCGGCGTTTGAGGACGGACCCGCGCTCCAGGCGGGGTTGGGCTTGGGCGGGACCCGTGCCCGGAGTACCGCAACCGGAACACGGAGCAACCCGCAGCCGCGAACCCGGCGGCCCCGGAGCGCCCTTACCGGCCGGACCCGGAGGAACCCGCACCCGCATCCGCACCCGCGCCCTACCCCGGGAACCCGGAGACCCCCGGCCGCCCGGGGAAACGCCAGGGGCCCGGGCCCGCGTGGGAGGCGCGGGGAGCCGGGCCCCCGGGAAAACGCACAGCGCCGGAGCGTTACGCGTCGAAGACCTCGTTCACCAGCTGCTGCTGCTCCGCCTGGTGCCGCTTCGCCGAGCCCACCGCGGGCGACGAGCCGTGCGGGCGGGAGATCCGCCGCAGACGCTCCCCGTGGGGGACGTCCGCGCCGACCGCCAGGTCGAGGTGGTCGATCAGGTTGAGCGCGATGAACGGCCACGCACCCTGGTTCGCCGGCTCCTCCTGGGCCCAGAGGTACTTCTCCGCGTTCGGGAACTTGGCGATCTCGGCCTGGAGTTCCGCGCCCGGCAGCGGGTACAGCCGCTCCAGCCGGATGATCGCCGTGTCCGTCGTACCGCGCTTACGGCGCTCCGCGTCCAGGTCGTAGTAGACCTTGCCGGAGGTGAAGACGACCTTGCGCACGGCCGCCGGGTCCACCGAGTCGTCGCCGATGACCGGACGGAAGCCGCCCGAGAGGAACTCCTCCACCTTCGACGCCGCCGCCTTGAGCCGGAGCATCGACTTCGGGGTGAAGACGATCAGCGGCTTGTGGTGCGGGTTGTGGACCTGCCACCGCAGCAGATGGAAGTAGTTCGACGGCAGGGTGGGCATCGCGACCGTCATATTGTTCTGCGCGCACATCTGGAGGAACCGCTCCGGGCGGGCGGACGAGTGGTCCGGGCCCTGGCCCTCGTAACCGTGCGGCAGCAGCAGGGTGACGCCGGACGTCTGGCCCCACTTCTGCTCGGCGGAGGAGATGAACTCGTCCACCACGGTCTGCGCGCCGTTGACGAAGTCGCCGAACTGCGCCTCCCACATGACCAGCGCGTCCGGCCTGGCGAGGGAGTACCCGTACTCGAAGCCCATCGCCGCGTACTCGCTGAGCAGCGAGTCGTAGACGTTGTAACGGGCCTGGTCGTCGGTCAGATAGAGCAGCGGGGTGTAGTCCTCGTTGGTCACCTGGTCCACCAGCACCGCGTGGCGCTGGCCGAAGGTGCCTCGCCGGGTGTCCTGGCCGGAGAGCCGGACCGGGGTGCCCTCCATCAGCAGTGAGCCGATGGCGAGCGTCTCGCCCATGCCCCAGTCGATCGTGCCGTCCTCCACCGACGCCGCGCGGCGCTGCATCTGCGGCATCAGCCGCGGGTGGACGGTGATCTGGTCGGGGATGTTGACCTGGGACTCGGCGATCCGCTTGACGACCTCCTGGGAGATCGCGGTGGTGAGGGAGACCGGGAACTCGGCCTGCGGGTCCGGGACCTGCGTCGGGGCCGGGTGGCTGGTGGCCTCGCGGACCTCCGCGAACACCTTCTCCAGCTGGCCCTGGAAGTCCTGGAGCGCCTGCTCCGCCTCTTCCAGGGTGATGTCGCCCCGGCCGATCAGGGATTCGGTGTACAGCTTGCGCACCGAGCGCTTCTTGTCGATCAGCGCGACCATCTGCGGGTTGGTGAACTGCGGGTTGTCGCCCTCGTTGTGACCGCGGCGGCGGTAGCAGATGAGGTCGATCACGACGTCCTTGTTGAACGTCTGGCGGAACTCGAACGCGAGCCGCGCCACGCGGACGCACGCCTCCGGGTCGTCGCCGTTCACATGGAAGATCGGCGCCTCGATCATGCGGGCCACATCGGTGGCGTACATGGACGAACGCGAGGACTCCGGGGCGGCGGTGAAGCCGACCTGGTTGTTGATGACGACGTGGACCGTGCCGCCGGTGCGGTAGCCGCGCAGCTGGGACATGTTCAGCGTCTCGGCGACGACACCCTGGCCGGCGAAGGCCGCGTCACCGTGGAGGGCGACCGGCAGGACGGTGAAGTCCGTACCGCCCTTGTTGATGACGTCCTGCTTGGCGCGGGCGACGCCTTCGAGCACCGGGTCGACGGCCTCCAGATGGGAGGGGTTGGCGACCAGGGAGACCTTGATCTGCTCGCCGTCGAGCCCGGTGAAGGTGCCCTCGGCGCCCAGGTGGTACTTGACGTCACCGGAGCCGTGCATCGACTTCGGGTCGAGGTTGCCCTCGAACTCGCGGAAGATCTGCGCGTACGACTTGCCGACGATGTTGGCGAGGACGTTCAGCCGGCCGCGGTGGGCCATGCCGATGACGACCTCGTCGAGCCGGGACTCGGCGGCCGAGTCGATGACCGCGTCGAGCAGCGGGATGACGGACTCGCCGCCCTCCAGTGAGAACCGCTTCTGGCCGACGTACTTGGTCTGGAGGAAGGTCTCGAACGCCTCGGCCGCGTTCAGCCGCCGCAGGATCCGCAGCTGCTCCTCGCGCTCCGGCTTGGAGTGGGGGCGCTCCACCCGGTCCTGGATCCATTTGCGCTGCTTGGGGTCCTGGATGTGCATGAACTCGATGCCGGTGGTGCGGCAGTACGAGTCGCGCAGCACGCCCAGCACATCGCGGAGCTTCATCAGCGACTTGCCCGCGAAACCGCCGACCGCGAACTCGCGCTCCAGGTCCCACAGGGTGAGCCCGTGCTCGGTGATGTCCAGGTCGGGGTGCTTGCGCTGGCGGTACTCCAGCGGGTCGGTGTCGGCCATGACATGGCCGCGGACCCGGTAGGAGTGGATCAGCTCGAAGACGCGCGCCGCCTTGGTGACGTCGTCGTCGTGCGAGGCGTCGATGTCCTTGAGCCAGCGGACCGGCTCGTAGGGGATGCGCAGCGCCTCGAAGATGTCGTCGTAGAAGCCCTCCTCGCCGAGGAGGAAGTTGGCCACGACCCGCAGGAACTCGCCGGACGCGGCGCCCTGGATGACCCGGTGGTCGTACGTCGAGGTCAGCGTCATGACCTTGGCGATGCCCAGCTTGTTCAGGGTGTCCTGGGAGGTGCCCTGGAACTCGGCGGGGTAGTCCATCGATCCGACGCCCATGATGACCGACTGACCGGGCATCAGACGCGGTACGGAGTGGACGGTGCCGAGGCCGCCGGGGTTGGTCAGCGAGACGGTGACGCCCGTGAAGTCGTCCATCGTCAGCTTGTTGTTCCGGGCGCGGCGGACGATGTCCTCGTACGCCTGCCAGAACTCGAAGAAGTTGAGCGTCTCGGCCTTCTTGATGGCGGCGACGACGAGCTGGCGGTCGCCGTTCGGCTTCACCAGGTCGATGGCGAGGCCGAAATTGACGTGCTCCGGCTTGACGAGGGTGGGCTTGCCGTCCTTCTCCGCGTAGGAGTGGTTCATCATCGGCATGGCCTTGAGGGCCTGGACCATCGCGTACCCGATGAGGTGGGTGAAGGAGACCTTCCCGCCCCGGGCGCGCTTGAGGTGGTTGTTGATGACGATCCGGTTGTCGAAGAGCAGCTTCACCGGGACGGCGCGCACGGAGGTGGCCGTGGGCATCTCCAGCGAGGCGTTCATGTTCTTCGCGACGGCCGCGGAGGGGCCGCGGAGGGGGACCAGCTCGGGGCCGCCCTCGTCGGATCCGGCGGCCGGTGCCTTCGCCGCCGCGGGCTTCGGCGCGGCCGGCTGGGCCGCCGGTGCTGCGGGTGCCGGCGCGGGCCTGGCGGGCGCCGCCGGTGCCGGGGCCGCCTGCTGGGGAGCGGGAGCCTGGGCGGGGGGCGCCGCGGGCGGGGCCGGCGGGGCGGCCTGGGTGCTCGCGGGGGCCGCCGGCGCACTCGCCGGGGGAGCGGCGGTCACCGCTCCGGCGGGCGCCTCGGCGCTGCTCCCGCCTCCCGGCTTGTAGTCGGCGAAGAAGTCCCACCAGGCGCGGTCGACCGAATCCCGGTCCTGGAGGTACTGCTGGTAGATCTCGTCGACAAGCCACTCATTTGCGCCGAACGCGGCGGCAGGGTCCTTGCCCTGCGCGCCCTGATCGGCGGTCGTGGGTGCACCCCCCGGCCGGAGGCCGGAGGAGCTCGCGTTACTGGGGGACTGAGACGACACGGCGGCAACCGCCCTCTTCCGCTTCACAAGGTGATGGACAGCGGAAATAAAGGCTACGCCTCCGAGGCCGGGAGATGCAGGCCGGGCCAGCCATCGTCGCGCAAGTCACACCGAAAGACGTGTTTCATGGCAGGGAATGGCGGGAAACAAGCACAGTTTGCCCATGCCGCAGGCATCCGCGACCGTTGCGGCAACTCGTCCCCGCCGGGTGGCGGAGGGGCGGGGATCGCGAGATAGATGCCCCATCCCTTGTTACGTACACGCAAAGCGGTCGCCGCCGGTTCGCACCATACGTCAACTTCGCTGCGCGGGGATTCCCGGAAGAGTGACCAGAATCCGGCAGCCCCGAGCGGATTCGGCCACTCCGATCCGGCCGCCGTGCAGATCCACCGCCCAGCGGGCGATCGCCAGGCCCAGACCCGTACCGCCGTCACTGCCCTTGCCGTCCGGGAAAGGGGCCTCGCCCCGGTTGAACCGCTCGAAGACCCGGCGGCGCTCCTGCTCCGGGATGCCCGGCCCCTCGTCGACCACTTCCAGGTCCAGCGACTCCTCCTGCGGGCCCCTGCGGGCCCGTACCGTGACCCGGCCGTGCGGAGGCGAGTGCTTCACCGCGTTGTCGATCAGATTGGCGACCACCTGGTGCAGCCGCTCGGTGTCCGCGAAGGCCGTCAGTTCCGGAGGCGACACATCCAGATGCAGATGGACGTCGGTACGGGTGTGATGCCCCGAACCGGAGGCCAGCCGCCGCTGCGCCCCCGCCAGATTCGCCTCCTTCAGCACCCCCGACAGATACGGCCACACCTCGAAGCGCCGGGCCCGCAGCGGTACGACCCCGTTGTCCAGCCGGGAGAGGTCCAGCAGCGTCTCCACCAGCCGGCCCAGCCGCTCCGTCTGCGTCAGCGCCGTGCGCATCGTCTCCGGATCGGCCGCGGACACCCCGTCCACGACGTTCTCCAGTACGGCCCGCAGCGCCGCGATCGGGGTGCGCAGCTCGTGCGACACATTGGCGACCAGCTCCTTGCGGTGCCGGTCCACCGCCTCCAGGTCGTCCGCCATGCGGTTGATCGTGGAGGCGAGGTCGCCCAGCTCGTCACGGCGGTCCGCCCCGCGCACCCGGCGGGTGTAATCGCCGTGCGATATCCCTTTGGCCACGGTGTTCATCTCGTCCAGCGGCGCGGTCAGACCGTGCGCGACGAACTGGGTGATCAGCAGGGTCGCTATCACCGAGAACACCGTGATGAAGCGGAGCTCCGTCGAGGTCTTCAGCGCCACCAGCAGCAGGCCCGTCGTGATGAACACGGAGACGACGACGAGGGTCCCGAGCTTGGTCTTGATCGAGATCGAGACTCCCCGCCTCCTGCGCTCGGCCCGCGCGTCCCGGGAGCACCGCTTCATGAAGCGGGGGTCTCCAGCGCGTAGCCGACCCCGTGGACCGTACGGATGCGCTCGGCCCCGATCTTCCTGCGCAGCGCCTTGATGTGGCTGTCGACGGTCCGGGTGCCGGACGCGTCCGCCCAGTCCCACACCTCCGCGAGCAACTGCTCCCGGGAGAGCACCGCGCGCGGGGTGTTCGCCAGGCAGACCAGCAGATCGAACTCGGTCGGCGTCAGATGGACGTCCTCGCCCCTGACCCGGACCCGCCGCTGGGCATGGTCGATCTCCAGCTCGCCCAGGCGCAGGATCCCGCTGCGGGGGGTCACGGCGGCCAGCGCGGCCCGCTCCACCCGGCGCAGCAGCACATGCACCCGCGCCGCCAGCTCACGCATCGAGAAGGGCTTGGTCATGTAGTCGTCGGCGCCGACGCCGAGACCGACCAGCATGTCGGTCTCGTCGTCCCGCGCGGTCAGCATCAGCACCGGAACCGGGCGCTGCGACTGGACCCGGCGGCAGACCTCCAGACCGTCGAAGCCGGGCAGCATCACATCGAGGACCATCAGATCGGGCTGCCATGCCTCGGCCGCGTCGACGGCCGCGGGGCCGTCGGCGGCCGTCTGCACGAGAAAGCCCTCCGCCCGCAGCCGTGCGGCGATGGCGTCGACGATCGTGGCGTCGTCCTCGACGACCAGCACCCGGCGCTGGGCGCCGGGCGTGGCCGCGACGCCGTTGTGGGTGGTGGTGTGTGCCTGTTCCATCGCCCGCCCCTGTAAGCGCTCTCGGGAGATTCACGCTCGTTGTAGATCCGGTGTGTAGCTCAGCAGGGTAAGGGCACGTCGCGGCTTGAGGCTACGCAGGCCGAACCGCGAGGTGAACGACGTCGGGTGCGCCCCGGGCAACCCGGATCTCTTCGGTTCTTACCGCGCTGAACCCGGCATTCCGTAGCGCTTCCTCGAATGCGGGGGAGGGCTGTGCCGACCACACCGCGAGGATGCCCCCGGGTGCCAACCGGCCCTGGCACAGGGCGAGTCCGCTGGGTGCGTACAGATTTCTGTTGTCGTCGGTGACCGTCCAGTCCGGGCCATTGTCAATATCCAGACAGATGGCGTCATAACGGTCGCGACTCTCGCGGAGATGCGTCAGCAGATCCCTGTGAATGATCACGCTACGGGGGTCGGCGAGGGCGTCCCGGGACAGCGGCGCGAGGGGTCCTGTCATATGCCAGTCGATGATCGCCTCCTCGCGCTCGACGACGGCGATCCGCCCCCAGCCGGGGTTGGCGGCGGCGTGCGCGAGGGAGAATCCGACGCCGAGTCCGCCGATGAGCAGGGAGGGGCCCAGGTCCCCGGATCCGGGGACCTGGGCACGGTGGTTCTCGGCCGTCACCGGGGCTCCGGCGGTGAGCGCGCCGTATGCCGCGTCGACGAGCAGGCGCTCCGAGCGGCCGTCGGAGGTGTCCATCAGGAAGCACCCGTTGGCGATGATCTCGTAGTCCTCACCGCGCCGCCGCAACACGACCTCTCCGTACGGGCCGTGCCGCCGGTCCAGTGTCCGAACCGTCCGGGATGCCCGGGCCGTCTCGGGTGTTCGGGGTGGTCGGGGTGTCGGGGGTGTCCGACCTGTCGTGTGGGGCGTCGTCATGGTGACCTCCGGCGGGGCGCGCTGCGGGTGATGGGGGACATGCTGATGCCACGAAGCCCCCGAGAGCACGGAGTTTCGGCCGAGGCGTCGGTGGATGCGGGTGGGGCGGTCGGCGCGGGGCCGCACCGCCGGGGCGGCGGGGCCTGGCCGCGACTCCCCTCGATCGCCTCTATCACCGCGAATTCACACGCGACCGGTGACTGTTCCAGGCGTGGACTCGGCGTCACCCCCGAGGCGTACGACCGGAGGCCGGACGTGGACTTCTCCCAGCTCCGGGACCAGAACGCCGTGATCGCCGGGGGTGTCGGCCGGGCGGGGGCGGCAAGTGAGCGCGGCGGGCCGAACTTGCGGATCCCTCAGGGGCCATGGCGATACTCGCGGCCAGGCCGTCATGGGGAAGGCGTCATCCGACCGCTCGACAACCAGGACCAGCCGTTGAATCGCCACGCCGCGTCCAGGGTCGGCAGACCGAACGCGGCAGAACATCCGCCGAGCCAAGGACACCCAGCATGAGCACCCTCCACCCAGGCGCCGACGAAGCCCACACCACCGCCACCGCGCACCGGCTGGAAGGCCGCCGGGAGGACGCCAAGCACTGGTACCGCAAGGCCGCCGACGGCGGCCACCCCGACGCCATGTTCTGGCTGGGCGGGCTGATCTACCAGGACGGCGACCTGGGTGAGGCCATGAGCTGGTGGCGTCGAGCGGCCGAAGCGGGCCACGTCGACGCCACGCACGAGCTCGGCGTGATCGCGTATTCACGCGACGAGACCGCCGAGGCGACGCAGTGGTACCGCAAGGCCGCAGACGGCGGACACCCCGGTGCCATGGTCAGCCTCGGAGATCTGCTGCTCCGTGAGCAGGGCGGCACCGAGGAAGCCCTCGGCCTGTGGCGCAGGGCCGCCGACGCCGGACACACCGGCGCCATGGTCGGTCTCGCCGGGATGGCCGCCCGGCGGGGCGACACCGATGAGTCGGTGGAGTGGTACCGCAGGGCCGCCGACGCCGGACACTCCGGCGCCATGCTGAAACTCGGCACCCATTTCCTCGACCGGGACACGGCAGAGGCGGAGGCCTGGTGGCTCCGCGCGAAGGACGCGGGAGAGTCCGACGCCGTGTTCTACCTCGGCACGCTCTACAAGCAGCTTGGCCGCGCCCAGGAGGCGGAAGCGCACCTCCGTGAGGCAGCCGCCAACGGCATCTCCAGCGCCAAGTTCAACTTGGCCGTCCTCTTCCAGGACAGCGGCCGGAGCGAGGAGGCCGAGACCTGGTACCGCGAGGCGGCCGACGCCGGGGTGGTCGAGGGTCTGGTCAACCTCGGCTTCCTCCTCTTCGAACAGGGCCGCACCGAGGAGGCCGAAGCCTGCTACCGCGAGGCAGCCGACAGCGGCGACACCGACGCCATGCGCAGCCTCGCCCTCCTCCTCGCGGCACAGGGCCGCCAGGAGGAGGCCGACCAGTGGCAGGAGAAGGCCGGCGGCGACGCCATGCACAGCCTCGGGGACCTTCTCAAGGCGGTCGACGGCGGCGACTCCGATGCCACGCACGGCCTCGCCGCCCTCCTCACGGCGCTGGACAGCGGGGAGAAGGCCGACTAGTCGCAGCGCGAGTTCCGGTACGGGTGAGCGACCGCCCCGATCCGGCGGGAGCCCACCGCAGACACGTGCGCGAGACGCCCGTCGGGCAGGGGAGGGCCGGGGCGGCGGAAGGCAGCGCACGTGCGGCGCGGAGGCGCCCCGGGCTCCGGTCAGAGAGACTCCCGGCGGGCGCCACAGGCAGCGAACAGCACCGCCCCCGCCGCGAAGACCGCCCCCGCCGCGACCCACGCGGCGGGCCCCGGGCCCGCGTGGAGAGGCCATATCCACCCCGGCGCACCCCCGTCCGCCCCCGTCGCGCCGAGAAACCGGATCGCGCCCGTGCAGACCGTCATCGGCAGCCAGCTGAGCCGCGCCCCCAGCACCGTCGCCGCCGCCGCGGTCACTCCCGTCGCGCCGAGGACATTGCGGACCATGGCGGGTGCGCCGTACTGGTCCGGATCGCCGGGCACCGCCGCCGCCAGCGCCGCCGAGGCCAGAGCCGTGAGGGCGAGGACGTGCAGCAGCCGCCGGGGCCACCAGCGCCGTACCCCCGTCCGGTCCAGCTCCTCGCTCGGCGTGTGCAGACCGGTCCCCAGCGCCGCCGCGGCCAGCAGCGGCGCCAGCAGCACGACCGGCTCCCGGGCGTCCTGGCCGGCGTCCGGCAGACCTCGCAGCCAGTACGCGGCCACCGCCGCGGCCAGGGCCGTGCCGGCGAGCGCCGCGAGGGTGGCGGGAAGCGCCCGTGAGCGGCCGTACAGCGCGAACCCGCTCCCGCGGAACATGATCATCGGCGTCCGGAAGTCCCGAGTCCGGGAGGCCGGCGGGCGGGGCACGGTCACGGTACGGGCACCTCCTCGGCCCGGCAGGTGTCCGCCGCCAGATAGCGGGCCAGATAGTCGCGCTGCGCGGCGGGCGGCTTCGCGTTCAGCCGGTCCACGTACTCCCTGGTCTCCGGCCACGGCCGCGCCCCGGCGGCTCCGGGCGGCGACAGCCACTGGGCCACGGCCGTGTTGATGTCGACGGCCCGACGCCCGGCCGCGCCGCCGAGATCGCCGTGCTCACAGGGCTCGGAGAACAGGAACTGAACCGCCGAGTACCCGTACTCCTCGGGGTCCGTCAGCCCGCCGCGCACCGCTTCGGGCCCCGGCGACGGCAGCGGGGCCTCGTCCGCGCCCGGCCGCCCGGGGCCGTCCACCCAGCGGGCGGGGGCGCCGGGCAGGCCGCGCAGCCTGCTGTTCAGCCCGGCGAGCGCGGCGGAGACGGCGGGCAGCAGCTCACGGTCCACCGCGGTGACACAGACCTGCGGGGTGCCGTCGTCGCAGACGAGGCGCGCCGCCCCGGGGTCCGGCCGCCAGAGGCCGGGGCCCGTGGAGACCAGCGCGGCGGCGCAGCAGACGGCCACGGTGAGCGGTACGAGCGCGGTCGCGCGCCGCCGGGCGGCGTACAGGAGCAGTGCGGCGGCGGCCAGGCCGCCCAGCCAGCCGGCGGAGGCGGGCGCGAACCACCAGACGGGCCGGTCCCACGCGAACTCGTGCGGATCGGCGGGGTTGAGCGGGTTGGGATCCCGGCCGTACGCGCTCTGCGCCGAACCCAGCAGCAGAAAGACGGCCACGGCGGTCAGGGGAGCGGTGAGCCGCCATGGCACGAGCCGTCCGGCGACGAAGCCGAGGACACCCAGCGAGGCCAGCGCGAAGGCGTCGGCGAGGGGGAGGGCGAGATAGGAGAGGCCGCCGTCGGCGTACGGCCAGGTCACCAGCAGCGGAACGGCCGCGGCGAGGAGATGGCCCGCCGCGGGCCACAGCGCGGCGGGCGCGGCGGCGACCAGGGCCTGCTGCGTGCCGCCGCGCGCGAAGGAGCGCCGCAGTTCCAGGGTTCCGCGCCGGCGCTCCCGGCCTCCGTGCCAGCAACCGGCGGCCGCGCTGAGCGGCCCGCCGAGCACCAGGCCCGCACTGCGCAGCAGCTCGGTGAGGTCCCCGCGGCGGCCCGGCCAGGCGAACGGCGACTGCGCGTGCGAGCTCATCACGACCAGCACCGTCACCAGGACGGCCGCCCCGGTCCACGGCCCGATCCCGTGCACCAGCTCACCGCGCAGCGGGTGCCCGCGCCGCACGGCGGCGGAGACGGCGGGTGCGCGCGCGGGAGTGGCGGCGGAGGGCTGGGCGGTCTTCATGGGGTTCCCCCGGTGGGGTCGGCGGGTGAGGGGGCTGTCGGGGAGGGGCCGCCCCGGCGGCTCCGGTACGGGGACGGAGGGCGGGCTCCGGGGGTGCTCACCTGGTGATCCCGGCGGGTGCCGTGGGCGGGGGCGCGCTCCCGGCCGCCTCCGGCAGCGCTCCAGGGAGGCGGAGTACGGGGGCGGACCCACGAGGGCCCCGGGGCCTCGCACGCGTACCCGGCGGGGCGGGGCACGCGGTCCGTGCAACGGCGGGTCACCGGGTGGCCGCCGGATCCCCGGGCGCGCCGGGGCCCGGCAGCCGCCCCAGCGCCGACCGGTGCCCGCGCAGCGCCACCGTATAGCCGCGCTCGATCGGGTTGCCCGCTTCCTCGGGCGCGCCCCCGCCCAGCGCCGACAGCTCCTCCGTCGCACCCCGGTAGGCCACCCGGCCGCCCTCGATCAGGGTCACCCGGCGGCAGGCGGCGGCCACGTCCTCCACCAGATGTGTGGAGACGATCACCGTGGCAGCGCTGCCCACCTCCCGGAGCAGTGCTCTGAACTCGACGCGCTGCTCCGGATCGAGACCGGCGGTCGGCTCGTCGAGCAGCAGCAGCTCCGGCTCGTTCACGATCGCCTGCGCGATCCCCACCCGCCGTACCATCCCGCCCGACAGCGTTTTCACTTTCGCGTCGATACGGCCCGCCAGCCCGACCCGTTCCACCGCGCGTTCCACCGCGCCCGGAACCTCCCGCGCCGGCATCTCCTTCAGCCAGGCGACGTACGCCACGAACTCACGGACCGTGAACCCCGGGTAATAACCGAACTCCTGCGGCAGATACCCCAGCCGCCGCCGCACCTCGGCCCGCTCCCCGTGCGACGACACATCGCGGCCCAGCAGCTCGACCCGTCCTCGCGCGGGCGCGGTCACCGTGGCCAGCACCCGGATCAGGGAGGTCTTGCCCGCGCCGTTCGGGCCGAGCAGCCCGTGCACCCCGACGCCGAAGTCCAGATCGACCGCGTCCAGCGCGACCGTACGCCGGTGCCGGACCGTCAGCCCGGTGACCTCCACGGCGTTCCCCCGCCGGGTGTCCCTCCCGGCGCCCGCCGATGTGCTCATGGTTTCTCCAGTCGGTCGAAGGTCGAACGGCGCCCGGCGAGCACGGCCGCGCACACCACGGCGGCCCCGGCCCAGGCGGTCTGGACGGCGGGCCCGGAGACGAACGGCTCGATCCGGCCGCCGAGCCCCTCCGGCAGGGACGTGAGCGCCGGCAGGAACACCACCGCGAGCCAGCCGCAGGCCAGCGCCGACGCGGCGAGCCGGAGGCCGATGTACGAGCCCAGCGCGAGCGCCGCCACCGTCAGGGCCAGCCCCGGCAGCAGCCACGCGCCCGGCGACAGCACCGGCACCCCCGGCGGTCCACCGCCGGTCACGCGTGACACCGGAGGCAGCAGGGCTCCCGCCGCCGTCAGCAGCGGAACGCTCACCGCCAGGACCGCCGCCGTCCGGGTCAGCAGCAGCCGCAGCCCGCCGGAGGGGGCCGTCGCCGTGATCTCGTACATCGGGTCCGCGTACGGTCCGTACGACAGGGCGACCCCCGCGAGCGGCAGCACGGGGGCCAGCGCCAGCAGCAGCGGGCGGGCCTCACCGAAGCCGGTGCCGTACGCCAGGAACAGCGCCCCCGCGACCACCAGCAGCACCCCCGCGAACCACGGTCCCCGCAGCGCCGGACCGGCCGCCCAGACCGCGCGGGCGGTCCACCCCACGGGAGCGGTCCGGGCGGGGAACGGCCTCGGCCGTACTGCGAGCGCCCCGCGCACCGCCTGTACCGCCGGGAGCGCGCGCACCGCCCGTACCGCCTGTTTCGCCCGTGCCGATCGCGTGGGGGAGACGTCCTGGGCGGACGCCGCCGCCTGAGCCAGCACCGCCGTACGCACCAGGCCGAGCACGGGGGCCGCCGGGCCGCGCCCCGCGGCGGCCGAGACCCGGGCCGCGCACGGCCCGCACGACTCGATGTGCTTCTCCAGCGACCAGGCCTCCGGCTCCGTGGCCGAACCGCCGGTGTAGCGGGCCGCGAGCCGTTCGCCGACATGCCAGGCGTTCGGGTGTCCGTCGCTCATGCCGTGCCTCCCAGCGGGTGTGTGCCGGGGGCGATCCGCTCCAGCGCGGCCCGCAGCTCGCGACGGGCCCGCACCGCCCGGGTCTTGACCGTGCCCTCCGGAATCCCGAGCAGCCGGGCGGTCTCCCGGGTGGTCAGCCCGTCGACGACTGTGGCGCGCAGGACATCGCGCAGCTCGGGCGAGATACGGTCCAGGGCGGCCCCGACATCCCCGTACTCCAGCCCGGCCAGCACCCGGTCCTCGGCGGACGGCGCGGACTCGGCCGCCCCGTCCGCTCCCCGGACGCCGAACGCGACCTCGGGCAGGACCCGTTCCTCCCGCGTCCGTGCCCGCTTCGCGTCCACCAGCCGCCGGGCCGCGATCACCCACAGCCAGCCGCCCGCCTCGCCGCCGCGGTGGGATCCCGCGGAGCGCCAGACGGTGACGAAGGTGTCCTGGAGCACTTCCCGTACGGTCTCGGCGTCCGCGCAGCGGCGGGTCAGCCGGGTGTGCAGCCACCCCGCGTGCCGGTCGTAGAGCGTCGCGAGCGCGTCGGCGTCGCCACGGGCGACGGCCCGCAGCAGAGCCGCGTCGTCGTCCTCGTCCGCTCCCCGGCGGCGTATCGGGCTCATGCTCTATCTATCGCACGGCGGGCCGGTTCCGGTTCTCGGCCCTCTCGTTCCGGTTCGCCCGCCGCCCCGGGGAAGGCGGACCCGAGGCGGCCGGGGAGGGGCCACAGCACTAGCGGCGGGGGAGCGCCGTGAGTACGGCCCGCAGGGCGGGCGGCTGTGAGGCGTCGTCCGTGACGACCGTGTGTCCGCGGTGGGTGATCCGGTAGAGGAACCCGTCCGGGACCGGGGCGCCGGTGGCCGTGGGCGGCAGCCGGGGGAAGCCGGCCCGCTCCAGGGCCCGGCGCAGTGCCCTCAGCCCGGCGGGTGCCATCCGGCCGCTCCGGCCGGGGCCGGGCGGGGAGGCCGTGGTGTAGGTGCCGTCCTCACGGACGGTCAGCCGGTCGTTCACCCCGGCGATCCCGCCGGTGACGGTCACCACCACCAGGACGGCGGCCCGCCCGGGCGCCGGGGGCGGTGCGGGGTCCGGCGCGGTGGGGGCCCCGGAGGCCGTCGGGGACCCGGAGGGCGGCCCGGGCCGGGGAGCCGTGGCGGATCCGGCGGGCCCCGGGGAGGCGGTCGCCGAAGCGGTAGTACGTCCGGGGCCGGGGCCGTCGCCGCCGGAGTCCGTGCATCCCGTGGTCAGCGCCGCCAGCAGGACGGCCGCGGGGACCGGCGTACGGAGAGGAGATCGGGATGAGCGGCGGGCGCGCGGGCGGGACGGGCGGGGCCCTGGGGAGGCGGCCGGCGAAGGGAAGGAGAGGCGGGAGTGGAGAGAGGGGCGAGAGGGGCGAGAAGGGCGGGAGGGGCGGGAGAGGAGAGTGACGAGAGAGCGGTGAGGCGCGGCGGGCGGCGGGCTCATCGCCGCAGTATGGGGGATCGCCGGGCCCGGCACGGGCGGATCCGGACAGCTGCCCGGGTCGTCCCTCCGATGGGCCGGGGACGGCCGGGCGAGCGGGTTCGGGCGGTCACGCCGAGCCGGCGGGCCCGCGCCGGACGCTGCCGCCCGGGGGACCCTTCGCCCTCATCGGCGCCCTTTGTCGCAGGGGTTCCCCTGGATCGCTCAGAGCGAACGGCGGCCCGGGAACAATCAAAGCCCCCCATGCATTGAGTCCACATAGCTCAACTTCACTGCCTAAGGGGAGATCATGGCTGCTGAGTCCGAAGCGTTCACACCGTTCACCCTGCCCGTGCTGCCGCTCGACGACGAGGTCGTGCTGCCCGGAATGGTGGTGCCGCTGGACCTGACCGACAACGAGGTGCGGGCCGCGGTGGAGGCCGCGCAGGCCGCCGCGCGCTCCAGTGGAGCAAGCAAGCCCCAGGTGCTGCTTGTTCCCCGCGTGGACGGGACGTACGCGGGCACCGGTGTGCTCGGGACCGTGGAGCAGGTCGGACGTCTCTCCGACGGCGACCCCGGCGCGCTCATCCGCGGGCGCGGCCGGGTGAAGATCGGCGCGGGGACCTCGGGACCGGGCGCGGCCCTGTGGGTCGAGGGCACCCGGATCGGCGAGGCCGTGCCCGAGCCGCTGCCGGGACAGGTCGCCGAGCTGGTCAGGGAGTACAAGGCGCTGGCCACCAACTGGCTGAAGAAGCGCGGTGCCTGGCAGGTCGTCGACCGTGTCCAGCAGATCGACGACGTTTCCCAGCTCGCCGACAATTCCGGATACTCGCCGTTCCTGACCACCGCTCAGAAGATCGAGCTGCTGGAGACCGCCGACCCCGTCGTCCGGCTCAGGCTCGCGACCGAGCAGCTCCGTGAGCACCTCGCCGAGCAGGATGTCGCCGAGTCCATCGCCAAGGACGTCCAGGAGGGTGTCGACAAGCAGCAGCGCGAGTTCCTGCTCCGCCGCCAGCTCGACGCGGTCCGCAAGGAACTGCGCGAACTGAACGGCGAGAGCAAGGACGGCGCCGACGAGTCCGACGACTACCGGGCCCGGGTCGAGGCCGCCGATCTGCCCGAGAAGGTGCGGGAGGCCGCCCTCAAGGAGGTCGAGAAGCTGGAGCGGTCCAGCGACCAGAGCCCCGAGGGCTCCTGGATCCGCACCTGGCTCGACACCGTCCTGGAACTGCCGTGGAACGAGCGCACGGAGGACGAGTACGACATCCAGGGCGCGAAGAACACCCTGGACGCCGAGCACGCGGGTCTCCAGGACGTGAAGGAGCGGATCACCGAATACCTGGCGGTGCGCAAGCGCCGCGCCGACCGGGGGCTCGGTGTGGTCGGCGGGCGGCGCGGGGGCGCGGTTCTCGCGCTCGTGGGCCCGCCGGGCGTCGGCAAGACGAGCCTCGGCGAGTCCGTGGCCCACGCCATGGGCCGGAAGTTCGTCCGGGTCGCCCTCGGCGGCGTCCGGGACGAGGCCGAGATCCGCGGCCACCGCCGTACGTACGTGGGTGCCCTGCCCGGCCGGATCGTCCGGGCGATCAAGGAAGCCGGGTCCATGAACCCGGTGGTCCTGCTCGA
This sequence comes from Streptomyces sp. NPDC051018, assembly GCF_044456085.1. Lineage (NCBI taxonomy): Bacteria > Bacillati > Actinomycetota > Actinomycetes > Kitasatosporales > Streptomycetaceae > Streptomyces > Streptomyces sp. NPDC051018. Next base: position 289,653 of record NZ_JBITFN010000005.1, read on the forward strand.
CGAGATCGACAAGGTCGGCTCGGACTTCCGGGGCGACCCGGCGGCCGCCCTGCTCGAAGTGCTGGACCCCGCGCAGAACCACACCTTCCGCGACCACTACCTGGAGGTTGAACTCGACCTGAGCGACGTCGTCTTCCTGGCCACCGCGAATGTGCTGGAGGCCATCCCGGAGGCCCTGCTCGACCGGATGGAACTGGTCAGGCTGGACGGTTACACCGAGGACGAGAAGGTCGTCATCGCCCGGGACCACTTGCTGCCGCGCCAGCTGGAGCGGGCGGGTCTGGAGTCCGGCGAGGTGATCCTGGAGGACTCGGCGCTGCGCAGGATCGCCGGCGAGTACACACGCGAGGCGGGCGTCCGCAATCTGGAGCGCTCGATCGCCCGGCTGCTGCGCAAGGTGGCCGCCCAGCACGCGCTGGGCGACCGGGAGCTGCCGTTCACCATCGGGGCGGAGCAGCTGCGCTCCCTGATCGGACGGCCGCACCACGTGCCCGAGTCCGCGCAGGACCCGGCCGAGCGCCGTACGGCCGTACCGGGTGTCGCCACCGGGCTCGCGGTCACCGGGGCGGGCGGTGACGTTCTCTTCGTCGAGGCGTCGCTCGCCGATCCGGAGACGGGCGCGTCCGGTCTGACCCTCACGGGCCAGCTGGGCGATGTGATGAAGGAGTCGGCGCAGATCGCGCTGAGCTTCCTGCGCTCGCGCGGGGCGGAGACCGAGCTTCCGGTCGCCGACCTCAAGGACCGGGGTGTGCACATCCACTTCCCGGCCGGAGCGGTCCCGAAGGACGGCCCGAGCGCGGGCATCACGATGACCACGGCGCTGGCGTCGCTGCTGTCCGGACGGCTGGTCCGTACGGATGTGGCGATGACGGGCGAGGTGTCGCTGACCGGGCGGGTGCTGCCCATCGGCGGGGTGAAGCAGAAGCTGCTGGCCGCGCACCGGGCGGGCATCACGACGGTCGTGATCCCGAAGCGGAACGAGGCGGACCTGGACGATGTCCCGGCCGAGATCCTCGACAAGCTGGAGGTGCACCCGGTGACGGACGTCCGCCAGGTGCTGGAGATCGCGCTCGCCCCTGCGGAGGTGGCGGTCCCGGCGGCGGCGTGACCCGTCCGGCCGCCCCGGCGCTCCCCCTCTCCACCGGCCTCCGGGCCGGGAGAGGGGGAGCGGGCGCGGGAAGGCTTATCACTTCGTCCGAAACCTGTCCCGCTGCTCCCTTTCTGTGGATGATGGGGAAGTACCCCCGGGTGCCCGTGCCCCGGGGGTATTCCCCCTTCCGCCACAATGGACGGATGGAATCAACCGCCCGGGGGACCGGGACGAGCGGGCTCCGGGCGGACTGCGGAAGCTGTTTCGGGCTGTGCTGTGTGGCCCTGCCGTTCGCCGCGTCGGCCGACTTCGCCGTGGACAAGGACGCCGGGACGCCCTGCACCAATCTGAACGCGGAATTCCGTTGCACTGTCCACACCGAACTGCGGCGGACCGGATTCCGGGGCTGCACGGTGTACGACTGCTTCGGCGCCGGGCAGAAGGTCTCCCGGCACACCTTCGGCGGCACGGACTGGCGTACCGCGCCGGAGTCGGCCGCCGCGATGTTCGCGGTCTTCCCCGTCGTACGGCAGCTCCATGAACTGCTCTGGTATCTGACCGAGGCCCTGACCCTGCGCCCGGCCCGGCCGCTGTACGCGGATCTGCGGAAGCTGCTGGCGGAGACGGAGGACCTCACCCTGCTCGGGCCCGGACTCCTCGTGGAACTGGATGTGGCCGGGCACCGGCGGCGGGTCGACGAACTGCTGCTGCGGACGAGTGAGCTGGTGCGCACGGGGGTGCGGCGCGGAAGGAAGGACCGGCGGGGAGCCGATCTGATGGGCGCCCGGCTCAGGGGCGCCGATCTGCGGGGAGTGAGCCTGCGGGGCGCGTATCTGATCGCGGCCGATCTCACGGGTGCCGATCTGCGGACCGCGGACATGATCGGCGCGGATCTGAGGGACGCGCGACTGGCCGGCGCGGATCTGCGGGACAGTTTCTTTCTCACCCAGCCACAGCTGAACGCGGCCGGCGGAGACGCGACGACCCGGCTGCCCGCGACCCTGGACCGCCCCGCGCACTGGTCGTGAACCCGGCCCTGAACCGGTAACGGCCAGGGGCAGCGGGGGCGACCCGGTCGGGGGGCGCGCGCTCACCGGCCCGCGCCCCCGGGGGTCAGTTGCCGGCGAGGTCCGTGATCCGGTCGAGGGTCCCGTTGAACCGGTCGTGGTCGCCGACGATCGGTCCGGACGAGGTGTACTGCCACATCGTGTGGGCGTCCCAGCCCGCCGGGAGGGGCCCGGGGGTGGTGTTGTAACGGGCGATCCACAGCGGGTTGCTGGCGCCGAAGCCGCTGTAGCCGCCGGTGCACTGGGTCCACCAGCTGGTCGCGGTGTAGATCACCGCGTCCCGTCCGGTGCGGGCCCGGTACCGGGCGAGGAAGTCCCCGATCCAGGTGACCATGCCGGACCGTGACTTGCCGTAGCAGGTGTCCCCGTACGGGTTCCACTCGATGTCGAGCGCTCCCGGCAGGGTCCGGCCGTCGGCCGACCAGCCGCCGCCGTGGTCGATGAAGTAGTCGGCCTGGACCGTGCCCGATGCCGTGTCGGGGGTGGCGAAGTGATAGGCGCCCCGGATCATTCCGATGTCGTACGCGCCGTTGTACTGCTGCGTGAAGTACGGGTTCTTGTAGTAGGTGCCCTCCGTGGCCTTGTTGTACGACCACTTCACACCGCTGTCCCACAGGGCGGGCCAGTCGACGTTGCCCTGATGGCTGGAGACGTCGACGCCTTCCGTCTGGGAAGCGCGGGTGAGGGGTGGGAGACCTCCCTGGCCGTCGTGCTCGATCACACCCATACCGAGATGGGCGGATCCGCGGGGCGGGAAGTCGCCGTCACCGCTGCCGGTCGCGCCGGCGGGGGAGGGGGCGAGGAGGAGAGGGGACAGGACAGCGAGGAGTGCGGCGGCCGCGGTCGTGAGCGCGCGGCGGGGCCTCCTCTGCGGGGGGTGGGGAACGGCTGTTCCGGATCTATGCACGGACACCACGGTGCCCGCGCCGCGCCCCGGCGGCGGCCCGGGGCGTTCCGCCCGCGTGCCCGGGATGGAGCAACGCGGCGCGGGCGCACGGCCCCTGACATCCCGCATCCTGAGGACGGCCCGGGAACGGCGGCGGGGGCTTCCCCCGGTCCCCGCCTGCGAAATACTGAGCGGGCCCCCGGCGACGGGTGCCGATGGCGGTAACTTTCACGAATCGGAAAGCGTACGAGGGGTGCTGACGTGCACGGAAGCGGTACGGAGGGTGGAGCCCGCCCCACGGGTACGAGTGGCGTGGACCATGTTTTCCTCGCCCTGGAACGGGAGTTGGCCGTTTTTCTCCGCCGCGCCCGCGCCTCGTCCGGCGAGATGGCGCGCGAGGTACATCCCGGACTGGAGTCCGCCGCCTACGGGTTGCTCGTCCGCCTCGAAGGCGCGGGGGCGCAGCGAGCCACGGATCTCGCGGGCTACTTCGGGGTCGGCAAGGCCACGATGAGCCGTCAGCTGCGCGCGCTCGAAGAGGTCGGTCTCGTCGTCCGCGAGCCCGATCCGGCGGACGGCCGGGCCTCACTCGTCCGGCTCACGGAAGAAGGTCTGGAGCGTTTCCGCCGGGTGAGGGACGCGCGCCGCGAACGGTATGTCCGCAAGCTCGCAGGGTGGGACCGGGGGGAGATCGCGGAACTGGCGAGACTGCTGTCGCAGCTGAACGAACGCGCGAGCGACTAGCGCTTTTCCGGGGGAGCCGTCCCCGGGGCCCTGCGCCTCAATCGCCGGCGGGGCTGAGCCGCGGGGCGCCGTCGCGTCGGCGGCACGGGTTGCTTGTCGGGGGCGCGGGGTGCCGACGTGTCGGCGGCACGGGTTGCTTGTCGGGGGCGCTGCCCCCGAGACCCCCGCGCCTCAATCGCCGGCGAGGCTGAGAATTGAGGCCCCTGCGTCCTCGGGTGGTCCGGTGGGGTGGAGGGGTGATGCCTGTGCACTGGGGTGGTCCGGTGGGGTGGAGGGGTGATGCCTGTGCACTGGGGTGGTTCGGTGGGGTGGAGTGGTGACGCCTGTGCCCTCGGCGCGTGTAGGGGTGGGGGTGGCTTGTCGGGGGTGCTGCGCCCGGGGGTGTCCGCGCCTCGATCGCCGGCGGGGCTGAGGGTTGAGGCTCCTGTGTCGTCACCCCCTTCTGGGGTGTTTGCCGGGGGTTCCGCGCCGCAGGGTTCCGGTGCCTCAATCGCCGGCGAGGCTGCAATGAACCTCCCGCTCCTCCGGCGACCGCGTGCTGGACGCGCGTACCAGCACTCCGCAGTCCGGAAGGGGAGGCCCCTGTGCTGCCAGCCCCTTCGGCGACTGAGGTGAGGGCGCGAATGCCAAGTCCTCCGGTGACCGAGGCCGGGATGTGAACTCTCCGCCCCCGGGATCGAGGCCCGGGGGGATCCCCCGTTCCTCCGGCGATCGAGGCTGGGGTGCCAAAATCAGCCTCTCCGGCGATTGAGGAGCGGGGGTTCGGGGGCAGCGCCCCCGACAGGGGCCCGGGCCGGGGATGAACCCGCGTCGGAGATGGGGCTGCCCTACGAGAGCCTGGGGGGTGATCTTCCTGTTTCTCCGGCGATCGAGGTCGGGGCGCGAAGATCAGCCTCTCCGGCGATTGAGGAGCGGGGGTTCGGGGGCAGCGCCCCCGACAGGGGCCCGCGTCGGACACGTAACCGCGCCCACAAGCGCCCCGGCCGGGCACGGGCCCGTCCGGCAAGGGGCCGCGCCGGACATGGGCCGACCCGACAAGCGCGGACACGCGCCCCCGCGCCTCAGAGCTCCGCGAAAACCGCCGCCGCGTCGTCATGGAGCTTCCAGCGGACCGGCGCACCCGACCCCGCCGCCCCCGCCTCCACCGCGCGGACGCGGTCGATGAGCCCCTGCGCCCCCTCCTTCCGCAGGAGCGCGACACACTCCGCCCAGGTGCCCTCGGCGAACATGTCGACCCACCGGGCCGCGCCGTCCGTGAGCGCGGCGACCGCGCGGACCCCGGCCCGGGGCACGCTGCCGGTCACCGCGCGACCCGCGACCCCCGGATCCGCCGCCGCCGTGAAGAACCCGCCCTCCGCGTTCCGCAGCGCGTCCGCCGACGCGTGCGTCCGCAGCCGCTCCCGGGGCAGCCGGTCGATGCGGTCGTCCAGAACCGCCCGCACCTCACCGCCCGGCGACTCCAGCAGCAGCGTCGAGTCGGAGAGCACCAGATACTCCACCGCGTCCCCCGCCCCGCCCCAGCGAACGACGACCACCGTGGCCTGCGGAGTCCTCACGTGAGAAAGGTCACAGGTGTCCTTATGCGCGTCGGCAGTGCGCCCAATTGCCGCGGAGAGGATTTCGGTCAACGTCAGATCGCGGCGAGAAACGGACAGTTCGAGCAGCGCACCCCCCAGCCGCGCGGTGAACCACGGAACTGTGTGTACACACCCGTAGTCACCCTCCGGAGGTGTCACCCCGTCCAGCGTCACCAGGGATCCGCCCTGGCCCGAGGCGGGCAGGGCCACGGATACCCAGTCCTCGTTGGGCCGTTCGGCGGAACCGGGCGAAGTGGCGAGTTCGATGCGCATGAACCACAGTCTGCATGACTCGTTCACGAGCCCTGCACAACCGAGGGTTTCCTCCGTACGGCCAGGTCAGGCGGTGTTCGGACAGGGTGAGGGCTGCCTCGGGCGCGCTGCGGGCGCGCATCCTGCCAAAGGGAGCCCGGAAGATCCAGTCAGCGTGTTCGCCCTCACCCGTCCGGCAACTGAGAGGAGTTGTTCGCCAACTCCTCGGTGATGTTCACTCGTTCAGGTGGCGGAGCGGCCGATGTGCGCCTCCCTCCCAAAAGCACTGGAATCGTCTGAAGTCGTGCCAGGGGTGGGATCTCGTGTGTGACCGGTCGTCATCTCTGCTTCAAGGTTCACAGACTGGACGAGTCAAGCAGGATTGCGAGCACCGGTGCAGAAGAAGCGGCCCCAGGCCCCTCAGGCCGCCCCACTGACCTCAGCGACCTCCCCGGCCGGGGGCACTTCGCCGGTTCCCGTCGCCCGTGGCCGTGCCAAGCGGGTGCGCAGTCGGCTGGTCGTCGGAGTCGCCGTCGTCGGACTGATCGTCGTCGGCGCGGGCACCCCGGGTGTCCTCGCCACCTCCACGGAACTGCACGAGTCCCAGCGGCTGGTGACGCTCGCCCAGCTCAACCGGCAGGCCGTGACCCTCGCCCACTCGCTCGCCGACGAGCGCGACGAGGTCACCGCGTACATCGCCGCCGGACGGGACCGCCAGAAGGGTCCCAGGGACGAACGGCGCAAGACCACCGACACCCACAGCGCCCGGGTCGACCGGGGGATCGACGAGATCCGCGGCTCCATCCCCGACGACCGCGCCGGACTGCGCCGTGAACTGGCGACCGTGCCCTCCGTACGCCGAACCGCGCTCACCGGCGACGGCACCGCGCTGGAGGCCCACCGCGAGTACACCGAGGTCATCACCCATCTCCACGCGCTCGCCGGCGAACTGACCGAGAAGACCCCGCCGCGCGCCGCCGACGGCACCCGCGCGCCCGCCGCCCTCGGACTCGCCGTCGAGCAGGCGTCGGCCACCCGGGGGCTGCTCGTCGCCGCGCTCTCCATGCCGCGCCCCAAGGAGCGTGAGGAGACGGTCGACCCCGTCACCGGGCTCCCCGTCAGCGAGGAGTCGAGTGAGCAGGACAAGGCGGCCGAGCGGACCCGTGACTCCCTGAGCGCCCTCGCCCAGCAGTCCCGCGTACGCGAACTCGCCGCGCTCTCCGACTTCGACCAGGCCGCCGGCAAGGAGGCCCGCGACTCCCTCGCCGCGACCGTCACCGGCACCGAGGTCAAGTCCGCCGAGTCCTATCTCACCCGTCTCACCGACCAGCCCGTGCTCTCGGAGAGCGATCTCGACTCCGACCGGAACGAGCTGGAGAGCTCGCTCACCGCCCGTATCGAGCAGATGCGGGGAGTCGAGTCCGCGCTGGCCTCCGAGCGGATCACCGCCCTCGAACAGCTCCGCGACGACGACGTCACCGCGCTGGAGGTACGGATCGCGGTCCTCGGCGGACTGCTGCTGCTCGCCGTCGCGGTGCTGGCCGCCCTGCTCCGTACGATCACCCGCCCGCTCGCCGTCCTGCGTATCGGAGCGGCCCGTCTCGCCACCGCGCCCGAGGCCGAGACGCCCGTCGGTTTCACGGGCCGCAACGACGAGTTCGCCCAGGTCGTACGGTCCCTGAACGCCCTGCACGGCAAGGTGCTCGACCTCGGCGCCCGGGCCGTGCGCCCGGAGCCCGCCCCGGCCGCGCACCACGCGAACCCCGGCCACCAGGCCCCGTACTCCCCGGTGGAACCGGTTGCGGCGGGTCCGGTTCCAGTACCCCGGCCCGATCCCGGAACCGCCCCGGCGGGAAGCGCCCCGGCACCGGCCCCCGACACCGCGCGCCTCGCCGACGAACTCGCCTCCCAGCGCGCGGACCTCGCCGCCCGATTCGCCGCCGAACGCGCGGAACTCACGGCCGAACTCGCCGCCGAGCGCGCCGAGACCCGCCGCCGCACCGACGAGCTGACCGCCGAGATCCACCGGCTGCGCCACACCGTCGACCACACCTTCGTCAATCTCTCCCTGCGGACCCTCGGCCTGGTCGAGCGCCAGCTCGGCGTGATCGAGAAGCTGGAGGAGCGCGAGCAGGACCCGGACCGGCTCGCCACCCTCTTCAAGCTCGACCACATGGCCACCGTCATGCGCCGCCACAGCGAGAACCTGCTGGTGCTCGCCGGTGTCGAGCACTCCCAGGGGCACCCGGGCGCGGTCCCGCTCGTCGATGTGCTGCGCGCGGCCGTCAGCGAGATCGAGCGGTACGAGCGGGTCGTCATCCAGTCCCTGCCGCCGCACGCCCAGGTCGCCGGGTTCGCCGCCGACGACCTCAGCCATCTGGTCGCCGAACTCCTGGAGAACGCGACCTCCTTCTCGCCGCCGGACGCCCGTGTCGAACTGTCGGGCTGGCTGCTGGAGAGCGGCGAGGTGATGCTCTCCGTCCAGGACAACGGCATAGGGATGCCCGCGGGGCGGATCGCCGAGCTGAACGAACGCCTGGAGAACCCGGCCGCGTTCGAGACCCCGTCCGGCCGTGAGGAGGGGCTCGGACTGCGCGTCACCGCGCTGCTCGCCGCCCGTCACGGAGTACGGGTGCAACTGCGCGACCAGCGGCAGGGCGGGATCGCCTCGGTCGTCGTGCTGCCCGAGGCGCTGCTGCCCAAGGAGCCGCCCGCGGAGAGCCGTCCCGTGGCGCCGGGCGCCACGCCCCCGGTCCAGCTGCCCGGATCGGCCGCCGAGGCCAACTCCAACACCCTGCCCGGCGGTCCGCGGCACGCGGCACCGGCGCTCTCCGCCGCCCCCGACCCGGTGGTGGAGGCGGCCGAGGCCGCCGTACGGGCGACGGAGCCCGAGCCGGAGGCGCACGGGCGGACGGCGGACGGTTACCCGGAGGACACGGCGGGGGCCGGGTACGGGGAGTACCAGGGGTACGCCGGGGGCGGCGACGAGGCCACCTTCGAGATGCGGCTGCCGGACCTGGAGACCTCGCCGGCACCCGCCGCCCAGGAGAATCCCGGGACCCCGGAGATCCCGGGTCCCTCGCCCGCGTACGACGACGGCCACCCGCACCACACGTCCGCGCACCACGACACCGGATCGCACGGCACCGCACCGCACGACGCAACCCGCAACCACGACGCAACCCGCAACCACGACACCGCACCGCACGACACGACACGGCACCACGAAGGGGCGCCGGGCGCCACCGCACCGCACGACACGACTCCCCATCGGGGGACGGGGTACCGGCCCGGCGCCGGGGCCGAGCAGGCCGGGGCGCCCGCACCGGCCGGACCGCTCCCCACCACCGGCCCGGTGAACGCGCCCGTCTGGGACCGGGTCACCGACAAGGGCCTGCCCAAGCGCACGCCCAGGGTCGTCAGGCCCGCCCCCGCGCCCGGTGCACGTACCGGCAGCGTGGACGCCGAGGCGCTGCGCCGCAGGCTGGGCGGTTTCCAGCAGGCCGCCGAGGAGGGGCGCCGCGAAGCCGAGGCCGAGATCGCGCGCACGGCGGGACCACAAGAAGCGGGGGACACAGTCGAGGAGGCACGCAGTTGACTGCGACCGGGACGTTCGGCCTGAGCACTGAGGCCCGCAATCTGCACTGGTTGCTGAGCAATCTGGTGGAGGAGGTGCCAGGACTGCGCTCCGTCGCCGTCGTCTCGTCGGACGGACTGCTCCTGCTCTCCTCCGACCCCGCGCAGAACCTCACCCCCACCGGCCCGGTGCACCGGGAAGGCGGCCCCAGGGGCTCCAGCGCCGACCTCGCCACCATCGTCTCCGGCATCGGCAGCCTCACCATCGGCGCCGCCCGGCTGATGGACGGCGGCGGGGTCAAGCAGACCATGGTCGCGATGGAGGACGCCTGCGTGTTCATCATGTCGATCAGCGACGGTTCGCTGCTCGGGGTCCACGCCGACGCCGACTGCGACATGGCCGTGGTCGCGTACCACATGGGCCTGTTCGTGGGCCGTGCCGGACATGTGCTGACCCCTGAACTCCGCAGCGAACTCCGACTGTCCAGGGAGGCCACCCGGTGACCGCCGCGACCACCCCGTCCGGGCTGCCGGTGCGCGGTGAGAACCGCTCCGCGCGCGTACGGCCGTACTCGCTCACCGGCGGCCGTACCCGCTTCGGCCATGTGCTGCTGGTCGAGACGTTCGTGGCCGCCCTGGAAGCGCCCGCCGACCGGCGCGAGCTGCCCAAGGGCGATCTGTCCACGCGGGTCACGCCCGAGCTCCAGGCCATCGTCGAGCTGTGCCGGCGGATGCGTACCGTGGCCGAGGTCTCGGCGATCCTCCAGATGCCGCTGGGTGTCGTCAGGGTGCTGCTCAGCGACCTGGCCGACCAGGGAAAGATTCGTGTATACGGCACGGGGCACGGCCCCGAACGCCCGGAACGCGCACTGCTCGAAAGGGTGCTGAGTGGACTCCGCCGCCTCTGACACGCTGCCCGCCGCGGGCCCCGCCCGGGTGCCCCGGCAGCCCACCGCCGCCGAGGACGGCCTCCAGGCGTGGCAGCTGGACCACACCCGTGCCCCCACGGCCGCCAAGGTCGTCGTCGCGGGCGGCTTCGGCGTGGGCAAGACGACCTTCGTCGGCGCCGTCTCGGAGATCACCCCGCTCCGGACCGAGGCGCTGATGACCGAGGCCAGCGAGGAGACCGACGATCTCGCCGCGACGCCGGAGAAGCTGACCACCACGGTCGCCATGGACTTCGGGCGGATCACGCTCGACGACGATCTCGTGCTGTACGTCTTCGGCACACCCGGTCAGCAGCGCTTCTGGTTCATGTGGGACGACCTGGCCCGGGGCGCGGTCGGCGCGGTCGTGCTCGCCGACACCCGCAGGCTGCCGGACTGCTTCCCCGCGCTCGACTACTTCGAGACCAGCGGGCTGCCGTACATCGTCGCCGTCAACCACTTCGACGGCTCGGAGCTGTTCGAGACCGAGGACGTACGGGAGGCCTTGACCGTCCCCGTCCATGTGCCGATCGTGATCATGGACGCGCGTAAGCGGTTCACGGTGATCGAGTCACTGCTGTCACTGGTCGCCCACGCGCTCGAGGAAACTTCTGAGTGAACAGAGAGCATAGAGAGAAGAGACACCCCGGATGCGGAAGATACTCATAGTCGGAGCCGGTCAGTCCGGTCTTCAGCTCGCCCTCGGCCTGCAGTCGCAGGGCTACGAGGTCACCCTGATGTCCAACCGCACGGCCGATGAGATCCGCTCCGGCCGGGTCATGTCGACGCAGTGCATGTTCCACACCGCGCTCCAGCACGAGCGCGACCTGGACATCAACTTCTGGGAGTCCCAGGCCCCGAGGATCGAGGGCCTCGGCGTCTCCGTCGCCGGGCCGGAGTCCGCCGGGCCGGAATCCGGCGCCTCCGGCGAAGGCAGGGGGAGGGTGATCGACTGGGTCGGCAGGCTCGACGGCCATGCCCAGTCCGTCGACCAGCGCGTGAAGATGGCCGGCTGGATGGAGACCTTCGCCCAGCGCGGCGGCCAGCTCGTCATCCACGGTGCCGCGGTCTCCGACCTGGACTTCTTCGCCCGTACCTATGACCTGGTGCTCATCTCGGCGGGCAAGGGCGAACTGGTCTCCATGTTCGGCCGGGACGCCTCCCGCTCTCCGTACGACGCCCCCCAGCGCGCCCTCGCCGTCGCCTATGTGCACGGCCTCGGGCCCCGCCCGGAGCACCCCCACTTCGACGCGGTCCGCTGCAATCTGGTCCCCGGTGTCGGCGAGCTCTTCGTGATGCCGACCTTCACCACCTCCGGCCGCGCGGACATCCTCTTCTGGGAGGGCGTTCCCGGCGGTCCGGTCGACGTCTTCAAGGGGATCAAGGACCCGGCCGAGCACCTCTCGCTCACGCTGGAGCTGATGGAACGATTCACCCCGTGGGAGTACGCGCGCGCCACCAAGGTCGAGCTGACCGACGCGGGCGGCACCCTCGCCGGGCGGTACGCGCCCACCGTACGGAACCCGGTCGGGCGGCTGCCCGGCGGCGGCCTGGTGCTCGGGGTGGCCGACGTCGTCGTCGCCAACGACCCCATCACCGGCCAGGGCTCGAACTCCGCGTCCAAGTGCGCGGCCTCCTATCTCGCGTCGATCACCGAGCAGGGGGACAAGCCGTTCGACGAGGTGTGGATGCGGTCCGCGTTCGACCGCTACTGGGAGACCGCCCGGCACGTCACCAAGTGGACCAACGCGATGCTGGCGCCCCCGCCGGAGCACGTACTGAATCTGATCGGCGCGGCGGGGCAGCTCCAGCCGGTCGCCGACCGGTTCGCCAACGGCTTCAACAACCCGGCGGACTTCGAGAACTTCTTCTACGACCCCGCGCTCGCCGAGTCCTATCTCGGCGAGGTCGCCGCGGGAGCGGCGGGAGTCGCGGGCGGAGCCTCCGGGGGCGGGGTCTCGGCCTAGCCCCGAACCGGGCGGCCGCCCGCGCGTCGACCGCTCTCCCGTCAGCCGCTGCCGGTTTCCCCGGCTGCGTCCCCGGCCGTGTCCGTATCGGTGCCGGTGTCCATGTCCGTACTCGCGTCCGCTCCTGCGCCTGTGTCCATATGGGTGTCCCCGGTCGATTCCGTTTCCGTGTCGGGGGCCGCGGTCTCGGCGTAACCGGTGTCCGACCCCGCCGTGGCTCCCTCGGGGAGCGGCGGCGGGGCGTACGCCGTCAGGGGTGAGCCCTCCGGGTCCGGCCGGACCGCGCCCAGCACCGGGTTGGCCGTGAGCGGGGAGACCTTGACCACCGTGCCCGGGCGAGGGGCCTGGACGACCATGCCGTCGCCCAGATAGATCGCCACATGGGTGGCCTCGGGGAAGTAGACCACCAGGTCCCCGGGGCGCAGTGAGCGCACCGGCACCCTCGGCAGCTCACGCCACTGCTCCTGGCTGGTCCGCGGGATCTCCCGCCCCGCCGCCGCCCAGGCCACCGAGGTCAGCCCGGAGCAGTCGTACGACTCCGGGCCCGTGGCACCCCAGACATACGGCTTGCCGATCTGCTCGACGGCGTACCGGACCGCGTCCGCGCCCTGCCGGGTCGGGGTGCGCGCCCCGGCGGACCCCTTCCCCGTGAATCCCTTTCCCGAGGGTCCGTTCCCGGTCGAGGACCCGTTCCCGGCGGAGGGGCTTCCGGCCGGGGCACTTCCCGTCGAGGCGCTTGCGGCCGGGGCGCCGAGGGCGCCCGAGCCGATCAGGCTCTCCTGGGCCTGCGGGGTGGTGAGCGCGGCGATCTGCTCGGGGGTGAGCGAGGCGAGCATCTTCTCGATCTCCCCGAGCCGGGCGTCCGCCGTGTCCCGCGCCTTCTTCCGGGCCGCGGCGAGGGCCCGCTCCCGGTCGAGCGCCTTGCGGGAGGCGGCGGCGAGCCGCCGGGCCGTCCGCGCGCCCGAGTCCAGCCGGGCGACCGTCGCCATCCGGTGGGCCGCCGCCCGCTCCATCAGATGACGCTCGTCCAGCGCCCGGCGCGCGTTGGGAGCGAGCAGCAGCCGCAGATGGGCGCTGAGTTCCGAGTGGCCCTGGTACTGCTCCCGGGCGAGCCGGCCCGCCTCCCGCCGGCCCTCCCCGAGCGCGTCGCGCGCCGCCGTCAGCTCCCTTCCGAGCCGAGCGGTCTTCGCGCGCTGGGCCTTCAGCCGCGACTCGGCGGCGGTGTGGGTCTCACCGGCGTCCTCGGCCTGGCGGTAGAGGGTCTGGAGCCGGGTGAGCAGATCGGCGACCCGGGCGGGCGCGGTGACGGGGTCGGAGCCGGGGTTGACGGAGTCCCCCGGGCCGGGGGGCGCGGGCGCGGCGGCCGGGGGCGCGGGGGCGGCCTCGGCGTCCCCCGGTACGGCAGTGATCACCGTGACCGCCGTGAGTGTTGCGAGCGCCGTCGTACAGACCGTGCGGAGCAAGCTGACTGACACACCATCACCTCCGACTGCGGGGGCGACCCCCGCCCCACAGCCGGATCGTGGGGCCGGTCGGCCCGGAGCGCGCGCCGAGTGGCCGATTCGGCGGAACGCTGTCACCGGTCCCGGGGGAGTCGGGGGTTATTACGGCGTGTCGGCTCGTTCCGGCGGAGCGCCCGGTTTCTACGGCGTGTCGGCTCGTCCCGGCGGTTTCGACCAGGGCCACTTCAGTTCGCGCCGCTCCCGGCCCTGAGGCGCGTACTCGTAGATCCAGCCGCGCTGGAGCCCGAGGCGTTTGGTGTGGCCCGCCGGGATGCGGCGGTACGCGTGGACGGTGGGGGGCGTGCCGTCGTCGTTCGGCACGGGGATCTCGTACCACTTGGGCGGATGTCCGGTGGCCCCGACGAGTACGGGGAGCACCCGTCCGTCGAGGGGGCCGCCGATGAAGGGGGTGTTCTCGCTTCTCACGGGGCCAGTGTGACGCAGGTGAGCGGCCCGCTCGGTCTCACCGGTGAAGGAGGTCCGGGGTGGCGGGGGAGAGGCCGCGTCGCCGGAAAGGGCAGGCCGGGGCCCGCCCGCGATCACGCACGGCCCGCCGGTGAGACGCCCCCGTTTCCTTTCGTCGCGGAGGCACGCGCAGAAGCATTGACATGCCGAAAGGGAGGCCGCTACTTTCGGCCCAGGCCGAAACTCGTACTGCGCACCCTCTCAGGTTCTTCCGGAGGCCCTTCATGAAGACAAGCTTCACGCGCGCCGCAGCACCCCTCGCACTGTTCACGCTCACCGCGGGGCTGCTCGCCGGCTGCGGCGGCGATGACAGCGGATCGGGCTCGGGAAAGATCACCTTGTGGATGCATCCGGTGATCATGGAACCGAAGGCCAACGCCGCGTTCTGGGACAAGATCGAGGCGGACTTCGAGGCCGCGGAGAAGGACACGGACATCGTCATCGAGCAGCTGCCCTGGGAGAACAGGGACCAGAAGCTCGCCACCGCGTTCGCGGGCGGCAAGGGCCCGGACATCGTGCTCCTCGGGCCGGACCAGATCCCGCAGTATCACGCCAACGGCGCCCTCGCGCCCGTGGATGGCGGGCTCAAGGAGTCGAAGGACAAGTTCCGGCCCGCGGCGCTGGAGGCGATGTCGCAGGACGGCAAGGTCTACGCGGCGCCGATCTACCACACCGTCACCAGCACGATCTACAACAAGAAGCTGCTGGACAGGGCGGGGATCACCAAGCCCCCGGCCACCTGGGACGAGATCAAGGCCGCCGCGCCCAAACTGAAGGCGGTCGGCCACACCACGCTCGACTACTCCGCGAGCAACGAGGCCTCCCAGAACATGAGCTTCTACCCCCTGCTGTGGCAGGCGGGCGGCAAGGTTTTCGCCGAGGACGGGAAGAAGGTCGCCTTCAACGGCCCCGAGGGTGTCGCGGCCCTCACCTTCCTCACCGACCTCTACAAGAGCGGCGCCGTCCCCAAATCCGCGCTGACGAACTCCAACCTCTTCACCGACCAGGCGCTCGGTAAGCAGGAGGTGGCGATGAGCTACACCAACACCCCCGCCGACGCGGCCCTCGCCGAGAAGACCTGGGGCAAGGAGAACGTCATCGTCGGCAACGCCCTGACCGGCGTCGAGCAGGTCAGCTTCGGTATGCCGGGCGGCCTCGGGATCAACGCCAAGAGCAAGAACATCTCCGGCGCCGAGAAGTTCATCGCCTTTATGACCGCGCCGGAGCAGATCCAGGCCATGGGCCAGGCGGGCGGCTACTTCTCGCCGCGCACCGATGTGACCGTGCCCAACTCCAGCCCGTACGCCAAGCAGTACCAGGAATCCCTCACCCACACCGTCCCCGGGGAGCCGCACGCGGCGGCACGGCAGTTGATGGCCCTGATCAGCCCGCAGATCCAGGCCGCGCTCACCGGGAAGAAGACACCCAAGGCGGCCCTCGACGAGGCGGCCAAGCAGGGTGACGACCTGCTGGCGCGGCAGCGTTGAGTATGCCCGACAAGACGGCGCAGCCGCCGGGCCGCGACGCCGGGGCGGCCTCCGCCCCGGCGGACCGCCCGTCCGGCCGCCGGCCCGAACGCCCTGCCGCCGGCCGTGGCGGCGGCAGGGCACGGCAGATCGCACGGCGGCGCGAGGCCCGTGCGGGGCTCGCGTTCGTCGCCCCGATGCTGCTCCTGTTCCTCGTCTTCCGGTTCGGACCCACGCTCGGCGGGTTCTTCCTCTCCCTCACCGACTACCGGCTGAACGGCGAGTGGAGCTTCGTCGGGGCGGAGAACTACACCCGGCTGATGCAGGACGACCTGTTCTGGGAGAGCCTCGGGGTCACCGCCCTCTACACCGCCGTCTTCGTCCCCCTCACCGTCCTCCTCTCGCTCGGCACGGCCGTCCTGCTGCACCGCACGGTGTGGGCCAGGGGCTTCTTCCGGGGCGTCTTCTTCCTTCCGTACGTGACCAGCGTGGTGCTGGCCGCCGTCATCTGGAAGTGGATCTACGACCTGGAGGACGGACTGCTCAACGAGGCACTGGGCGCCCTGTCCATCGGCCCCGTGGACTTCCTCGGCAGCGAGAACCTCGTCCTTCCGGCGATCGCCGTCACCTCGGCGTGGAAGGGCTTCGGCTACTCCATGCTCATTCTGCTCGCCGGGCTCCAGGCCATACCGCAGCAGGTCGTGGAAGCCGCGACCATCGACGGCGCGAACGCCTGGCAGCGATTCCGCTGGGTGACGCTTCCGCTGCTGCGGCCCATTCTCTTCTTCGTACTCGTCATCGAGGCGATCCAGGCGTTCCAGGTCTTCGACGCCATGTATGTGATGACCTCGGGCGGTCCCGTACGCGCCAGCTACTCACTGGTGTATTTCCTGTACGACTCGGGATTCAAGTTCTTCGACTTCGGCTACGCCAGCGCGATCGGCATCGTCCTCTTCGTCGTCGTACTCGTCTTCTCGCTCATCCAGCGACGGCTCATCGGCAGGGAGGCGGACTGAATGGCGCGGCTGAGGCTGCCCGTACTGCTGATCCTGGTGGCTCTGGTCACCATCACCCCGTTCGCGGTGATGGTCCTGGTCGCCTTCGCGCCGCCCGGCGGCAAGACGCTGCCGGGAGCGTTCAATCTCGCCCGTGCCACCTGGGAGAACTTCTCCGATGTGCTCGGCAGCGCGGACATCATGCGGTGGGTGTTCAACTCCCTGGTCTACTCGGTCGTCTCCGTCGTCCTCATCCTGCTCTTCGCTTCCATGGCCGGATACGCCTTCGCCAAGAAGAAGTTCCCCGGCCGGGAGATTCTGTTCTGGTCCTTCCTCGCGACCCTGATGGTTCCGTTCCAGGCCACCCTCATTCCGTACTACATCCTTGTGTCGGAAATGGGCGGAGTGGACACCTACTGGGGCATGATCGTGCCCACGCTCGCGAATTCCCAGGCGGTGTTTCTGATGCGGCAGTTCATCAGCGGACTCCCGGACGAGCTGTTCGAGGCGGCGAAGATCGACGGCGCGTCGGAGTGGCGGATCTACGTCACCGTGGTCGTGCCGCTGATCCGGCCGGTCCTCGCCACCCTCGGGGTCTTCGTCTTCCTCTGGCACTGGAACGACTTCCTGTGGCCGCTCGTCATCGGCCAGTCCGGCGAGATGCGCACGCTCACCGTCGGTCTCGCCACCCTGGAGGGCGAGAATGTGCCGATCAACCAGATCATGGCGGGCGCGACCATCACCGTGATCCCGTGTCTGCTGGTCTTCGGACTGCTCCAGCGGTATCTCACCGACTCCATCGCCACCACCGGACTCAAGTCATGACCGTCGTCGACGTCAACCGCATGCTCGGCCCGCTGCCGTACGACGAGGTTCCGAGCCGGGACTGCGCCGGGCTCCTACGGGAACTCGACCGGCTGCGGATCGACAGCGCGTATGTGACGCACACCCACGCCGTGTACGGGGACCCCCGCGACGGCAACGCCGCCCTGCCGGACGGCGGCGGACGGCTGCGGCCCGTGCCGGTCCTCGTCCCCGGCCCGCTGGGCACGGAGGGCCCGGCCGGGGTGCCGCCGGGCGGCCCGGTACGGCTGTGCCCGGCCGAGCACCGCTGGTCCCTCACCGGGACGCACTCGTTCGCCCTCGCCGCCCGGCTCGCCGCGCGCCGGACCACCGTCCTGCTCGGCCTGGACAGCGCCGGAGGCGACGAGATCCGGCGGTTCGCCGACGCCGAACCGGAGTTGCGGATCGTGCTGACCGACACCGGCTACCGCCGTCTGCGCGAGCTGGCCGAACTCATGGACGTCCGGCACGAGGTGTACCTCGACACCTCGACCCTCGGCGGGCATCTCCAGGTCGAGTGGTTCGCCGAACGGTTCGGCGCGCACCGGGTCCTGTTCGGCACGGGCGCCCCCGTGACGGACGACGCCGGGCCCCGGTACCAGCTGGACACCCTGGAACTGCCGGACGAGGACAGGGCCCTGATCGCGGGCGGCAACGCGCTCCGGCTCTTCGGCGCGGGCGGGTCCCGTACGGACGGCGCCGACGTTACAGAACCCACAGAAGGTATGGAAGGCGCAGGAGGCACAGAAGGCGCGGAGGGCATGAACGCCGGCAACGGGTACGGGTACGGCGGCGGGGAGCGTGACGGGCGGGTCCCGGACGGCGACCGGCCCCCGGGCCGGAGCCCCGGCCGGGCGCACGGCGGGGACCCCGGAGCCGCCCGATGAGAATCGTCGACGCCCATGGACACCTCGGGCGCTGGTCCGCCTTCGCCGTCACCGACGGCTCCGCCCGCTCTCTCGTCCGGGTCATGGACCGCTGCGGAGTCCAGGTCTCCTGCGTATCGCATCTGCTCGCCGTCGGCCCCGACGCCCGCGCCGGAAACGCCCTCCTCCTGGAGGATCTGGCCGCCCACCCCGGACGGCTCCTCGGTTACGCCGTCCACAATCCGCACGACCCCGAGTCCCCGGACCGGCTGAGGGACCTGCTCGACACCCCCGGGATCATCGGCGTCAAGCTCCATCCCGAGGTGCACCGGCTGCCGCTCGACCACCCCGCCTACGCGCCCGCCTTCGAGATCGCCGCCGGACGCGGGCGCATCGTCCTCGCGCACAGCGAGTACGGCTCCGCGTACTCCGACCCGGCCCGGTTCGCGGTCGTGGCACCCCGCTGGCCCGAAACCCCCCTGCTCATGGGGCACGCCGGGCTCTGGCCCGAGGGCGGCCACGCGGCGGCGGCCGAGGCGGCCGGCCGCTGCCCCAGCATCGTCCTGGAGACCTGCGGCTCCCGGACCACAGCCCGCCATCTCGCGCGGCTGGTCGCCGAGGTGGGCGCCGAGCGGATCGTGTTCGGCTCCGATGCCGTCTTCCTCGATCTGCGCGTCGGGCTCGGGCGCGTCCTCCTCGCCGACATCGACGAAGCCGACCGGGCCCTGATCCTCGGGGGCACCATGGACCGGCTGCTGAAGGGGCTCCTATGACTCCCGTACGCACCGACGGCTGGCCCGCCTGGCCCCCGCCGCCCACCGCCGAACAGCGCGAACGGCTGCTGAGGGTCCTGGACGGCGGGCAGTGGGGGGCCACCCAGGGCACCGAGACCGAGACCTTCGCGGCGGCCTTCGCCGACAGCGTCGGAGCGGCTCACGGGGTCTGCACGGTGAACGGGACCGTCGGACTGTTCCTGGCGCTGCGCGCCCTCGGGGTACGGCCGGGGGACGAAGTCGTCGTCCCCGCCTATACGTTCGTGGCCAGTGCCACCGCGGTCGTCCTCGCCGGGGCCGCGCCCGTCGTCGCCGATGTGACCGACACCCTCCATCTGGACCCCGCCGAGGTCGACCGGCTGGCCGGTCCGCGTACCCGGGCCGTGATGCCCGTCCATCTCGCGGGCGCGCCCGCCGACACGGAGGCGCTGCGGGAGGTCGCCGCGCGCCGGGGGCTCGCCGTCGTGGAGGACGCCGCCCAGGCGCACGGCGCCAGCCGCCACGGCCGCCCCGCCGGGACCCTCGGTGACGCCGCCTGCTTCAGTTTCCAGTCCAGCAAGGCGATGACCGCCGGTGAGGGCGGTGTCGTCGTCACCGGGGAGCGTCGGGTGTACGAGCGGCTCTGGTCGCTCCACAACGTCGGGCGCACTCTCGGCGGTGGCTGGTACGACCATCCGGAGCTGGGCTGGAATCTGCGGATGACCGAGTTCCAGTCGGCCGTACTCCACCCTCAGCTGCCGCTCCTGGACGCGCAGATCGACCATCGGGAGGCACGGGCGGCCACCCTCGCGCGGGCGCTGGAGCCCGTGGAGGGGCTGGAGCCCGTCCCCGATCCGCCCGGGACCACCCGGCACACCCGGCATCTGATGATGCTGCGGTACGACGGCGCCGCGTTCGGCGGGCGGCCCAAGGCGGACTTCGTGGCGGCGATGGCCGCGGAGGGAGTGCCGCTGGACGCCGGGTACCGCTCGCTGAGCCGGGAGCCCTCACTCACGCCGTACGCCGTACGGACCGGTCCGTGCCCGGTCGCGGAGGCGGCGGAGGAGAGCGTGGTGTGGGTACGGCAGCCGATGCTGATGGCCGACGACCGGGCGATGGGCCAGATCGCGGAGGCGGCGCGGGTGGTGGGGGAACGCTTCAGGCGCTGAGGGGCGGGGGTGGCGCGGGCACGTGGCGGAGTACGGGTGGGATGGGCCCGCGCGGGTTGTGGTGCGGGTGGGGCGTAAGTGCTGAGGGCGTACGGGTGGGATGAGCCCGGGCGGGGCGCGGGTTGTGGCGTGGGTGGGCGTCGGGGCGCGTCGGACATCGGTGCGCGGTGGGCCCGGGCGCCCCGGTGGGGCGCCCGGTCGGTCCCGGTCAGCCGTCGAGGCGGGGCAGCACCTCCGTACCGAAGGTCTCGATCGCGCTCAGGGCCTCCTTCTGCGGCATACCAGGCGGCTGGACGCGCAGTACGACACCGTCCGCGCCCATCGCGCCGTACGTCCCCAGCCGTTCGGCGCACTGCTCCACCGAACCGATCACCGAGCGGGCCTCGATGTCCTCCCACGGCTGGGCGTAGCGCGCCGCGTCCGCCGAGGTGCGCTTCCAGCCGCCGTAGGCGTCGTACAGCTCCCGCAGCGGGGCTTCGAGGGCGGCCCTCGCCTGCTGGGAGGTGGCGGCGGCGTAGCCCTCCCGGCAGACGATGACCTCCTTGCCCAGGGAGGCGGGGCCGGCGGGGTACGAGAGGTAGGAGGCGATCTTCTCGGGGAGTTCGGAGTCCAGCTCGTTGAACGACGTCGTCCAGCCGTCGCACATCCACGCCGTGCGCTCCAGCGCGGCCGGGACCCGGCCGCCGTTCCACAGCCGGGGCCTCGGCGACTGTACGGGCCGGGGCGACAGGAACGCCCGGTCCAGGGAGGTCCAGCGGCCCTCGTGGCTGACCTCGTCCTCGGTCCACAGCCGGGTGACCAGCTCCAGGCACTCCTCGAACCGGGGCACCCGCTCGGCGGCCCGGGTGCCGTACAGCGCGAACTCCTCGGGCCGGTAGCCCAGCACGAATCCGGCCGTGAGCCGGCCGCCGGAGAGCACATCGATGTGCGCGAGCGTCTCGGCGAGCCACACCGGCTGGTAGACCGGCGCGATCAGCCCGGCCGTCGCGAGCCCGATCCGCTCGGTGTGCGCGGCGAGAAACGCCAGTGAGGTCAGGGCCTCGTGATAGCCGGGCCGGTGCAGATGGCGTTCGCCCAGCACCACCCAGTCGAATCCGGCCTCCTCGGCGAGCCGCACCTGTTCGACGGCGTCGGCGAGCCGGGGCCGGTCGTCGGTGTCGGCGTAGAGGTTGACGTACAGACCGAGACGCATGGGGTGCTGGGACATGCTGACTGACCTTTCCTTTACGGTCCGGACCGTAAAGGCTAGCGGGTCGGGGGCGGTCGCGACAGAGCGGATCGCCTGGCCCCGGCTGGGGTTTTGTCCTCAAGCGCCGGACGGGCTGAGTTTGTTGCGGTTGGCCCGGGGGCCGGGTGTGCGGAGTTTGGGTGCCGTTGCCCCGGGCGGGGGTTCGTCCTCAATCGCCGGACGGGCTGGATTTGGGTGCCGTGGCCCCGGGAGTCGGGGTTGCCTTGGGCTGGGTTTGTCCTTGAGCGGCGGAGGGGCTGGGGGTGGTGGGCGCTGTCCCGGGGCGGAGGGGTCAGCGGCGGAGGAGGAGGGAGGTGACGCGGAGGCGGCCGCTGTGGATCCAGACGTCCGAGTACTCGACAGGGCGGTCGTCCGCCAGATACGTCACCTGCTGGAGGTACTGCACCGGACTCCCCGTCCGCAGCTCCAGCGCCTGCGCCACCTCCGGCGACGCGGCCTCCGCGCTGAACGTACGGCGGGCCGTCGCGATCTTCAGGCCGTAGGTGCCCTCAAGGATCCCGAAGAGGCTGGATCCCGTGAAGTCGGCCCCCTCGATACCGGGCGCGAGATCGGTGCGTACGAAGTTGAACAGAAGGGCCACCGGCCCCTCGTCCGTGCTGCGGACCCGCACCAGACGCAGCACCCGTGTCGTGGGCGACGCGTCCAGCAGCGCCGCGACGGGCCTCGGCGGAGTGATCAGCGAGCACTCGCGCACCACCGTGGAGGTGACCACGCCCTGGCTGGCGAAGTCCTCCGAGAGGGTGCTGAGCTTCTGCGCGATCGCCGGCTCGATCACCGTGGACGTGACGAAGGTGCCGCGCCCCCGCACCTGCCGCAGCAGCCCCTCCTCGATGAGGGTCATCAGGGCGCGACGAACAGTACCCCGGCTGACCCCGAACTCCTGGGCCAGCTCCGGCTCGCTCTTGAGCCGGTAGTGCGCGGGCCACTCGCCGCCCGCGATGCGCAGCCGGATGTGCTCCGAGATCTGGGCGTGGATGGCCGTGGGGACGTCACGCCTGATGTCGGGGGTTTGCCCTCCGTCGGCCGTCACGGTGACACGTCTCCTTCCGGGGAGAAAGGGCCGTGCCCCGGCCTGTGGACGGCCGGGGCACGGCATTGGCCGGTCAGTAGCTGGTCGTCGAGTCGTCGGCGGTGCCGGTGACGATCTCCACGCCGGCGCTGGTGCCGAGCAGAACGGCACCGGCGCGCAGGAGGTCCAGGGCCTGCTGGTGGTGCTTGATGGCTCCGGACGCCTTCACCTGGACGCCGTCCCGGGCACGGTCAACAAGGTAGCGAACACTCGTCGGGTTCGCGATTTCGATCTGACCACTGCTGGAGTTCTTGAGGAAGGAGACACCGGCCTCCATGGCCAGTTCGACCGCGGCCTCCTTCTCCGAGTCGGTGAGCAGCGGCAGCTCCAGCATGACCTTCACGGGCAGTCCGGAGGCGCGGACGACGCCCGCGATGTCCTCACGGAACTCGTTGTACATCCCGCTCTTGAGCCAGCCGATCTGGACACCGATGTCGAGCTGCGTCGCACCGAGCCGGGCGATCTCGGCCGCCTCGGCCGCCTTGCCCGCGCTGGTCATCACGCCGACCGTGGGGAAGTCCAGGGCCGTCGCGATGCCGACGCCGGTGCCCGCCAGCTCGGCGGCGACGACGGGCACCCAGGAGGCGGAGACCATGGCCGCGTTGAAGCCGTGGGTGACCGCTTCCTTCGCGTGGGCGATCATGTCGTCGCGGGTGGCGGTCGACTCGATCCGGGTGTGCTGGATGTAGGGCGCCAACTCGGCTGGGGTGAGGTTGAGTTCGGCGGGGTTGGTGATGGTTTCGGACATGGAGTGTCTTCTCCTGTTGTGGTGAAACGGTAGGGGGTGAAGCAGGGGCCCGCCGCGTGGCCCGCGGACGCGGGATGACCTCGGCGCCGGCCCGGAAGTCAGATCCTGGAGGCGTACTCCTCGGGAACCACCACGCCCTCGCCGCCGAACCACCGGGGGGCGTCGACATCGCAGTACAGGCCGATGTTGCCCCAGGGCTCGAAGGCGCCGGTACGGACGACGACCTTGGCCTCGCGGGCCAGTTCGCCCAGCACCTCGGCGTGCGGACGGGTGCTGAACTCGGCCCCGGCGAACCGGTCGCGCAGCCAGCCGTCGAGCAGCGGGTTGTGGGTGGGGACGTTCTCGGCCCGTACCACGCCCTCGACGACGACCTCGTCCGCGATCAGGCCGAGCACGGTACGCAGATCCGGGAGGTTCTCCGCGATCGCCAGGTCGATGCGGTGCGCGTCGCGCGGGACGGGGAACCCGGCGTCCACGACGAGCAGCAGGTCGGTGTGCCCGAGCGTGGCCAGCGCTCCGCTCAGTTCGGCGTTGAGGATGCCGGTGCGCTTCATGAGGTGGTGGTCCTTTCGGTGGGGAGGTCGGGACGGCGGCGGGGCCGCGGGCCGGTGGTCGCGGGGCCGGGAGGTCCGTACGGCGGGGCCGCGGTTCGCTGGGGACGGGGGCGCGGTTCGCTGGGGACGGCGGGGCCGCGGGTGTCAGGCGGCCGGAGCGGCCGCCCCGGTCGCGAGGGTCATCAGGGATTCCTCGGTCGCCTCCGCGGTATCCACGACATCGACCAGCCGGCCCTCGCTCATCACCGCGATCCGGTCGGTCAGCGTGAGGAGTTCGGGCAGGTCGGAGGAGGAGCACAGGATCGCCAGGCCCTTGCCGGCGAGGGCGAACAACTGCTCGTAGATCTCCGCCTTCGCGCCGACGTCCACACCCCGCGTGGGCTCGTCGAGGATGAGGACGCCGGGGTCGATCGCCAGCCAGCGGCCGAGGACCGCCTTCTGCTGGTTGCCTCCGGACAGGCTGGTGATCGGCTGGCCCATGGTGGCCGTCTTGACCCGCAGCCTCCGGGCCTGTTCGGCCGCCTGCCGGTCGAAGGCGCCGCGGCGGACGAGGCCGAGCCGGCTGAACGTCTTCGCCGTCAGCACACCGACGTTGTCGCCGACGCTCATGGTGGTCAGCAGGCCCTGGGCCCGGCGCTCGCCGGGGACGAACGCGAGGCGCCGCTCGACGCTCGCGATGGGGTTGCGCCGTTCGTAGGGCTCGCCGAGCAGCTCGACCGTACCGCCGGTGCCCCGGTCGCCGCCGAACAGATTGTGCAGCAGCTCCACCCGGCCCGAGTCCGGCAGCCCGGCCACACCGAGGATCTCACCGGGCCGCACCTCGAAGGAGACCCCGGAGTGCCGCTTGCCGCTCAGTTCCCGGACCCGCAGGGCCGGCGGGATCCCGGGATCGGCCGCCCGGGCGTCGCGCCGCGCGAACTGGCCCAGCTCGCGACCGACCATGGCGGCGACCGCCTCCTCGGGCGTGGTGTCGGCGCCCCGCCAGGAGGCCACGTGCGAACCGTCGCGCAGCACCTCGATCCGGTCCGCCAGCCGGAAGACCTCCGGCATGCGGTGGGAGACGTACAGCATGGTCGTACCGGCCGCCTTGAGGCCGTCCATCAGGGTGAACAGCCGCTCGGCCTCGGCGGGGGTGAGCATCGCCGTCGGCTCGTCCAGGATCAGGACGCGGCAGCCGCGGGCGATGGAGCGGGCGACCACGACGAGCTGCTGGGTGGCGAGGTCCAGCGACCGTACGGGGACGGCCGGGTCCAGGTCCAGATCCAGCCCGGCGAGGAGTTCACGGGTGCGCTCCACCATCTGCCGGCGGGAGGGGAACCAGCGGTTCCCCGGCTCCACCCCGCTGAGGACGTTCTCGGCCACGCTGCGGTCGGGCAGCAGGGAGAGTTCCTGGGGGACGATGGCCACGCCGTAGCGGTCGAGCATCGTGCTGGGGGAGAAGGAGGTGACCTCCTCGCCGAAGACGGTGACCGTGCCGTCGCTGGGCGGCTGCAGCCCGGCCAGGATCTTCAGCAGGGTGGACTTGCCCGCGCCGTTCTCGCCGAGCAGTGCGGTGATCTCCCCTGCGGGGACGTCGAAGGAGACGTCGGACAGGGCGCGTACGGGACCGAAGTTGCGGGACAGCCCCCGGACACTGATCGCCGGGGCGCCGTTGCCCACGTCAGGGGCGGCGGCGGTGGCCGCGGCGCCGGTGCCGGCGGTCGCGCGGGTCGCGGATCCGCGGGGTGCGGCGGCCATTACTTCTCCACCGTGGCTTCGCCGAGGTTCTCGCGGGTGACGAACTGCGCGCCCGTGTTCACGCCGGTGATCTCGGTTCCCTCGGTGAGGAAGTCGTTGAGCACCTTGACGGCCTGGTAGCCCTGCTCGGTCGGGTTCTGGCTGATCGTGAAGTCGACGACACCGCTGGTGAGGTACTCGGCCGTCTGCGGGAGCAGGTCGAAGCCGCCCATGACGATGGAGTCCTTGTCGGGCGAGCCCGACACCCACTTGGCCGCGGCCGTCGTGGAACAGCAGTCGAGCCCGGCGATGCCGACCACACCGGACTGCCCGGACATCGTCGACTCGACCGTGTTGTAGGCCGCGCTGGGCTCATTGCCCACGTTCACCGGGCCGACGATCTCCAGACCGCTCTTGGCCATGCCCTCCTTGAAGCCGCCGAACCGGTCGTGGGACCAGCCCGCCCCGGTGTCCACGGAGAAGACGACGACCTTGCCCTTGTTGACCGTGCCCAGGTCCTTCAGCAGCCGCTCGGCCTGGGACTTGCCCGATGCCTTGAGGTCCTGGCCGACGAAGCCCATCTGCTTCGAGTCGGGGTTGTCGGTGTTGAAGGAGATAACGGGGATACCCGCGTCGTACGCCTGCGCGATGACCGGCTTGAGCGCGTCGCTCGACGCGGAGGAGACGGCGAGACCGTCGACGGCCTTCTGCTGGATGAGCGTCTGGATCTCGGACACCTGCTGGGCCGCGTCGCCGCCGGTGGGGCCGATGAGCGCGGTCTCGGCGCCGAACTCCTTGCCCGCCTTCTTCATGCCCGCGCCGATCGGGGTGGCGAAGGCGAGGGACGGGTCGTGGTAGCTCAGCTTGATGCGCATCGGCTTCTTGTCGTCGATCCGCTTCTGGATGTAGGACGCCATCTCGAACGAGCCGTCCTTCGAGCCGCCGCCGTCCGCGGGCTTGACGGCTCCGCAGGCGGTCAGGGTGAGGGCGGCCGTGGCGGTGGTCGCGGCGACGAGGGTTCTGAGCAGGGTACGGGAGGACATCGGGGACTCCTTGGAGGTTCTCGGCATATGCGGTGGCCCGGGGTGTGGCGCACGCGGGGGTGGGGCGCAGTCGGGGGTGTGGCGCAATCGGGGGTGTGGTCCGGCCGCCGGCCCGTCCGGGCGGGGGCTCCGGCCTGCGGGAGGGCCCTCAGGCCCGGGATTTGCGCTTGCGCTGCCAGGTGTCGGCCGCGACGGCGGCGACGATGACCAGGCCGGTGACGACGGTCTGCCAGAAGGAGGAGATGCCCTTGATGTTCAGGATGTTCTGGAGCAGTCCGATGAAGGCGACACCGATGACGGTGCCCCACATGGTGCCGGAGCCGCCGAAGAGGGCCGCCCCGCCGATGATGACCGCGGAGATCACGGTCAGTTCCAGCCCCTGCCCGGTGACGCCCTGGACGTACGAGAGGAAGGACAGGCCCAGCACGCCGGCGAGGCCCGCGGCGAAGCCGGAGAGGACGAACGCGGTCAGCTTGACCCGCTTGACGTTGACGCCGACCAGCCGGGCGGCCTCCTGGTTGCCGCCGACGGCGTAGGAGTTGAAGCCGAAGCGCGAACGGGCCAGGAGCACCACACCGAGGACGGCGACGGCCGCGAAGAGCACGAGCTGCATCGGAATGACCCCGAACAGTTCCCCCTGGCCGAGGAGGTTGAACTCGGCGACTCCTTCCTGCGAGGAGCTGAGCGAGATCGGGGCGCCGTCGGAGATCAGCAGGGCGATCCCCCGGAAGACACTGAGCGTGCCGAGGGTGACGATGAACGACGGCACACCGAGGACGACGACGGCCAGCCCGTTGAGCAGACCCGCCAGGGCCCCGACGGCGAGCCCGGCCGCCATCGCGAGGGGCCAGGACCAGCCGTCCGAGATCAGCATTCCGGTGGAGATCGCCGACAGCGCGTAGGTCGAGCCCACGGACAGATCGATCTCACCGTTGATGATCACGAACGTCACGCCGACGGCCATGATGCCGATCTGGGCGATCTGCTGGCCGACCGACAGCAGGTTGTCGGACTGCGCGAAGCCCGGGGTGAGGACGGTGCCGAGCAGGAAGAGCAGGACGAGGGCGGCGAAGACGCCGGATTCGCGGGCGTGCAGCAGTCTGCGCAACGGGAGGGAGAACTCCCGCGCCGGCGCGGTGGTCGGGGTCGTAGAGGTCACGGGGCGTTTCCAATCCGGGCGTTCAGCTGGTCTCGGGTGGGCAGGGCGGGGACGACCCCGGCGACGGTCACGGTGTGGGCGCCCGCGGCGGCGGCGAACCGTACGGCCTCTTCGGGGCCGCGGCCCTCCGCGAGCGTGACGGCGAGCGCGGCGGTGAACGAGTCGCCCGCGCCGGTGGTGTCGACGACGTTCTCGACCCGGTACGGCGGGGCCGCCGTCACTCCGGACGCCTGGGCGATCAGCGCTCCCTCGCCGCCCCGGGTGAGGACGGCGATTCCCCCGGTGCGCTCGCGCAGGGCCCGTACGAGGGCCTCGTCGTCGAGTCCGTGGCCCGCGCCGAGGCCCAGCAGTACGGGTGCCTCGGTCTGGTTCGGTGTGATCACGTCGATGAACGGCCACAGGTCGTCCGGGAGCGGCCGGGCGGGCGCGGGATTGAGCAGCGTCCGGGTGCCGGCGGCGCGGCCCGCGCGCAGGGCGGCGGCCACGGCCTCCTCGGGGATCTCCATGGAGACCACGAGGATGTCGGCGTCCGCGATCTGAGCGGCGAAGGTCTCGACCGCGGCGGCGTCCAGCTCGTCCAGCGCGCCCGGGGCGATGGCGATCCTGTTCTCCCCCGAGGGCTCGACCAGGATGAATCCGACCATCGTCGGGGCGGTGGCCGTCACCACATGCTCGGCGCGGACGCCTTCCGTACGCCACAGCGCGCGGGCGGCCCGGCCGAAGTCGTCGTCCCCGACGGCCGTCAGCAACGAGACCTCCGCGCCGAGCCTGGCGGCACCGATGGCCTGATTGCTGCCCTTGCCGCCGGGGCCGGAGTCGAACACGCCGCCGGAGAGGGTTTCACCTGCCGCAGGGGACCTGGGGACTCGCATGGTGAGACCGGCGCCGTAGCTACCGACAACAGCGATCTTCATCGATGCACCGCACTTTGTATGGGGACAACCGTGGACATGGGGAGCGTAGGTACAGGGATGTCCCTAGTCAATGGGTGACGGCGAAGTGAATTCTGCGAGGGTTGTGGGGGGTGGGGGTGGTGGCCTGTGTCTGTCCTCAGGCGCCGGACGGGCTGGGTTTCCCGGTTTCCCCGTTTCCCGGTTTCCCTGGGCCGGGCGGCCGGGGTGCGGGTTGCCCGCGGGCACGGTTCTGTCCTCAATCGCCGGACGGGCTGGATTCGGGTGGTCCGGCGCCGGCGCGCTTCCCGGGGTGCGGTAGCCCGCGGGCGGGGTCCGTCCTCAATCGCCGGACGGGCTGGTTTTTCCGGGTGCGGGTGCCTGTGAGTGTGCGGTTGCCCGGGGCCGGGGCTCGTCCTCAATCGCCGGACGGGCTTGTATGTCAACCCGTCCGGCGATGGTGAGGTCCTTCGCCCGGGGGTGCGTGAATGTCAGCCTGTCCGGCGTTTGAGGACAAAGCCCGTGCCCGGGGTGGGCGGGGCGGGAGATTCAGCCCGTCCGGCGTTTGAGGACGACCCCCGTGCCTGGGGTGGGCGGGGCGGGAGATTCAGCCCGTCCGGCGTTTGAGGACGGATCCTGTGCCCGGGGTGGGGCTGCTGTTGCGGGCAAGGGCAGGGAAATCAGCCTGTCCGGCGTCTGAGGATGGAGCTTGACCCGGGGTGGGGGTTGCCTGGCGTGGGTGGCGCGGGAAATGCAGCCCGTCCGGCGATCGAGGACAAAGCCCGTGCCGGGAGTGGGGGTTGCCTGGCGTGGGTGGGGCAGGGAAATCAGCCCGTCCGGCGTTTGAGGACTGGGGGTTCGGGGGCGACGCCCCCGCAAGGGGCCCGCGCGGGAATGGGCGGCTCAGGGGGCCGCGCCGTACGGGCGCCTGGGGCGGGGGAGTTGGGTTCCCCGGGGCAGGCAGGCGTGAGTGCTCTGCGGGCTGGGTCCCGGGGTGGCCCCGGCGCCGGGCGTCCGGCCGGGGAGATGGAGCAGTGCGCGGAGGTCGGTGGCCTGCGGGCGGCTGAGGTACGGAAGTTGGCGCCTGGCAGGGGGCGATCCGGCAACATGCCCCGCCGAGGTACCGCCGGGTACGGGAGTTGGGCCCGGCCCGGGGGACAGCATGTGCATGCCGGGGTACCGGAGTTGGCCCGGCCGGGGGCGGCAACGTGGGCGCGCATGGGGGCGCGGGAGTTGGGCCACCGGCCGGGGCGGGCCGAGAGGGAGCGGCAGAAGCACCCTAGAGGTGGTGGCCCAGGCCGGGGGTGGACGGCAGGTCCACATGGCCCGTTCGCGCCGCGGGAGCGAACACCGCGCAGGCCAGCGGATCCTCCGTCACCAGCAGCGGCCCCACCAGATCCGCCGGCACCGTCGCATGCGGCAGCGCCGCCGTGAGGTGCGCCGCCGCCAGCGTCGCCACCCCCAGCTCCGGCATCGTGCCGAGCTTCACCACCAGCCCCGCGGCCTCCGCCAGCGCCGCGATCTGGCGGGCCCGGTGCAGACCCCCCACCTTGAGGATCTTGATGTTGAGGACATCCGCCGCCCCCCGGCGCACGATCTCCATCGCGTCGTGCAGCGACTGCATGCTCTCGTCGGCCATCACCCGCACCGCGCCCACGCGCCGCAGCGCGGCCATTCCGGTCAAGTCCCAGCGGGGCAGCGGCTGTTCGATGAGGTCGAGGCCCGCGTCGGCGAGCCGGGTGACCGTACGCCCGGCGGTCCCCGGGTCATAGCCCTCATTGGCGTCGAGGCAGAGTTCGACTGCCGCCGGAACCGTCTCGCGGACCAGCCGCACCAGCCGGATGTCGAGTTCGGGGTCCTCCCCGCCCTTGACCTTGATGTGGGTGAAGCCGCGGGCGGCGTAGTCGGCCGCCTCCGCCGCCATCTCCTCCATGGAGCCGAGGCCGACGACCCAGGCGGTGGGCACGCTGGTGCGGACACCGCCGCCGAGCAGCAGATACAGCGGCCACCCCGCCGCCCGCGCCACCAGATCGTGCAGGGCGATGTCGAGCGCGGCCTTCGCGAGATGCTGGCCGCGTATCGCGGTGTCCATCGCGGTGTGCGCCCCCGCCAGATCGCGTGGATCACGGCCGATGAGCGCGGGCGCGACATGCTGGGTGAGGGCGGTCTCCAGGCCGGCGAGGGTCTCACCGGTGTACGCGGTCATCGGGGACGCCTCAC
Source organism: Streptomyces sp. NPDC051018 (assembly GCF_044456085.1). Taxonomy (NCBI): domain Bacteria; kingdom Bacillati; phylum Actinomycetota; class Actinomycetes; order Kitasatosporales; family Streptomycetaceae; genus Streptomyces; species Streptomyces sp. NPDC051018. The sequence goes on from NZ_JBITFN010000005.1 coordinate 320,444, forward strand.
CGAAGCCGGTGACGCCCTCCGCGGTGCGTATCTCGACCACGAGGCTGATCAGTTCGGGACTGGTCCCGCTGCTGATGACGAAGGGGCGTCGATAGGGGGCCCTGACGACGCGCGTATGGACCGAGGCGATCTTCAATCACGGCTCCTTAGGGTTACGGCCCGGACCGTAATAAGAGTCCAGTGGCGCTCAGAGGCGTACGCGGTAGACGATCGGGGGGCGGCCGGTCTGTCCCTCCTGCCGGCTGCCCGTGGGCACGGCGACTCCCGAGCGTTCGAGGCGCTTGAGGATCCGGCGTGCCGTGCGCTGCTGGACGGTGAGGCGCTCGGCCACGAGATGGGCGGTGATGCCGTCGTCCCCGGCCTGGACCACCAGCTCGCGCAGGCGCTCCAGCGTTCTGGGGTTGAGGCCGGTGCGGCGGGCGAGCGCGGCCGTGGTCTCCGGCCCCGAGCCCTCCGGCGGAGGATTGCGTTCCGCGTCGATGACGATATCCACGTCGTCCGTCATACAGACGACCCCGGCGACCGGGCCCACCGAACGCGCGCGGTTCACCGCCCGTCTGGCCAGCGATTCCGCTTCGGCGGCCGTCCGCCCGAGGCCGAAGCCCACATGCGCCGAACCGTGCCGGGCGCCGAGGTCGTCCAGGAAGGGCAGCCGGGTGAACTCCTCGCTCACCTCCTCCAGCACCCCCTTCGTCGTCACCACCAGCCGCTGCCCGTCGGGCAGCTCGGCGAGGCAGCCCCCGAGAACGCGCAGATCCGCCGCCAGCTCCCGGTCGGCGGCCGGATCACGGTCCTCCGCGTCCGGCTCGGGCAGATCGACGATCCCGAGCGCGACCTGTGCGTCACCGCTGTGCGCCCCGGCGGTGGCGAGGACCAGTGCCTGGAGCGTGGCGCGGATGGAGTGACGGGAGGGGGCGAGCCGTACGGCGTGCATCTCGTGTTCCAGCAGCTGGTACGCCGAACCGAGACAGGTCAGGGCGACCCGCGTCCCTTTTCTGTCCCGCGCGTCCAGATGGAAGTCCGCGAGATTCCGCGAGGTCAGCCCCGGCCGGTGGGGCAGTACGTGTACATGCTCGGTCGGCAGCTTCGCCTCGGTCAGCGTCTCCATGACCTCACCCCGGCGCAGGGTGTCGATGGAGATCCGGGAGACGTCGTGCCCCAGCCTCAGCAGCTCCACCAGGGCCCTGAGCAGGGTCGCCCCGCTGTAGGGGACATACATGGCGGGCCGGTCGAGCAGCCCCTCCGCCGCGGCGAGTGAGTGCGGTACGACCCCGGTGAACAGCAGGGCGTCGGTCTCCGACTGGGCCCGTACGACCATGCCGAGGGTCTCGTCCTCGTGCTGGTAGGCAAGCGGTACGAGCCGGTCCGCGCCCGATGCGCGGCCGACCGCGAGGACCTTGTGCACCAGGTCCTCGGGGCCGATCACTCCGACGGTGAGAGCCATCGGCCGGTCTCCGTTCTGCTCGGGGTCCAGCTCGGACACGACTGTTGGGGACAACTCGTTCGGATACGCGGTCGCACGGCCGTGCGGGGACGCTCGTGCGGGGACGTTACGGACCGGACGAGGCTTGACGTCCGCCCTTCACGGCACCTACTTTCGGCCCAGGCCATAACCGCGTATCTGCGGAGAGGATAGTGCCACGATGCCGGAACGGGAAATGCCACTGCCCACAGTTCTCGAACCTCGCGGCCGCACCCTGGGCGCCGAGGAGCGCGCCGCGGTACTGCGCGTCCTCGACTCGGCGGTGCTGTGCAGTTCCTTCGGAAGTGAAGCACGCTCCCTCGAATCGGAGATGTCCCGGCTGTACGCGACACGGGACGCGGTCCCCGAGACGGTCGCATGCAGCTCCGGAACGGCGGCACTGCATCTCGCGGTCGCGGCGGCCGGGATCGGCCCCGGTGACGAGGTCGTCACCACCCCGATCTCCGACTTCGGCACCGTCGCCCCCGTCATGGCGCAGGGCGGGCGCGTGGTGTTCGCCGACGTACGCCCCGAGGACGGCAACCTCGACCCCGCGGCCGTCGAGGCCGCCGTCACCGGCCGCACCAAGGCGGTCATCGCGGTCCATCTCTTCGGTGCCGCCGCCGATATCGAGGCCCTGCGCGCGATCTGCGACCGTCACTCACTGGTCCTCATCGAGGACTGCGCCCAGGCGTGGCTCGGCGAGGACCCCTCGGGCCGGCTGCTCGGCACGGTGGGGGACATCGCCTGCTTCAGCCTTCAGCAGTTCAAGCACATCACCGCGGGCGACGGCGGACTCGCGCTGACCCGTGACCCCGCCCTCGCCCGCCGGATGCGGCTCTTCATGGACAAGGGGTGGGACCGCAGCGAGGGCCGCATTCACCGGGAGATGGGCCTCAACTACCGGATGACCGAGCTCTCGGCGGCCGTCGCCCGCGCCCAGCTCGGCAAGGTCACCGATGTCGTACGCCTGCGCCGTGAGCGGGCCGCGCAGCTCGCCGGGGCGCTCGGGGACGTCCCGGCCGTCCGGATGCCCGGACAGCGGCGGGGCCACGCCTGGTGGGTGATGCCGCTGCTCGTCGACGACAACGCCCGCTGGGCCAAGGCCCTCGGCGAACTCGGCGTACCGGCACTGCCCGGCTATCTGGAACGCCCCCTGTACGCCAACCCCGCGCTGCCCGGATATCCGCCGGGGCTGTGTCCGCGCGCCGAGGAACTCATCGCCCGTACCCTGCTGGTGCTTCAGTGGAACGAGCGTTACATCCAGAGCGATGTGGACCGCATCGCCCGAGCGCTGCGCGAGGTGGCCGCCCGATGACCGCGTACGACTGGCTCACCCCCACCGCCGAGGAGCACATCGGCTGGGACGTGGATGTGCTGTACGGCCCCTGGCCCCGGCACCACCGAGACATCGGGCTCACGGAGGTCCGCTCCGTCCTGGCCCGTTCCCCCGTCGCCCGCGCGCTGGCCCTGTCCACCCGGGGCCCGCTCTTCGACGACCGCGCGGGCAACGCGGAGACCGTCCGCGATCTCGCCGACTGCCCGGAACTGCTGCCCGTCGGCACCATCGACGTACGGGACGCTCTGACCGCGGAGGACCGGCTCGACGAACTGACCGCCGACGGTGTGCGCTTTCTGCGCCTCTTCACCGTCGAACAGGCCGCCGAGCCCGGCTTCCCCGGCTACCGCCATGTCGTCTCCCTCGCCCTCGAACGCGGGCTCGTCCTGCTCCACGACGGCGATCCCCGCCGCTTCGGCCCCGGTCTCACCGGCCGGGGCGCGGATGTCGTCTTCCTCGATCTGCACGCCTACCACCTCGCCGACTTCCTGCTCCTCGCCCGCGACGAACCCGGCTTCCGCACCACCACCCGCATGCTGTCCGGCTCCGACTCCATCGAACGGCTCGTCGGCTCCGTCGGCGCGCGCCATCTCGTCTTCGGCTCCCGTACCCCGTTCATGGACATCTCCCCGCAGACACTGCGGCTGCGCTACGCGGACATCTCGGACGCCGACCGTGCCGCGATCTCCACCGAGAACGTCGAGGAGTTGCTCGCCTGATGCCGATCATCGATGTGCACGCCCATGTGGGCCGCTGGCAGTTCCACCTCACCAGCGGGGACGCCGACGACAATCTGCGCCAGATGGACCGCTACGGCATCGACCTCCAGCTGGTGTCGGCGTCCGAGGCGGTCGTCCATGACGCGGTCGCCGGCAACCGCGCCCTGCTCAAGGCCCTCGCCACCCGTCCCCGGCTCCTCGGCTACGCGGTCGTCAACCCGAACCGCATCGAGGAGAGCGCGGCGGATCTGCGGCGCTGCCTGGACACCGGCCGCTTCGTGGGCGCGAAGATCCACACCCACTACCCCGGCCGCCTCCCCGGTACCTCCCAGATGGCCGAGGCCTTCGACCTCATCGCCGACCTGGGCGTCCCCCTGCTCCTCCACACCTGGGGCCCCGAGGTCGAACTCCTCCCCGACCTGGTCTCCGCCCGCCCCGGCCTCCGCGTCATCATGGGCCACGCCGGCGGCGACGCCTGGCGCGAGGCCGCCCACGCCGCCGCGGCCTGCGACCGCCTCTACCTCGAACACTGCCGCACCTCGACCGACGCCGGCCGTATCGCCTACGCCCGCGAGGCCGGAGTCCCCATCACCCGCTTCCTCTTCGGCACCGACGCCACCCTCGTCGACCCCGCCCTCGCCCTCGGCGTCCTCCGCGACGCCGACCTCACCCCCGAGGAACGCGACCGCGTCCTCTGGCAGAACGCCACGGACCTCTTCACCCTCCCCACCGTTTGACCCCCGACGCCCCACTCGATCCCCCGCCCGCTCGCGCACCAATTCCCCTCCCCGCCTGCGCCGAAGAGCCTTCTCCAACCTCGTCGGCTGTGGGGTGCCTATCTTCAGCTTGGTCTGTGACGGTGGTGGGGGTACTTCTCGGCTTTGCTTGTGACGCTGGTGGGGGTACTTCTCAGCTCCGCCTGTGTCGGAGGCGACGGTGCCTACCTTCCGCCTCGCCTGTTTGCAGGAGGGGTGCCAACTTTCAGCTTCGCCTGTTTGGGAGGGGAGGGTGCCAAGTCTCAGCTTCGCCTGTGTTGGAGGGGTGTGCCTACTTTCAGCTTTGCCGGTGGAGGCGGGGTGTGCCTACTTTCAGCTTTGCCGGTGGAGGCGGGGTGTGCCTACTTTCAGCTTCGCTGGTGGAGGCGGGGTGTGCCTACTTTCAGCTTCGCTGGTGGAGGGCGGGTGTGCCTAGTTTCTGCTTTGCCGGTGGAGGCCGGGGGGCCTAGTTTCAGCCTCGCCGGCGTTTGAGGCGCGGGGTCCGGGGCGGAGCCCCGCAGGGGCCCGCACCTGCCGGTGCGACGGAAGCCCGAGCCCTCCGTGCGAAGAGCCGCCTCGCCGGCGATTGAGGCCCCGGCCCCCGGGACCGCCCCGGCAAAGCCACCCCCCCGCCCTCACCCCAGCAACCCCGACCGCCTCCACAACCCCCGCCCAACCCCCCTCAGCACCCCCACGTCGTCCAGGAAATCCGTCAGCCGCCTCGCCCCGGCCCGCATGACCTCGCGCCGGTGCCCACTGGCCCGTACCTGCGCGACGGCCTCACGACGGTCCAGCCCCGCGTTCGTGTACACCCGCGGATTGACGAAGCAGGCGGAGAACACCTGGGCCGCCTGCCCGCAGCTGATCCGGGTGAGCTCCCGCTCCCAGCGCGGCGCGGTCACCATCTGGCGGCGCAGCTCCTCGCGGGCGTACCGGACATGGCGGGCCTCCTCGACGACATGGATACGGGTCACCCCGCGTACCAGGGTCTGGATCCGCTCGTCGGGGAAGGTGAGCCGCTGCATCCAGTCGAGGATCTCCTCACCGAGGAGGGTCGCCGCGAAGGAGCCGGGCGTGGTGGAGACGGTCTTCAGGACCCGGGCGAGATTGTGATGGACGCGGGGGACGGGGTACGGGGGAGCGCCCCCCTTCTCGATCATGCGGGCGAACATCATGGAGTGCCGGCACTCGTCGGCTATCTCGGTCAGGGCGTACCGCACATGACTGCTGGTCACGGACTTGTCGTAGATATGCCGTACCAGCAGCTGGATCAGGATGATCTCGAACCAGATGCCGAGGGAGGCGAGCGACGCGGCCTCGTGCCTGGCCAGGTCCATCCGCTGTTCCTCGGACATCCGCCGCCACAGGGGGGTGTCGTAGAGGGAGACGAGTTCGGGCGGCCAGAACCACTTGCCGTCCTCGATGGGGGCGTCCCAGTCGAGGTCCCTGTCGGGGTCGAAGGAGTGCCTGGCGGAGGATTCGAGGAGGCGCTGGGCGACCTGTTCTCGGTCACGGAGGGGTCCGAGGGCGTCGCGGAGCAGCCGCGGGTCCCGTTCGGTCGCGTTCGTCATGGAGGAGGGCACCTCACGGGCGTCGGTGGTGGCGGAGGGCTGGCGGTGGCGGTGGCCGGAAAGGCGGGGTGGCCCCGGCGTCCGCGGGCCGGGCAATCCTTATGAGACTGTGTGTCAGCAAGCGCGTCAAGCCCCCGCGTACAAGGTGCTGACGCCTCGTCGGCCGGGCGCCCCTACACCGCACCGTCCCACGCGGACGCGGCAACGCGCGCCCCCCAGCCCGCCCGGAAAGCGATGTACGCGGCCTTCCCCCTCGGGGACAATGGTCACTATGACTACTGGAATCTTCCGGGGCGACCGCGCGGCCGCCCGCCGCAGTCTCGAAGGGCTCGCGCTCGGAGACGCGTTCGGGGAGCGCTGGTTCCCGCTGTTCCGCGAGCGTGAGCAGGCGCTCCGGGACATCCGGGCGCGCCGCGCGCCCGAGGAGCCGGAGTGGCACTGGACGGACGACACGGCGATGGCGCTGGCGGTGCATCAGATTCTGGCGAGGTACGGGGAGATCGACCAGGACCGGCTGGCGCTGAGCTTCGCGCGCACCTACGACGCCGATCCGGCGCGCGGCTACGGCCACGGTATGCATCTGCTGCTGCCCCGGCTCCGGGAACGCCCGGGGGACTGGCGCACCCAGGCGCCCACGCTCTTCGAGGGCGGCAGCCTCGGCAACGGCGCGGCGATGCGGGTCGCGCCGCTGGGGGCCTGGTTCGCCGCCGATCCCGAACGCGTCGTCCACCAGGCCGAACTGTCCGCCCGGGTCACTCACGACCACCCCGAGGGCGTCGCCGGGGCGATCGCGGTGGCGGTCGCGGCGGCGCTGTCGGTCCGGGGAGAGCTGACGCTGTCCGCCGTGGCGGACCGCACTCCGCCGGGCCTGGTGCACGACGGGCTCCGCCGGGCGGAGGGGGTCCCCTTCGGCACACCGGCCTGGCGGGCGGCGGACATCCTCGGCAACGGTCAGCGGATCCGGGCCGACGACACGGTGCCGTTCGCCCTCTGGACGGCGACCCGTCACCGGGACGATCTGGAGGCGGCTCTGTGGTCGACGGCGGAGGGGTTCGGCGATGTCGACACGACCTGTGCGATCACCGGCGGGGTCGTGGCGGCGGGGACGGGGGTCGAGGGGGTGCCGGGCTCCTGGCTCCACCGGCGTGAGCCGCTGCCGGCGGGAGGCGGGTGACCCCCGGGGTGCGGTGGCCGCTTGCGGGGTGCCGCCCCGGGCCCCGCGCCTCAATCGCCGGCGAGGCTGAAGAACTGGTGCACCGCGCCCGGAACCGGCGAGGCGGCTCTTGGCGCGCCGCAGCCACGGGTTCCGGTTGCACCGGGGTGCGGCCTCTTGCGGGGCTCCGCCCCGGACCCCGCGCCTCAAACGCCGGCGAGGCTGAAACTAGGCACCCCCGCCTCCAAACAGGCGCGAGGCTGGAAGTTGGCGCCCTCGCCTCCAGAGCGGGCGAAGCTGAAGACTGGCCCCCGCCTCCAGCACAGGCGAGGAGAAACCTCACCCTCCACCCGCCGCGCGGAGCCCCGCCGTCATCACCGCGCGGGCGATGGGCGCCGCCGTGCCGCCGCCGCTGATCTGGCCGCGCGCCGCCGCCGCCACCTCCGCCGATGCCTCCGCCTCCGCGTCCTCGACGACGACCGCGACGGCGACCGCGGGCTGGGCGGCGCCCTCGGCCTGGGCCCAGGAGATGAACCAGGCGTACGGGGTCCCGGTGTTGCCGAGGCCGTGCTGGGCGGTGCCCGTCTTGCCGCCGACGCGCGCGCCGGGAATGGCCGCCTTGGAGCCCGTGCCGTCCTCGACGACCCGCACCATCAGACGCTGGAGCTGCTGGGCCGTGGAGGGGTTCATGGCCCGCCGGTAGGAGCGCTGATGGGTGCGGGAGAGCGTACGGCCCGAAGCGGTGGTCACCCGGTCCACCAGATACGGGTGCCTGAGGTCACCGCCGTTGGCGACCGCCGCCGAGACCATGGCCATCTGGAGCGGGGTGGCCGTGGTGTTGAACTGGCCGATCGAGGACAGCGCCAGCTGGTCCACGGACATCCGGGTGTCGAAGTTCGAGGGGGCGACACCGGACGGGATCCGCAGCCCCCGGTCGTTGAAGCCGAACCGGGTGACCGCGTCCAGCATCCCCGGGAGCCCGATCCTCACCCCCAGCTCCGCCATCACCGAGTTGCAGGACCACTGGATGGCGTATGAGAGGGACGCGTTGCCGCAGCCCGACGCCGCGTCGGGGAGCCGGGTGCGCGTACCGGGCAGGACATACGGGTCGGGCGTACCGGTCGGCGCGTCCACGTCCCTGACCAGGCCCGCGTCCAGCGCCGCCGCCGCCGTCACGATCTTGAAGGCCGAACCGGGCGGATATGTCTGCCGGATGGCCCGGTTGAGCATCGGCTGGGTCGGCAGCGCGTTGAGGTCCTTCCAGGCCTTCCGGGCCGCGGGACCGGTACCGGAGATCGCCCCGGGGTCGTACGACGGGCTGCTGACCAGCGCGAGGATCCGCCCGGTCGAGGGCTCGACCGCGGCGACCGCGCCCCGCTTCCCCCCGAGGCCCGCGTACGCCGCCTCCTGCATCGCGGGCACGACGGTGGTGACCACGTCGCCGCCCGGCTGCCGGGCCCGGCTCAGATCGTTCCAGAGCGGGATCGCGGTGAGCAAGGGGTCGGCGCCGGAGAGGACGGAGTCCTCCGCGTTCTCGATCAGCGAGGTGCCGTACGTCTGGGAGGAGTACCCGGTCACCGGCGCGTACAACGGGCCCTGGGGGTAGGTGCGTTCGTACCGCAGCTGCTGGCGGGAGTCCCTGGAGCCGGTGACGGGCCGCCCGCCGGCGAGGATGTTCCCGCGCGGCTCCTCGTAACGGGTGATCGCGGCCCGCCGGTTGGCCGGGTTCGCGTCCAGGGACGAGGACTCCACGAGCTGTACCCGTGCCGCGTTGACCAGCAGGGCGACCAGCAGGAAGAGACAGAAGACGGAGGTGCGCCGGACGCAGCGGATCACCGGCCCTCCCCGGGGACGAGTGCCAGGGACAGGGGATCCGGCGCGGTCCCCGGGTGGGGCTCGCGCGCGGAGTCGCTGACCTTGATCAGCAGTGCCACGATGATCCAGTTGGTGACCACGGACGAGCCGCCCTGCGCGAGGAACGGCATCGCCATACCGGTCAGCGGGATCAGCCCGGTCACCCCGCCGGTGATGACGAACACCTGGAGGGCGACGACCGAGGCCAGCCCGGTGGCGAGGAGCCGCCCGAAGGGGTCGCGCAGGCTGAGTCCGGCGCGCAGGCCCCGGGCCACCAGCAGCGCGTAGAGCAGCAGGATCGCGGTCAGCCCGGCCAGTCCCAGCTCCTCGCCCGCCGTGGCGAGGATGAAGTCCGACTTGGCGGCGAACCCGATGAGACCGGAGTGCCCGAGCCCGAGACCCGAGCCGAGCATGCCGCCAGCGCCGAAGGCGAACAGGGACTGGGCGACCTGGTCCGGGCCCTCGCCCGCCTCGATGGAGGCGAACGGGTGGAGCCAGTCGTCGACCCGGCCGTGCACATGCGGTTCGAGCGCCCCGACGGCGAACGCGCCCGCTGCGGCCAGCAGCAGGCACACCGCGATCCAGCCGGTGCGGCCCGTCGCCACATACAGCATGATCACGAAGAGGCCGAAGAAGAGCATCGAGGTGCCGAGATCGCGTTCCAGGATCAGCACGACCACACTGATCAGCCAGACCGCGACGACCGGGCCGAGGACCCGGCCGGTGGGGAGCTGGAGCCTGCGGATACGGCGGCCGGTCAGGGCGAGGGTGTGGTGATTGGCTGCGAGATACGCGGCGAAGAAGACGGCCAGCAGGATCTTCGCGAACTCTCCCGGCTGGAAGGACAGCTGACCGAACCGGATCCAGATACGGGCGCCGTTCACGGCCGGGAAGAAGATCGGCACGATCATCAGGACGAGGGCCGCGGCGACCGACACATAGGCGTACCGCTGGAGGACCCGGTGGTCGGGCAGGAGGGCGACGACCGTGACGCACAGCCCAACCCCGAGCGCCGACCAGACCAGCTGCGTGGGCGCGGCCACACTGTCCGGGGTCTCCAGGTCGAGCCGGTAGATGAGGACCAGGCCCAGTCCGTTGAGGAGCAGCGCGATCGGCAGGAGCAGGGGGTCGGCGCAGGGGGCACGGAACCGCACCGTGAGATGCGCGAGCAGGGCGAGCACACCGAGACCGGCTCCGTAGCCGAGGACGTCAGGCGGTACGGCCCCGGTCCGCGCGAGCCCCACGGACGCGTACCCGAAGACGGAGATGAGCACGGCGCCGACGAGGAGCGACAGTTCGACGCCCCGGCGGCGGGGGAGTCGCGGGGCGGGAGGGGGGTCGTCCACCGTCGTTGCGGTCATGCCCCGCAACGTAGCAAGAGAAAAGTCTTATGTCCCTTATGTCGGCTCTGTTGGGGCGGGGAGCCCGGGGCGTCTCACGGCGGGTCGGTGGCCGTCCCGCCGGGCCGGGGCCCGGCCGGTGGCCGCAGGGTCACCCGGGCCACGGCGCCGCCGTCCCGCGCGTTCAGGAACCGCAGATCGGCGCCGATCACGGCCGCCTGCCCGACGGCGATCGTGAGGCCGAGGCCATGTCCCTTGCTGCCGCCCTCGGTACGGAACCGGGCGGGCCCGTGCTCCAGCAGATACGCGGGATAGCCGGGCCCCCGGTCGGAGACCGTCACCACGGGGCCGTCGACCGTGAGCACGACCGGTGCCCTGCCGTGGCGGTGCGCGTTGGCCACCAGATTGCCGAGCACCCGCTCCAGTCGGCGCCGGTCGGTCTCGACGGTCGCGTCGCGGACGATCCGCACCTCGGTCTCGTAACCGAAGCTCCCATGGCTCGTGGTGGTGCCGGGGCTCCCGGAGGTGCCGGGTCCGCCGGTGGTCCTGGTGTTGCCGGCTGCCCCGGCGGCGCCGAGGCCGCCCGCAGCCCCAGCCGTGCTCACCGTCCGAGCCGTGCCCGCCGCGCTCGCCCTGCCCGCCGCACTCACCCCGCCCGGGGCGCCCGGCGGCCCCGCGGACCCCGCCGCCCGTGCCACCCGCTCGGCGACGGCCGACAGTTCGTGCATATCCAGATCGACCGTCTCACTGCCCGCGTCCAGCCGGGAGATCTCCAGCAGATCCTCGGTCAGCGCGCGCATCGCCCGCACCCGGTCCCGTACCAGCTCGGCGGGCCGGCCCGGGGGCAGCAGTTCGGCGGCCGCCGTCAGCCCGGTCAGCGGAGTACGCAGCTCATGCGCCACATCCGCGGTGAAGCGCTGCTCGCTCAGCAGCTTGGCCTGGAGCGAGGAGGCCATGGTGTCCAGCGCGCCGGAGACGGTGGCCACCTCGTCCAGGGGGCGGGACGGATCCCCGGTACGGGGGTCGCCGACCCGCGCGTCCAGATCGCCCGCGCTGATACGCCGTGCCACCTGGGCCGTCAGATGGAGACGGCGGGTGATCCGGGTGACGGCGAACGCGCCCACCAGCAGCGTCGCCCCGATCGCCAGCACCGACGAGCCGACGATCGCCCGGTCCAGGGCGGTGATCGTCTTCGCGCTGAGCGTGTAGTCGACCCGGGCGCCGATCACACTGCCGTCGGCCGGACCCGCGGCCCACATCGTGGGGCGGTCGCGAAAGGTACTGACCATCGTGCCGTGCTCCCCGCTCAGGGCGAGGGCGCGCAGGGAGGCGGGCAGGCCCGCCGGGTCGACGTCCGCGAACCTGGGCAGCGGCTCGCCCGCCTCGTACGCCTCGGACGCGTCCGCGAGCCGGCCGAGGGCCTTCTCCCGGGACTCGTTCACGGTCTGGCGGGTCACACCGACATGGACCAGGACGCCGAGCAGCGCGGCGAGCGTGCAGCACATCACGGTGATGAAGACGGCGGCCTTCCAGGTGAGGGTCGCGGTCCAGCGGGGCCTGCGCAGCCGGACGGGCGGCCGGAACCACGGGGTGAGCCGCCGTGTGAACGGACGTGTGAACGGCCGGGGGAACGGCCGCCGCGGGGACCGCCGCCACCAGCGCGCGGACGGCCGGAGGCGCGGGGGCCGGGGATGTCTCGTCACTGTTCTTCCCGTACCGCTCCGGTGCGGTGGGCCGCCGGGCCGCCGTCACGGGATGTGCCGGACCGCGGCTCGACGCGGACGATCTCGTCCCGGGCCGGCAGCATCACCTGATGGCGGGCGTCCCAGGACCAGGCCGTCCGGTACTCGTATCCGGGAATGGCCGCCGAGACCGAGCGCAGCACGACGTCCCGCCCCGCGACCTCCACGCGCACCAACTGGTCGGAGGCGGACATGATCCGGATCAGTTTCCCCCGGTTCTTTCCCTCGCCGGGCATATAGCAGCGGACCTCGGTCTGCTGCCGGGGCATCCGGATCCCGACGATCAGCTCCTCCCGGCCGTCACCGGTCAGATCGCGGTAGTACGGCTTGAGGACCGGGCAGCGGCCGGGCGTACGCGCGCACTCGTCCAGCCCCGGCACGGTCTCCCGGACACTGCCGTCCAGTCCGGCGTACGCGGTCGGGAAGGCGGCGGCCTCCGCCCGGACGACGGCCACCGGATCGAGGCCGCGCACGCCGCTGCCGGGGACCGTCACCCCGGGGATCAGCGCCGTGTCGGTCTCCCCGTAGTCGTACGGGGGAGCGGTGACGGGCGGCAGATCGGGCCACAGCCGTACGGGTCCGGCGGCCGTGGGGGTCGGGCCCGCGCTGCGCAGCTCGCCCGCGTCTCCGCAGCCCGCCAGCAGCGCGGCGGCGGCCGTGGTCAGCAGGGCGGCGCGGAGCGGACGGTGGGGGCGCAAGATACTCCTCGGCGGGGCGGGCGGGCCCGGGGCCGTTGCTACGGTCACCGGGCGGTCGGTTCTTCCGACAACCTTATGGGCAGGAGAAGACCGTTATGCCCGCCTGCCCGTCCGTCCCGGCGGCCCGCCCGCCTCTGCGCACCCGCTGCTCCCGGGCCGTCGATCCCCCGAGCCCCGAAACCCCGAACCCCCGAACTCCCGGGTCGTGGAGAACCCGCACCCCTCGGCCGCCGCGTCCGTGCCCGGAGGCAGTGACTCAGCGCTGGTACGGGTTTCCGCCCGGCTGCCCCTGCGGCTGGCCGTACTGCTGCGCGGGGTTCTGGACGGCCCCGGCGGCCTGCGCCAGCAGCTGATCGGCCTGCTCCTTGGGCACCTGGTGCTCGGCACCGCAGAACGTGCACTGGGTCCCGAACTTCGTCGAGAACGGGAACAGCGGCACAAAGAACAGCGTGAACTTCGTGACCCTCTTCCTGAGCGTGTGCGCGGCGGGGTTGCCGCACTGCCCGCACACGAGGGTCAGTATCGCCAGCTGGTAGAGATAACCCTTGGTCCCAAAAATGATCACGCTTTCGGCCTCTCCCGTGTCTGCGCCCGCCGGCAGAGGGCCAGCAGCTTCTCATCCCTCACGATGTCATGACTGCCGTACCCCCCGTCTATCGCATTGTGCCGCCGTACCTGTGACAACTCGGCCCGCAGCAGCACGTCGGCCCCCTCCGCCTCATGCGCCACAGCGGTCACACCGTCGGCGCCATCGCGCTCCAGGAGCCGCTCCGCCGTGGGGACCCGGGTGAGCGGCAGCGACTCCCAGGCGGCCCGCAGCACCGGCCACGCCCGCTCCGGGTCGCCCGTCACCCGCCACAGCGCGGCCGCCGCGTCGACCCGGGTCCAGGGGTCGGCCGCCCACAGCAGATTCTCCAGCTCGGGCGCGGCCACGGCGGCGGCCGGTCCCATCGTCCCGACCACGGCCGCCGCCGAGCGCCGAGCCCCGGAGTCCGTCGCCGCCAGTGCCCTGCGCAGCGCCGGGAGCACGGAGTCGGCGTCGCCCTCGATCGCCCAGAGCGCGGCGGCCGTCTTCGCCCCGAACGCGTACGAGAGCGTTCCGGCAGCGCCCGGGAGGGTGACGGACAGCGCTTCCGCGCGAGTCGCCCGTACCAGCAGCTGCCGCAGATCCGGCACCGCCTCCCGCGCGGCGGGCCCGAACGCGGTGAGCGCGCGCAGCACGAGCTCGACCACCCACTCCCTGCGGTACTCGGGCGCCCCCCGCAGCACCCGCAGCACCTCGGGCAGGGCGTCCGCCGCCCGCAGCGAGGTCAGCCCGTACAGCAGCGGCCCGGCCACGTCGTACAGCCGTTCGTCCAGCTCGACCGCCCCCAGCCGCCCGCGCAGAGCGGGGGCGAGCGGGGCCGCCGCCTCACCGAGGTGGTCCAGCGCGTAGCCGAGGTCGCGCGGCGCCTCGGGCAGCTCCAGCATCCCCAGCAGCACCGGCACCGCCCGCCGGTCGCCCGCCCTGGCCAGGGCCGCCACCGCGCTGCCGAGCACGCGCGGGCCGTTCGCCCACTCCTGCACCCAGCGGCCGGGGTCCGCGGCCACGAAGTCCGCCAGCGCGTCCGCCGCGGGCTCCGCCAGCCCGAACAGCTCCCCGAGGGCGGCGGCGGCCGCGTCCGCGAGCCGGGGCTCCTCGTCGCTGAGCTGTTCACCGATCAGGCCCACGAGTTCGCCGTACTCACCGCGCCAGGTGCGCAGCAGCCCGCTGCTCATCCGCACGGCGTCGATCCGCTGCCCCCGGTCGGGGCTGCACAGCTGGTCCGCGAGCAGGGCGATCCGGTCGTCCACCCGGTCGCCGAGACCGGAGTGCAGCGTACGCAGCAGATCGCCCGTCCAGGGCGCCGCGCGGCCCGCCCGCTCCGCCTCACGGCGCTCGCGCAACTGCCCCAGCAGGGTGGGGGCCTGGGGCCCCGCCGTACGGTCGCCGGGCGGTACCGCCACCGGCCCGGCCCGCAGCTCCCGCAGCAGCCCCGTCACGCCCGGTACGACGTCCGCGGGCAGGGTGTGCGGCGCGCAGCGCGCGAGCTGCGCCAGCGCGGACAGCCGCAGTCCGGCGTCATGGGGACGGGAGCCGGACGGCCCGGCGGCCGAGGGGCGGGGTTCGGACGGCCCGCGGCCGGAGGGACGGGACGCGGCCGGTTCGGAGCCTGCCGGAGTCGAGCCTGCCGGAATGGAACCCGGTGGAGTCGAGCCCGGCGGAATGGATTCCGCCGGAGTCGGGCCCGGCGGTACGGAGTCGGACGGGTGGGAGCCGGGCGAGTGGGAGTGCCCGGGACCGGAGTGGCTGAAACCGGAGCGGTGTGAGCCGCAGCCGGACGGATCGGAGTGCCCGGGAGGGGAGCCCGAGGAACCGGAGTGGCCGGATCCGCCAGCTTCGGGGGCGCCGGTTCCGAAGCCGCCGTTCCCGGGGCCACCGTTCCCGGAGGCGCCGGTCCCGTCGGTCGTGGCGTTTCCGGTCCCGGTCCCGTCGGCCCAGTCGGTCCCCGATCCGCCGTCCCCGGTGGCGTAGGCCGCAGGGTCGTACAGGGACGGCTGCGCGTCCGGAGGTACCCGGGTCAGCGCGATGAGCCACTTGACCACCTCGGGATTCAGCCCGTCGTGCCGCAGCGCTATCCGACCCCCGGCCTCCACACAGGCGAACCGCACCTCGGGGTCCTGCTCGACCTTGAGACGCTCCCGTAACAGCCCGAGCACCAGCTCGGGTTCGCTGTGCAGGGTGGCCAGCGCGAGCGGTGTGGCGAGCCGTACCCCGCGGTCGTCGCAGTCGACCAGCCCGAGAAAGACGTCCGCGCCCGCCGTGATGGCCGAGGCCGCCATGGCGTAGTTCGCGGCGAACTCGAACTCCTCGTCGTCCAGGTCCAGTTCGTCGTCACCGTCGAGATCGATGCCGCCGATGCTGGTCAGCAGCTCGACGATGCCGCCGCGGTCCTGAACCGAGGGGTCGGCCACCAGCTCCAGCAGAAACGGTATGCAGGCGAGCGTCGAATCGTAGACATCGCCCTGGTGATGAACCGTCGCGTACATCCCGTCGAGTGCCAGCTCCCGCATGGCCGGGTCGTCGGACGCGAGCCCGTGCAGCAGGCCCGGTACGTCCTCGGCCGGACCGTAGGCATGCTCCAGTGCGGCCCAGTCGACCTCGTCGATTCCCCCGAACACGCCTGCCTCCTCCCAGAGATCCTCGGCTCCCGAGGCTCACAGGCATACGCCCACAACCCCCGCGCCCACAACCCTGTCGGGCGAACGTGATCCGGACCCCGGGTGCGCGAACCGCGTACGGGACCGTGTCCGCGGACCGCGCACACTGCCGCGTACCCGGCAGCGCGCACGGGAGCCCCGCGCCCGGGGAGCGTGACCCGGGCCGGGGCCCGGGAACCGTGGCAAAAGAATCGTGTGCGCACGGGCCCCGCGCCAGAAGCGTGCGCGAGAACTTTGCGCCAGAAATCCGCGAGAACGTCTCGCCGGAGCCGCGCCTCCGTGGAGAGTCTGCACCACAGCCGGGACATCGCGGGGATATTGCCCGGAAGCCCCCGGGACTGGTCCCATGGTCCCGGGGCCAGGCGGGGCCAGACGGCTGGGGGTGGGGGAATGACAGCATTACTGCGCGTCACACCGGCACGCGGGGCGCACGGCCCCGGGTCGGGCCGGATCCATGTCACCCTGCCCGGCGGCCGGCAGGTCGCCTGGTACGACCGGGGGGACCCCGACACCGGTGACGGCGGCCGGATCTGCCTGGTCCACGAGCGGCTGCGGGAGGAGGTGCTCGCGGTGCTCGCCCCCTATCTGACCGGCGACTACACGGTCGGACCGCCGCCCGTGCCCACCGCCGGTGATCTCGCCCGGCTCTCCCTGCACCCCGATGACGATCTGGCCCCCAACCGCCCGGGCGAGGCCCTCTACGCCGAACTGGACGGGGTCCCGAGGCCCGGCCGGCTCTCCCGGGACCCGCGCCGCGCCCGGTTCGCCCAGCTCGCGGCCGAGGAGCTGCTGGGCGGCGCGCTGGACCGGCTCGAAGACGCGGGCTGGCGGGTCCTGCACGCGGTCCCGCTGCCGGGCGGGGACCGGATCGACCATCTCGCCATCGGCCCCGGCGGGGTCCTGGCCGTGCACACGGTCACGGCACGGGGAACGCGTCTGCGGATCGCCGACCCGGAAGTACGCGCCGGCCGCGCCGAGCCCGTACCGCTGCTCCGGCTGACCCGCCGCCGCGCCGAACGGGCCTCCCTGGCACTCACCACGGCCGTACGACCGGTGCTGGCCGTCGTCGGACCGGCCCGGCTGGAGGTGGTACGGCCCGCACCGGTGGACGTACGGATCCTGCGGGAGAACGAGGTGGCGGCGCTGGCGTCCCTCGGCGGAGTGCACAAGCCCGCCGACATCGAATCCCTCTACACCACGGCCCGCAACCGCCACACCTGGCTCCACCCCCTCACCCCGTCCACCGTTTGACCCCCGGGTCCCCGGGCACTGTGCGCAGGGGCGAGGCGGTACGCCGATTCCAGCCGGTCCGACGCTTGAGGACGGACTTCCGCCCGGGGTTCCTGGGCTTTCCGCGCGTGGTTGGGCCGGGTCGCCTGCTTCTGCTTGTCGGGGGCGCCAACTTCAGCCCGTCCGGCGTTTGAGGACGGACCTTCGCCTGGGGTTCCTGGGCTTTCCGCGCGTGGTTGGGCCGGGTCGCCTGCTTCTGCTTGTCGGGGTGCGCCCATTCCTGCCTGTCCGGGGGTGCCCATTCCAGCCCGTCCGGCGTTTGAGGACGGACCCCCGCCCCGGGAGCCCCGGGCCTTCTGCGCGGGGCGGGCCGGGTTGCCTGCTCCTGCCTGTCGGGGGCGCCGATTCCAGCCGGTCCGGCGTTTGAGGACGGACCCCCGCCCCGGGGGCCCCGGGCCCTCCGCGCAGAGGCGCGGCACCGCGCCCAAACCCAGCCCGTCCGGCGCTTGAGGACAAAACCCACGCCCGGCCTACGAGAGCGCCGGCACCTTCCCCCGCCCACCCCCGACCAGCGGCGCCAGCAGATCCCCGTACCGATCCAGCCGCCCCGCGATCTCCTCGAACCGGAACGACAGCTCCCGCCGGGCCGTCCCTCCCGGCCCCCGCCTCCCACCCCCGCGCGCGCCCCGGGCCGTCTCGCCGACCTCGTCCCAGGTCACCGGCGTGGACACGGTCGGCTCCGGCCGCGCCCGCAGGGTGTACGGCGCGGCCGTCGTCTTCGCGGCGGCGTTCTGGCTGTGGTCCACGAAGACCTTCCCGGGCCGCAGATTGCGGGCCATCCGGTGCAGCACCAGCCTCGGCAGCTCCGCCTCCCCCTCGACGGCCAGCCCCTTCGCGTACGCGGACACCTCGCCGGAGGGGGTGGGCTCCAGTGGTACGAGGATGTGCAGCCCCTTGGCCCCCGAGGTCTTGGCGTACGCGTCGAGCCCGTCGGCCGCCAGCCGGTCCCGCAGCCACAGGGCGACCGCACAGCACTCGGCGATGGTCGCCGGGGCCCCGGGGTCGAGATCGAAGACCAGACGGTCGGCCACGGCGGGCGCACCCGCGGTCCACTGCGGGGTGTGGAACTCCACGACCAGGTTCGCCGCCCAGACCAGCGACGGCAGATCGTCGACGACGACCTGACGGGCCCCCGGGTCGTCGGAGTGCGGCACGGGAGTGGTGCGTACCCACGATGGCGTACCGGGTGGCGGATTCTTCGTGAAGAACAGCTGGCCGTCGGGCCCGTCGGGATAGCGGAGGAAGGAGACGGGGCGGTTGCGGACATGGGGCAGCAGGGCTTCCGCCGTCACGGCGTAGTAGTGCAGGATCTCGCCCTTGGTCGTCCCGGTGGCCGGGTGGATGACCTTCTCCAGATTGCTGAGCGCGAGCCGTCGCCCCGCCACCTCGGTGATCGGCGTCATACGATGAGAATCGCACGAATGCCATAAAAATGAACTCATCGGATTCAGTCGGATGAAAGGGATCAAACGTGCGATCCATATGGAACGGCGCGATCTCCTTCGGCCTGGTCAGCATCCCGATCAAGCTGGTGAACGCCACCGAGAACCACTCCGTCTCCTTCCGCCAGATCCACACCGCCGACGGCGGCCGGATCCGCTACCGCAAGGTCTGCGAGCTGGAGGAGAAGGAGGTGCCCGCGGCGGAGATCGGCAAGGGGTACGAGGACGGGGACGGATCGATCATCCCGATCACGGACGAGGACCTCGCGTCGCTCCCGCTCCCGACGGCGAAGACGATCGAGATCGTGGCGTTCGTGCCCGCCTCGTCGATCGACCCGCTGCAGATGGACGCCGCGTACTATCTCTCGGCCAACGGCGTCCCGGCGGCCAAGCCGTACACGCTGCTGCGCGAGGCCCTCAAGCGGAGCCAGAAGGTCGCGCTGGCCAAGTTCGCCCTGCGGGGGCGTGAGCGGCTCGGCATGCTGCGCGTCGTCGACAATGTGATCGCGATGCACGGGCTGCTCTGGCCGGACGAGATCCGCCGGCCGCAGGATGTCGCCCCGGACACCGAGGTGACGGTCCGGGACGCGGAACTCGACCTGGCGGACGCCCTGATGGACACTCTGGGCGAGGTCGACATGGACTCCCTCCACGACGACTACCGCGCCGCCGTCGAGGCGATGATCGCGGCCAAGATCGAGGGCGGCGGAGCCCTTCCCGAGGCGGCGCCCGCGGAGGCCGGCGGGCAGGTCATCGATCTGATGGCCGCGCTGGAGAGCAGCGTACGGGCGGCGAAGGAGGCCCGCGGCGGCGAAGAGGTGGCCGAGGTGACCGAGATGAAGCCCCGGAAGCGGGCCGCCGCCAGGAAGACGGCGGCGGAAGGGGCGGGCGGAAAGAAGCCGGCGGAAGGCAGGACGGCCTCACGGGCGGCGAAGAAGACCGCGTCGAAGACCACCGCGAAGACCGCCTCGAAGACGGGGACGAAGAGCACCGCCGCGGAGAAGAAGGCCGCCAAGAAGACGGCGGCGGGCAAGACGGCGAAGACACCGCCGAGGAAGCGCGCGTCGGCGTAACGTCCACCGCACCGCACTCGCCGCACGCCCGGAACGGGCCGAACCGTCTTCGGGCCGACCGCGCCCGCACGGCTCGCGTACCCGCCCCGGCACTGGCCGCACGCACCGCGCCCGCGCGTACGCGCCACGGCACCCGTGCCTCCACGGTGAGCACGCCGCCACCACGGCGAGCACCGGCCGCACCCGCAGAACCACCGCGCTCGCACAGCCCGCGTACCCGCCCGGCGTCGGGTGCACACGGCGAGCAGTTCCACACGGTGGGCCCCAACTCGGCAAGCACCAGCCGCACCCGCAGCGCCCGCGCGAGCCCGCCGTACGCACCACGGCACCCGTGCCACGACGCACCCGCGCCACCACAGCAGCCCCCGCCACCCTCAACAAGCACCGGCCGCACCCGCAGAACCACCACACCCCGCAGAACCGCCACACCCCGCAGGCCCCGCACACGGAGCGCACCCCGCCCCCACCGCAGGCACCCCGCCACCCTCAACAAGCACCGGCCGCACCCGCAGAACCACCACACCCGCAGCGCCACCACAGCAGCGCCCCCCACACGGAGCGCACCCCGCCCCCACCGCAGGCACCCCGCCACCCTCAACAAGCACCGGCCGCACCCGCAGAACCACCACACCCCGCAGAACCGCCACACCCCGCAGGCCCCGCACCCGACAGCCCCCGCACCCCGCGCGCCACCCCGCCGGAGGCGAAAGGGCGGCCCGCCGGAACCGTCCGGTTCCGGCGGGCCGCCCTCGCCTCAGGGGCCGACTACTTCCCGCGGTACGCGTTGTAGATCGACACGACCCCCTTGTTGCCCTGCTTGTCCGTGATGTACGCCCGGAACGCGATCCCCTGCCCCTTCGCGGGGTTCTTCACCGTGAGCGTGCTGTTCTTCACGGCGATCTGCTTCCAGGTCCTGCCCTGGTCGTACGAGGAGTAGACGACGAGCGTCTTGAGGTTCCCGCCGGCCGCCGCGCCCTGGATCAGGAGCGGGAACGTCTGGGTGCGGCCCGCCGGGACCGTACCGTCGAAGCCGACGGCCGCCCCGAAGCGCGCCGTCGAGACGGGCAGCTTCACCAGTGCGCCGTTCGTCCGGGAGGTGAAGGTCCAGCTCGCGTCGACACGGCTGGAGACGGACGCCAGCTTCGGGCTGCGGACGGCGGACGTCGCCAGGACGTACGAGGCGTTGCCCGCCGGGACGGTGAACGGCAGGGAGCCGGAGAGCGGGTCCTCGTTCTCGCCGATCTTCTTCCCGGCCCGGTGGAGCGTGGTGCGTACGGACGTGGCGTCCGACCAGCCCGCGTGCCCCGGGCCGTCGGCGAACACCGGAATCGCGCCCCACAGGAGGTTGCCCTGCCGGTACACACCGAGCCGGCTGCTCAGCCGGGGACCGAAGACACCCCGGTTGAACACCTCGGTGTACCGCTTGCCCGCCACGTAGGCCTTCGGGCTGTCGAAGTAGTGGATCGTCTCGGCCATCGGAGTGCCGTGCGGGTCCACCCCGGAGAGCTGGGAGAACTCCAGCTCCCAGCGGGAGCCGCCGACCGCCGAGACCCACACCGAGCGACTGCCGGGCGCGACCTGGGGAGTGAAGTCGTGGAAGGCGGGCAGGGCGGCGCCCGGCGCCCAGCCGACGGCTCGTACGCCGCCCTTCTTGCCCGTCACGGAAGCGCCGAAGTCAACCTTCACCGCGGCCAGTTCGGCGGTCCTGTAGCTCTTGGTGAAGCCGGTCGGCACCTGCTGGACCCGGCCGCCGTGCACGGTGTTGTACTCGATGGCGGTCGCGCCCCGGTCCCACCTTCCGGCGAAGGCCTGGTAGAGCGAGCCGTCGGTGATCCGCGGACCGAGGTGCGCGGTACGGAACTGGGCGAACGAACCGAGGGTGAGCGCGCTGCCGACCCCGTCCTCCTCCGACCCCACCAGGTACGACATCGTCGCGTCCGTCGGCCTGGCCTTGGCGTCGGGCACCCCGATGCCCACGGGCCGTGCGGTACGCGCGTCGAGGGTGACCGTCGTGTTCCCGGCGATGTCCAGCCGGGGCTGGACCAGGACGTCGACGCCCTTGGCGAGGTTGTCGGGGTCGACGACACCGTAGGTGTCGAGGAGGTAGCGGCCCTTGGGGACCCGGACGGTGGCCGTGCCCGAGGAGACGTCCGGCACGATCAACTCGCCCGCGGCCGCACCCGTCAGGGCGAACAGCGCGGTCTCGAAGGTCTTGCCCGGTGTGCCGTCGCGCGCGATGTGGTCGAGGGTCAGATCGTAGGACTCCGCCTCCCGTTCGACCGAGAGGGCGGTACGGACGGCCTGGCCCGCGGCGGCACCGGTGCCGGTCGCCGTGACGACGCCCGAGTAGTGGCCGTCGGACGTGCCGCCGGGGCGGGTGTCGGCGGTGACGCCTACGGAGGCGGTGGAGCCGGCCGGAACGGTGATCCGGGGCGCGTCCGCGGTGAAGAAGCCCGCGGGCGCCGGGCGTCCGGCGGGGTCGGTTCCGGTGACGGAGAGATCGAGGGTGACGTCCGTCGTGCCCAGGTTGCGGTAGGTGAGCGTCTTGGTCACCGGGGTGTCGTCGCCGTGGGGCCACCGCTGGGTGCCGTAGGAGAGGGAGACGGGCTCGGCCACCACGGCCTGGGCCACGGCCCTGTCCGCGGCGATCCGGCCCGAGCCCTGCTGGTGGGCGGTGTGGCCGCCGTCCTTCGCGGAGCCGGTCAGCACCCCCTTCAGCTCGGCCGCCCGCCACGTGGGGTGCTTCTCCTTGAGGAGCGCCGCCGCGCCCGCGGCGTGCGGGGTGGCCATCGACGTACCGGAGATCGTCAAGTAGCCGGCCGGACTCTCGCCGACCTCCCGTGCGATCTGGCTGCCCGGCGCGGAGGCCGCGGTGATGTCCACACCCGGCGCGGTGACATCCGGCTTGATCCCGCCGTCACCCGTCCTCGGCCCCCGGCTGGAGAAGTCCGCGAGCCGCTCCTGCCCGTCGACCGCGCCCACGGTCAGCGCGGCCTCCGCGCTGCCGGGCGAGTCCACCGTGCCCGGCGCGGGACCGGAGTTCCCCGCCGCGACCGCGAACAGCACGCCCTTCTCGGCGGTGAGCTTGTTGATCTGCGCTTCGAGGGGGTCGAGTTCGGGGGTGTCGAGACCGCCGAGGCTCAGATTCACGACATGCGCGCCCTGGGCCACGGCCCAGTCGATGCCCGCGAGGATGCCGGAGTCCTCCCCGTAGCCGTCGTCGTCCAGCACCTTGCCGTTGAGGAGGGTGGCCCCGGGCGCGACGCCCTTGAACTTCCCGCCCGACTTCGTCCCCGAACCCGCCGCGATCGAGGCGACATGGGTGCCGTGCCCGACCCGGTCCTTGCTGTCCGGCGCGGCGGAGAAGTTCTGTGCTCCGGCCACCCGGCCGGCCAGATCGGGATGCGTGGCGTCGATCCCGGTGTCCAGCACCGCGATCTTCACCCCCGCACCGGTCAGCCCGGTCGACCAGAGGGCCGGCGCGCCGATCTGGGCCGTACTGCGGTCCAGCCCGGCCTTGCGCACACCGTCGAGCCAGATCCGGCGGATACCGGACTCCGCGGTCAGGGAACCGCCGCTGCCGGAGCGGGTGACCGCCTCCCACAGCGTCCCCGGTGTGCCGGCCGAGGCGGTCACGGCATCGGCGTTCAGCGACGGCAGCGACCGCCGTACCTCGGTACCGTCGGCGGAACGCACTCCGGCCCGCGCCGACTTCCCCGCCGAACCCTGGTAGCCGACGATCACCTTCAGTCCGGCCCGGTACGCCCGGCGGCTCTCCGCCCGGCTCAGCGCCGTCACATCGAACAGCCGCCGGTCCACCCGGCCCGACGCGATCAGGCGCTGCGCGTCCAGCGGCACCACATAGGTGTGCCCGCGCACGGTCCGGGTGGTCATGGGTATGTGCTCGCGCCCCTTCGCCCGCTCGAACCCGGTGGGGCGGCCCTTCGCGTCCACGAGGACCCGGTCACCCGTGATCAGGGTGATCCGGTGCTGGGGCGTCAGGCCCGGCGCGGCTTTGCCGGCGCCGGCCCGGCCCTGTGCCGTGTCCGCCGCCGACGACGCCGGGCCGGTCATACCCGCCGTCAGGGCCACGGCGCACGCCGCGGCGATCGAGGTGGCGCACGCCTTTTTCACTTGTCTGCGCAAGTCTCCCCCTGGAGATGAGCGAATCGGAAGAACGGACGGTTCTTCCGGCACCCGGAGGGCTGCTCGTGAAAGGCCGCGCGCCCCGGGGCCTCGCAGTATGCCGGTGCCCGCGCGGGCGCTCAACAGTGGGGCGGAAGTATTCGGTTGGGGCGCCCGACGGCTCCTGAGGTGCTGAGTATCCTTGGCTGCTTTCGCCCCCTGTGAGGAATTACGGGGACGCTATCGCATTCCGTTGCCTCGGGCGATCGTTATGTGCCCGTACCAACAACGGCCAATGCCCCAGGGGAATTCCAGCCGCCGGTGAATCCCGGCTGTTGTCTTCTGTCGCTTTCTGATCAGCTGTGACGGGCGTCAATCGATGCATTATGAAAGCTGGTTGCCGCTGTCGTGCGTGGCCGGCGCATTCGTGCTTACACTCCCTCACGCAGGAAGGAGAGAGTGTGCGGGGAGCGCACTCGGAGGGGGCCAATTTCTGTGCACAGGGCAACAAATTCGCACTCCCGGGTGGTGTGGCCGAATGCGGCAGCACCGGTCGGGTGTCCCGGGCCGTTTCGGGGTCTTGGGCCGCGTCCGGGGTCTTGGCCGAGTCGGGAAACCCCGTTCGTGCCGGAGCCGTGTTCTTTCCCGTCGGGAACGGATCCCCGCCCTGGTGGAAATCCCGTCGTGGCGGGCGCTGTGCGAACTCCTTCGTCCCGGCGGCCGGTCGGGCGGCCGACCGTGCCTGGCCCCGGACCCGTGAACTCCGGATCGCACCCGCGTATCCCGAGCTCCCGCACCCTTGCCCGTACCGGGCCGTACCGCCGAATCCGGGATCCCGAAGCCCGCGGCACGGAGTGCGGGTCCAGGGATCCCTGACATGGATACGCAGAGCGCGGATACGCAGAGCGATGACGACAACCACGACAACGGCGAACAACGGCCATGACGGCGGAAAGCGGCAATGACGGCAACGACGGCGAACAATGACGACGATGAAGCCACGGAGGCGCTGATGGACGGCCGCACGGGCGAGGACGTCCTCCGGGACGTGGTGAGCAGGCTCGCCCCGGAGGAACTCGCCAAACTGGACGAGGCCCGCCGGAGATACGACGAGCGGCCCTATCCGCCGCAGCCGCTCTCGCCCTCCGGAGGGGGCGTGCTCGCGAGCGGTGTGGAGACCGCCGTACTGATGCCCCTGCTCATCGCGTTCGTCGCCCAGTTCCTGGCCGATGTCGCGGCGGACGGGGTGAAGAGGGGCGGCAGGGCGTGGGCCCGCCGCCGGGCGCGCAGGCGCCGCCGCCGCGAGGGCACGGAGGAACGCCGGACCGCGCTGACGGCCGGAGTGCCCGACGTCACCGCGTTCCCGACGGACGAACTGCTGCGCTGGGCGGCGGAACAGGCGCGTGACTGCGGTGTGTCCCGTACGGACGCGGAACACTACGCCCAGGTCGTCGTGGTCGCGGTGATCGGCACCCCCGCCCCGGACACCGGTCCCGCCGCACCGCCGGCCCCGGGTGACGGGGACGGCGGGCCCGCGCCCGCCACGCCGGACGAAGACTGACCGACGGATGCCATGAACTCCCGTGGTACAGAGCCGGTGCGGGAACCCGGCCCAGAACCGGTACGTCAGCCTGACCAGGACCAGGACCAGGACCAAAAGCAGGTCCGGGACCAGGACCGGGACCGAGAGCAGGACCAGGAGCAGTTACGTCAGCCTGACCGGGACCGCGGCCGGGACCAGGGCCAGTCGCAACACCCGGCCCCGGCCCCGGCTCCGGCCCCGGCCCCGGCTGTGGTCCCGGAACCGCCACCGGCGGCCCGGGCCTCGCTCCCGGCTACCCGGGCCTGGCTCCGTGCGGCCCGTGGCACCCTCCGGGCGGCCCGCGCCCGCGCCACGGCGCTCGGCACTCCGGCTCCGGCTCCGGCTCCCGCACCGGAGACCCGTACTCCGGCCACGGAGACCGGGGAAGCGGCGCGGGCGCGGAGGGAGCTGGCCGAGGCCCTGACCTCCAGCCGCCTGCCCCAGCCCACGACCACCCGTCTGCTGCTCCTGGTGCTCGTCGCCGCCTCCGGAGCCTCGTTCGCCGCCTGGTGGTGGCTGATCCGCGGCCGGGGCAACTGGCGCGGCGGGCAGCTCGCCTGCGTACCCGAGGCATCGGCCGGAGTGGACGATCCGGCGGAGCTCGTCACCGCGTTCACCAGCTGTATCGACGGTGTACGGCTCGCCCAGGCGGCCGTCGTCCTCTGCGGCCCGCTCGCGCTGCTCGTCCTCGCGATCGCCGTCCGTGCCGCGTCCCGCCGGTGGACGCTCTCCCGCACCGCGCCCGCCGACCCCGAGATGCTCGCGCGGCTGGGGGAGGCGCTGCCCGAAGGAGCCCCGCGCGTACCGGAACTGGTCGTGGACCACCGCCGTCCCACCGGTACGGACGCCCGCGCCTCCGGCACCGTACGCCGTCCCCGGATCATCGTCGACGGCGGCGCCTACGCCGAGTCCGAACGCGACATCCGGACGATGCTCCGCCATGAACTGGCCCATCTGGAGGCCCGGGACGTCGGACGCGTACGGCTGGCGCTCTCGGCCTGGTGGGTGCTGCTGGCGGGCGTCACCCTGCCGCTGCTCGCCGCGCTCGCGCTGCGGCCGGGTCTGCTCGCTCCCGCCGTGGGCGTACGGATGACGGCGATCGTCGCCGTGTTCGGGCTGATCCTCTGCGGGGTGCTGCGCGTCCGTGAGTACGACGCCGACGTCCGCGCCTCCGCCGATCCGCGCGACCCGGGAGGCATGGCCGCGTACATCGGACGCACCGGGCCGCTCACCGCCGGGAAGCGGCTGCTGTACGCCCTCGGCCTGGCCACGCACCCCACCGGGAGGGCCCGGCTCGCGATGCTCGCCCGGCCGGGCCGGCTGTGGGGCTTCTCGCCGTTCGAGGCTCTCGCCACGGGCATCGCGGCCGGGCTGGTGCTCACCGATCTCGCGCTGCTGGTGGCCGCCCTGACACCCGACAGCATCGTCGTCGGCCACCGGATCGCCGGCGCGCTCACCGGCTGGGCGATCGCCGGAGTGGTCACCGTCGCCCTGTGGCGCGCTGCGGCGGTGGGGCATCCCGACGCCCGCGGTCTCCGTCCCGCCCGCGCGGGCGCGGCGCTGGGCGCGGGCATCCTGGCCGGTACCCAGCTCTCCGCCCGCGCGGCGGGGGACTGGCAGCTCGATACGGTGACCGCGGACGGGCTGACCTCGTCCTTCTCCCTCCTGAGCGTCTCCACCGGCCGGATAGTGGTGCTCACCGCGCTCCTGGTGCTGGGCGGGGCGGCCTTCGGCCACTGGGCGGCGGCGCTGGCGCGGGCCACGGGCGCCACCGTGGCCGGACGGTGGTCGGCCCCCGCGTGCGCGGCGGCGGTCGCGCTGTCCGGACTGGTTCTGGCCGTACCGCTGGGGACCTGGTTCACCCTCGCCGTGGTCGCCGCGAACGGCGGGGACGCCATCGGACTCTGGGCCGTGATCGACAATCCGGGCTGGATGACGGCGACGACCCTCTCCCTGGTCGCCGCGATCGCGCCCTTCACGGCGGCGGCCCTGCGTCCTTCCCGGCGCCGGACCCGCCCGGCCCGGGCGACGGCGCTCGCCGTGCCGGTGCTGGTGGCGGCCGTGGGGCTGCTGCTCGCCCAGCCGTATGAGGTGAGCAGACGTCAGAACGCCTTCCCCGTGGGCGGTGGAGACCCGGACGACAAGGGCGGCAGCGTCCTCAGACGGCCCGTCACCCCACCTCCCGACGGCGCCCCGGTCCCCATCCGCGATCTGCCCGTGCTGCCGCCGCACGACGCGGAAGGGAGCGCTCCGGTGACGGATCCGTTTCTGGTGTGCCGGGCCCTGGAGCGAGGCGGGAACGCGCTGTGGGTGGACGAGGAGGGGCGCAGGGAGGCGGGCGAGCTGCTGGCCGGGGTCGACGACCCCGTGCTGCGGGCCGTCTCCGTCACCCTCCTGGGCTCCGGCCCCGAGCGGGTGGAGACGGAGGTGATCCAGGCGGCGGCGGCCCGGTGCGACCTGCTCTTCCGTTACGACCACTGAGCGTCCCGACCGCCCCGGCCCCGTACGACCACGAACACCCGCTCCAGCGCGCGCACCGAAGAACCGGCGGACCCGCACCCATCCCGCGCCCGCCTGCCCCGCGTACGGGCAACCGCCGTACATCCGTCGTACATCCGTCGTACATCCGCTGTACCGACGCATCCGCACATCGATTGACCCGTCTACCGAGGAGCATCCGTGAACAGAGCGACCGGCCCCCGGACCGGCGGCCCGTCCGGCGCCCGGCGGCTCATCGCCGTACCGGTGCTGCTGGCGCTGGTGACGGCGGCTTCGGGCTGCGGTGACGAGCCCGGCAAGCGTGCCGACACCGTCATCACGGAGGAGACGTTCATACCGGTGCCGCCGCCGCTGCCGTCCCCCACGAGGTCTTCGGCGTCCCCGTCACCCTCCCCGTCACCTTCGCCGACGGCGCGTGAGGGGAGTCCCACCGCGTCCCCCTCCACCACACCGCGGAAGCCCACCCGGACGCCGACCGCGACGGCCACGACGACCCGCCGGGGCGGGGGAGCCGGTGACCGGACGGGCGGCTCGGGCGGAAAGGGCGGCAGGGGCGGGACCAAGGGCACGGGCGGCTCGGGAGGCTCCGGCGGTACGGGGCCCGGCCCGGGACCCACCAGGACCGGCGGCCCGAAGCCGTCCCCCAAGCCCAAGCCCAGCCCGAAGCCGAAACCCAAGCCGAAGCCGAAGCCCACGGCGCCCACCACCGCCCAGCTCAACCGCGCCCTCCTCACCACCGCCCAGCTGCCCGGCGGCTATGTGAAGACGATCCTGGAGAACTACCCCGCGGACCGCTCCAGCCGCCGGGACTGCCTACGGCTCCTCAACGCCCTGGAAGTGGAACGCAGTACGACCCCCGGAGCGGTCGAGTCCAGGGTCACCTTCGCCCAGAGCCAGAGCGGCCCATTCCTTCAACAGGTCCTGCGCTGGCTGCCCGGAACCGGAGCCCGTCGGCAACTGAACGAGGCCGTGAGCACGCTGTCCCGCTGCGGCACCTACACCATCGGCTGGCCGAACGGCACCGAGGCCGAACAGACCGTCGTCCCCCTCGGCCCCGCCGGAGTGGGCTCCGCCTCCTGGCACGCCACGGTGGACGTGAACTACGGCCCGGTCAAGGTAAGCGAGACCCTGGTACTGGCTGTCGTCGGCCGCACCCTGATGATCCTCAGCCACCTCGCCGGCCCGGAGGCCCCGCCCCGCGATCTGACCCTCTCCCTCGCCGAGGCGGGCGCGTCCCGCATCCCATGACAGCGGCGACCCGCGCCGCCCGCTGTACGGGCCCCTGTTCCCCCGGGACCTCTCACCCGTGACGCGGCCCGGCCCCACCTGCACCCCGTACCGGGCCGGATGAGAGACCGGCCGCTTCATGACAATGAACTCACAATCATTGCCTCGTCGGCCGACTGCTCCTAACGTCCCGCTCGACCGCCTTGGACCCGGAGCTTCCGCCGGACGACCGCCGCCGCACGCCGGCACGGTCGGCCCCGACTCCTCGTCATGTCCCCGTGACAGCGGGCGGACACCGGCGTTTCGGGGACCGGCTCGACCGACGGCGTTCCGGTACGGAGACGAGGAGCAGTGGTGAACCGAACCATGACCGTGTTACGGGCACTCGCCGTGTCCATGGGCCTGCTCACCGCGGGCCTGGCCGCCGCCCCCGGGGTCCAGGCGTCCCCGTCCACGGCCCCCGCGCCCGGGGTCCCGGCCTCCCCCTCCGGGCCCCCCGTGCCCGCGGCTCAGGCCTCCCCGCCCCCGGACGGCCCCTCCACGGCCACGGCTTCCCGGTCTCCGGCCGACCAGCTGCCGCCCGCCCCCGCCGGTCTCCGGGCCGTCGCCGTCACCGACACCACGGTCACCCTGTCCTGGTCGCCGTCCACCGCCGAGAGCGGGATCGCCCACTACCGGGTGCTCCGCGACGGCTCCACCCAGGGGCGGGTCACCGGCACCACCTTCACGGACACCCGGCTCAACGTCGCCACGGACCACCACTACTCCGTGGTCGCCGTCGACAACCGGGGAATCAGCGGATACGCGAGCCCGGCCATCGTCGTCCGTACGACGGGAACCATCCCGCCGATGCCCGCGCACCCCGTCAGGATGGGCGTCTTCCACGAGAACGGCAGCCATCAGCGGGACTTCCACCTCAAGAACCTGGTCACCAGCGGCACCGCCGCCGGACTCACCCATCTCACCTACGCGTTCGGCACCGTGCGCGACGGCGGCTGCGCCGTCACCGACACCTACTCCGCCCTGGAGCGCGCCTACTCCGCCGAACTGAGCGTCTCCGGGCGGGCGGACACCTGGGACCAGCCGCTGCGCGGCTACTTCCACCAGCTCGCCGAACTGAAGAAGCGCCACCCGCAGATCAAGATCCTCTGGTCTTTCGGCGGTCCCGGGAGCTCCGGAGGCTTCGAGCAGGCGATGCGCGACCCGGCCGCCTTCGCCGGGTCCTGTGCCCGGCTCCTCGACGACCCCCGCTGGGCCGGGCTCTTCGACGGCATCGACCTGGCCTGGCAGTTTCCCGACGAGTGCTACCACAACTGTACGGACACCAGCCCCGGCCCGGCCTCCCTCACCTCCATGGTCCAGGCGTTCCGTACGGCCTTCGGCCCCCACCGGCCCATCACCGTCACCAGCGCGGGCCGCGGAAACCTGGGCGCCGGCCTCTACCGGACCGACTTCGCCGCCGCGGCCCCCTACGTCGACTGGTTCCACCTGGGCACGTACGACTACTACACACCCGTCGGCACCTTCAGGACGCCCTTCGCCTCCCCGCACGCGGCGCTGCGGGACGAGACCGTCGAAGGGGACTTCGGCGGCAACGCCCACAACCACCTCCGATTCCTCACCGCCCAAGGGGTCCACCCGAACAAGCTGGTCCTCGGCATCCCCACCCACGCCCGGGGCTGGGCGGGCGTCCGCACCCCCGAGCCCGGCAGCCACTCGTACGGCCCGGCCGCCGGCACCTACGAAGCGGGCCGCGAGGACTACCGCCTCATCAGGACCCGCTGCCCCGGCCCCCGTACCTTCTCCGGCACCGCCTACTCCCACTGCGGCACCGACTGGTGGAGCTACGACACCCCCGCGACCGTCACCGGAAAGACCGCCTACGCCCGGCAGTACGGCCTCGGCGGCGCCTACCTCTCCGACCTCCGCGGCGACACCCCCGACGCCGAACTGATGACCGCCCTCCACAACGGTCTGCGCTGAGCCCGCTCACGTACCCGATGAGGTGGACGAGTCCGCCCTCTTCGCCGGCGATCTGCTGCGGGCGACCGGCCGTCGTCCGGTTGACAGACCCGGTTGCCCACCGGGGCCTTGACGACAGGTCCCCCGACGAGGCCCCGGAGCCGGGGGAGGGTTCCTTGAGACGCCGGGGCGCATGGGTGCCGTACCCTCACCGCCGCCCGTGGCCGCGGGCGCCCCACCGGTTCGGCTGTCGGTGTCCGTGACGGGTGTGGGAGAGTCGGGCAGGGACGCCGGGGGTGTGCGGCGGCCCGGCGGTACGGGCCCCGGCCGGGGGCGTTGAGGGGGACTTGTGTGGCGCAGGTGATCGACGGCCGCTTCGAGCTGCTGGCGCGGCTCGGCGGTGGCGGCATGGGACTGGTGTGGCGTGCGCGCGATCTGGCGCTGCACCGGGAGGTGGCCCTCAAGGAGGTACGTCCGCCGGACCCGGCCCTGGCCGAGTACGACCCCGAGGGGGCCCGGGCGCTGCGCGCCCGTGCCATGCGGGAGGCGCGGGCACTCGCGCGTATCGACCACCCCAATGTGGTGACCATCTTCCACATCGTGGACGGCGACGAGCATCCGTATCCGTGGCTCGTCATGGAACTGGTCAGGGGCGGCTCGCTCCAGGACCGGCTCGACCGGAGCGGCACCCTCACCCCCGAGGAGGCGGCCCGGGTGGGGCGCGGGGTGCTGGCGGGACTGCGGGCAGCCCATGACGCGGACATCCAGCACCGGGACATCAAGCCCCCGAACGTCCTTCTGCGGCCCGACGGCCGTCCGGTGCTCACCGACTTCGGTATCGCGGCGATCCGGGACGCCACCGTGCTCACCGCCGCCGGTTCCGTCATCGGGACACCCGACTACATGGCCCCCGAACGCGTCGGCGGACAGGACGGCGGACCGGAGGCCGACCTCTGGTCGCTGGCCCTGATGCTGTACGTGGCCGTGGAGGGGCGCAATCCGCTGCGCCGCGCGAACACGCTGGCCACCCTCGCGGCGGTCCTCAGCGAGGATGTGCCGCCACCGCGGAACGCCGGTCCGCTGACCGGGGCGCTGACGGCCGTACTGGTACGGGACCCGGGGGCCCGACCGGACGCCGAGACCCTCGAACGGCTGCTGGCCGCGGTGGAGTCGGCGGCGGACGCCGCGGCGGGGGCGGTTCTCGGGGCGGCGGACTCCCGGCCGCGGCCCGGGGCGGAACCGGAGCCACGGCCGACGGCGGAACCCCGGGCCGGGTCGGACCCCCGGGAGGCGGGCCCCCGACCCGGGGTCACCACGGGGGCCGATCCCCGGGCCGGGGCCATCGCGGAGGCCGGCCCGCACGAGGCCGACTCCCGGGCCGGGGCCGCCCCGGAGGCAGTGGCGCGAGAGGCCGGCGGGGAGCCCCCGGTGGCCGAACCGGCGCCGGACGAGACCGGTGCCCCGACCTCGTACCCCCTCGCACCGCCGACCCCACCACGGCCCTCCCCTTCTTCTTCCCCTTCCGCCCTTTCTTCCCCTTCTGCCGACGCTGCCCCTCCTTCCCCGCAGCCCTCCGTATCCCCATCCGTATCCGCGTCCCCTTCCCCGTCCGCTCCGCCACGGATTCCCCCGGGTCGGCGCAGACGGGTCTGGGCGTACGCGGCGGCCGTCGTCGCCGTCCCGCTCACGGGCGTACTCCTGTGGAATCTGCTCCCGGGCGACGACGGCGGTGACGGGGGAGGAAAGCGTGCCGGCAATGCGCCGAAGACATCCGCCCCGGCGACATCCGATGGTGGTGGGGCGGGTGGTTCCACGGGGGACGGATCGGGCACCGGAGAGCGGCTGACCATCGGGATCAAGTTCGACCAGCCCGGCCTCGGACTCCGGGCGGCGAACGGCGGGTACAAGGGTTTCGACGTGGATGTGGCGACGTACCTCGCCCGCGAGCTCGGCTACACCCCCGACCGGATCACATGGAAGGAGGTCAGAAGCATCGATCGCGAAACGAAGCTCCTCTCGGGAGAGGTCGACCTCATCGTGGCCACGTATGCGATCAACGAGAGGCGGAAGACGCAGGTCGACTTCGTCGGCCCCTATCTGGTGGCCCATCAGGACGTCCTGACCCATCAGGACGACCTCTCCATCGGCGGCCCGGCCGGTCTCGACGGCAAGAAGGTCTGCGCGGCCACGGGCACCACCTCCGCGCTCCTGTTGAAGCAGACCGCCCCGGCGGCCCAGCTCCAGGAACGCACCTCGTACGCGGAGTGCATGGACGCTCTGGCGCAGGGCGCCGTGGACGCCGTCACGACCGACGACGCCATCCTCGCCGGATACGCCGCGCAGAGCCCGGGCGACTTCCGGCTCGGCGGCCTCGACCTCAGCGACGAGAACTACGGGATCGGTGTTCCGAAGAACAGCCGGCTCAAGGCGGGGATCGAGAAGGCGCTGAAGACGATGGTCGACAAGGGCGACTGGAAGAAGGCCCTGGAGCGGAACCTTCCGCTGCTGCGACGGGAGGGACCGTCCTCCTGAGCCGACAGGAGGCCCCGCCCGCGCCGGACCGGCGCGGGCGGGGCCTCCTGCCGTCCCTGCGGGCGGGACTTGGCCACGGGGTACACGCAGGTGGTCAGTCCTTCGCCGCGAGCGCGGCGAGCTTCGCGGCGTCGCGGTCCGGGCCGGTGAGGAGGAGCGCCGCCGCGGCGGCGAGGGCCATGGAGATACCGAGGACCAGGAAGCCGTCGCCGTACCCGGCCGCCGACGACTCCCCGGAGGCGACGAGCTTTCCGACGACGACCGGGGCTATGACACCGCCGAGGCTGTAGACCGCGGTGATGATGCCGAAGGCCATACTGCGCTGCCCGGCCGGGATGACATCGGCGAGCCCGGCGAAAGCGGCGCCGTATCCGGCGGAGTTCAGACACGAGCTGAGGATGAGAAGCGTCATCTGCCAGGGGCCGCGCTCCAGTGCCGAGAACGCGACCGTGCACAGACCGGAGGCCAGAACCATCACGGAGGGGAGGATTCCGCGTGTTGCGCGGTTGCTCATACCGCGTTTGGTCATCGACCGGGAGAGCAGTCCGACCGAGATGATCGCGAGCGCGCTGCCCAGATACGGCAGTGCCACGAGGCTGCCGGACGTCGTGGCGTCGTAACCGAGGCCCTCCTCCAGATACAGCGGCAACCAGCTGACCTTCACCGAGGTGCAGGCGTACGCCACGAAGAAGAGCAGCATCATGCCGATGAGGGTCCTGGTGCCGAACAGCCGCCCCAGGGGCACGCTCTTGCCCTGGGGTGCCCGACGCATCGGGCTCCCGGGCCCCGGCCGCGCCTGGAACCGGGCCCGTTGGGCGATGTCGGGCATATGGCATGATCGTTTGGAACAGTGAAGAGGTGAGCCATGGACAACGAGAATGAGAACGAGAAAGAGATCGAGACCATCTGCCGGGTCTGCGGTTTCGACGAAGACGGGGTTTTCTGGGAGGACGGCTGGCCGACGGCGGACATCTGCTCGTGCTGCGGCAACGAATCCGATGTCGGCGACTCCAGCGTCATGGGCCTGCGCAACTACCGTGGCTACTGGGTGGGTATCGGAGCCCCGTGGAGGTCCGAGCTTGAGGGACGCAAGCAGAAGCAGCAGGGCTGGGACCTGCTGACGCAGATCGCGAACATCCCGCCGCAGTGGCGCTGACCCGGGGACCCGGCGGCGGCCTCACGGGGTGAGCCGACGGCAGCGGCTCGGCGGTACCCCGCGTACCAGGGGGCCGCGCCGGGGATCCGGCCCTTCGCCGGAGGCAATCGCCGCGTCAGCCGTCGTTGTCCAGGGCGGCCCTGAACCCGCGATCCTGAACCACCGGGAAGGCTTGGCGTGTGGCGTCGACCCATGCGTCGATCTCGGCAGGGGACGATCTGATGGCGCTGATGAGTTCCTCGATCACCACCAGCTTCAGCTTCCCGACGTTCAGCCTGAGCTCCTCCAACGACACCTCTTGGTACGGCATGCCGAGCTGCCACCAGAACCTCATCAGGTAGCGGCACTCCTGCTGGTCGCGGTCGTCTGCCAGCCGATCATGTATGACCGTCCGGACGCACCGCCGCTGCTCGTCGTCACGGAAGCCGCTTCCGAGTCCGGTCAGGGTCACGCCGGGACACTACCAACCGCGTATCACCGCGCCCTGCGAATTTCCAGCGCCTCGCGGCCGGGCCCGGACGGCGCTCCACCGTCGCACCGTGTCCCCCTCCGTGGTGAGCCAGGTGCCGTCCCCGAGGGGCAGCGGCGACGGGCCGCCCGTACCGGCGTAGTCGAGTTCGGTGACCGGCCGCAGGGTGGTAGCGTCCAGGACGAAGTGGCGGGTCTCCTCGGCCCAGGCGTCCTCACCGGCCGCGGTGAGGATGTGTACGCCCTCCAGAAAGCCGGGCAGTCCGGCGAAGACGAGGTCGTCCGGCAGCACCTCGGCGGCCGTCGACGTGACGGGCTCGACGCCGGAGAAGTGGCGGGTCAGGGACTCTCCGCCGACGGCCATGGCGAGGAAGTCCGCCGGGCCGGCGCTGCTTCCGGTGAAGGGTTCGTCGAAGGTGCCGACCGTGGTCAGTCGCCACTCGTCGCCTCTCGGGGCGGCGATCAGGGAGTACGCCTCGTCCTGTCCCTGCGCCGCGTTGAGGAGTACGCGGTCGCAGGCGGGAAGCATGTGCTGGAAGGCGTACGAACCGTACCGGGTCGGCAGGACGGTTCGGGAAAGGACCTCCCCGGTCGTCAGATCCAGGGCGAGCAGCGTGTCCTGCGGTGGGGCCCCGGCGGTGTCGTCGTGCGTGACCGCCAGCAGCCGCCCGCCACGCGGGTCGACGGCACAGGCACCACCGGTGGCCGCACCGGGCCAGGTGCCGTGGGGGACCGTCCACGCGATGCCGCCGTCGGCGGTGTGGAGAGCGACGGCGCCGCCGCTGCTGACGGCGAGCCCACCGCAGGCGAGCGGAGTGACGTACAGCCGGCCCTCGTACGGGAGCCGCCAACCGCGCCGTTCCTCGAAGACGGTCCCGGCGTCCGGACTGATCCGGGCCGCGTGTACGTCCCGGCCACCGGTGGCCACGAGCCAGTGGCCACCGTCCCGCACCTGAAAGAGATCGATGTTCCCGGCCGCGGCCCCCAGCCCCGGCAGCCGCGCCTGGGAACGAAGCTCCGCCCCGGTCGTCCCGTACACGACGCTCCCCCTGCTTCTTCCTGCTGCCGACCCCACGAGGCCCGGCCCACCGCGTGCTGGCCTCGGGCGGGCCGGATGCCGTAGCAATCATGTGCCTCCGGACGTGTCAACGGATACGAAGGGCGAGCGAAAGGGCGCGACGCTGTCATGAGCGACACCGTGCGGGAGCTGATCGTGCCGGCGCAGAAGGGGCGGGCGTTCAGGGCGGTCAAGGACGAACTCGTCGAGATCACCGACATCGAGGGCCGGCAGGTCGGCGACCTCTGGGTGATCGACGCGGCCGAC
This sequence comes from Streptomyces sp. NPDC051018, assembly GCF_044456085.1. Classification (NCBI taxonomy): domain Bacteria; kingdom Bacillati; phylum Actinomycetota; class Actinomycetes; order Kitasatosporales; family Streptomycetaceae; genus Streptomyces; species Streptomyces sp. NPDC051018. The sequence goes on from NZ_JBITFN010000005.1 coordinate 356,997, forward strand.
CACGGGCGCTGGCGGCGGGAACAGGTGTGAGCTTGCGTAATCCCTGGCATGGACACGGGAGTTGGAGGGCTGATCGGAGCGCTCGGCGGCGCTGCTCTCGGCGCCGGGGAAGCGAGGGTGCGGTGATCACCGCCCTGAAGAGGCCCGGTACCAAGCCGATACCCGCCAGGAGTGCGCACCATCGGTGGCTTGGGCGAATGCGGCGCGAGAGCTGTGCGCGATGTGCTGAGAGGGCCGATTCCCAGCCTGTCGCCATGTCAGTTGATGGTGTATACATTCGATGCGTGGTTGCGCCGCCGGGGAGAGGAAACGGTGTGGGTGTGTGCTGCGGGCCGGCCCGTGAGCCGGCTGACCTCGTCGCCGCGGACAGGCCCGTCGTGGACGTCGCGGACGCGGAGCCGGAGCGGGGGTTGGTGCACCTCGAAGGAGGCACGTTCCGGATGGGGGACGCGTTCGGCGAGGGCTACGCGTCCGACGGTGAGTCCCCGGTGCACGCGGTGCTCCTGGATCCGTTCGCCATCGGAGCCACCACGGTCACCAACGCGGAGTTCGCGGCCTTCGTGGCGGAGACGGACTACCGCACCGATGCCGAGCGTTACGGCTCGTCCGCGGTGTTCCACCTCGCGCTGCGCGCCCGCGCACACGACGTCCTCGGCCGTGTGGCCGGTGCCTTCTGGTGGCTCAACGTGGAGGGCGCGGACTGGGCGCACCCGGGTGGCAGGCGTTCCCGCTGGGAGGATGTCCCCGACCATCCTGTCGTTCATGTGTCGTGGCACGACGCGGTGTCGTACTGCCATTGGGCCGGGGCCCGGCTGCCCAGCGAGGCCGAATGGGAGTACGCGGCGCGCGGGGGACGCAGTGGCTCGCGTTACCCGTGGGGGGACGAGCTGGCCCCGGACGGGGAGGACCGCTGCAACATCTGGCACGGCACCTTCCCGACCCGCAACACCATGAGGGACGGCTTCTTGAGTACGGCCCCCGTGCGGTCCTTCCCGCCGAACGGCTTCGGGCTGTACGAGGTGGCCGGCAACGTGTGGGAGTGGTGCGGGGACTGGTACTCACCGGCGTACTACGCGCATTCTCCGTGGCGCGCCCCGCGCGGCCCGTCCAGTGGCAACACCCGGGTGATCCGTGGTGGCTCCTACCTGTGCCACCGGTCCTACTGCAATCGATACCGTGTTGCGGCCCGTTCGGCCAACACCCCGGATTCCTCCGTCGGCAACTGCGGCTTCCGCATCGTGCGGAACGGGTCCGAGCCGCGTCCAGAAGACTGAATCCGCCTACGGTGTGCGGAATGCGGACAGGCTCGGATCAGAGCGGCGGCCCGGCCCGATCACCGCTGTGGGCTCGGCACCAGCGGGTATCGCCGTCCGCCGGACGTCCGGACCGACCGGCCGGCGGAGTCAGGTCTCGATGCGGAGCCGTGGCAGCAAGACTCGGAAGCGGCACCCTTCGCCGGGTTCCGATCGCAGTTCTATGCGGCCGCCGTGCGCGGTGACAAGTGCGTGGGCGATGGCGAGGCCGAGTCCGGAGCCCCCGCCGGCCGCGCGGCTGCGTGAGTTGTCCTTGCGGTAGAAGCGCTCGAAGACCCGCTCCTTCTCATCCGCCGTCAGACCCGGGCCCGAGTCCTCGATCTCGATGACGGCGTGGCCGCCGACCGACCCGACACCGACACGGATGCTGCTGTCGGGCGGTGTGTGGTGCAGCGCGTTTCCGACCAGGTTGCTGACCACCTGGCGCAGACGCGCCTCGTCCGCCAGGGCGGGAGCCGATGTGGCTTTGCCTGCGTCCGGGCCGGTCAGCTGCACGGACCGGTCCGGAGCCATCGCGTGGATGTCGTGCAGTGCGTCGACGGCGAGGGTGCGCAGATCCATGGGCGCCGGGTCCAGAGGGTAGGGACTGGGAGCGGCGGGCCCGGGCCGCGCGAGGGAGCTGTTCTCATCGAGTGTCGCGAGCAGCAGCATGTCCTCCACGAGCTGCCCCAGTCGCTGGGACTCCCTGGCTATTCGTTCCATGGTCTCGTCGACGTTCCGCCGGGTCGGGAGAGCGCCCATGCGGTACAGGTCCGTATAACCCTTGATGCCGACCAGTGGAGTACGCATTTCGTGACTGGCATCGGCCACGAAGCGACGCATCCGCCCCTCGGCCTCCTCCCTGGCCTGAAAGGCAGTCTCGATCTGGACGAGCATCCCGTTGAGTGATGCCGTGAGCCGGCCCGTTTCGGTACGAGGCCCGGCCAGTGTCGGGACGCGGCGGGAGAAGTCGCCATGAGCGATGGCCGCCGCGGTTTCCTCGATACGGGTCAGCGGGCGAAGACCGGAGCGTACGGCGAGCCAGCCGACCAGTGTGAGCAGGCAGACCAGGAGGCTGCCCACGGTGACGGAGATGTTCCGGATCTGGCTCACGGCGTCGTCCACCTGATTGAGCGACGATGCCACGACCACCTTGAGGGGTGCCTCGACGGCGCCGCCCGGGGGAGTGGCGGGCGACCTGTAGGGCACCGCGAGGGCACGCCATCGCCCCGACCCGTCCAGTGAGTCGACGGTGAACGGTTCGCCCTGCCTCGCGTCGAGGGACCGGGCGTCGAGGGCGGGCAGCTCCGGGCCACCGCCCGGCGGTGTCAGTTCCGGAGGCAGCCTGCGCAGGACTTCGCCCTGACGGTTCACGTAGACGACCACTGGATTGTTGAACTGATTCCACTGTGCCGTGAATTTCTTGGCCTGCGGGAGTTTCAGGGTGGCAACGGAAGGCCGGGCGCAGATCTGCGCGAGGATCTTGACCCGGGAATCTGCCTGCTCCATCAGATAGCTGTTCAGCGCACTGCTCACAAAGAACCCGTTGGCCAGCAGGCCGATGGTGAGCAGCGTCGCGGCGAGGAACAACAGGCGTGCGCGCAGGGAGTACCGGTTCACGGCCAGCCGGATTCGTGACGCCGATACGCGCAGAATCATCTGTGCGGACCACGCATGACGTAGCCGACCCCGTGGACCGTGTGGATGAGTTTCGGCCCTCCATTGTCTATCTTGCGTCGCAGATAACTGATGTAACTGTCCACGATGCTGGGATCTCCGCCGAAGTCGTATCGCCAGACGTGTTCCAGGATCTGCGACTTGGACACCGTACTCCCGGGGTTCGAAAGGAGGAAATGCAGGAGTCTGAATTCGGTCGGTGAAAGTCGTACAGGAACGCCTGACCTGGTGACCTGGTGGCCCTCGGGGTCGAGTTCGAGGTCAGCGATCGCCAACGTCGATCGAGGGTTTCCCCTGGTTCTCCGCAGGATTGCCTGGATGCGTGCGATCAATTCCTCGAGATCGAATGGCTTGGTGACGTAGTCGTCGCCGCCCAGAAGAAGCCCGTTGACTTTGTCCCGGGTTGCTTCGCGGGCGGTGAGGAAAATGACGGGAATGGGGCACGGTCGGCTGGTGGCCGGCGAGTTCGGCTTCTCCCGCAGGCGCCGGATGACGTCAAAACCGTCCATGTCGGGAAGCATGACGTCCAGCAGAATCAGGTCGGGAGGGTGCTGTGCCGCCCGGTCCAGGGCTTGCTCGCCATTGGCAGCCGTATCCACGGTGAAACCCGCGTAGCGCAGTGCGGTCGGCAGCAACTCCCGGACGGTCTGCTCGTCGTCGACGACGAGCAGGTTACCGCCGGCCGCGGAAGGTGGAGTGTTCATCGTCGGCATCCTGGGCAGCAGTGGTCGCCTCGCGGGCGCGGGTTTATGAGTTCCTGGCCGCGACAGCCGCGGGCCTCGTACCGTCCGGCGACACGGTGGGCTGCGCTCCGCACCACAGCCGCGGAGGGGCGCCTCATGCGCCGAAGGCGGTAGCGACCTCCCACCGTAACCTGCGGCGGCCCCGAGGGGGCCGCCTGGGAGGCAGGCCAGGAGCCAATTCCCGCTCAGATCCGCTTCGGCACCTCCCATTTGTATTCCCACGATTGTATTCCCACGATACCGATGCTGAAAAGTCCGGAAGCCGTGGTTGGCCACGAGAGCAGCACTGTGCACAGAAGGGACGACACCGAGGCGCGTCCCGGCCTTACTGAGGGAAGCCGAGCAGTGATTTCAACGGCCTCGTGCGCGCGGAGGGGGCGAGGGGGGCCGAGCGGTGGCCACGTGGCCCGCGGACGAGCAGCGTGGACATCAGCAGGGCCGGCCCCACGGCCCACAGCGGAACCATGCTCGTGACAGCGGGACCGGCTGGCTCCGTGGCCCGGTTGTTTCAGCGTGCAGACTGTTCGGCGTCGCGTATCCGAGAAGGGCGTCACGGTGGCGGCGGCGATGGCGGAGGCCCCGCCTTCCAGAACGTGCGGGTCACGGTGCCCGGACTCTTCGGGACGGATGCCTTTCAGGGTTTCACTTCTTTACCGGGGTAGCCGTCGTGCACGTTCTCTCCGTGTCCGGCGTTCAGGAATGAGTGTGAAGCCGGGCCGCGGTTCTCCGAGATCAGGTCGTACGCCTTGCGCTGTGTGCGGGTCACCCGGGCATACGCGGTCGACCGGCCGCCGTTCACGGCCCCCGTCTTGAACGGGTCGGGCATGTGGGCCGCTTCGGAACCGGTAACGTGTTCCCCGACCGCCGTCTCGACCACCTCACGCATGGCCGGCTCGGCAACCCGGCTGCCTTCGGGCGCCTGGAGGACCACCCTCGCGCTCGCTCCATCGGCCAGCTGCCCCTGGAAGCGCTCATCGATCAGGTCGTACGTGCGCTGGGACTCGGCCCTGGGCATTCGAAGGTCGTCGGGCCGGAGGACGGGGCCCTGGGCGGCGGCCATGCCACCCGGCGCGAGGAACGACATCCACAACAGGACCACGGAGCAGCGGCGCCGCAAGGCGAACCGGCCGAGTCGCAGAGCAGGGCTGCCACGTGTGGCTCCCGGGAGGGGAATCGACGATCTGGAGGCTGCCGCCGTGGACGATCGTGCAAAGGCGTGGCCCTTGCACAACCGGGTGCCCGGCGAACGGCACATTCCGGAGGGCGTCCCCGACGCGGCCGGTGTTCACGTCCATCGGCCCGGATGCACTCTCCCAGCCCACTCCACTCCGCCACTTCCTGGGAGTTTCCGGGGAACAGTGAGTCAGTTTTGCTCTGAAATAAGACTGATAGCACCGTTTCTTGCCATCCCTGAAGACTGCGGATTCCCAGAGAACTCGCAGGAAGTGGTGACATCGGATGAGAACACCGCCGCCACGGCAGCCAAGCTGATTCCCGGCGGCAGTTCCTCGGGAGCGACTGACAACCCGCGGTACACATCCGTCAGCACGTGACCGGCGTGCCCGCCGCGGTGGCCCCGCTCCACCGCGGCGGGTTCTGTCGATGGCCGGCTCTCAACGAACCGACCGCCTGCTTCATGCTCGCCCCGTCCTTCCTGCCTCTCGGCAGCGATGGCTCGACGTCCTGCCCGGAAATGGAGCGAACTGTGCAAAGCCTGAACAGAAGTTGTCCCGGCGAGCGTTCGGCGGCGCTGCGGGCGCATGGGCGGCCGCCGCTGTGGCCGGACCGCCGGCCTCCCGGGCTCACGCGGCGACGGCCCCGGCGGTCACCGGGGAAGGCGTCGACCGGCCGGCCCATGAACCGCGGCTCCTGGCCCGGCCCGGAGCGGCCCGGGCGAAGGCGGACGCCGGGCGCAACTGCTCTGCCGGACAGCGGAGCCCGGCAGCAGGCGCCGTGACCGTGCCCACCGGCTCTCGGGGGAAGGAACCTGCTCACAACAGGCCCTCGCCGGACCTGCGGGACCACTCGCAGGGTCATGTACGAGGGCGGTGCAGGCGGCCCCCAGCAAGCGATCGCGGCCGGACCCGTGCCCCTGCGCGAGAGGCCGGGGTGTCTCGTCGACGTCCCGTCACCACACCACTCCTCCGCACCGCCGGGGCTGTGGTGGAGGCCGTACTCAATGAGGTCGAAGGCGTCTGCCGGGGTGCCGTGCCGCGAATGCCGTCGACCGCGATCCTCCTCTCGGGCAGCCGGCCGCGCCAGGCGTTGTAGCGGTGCACACCGTACGGTTCGGCGCTTCGTTCCCCGGGTAGCGCTTCCCGTCCGAGGTCATCGCGGGCCGCGTACGCCGGCCCGGCCTCCCGACCTGCGTGCACCGACGGCTGCCGGACCAGGCGTCAGCGGCCGTGCGTGGTGCCCCGAAGCCCGGGTGACCGGCTGATCCGCACGGCAGGTGAACCGCTCTCCCCTTCCCGGCGGTTCACAGCCTCCGTCCCACGGATGGCTTCGCCGCTCTCCGACGCAAGCCACCGTCTCCACTCGAAACCCCTGGAGTGAACCCATGCCCACATCTCGTGGTCCCGCACATTCCCCCTCTGCCGCCGCACCCCGCCCAGGTCTCTCCCGCCGGAGCCTGGGCGGACTGGTCGCCGCCGGTGCGGTGGCCGCAGCAGCCACGCCAGCCGCCGCCGACACCCGTGCCACGGACCGGGACCCGGACCGGCCCGGCGTACGAGCGCGGCCCAACATCCTGTGGCTGGTCGCCGAAGACCACTACCCCTTCATCGGCGCCTACGGAGACACACTCGCCCGGACCCCCACCCTCGACCGGGTCGCCCGTGAGGGGATCCGGTACGAGCACTCCTACTCCGCCGCCCCCGTCTGCGCACCCTCCCGGTTCGCGCTGCTCACCGGCGTACACCCGGCCACCGCGGGCCCGGCCCAGCACATGCGGGCGCAGGGCGCGATCCCGGACTTCCTGCACGGCTTCCCCCAGGACCTGCGCGAGGCGGGCTACTACACCACGAACAATGACAAGACCGACTACAACGCGGGATTCGACATGGCCGCCACCTGGGACGAGTCCAGTCGGTCGGCACACTGGCGGAACAGGCCCGCCGGCGCACCGTTCTTCGCCGTCTTCAACGAGGGGAGCACCCATGAATCCGTGCTGTTCTCGGCCGTCGACGGCCGCACCCGCCCACAGGACGTGACCCTGCCCGACTATCTGCCCGACACCCCTGAGATCCGCAAGGACTTCGCACACTACTACGACGCCATGGAGACCATGGACTCCCGAGTCGCCCTCCGCCTCGCGGAGCTGGAGGCGGCCGGCCTCGCGGAGAACACCATCGTCTTCTGCTACTCGGACAACGGAGGCGCTCTGCCCCGCTCCAAGCGGTACTGCTACGACGAGGGCCTGCGCACCTCACTGATCATCCGCTTCCCCGCCGCGTGGCAACACCTCGCACCGCGCCCGCCCGGCTCGGTCGAACAAGGGGCCGTCACCTCCGTGGGCTACGCGCCGACCGTCCTCGCCCTCGCCGGCGTCGACATACCCCGGCATGTCCAGGGCAAGCCCTTCCTCGGCGTACACCGTCATCGGCCCGCCCGGTACGCCTTCGGCGGCCGCGACCGCATGGACGAGCGCTACGACATGGTCCGCACCGTCCGCGACGACCGTTACCGCTACCTGCGCAACTACACCCCCCACCGGCCGTGGGGCCAGCACCAGGCCTTCGCGTGGATCGCCCGCGGCTACCAGTCCTGGGAACAGGCCCACATCGACGGCGCCCTCACCGCCGTACAGGACCGCTTCTGGGGGACCAAGCCGGCCGAGGAGCTCTACGACCTGCACACCGACCCCGACGAAGTCCGCAACCTCGCCGGCGATCCCGCGCACGACGCCACCCGCCGCCGCCTCGGCCGGGCCCTCGACGAGCACCTGATCGACATCCACGACAACGGCTTCATCCCCGAAGGCAGCCCCCTTGAGGGCTGGGAGGCCAGCCGCGCGCCCGGCGCGTACCCGCTGCGCCGCGTCCTCGCACTGGCCGGGCGGGCGATCACCCGAAGAAAGCGGCATCTCTCCGAGTTCACCGGCCTGTTGGGCCACGGGAACGAGGCCATGCGCTACTGGGCCGCACAGGGCCTGCTCATCCTCGGCTCCGAGGCCGCCCCGGCGGCACGCCGCCTCGCCCGCACCCTCACCGACGACCCGTCACCACAGGTCCGGATCGCGGCTGCGGAGACGCTGATCCACCTCGACCACACCGCCGACCGGGCGGTCGCGTTCCTCGCCGACACCCTGGAGCACCACGACGACCCCCGGGTACGCCTCCAAGCACTCAACGCCCTCACCTTCATCCCCCGCGAGGTCGCCCGCCCCGCCTACGCGGTGGTACAGAAGGCCGCACTCGACCAGAACGAATACCTCCGTAACGCCGGCCGCTATCTGAAGTTCGTCCTCGACGGCACCTACACACCGGCAAGCCCCGTCTTCCACATGCCCGGCGGCTGGTAGTGCTCTGTTGGTGGCCCCTGTCGCTCCGGGGCAGGAGGCGGGCCCCGGAGCGCCGCTGAGAGCCCGGCGCCGGATGCCGGGAGGAATCCAGCGGTCAGGGGCGCGTGGGCAGTCCGGCCGAGCGGCTCGTACGGTTCCCGTCGCTCAGCGGGCGTGCTCGGCTGCCCGGGCCAGGAAGCGCCGCCGGGCTGTGAACGCCGCTCTCGAACACGCGGTGGCCACGGGCCAGCTCCCGGAGAACCCGCTTCAGCGGACCCGCCGGAAGCGCGTCGGGTCCACCGACATGGTGGACCCGCGCGTCCTGGTGAACAGCGCGAGTACGCGCTCCCGCCCGAGCGCAGCTGGTTGAAGCGGATCACGGGTCCACCACGCTGATGGCCGGCCGCCGTGCCCCGAGTAGATCCTGCCCCTTGCGGATGTAGCGTGTGGAGCTGAGCATCTTCAGTGGGCGACCATGGCGGAGCGGGCCCGTTCCGGCATCGAGCCGACCTCGGTCGGGTCCGACACGCCCTGGGCGACCGCGGACAGTGCGTCGTCACACAGTGCGCGGCGGGTGATCCGCGGGCGGCAGATGAGCTCGCGCCGCAGTACCATTCGCCTGACTTCGGCACGGTGTGCCGGCAGGCGGTTCGGGGGGACTGGATGGCATTCGTACGACCACAGCAGGCAGAGCCTCCGTCTGTGGCACGATCGCCCCGGCTGGCGATTCTGCGCCCTGACAATGACCTACTTCGTCTGCTCGATGCCGACCGCACCAAGGAAAGGTCCTACTCCCAACCCTGCCGTGACTGGCCCGAGGTCAAGTCACACCTCGCGATTCTGCTTACTCCTGCCGACGAGCAGGGTGACGAAGGTGACCGGGAGCAACCGGAGCGGATCTGGGGGCTGGGCATCGTGCGCCCTGCTCACGAGACCGACCGGGACCGGAAGGTTGTCGTCACCGCTGCCCGAAGGATTCAAGGCCTGGTGCCTTTCGCGGGGCTCTGGTGCGCCAGCGGCGAACGGGACGGTGCACTCGCGAGGCCCCTACCGGAAAGTGGGCCTGTCACGGTCGGCGCGGACATCGTGTTCGCCAATCTCCGGCGCGCCTCCCCTGATGTGGAGCGGGAAGTCCAGGCGCTGTTGCCGTTGCTCGACGACGGCGAAGACTGGAGCGACCGGGAACTCCGCTGGCGCGATGAGCGTGACGCTCTGCTGCTCTTAGCCAAGATCGCCGGGTTGGCCCCGAACGACTTCCAGCCGGTGCGCGGCTGGGACAGGACGGCCGCCCGGGCAGGCTTCCTCAGCGGGCTGACCGGGAATGCGGTTCAGCCGATGCTCGATGACATCCGCGGGCGGACAGCGGAGAGGTTCAGCGGTGTCGGTGAGACCGTCGTCCAGGCGTTCGCGAGCAGCGGGGGCCGCCAAAGCTATGACTTCGAGGCCACGTCGATAACCGAACGGCGGGTCATCGACGGCGGGGAGGGTTCCCTCGACGCCTACTACTACCACGTCGACACCCGGACACTCGTCGTACTGCGCTATCTGTGTCCTGGCCCGAAGGGGCTCTTGTCATCCGACGTCCGGCACAGTCTGGACGATTTCCTCGGCCGTGTTCACCGCCTGCCGAGATCCGCTCGACGCAGCGCCGGCGACTACGGCTTGCTGGACGACCCTCTCTTTCTCCGTATCCACGAGCAGGTGCCCTTCACTGCTGCCCTGCACCGGACGAGCTCCGGCGCGATCTACCCGTACGGCCAGATCGAGGCAGCGGTCTCGGCCGCCGGATTGCATGGTCTCGGAGGTCCGTCCACCGACATGCTCACCCGCCACCTGGTGCCGACGGACTTCGCCCGCTTGGTGCGAGACGGCTGGTTCGGTGCGCGCCACGTGCCCTTCGAAGTGGCCTTGGACTGGGTGGAGGCCACCGTCGAAACGGTCGGTGTCGCTCTGGTGGTCGTCGACTTCAGCAGTCGGCCGCGTGGCAACGGCTCCGGGATCGGGACGCGGGCTCAGGGCATCACGTGACATCACCAGTGGGAAGGCAACCATCCATGGCCACCTCGGGGGCGGACACGCCTCGCCAGGTAACGCAGGTCCGCGAGCAACTGCACGAGACGTTCGACGGGGTGATCGCCGACAGCGACATCGCCCACTTCCGAGGGGGCAACTACGAACAGCGCTTTCTCTCCCGCGCTCTCGCGGCCCTCGCGGTACGACGCGTGGGCAAGTGCGGCGTGGCCGAGGCAGCCCGGTTCGTGACGGACGGGATCGCGGACCAGGGGCTGGACGCCATCGCCCCCCTTCCCGAGAGCGGGCAGGTGCTGCTTGTCCAGGCGAAGTGGAGCGACAAGGGTACGGCGACCTTCGACGTGGACGCCGCCAAAGCGATGGTCGACGGTCTGAACCGGATCGAGAACGAGCTGTACGACCAGTTCAATCAGCGTGCCGCCGCCCTTGCGCTGGAAGCCAGACCGCTCCTCATCAAGGAGAAGACCATCCTGGTCATCGCGCTGATGGGCACCGTTAAGCCCTCCCCGCCGGCGCGTGAGGTCCTCGACAACGCTCTCCGCGAGTTCAACGAGCATGGTGCACGCCTGAGTACCAAGGTACTGGTCGCCGCCGATTTCCATGAGCAGATCCACGCGGACCTCCGGCCGGAGCCGATCTGTCTGGATGTACGGCTGGACGACTGGTATCAGCAGAAGGGACCGCTTGAGGCCTATCAGGGCACGGTCACCGCCGAAAGCGTGGCCGAGTGGTACGAGACGCATGGTACCGGCCTGTTCGAACAGAATCTCCGGGCCCCGCTCGGGACCACCGTCACCAATGCGGAGATCGGTCAGACCCTTACCGCCGATCCCACCAAGTTCTGGTACCTGAACAACGGCATCACCATGATCTGCGATTCACTCACGGCCAGGCACGAAAGTGCCAAGGCGCCGCGGAACAGGCCGACCACTCTCGCCGTGACCGGAGCGAGCATCGTCAACGGCGCTCAGACGGTACGGGCTGTCGCCAGGGCCATGCATGATGACGGCGAGGCCGCGGCCCATGCCACTCTGAGCATCAAGGTCATCAACACATATGAGGACCGGGAGTTCGGCGTACAGGTCTCGCAGGCGGCGAACCGGCAGAACGCCATCGAACAGCGCGATCACATCGCGCTCGAACCCGTGCACCAGGCGATCAAGGCCAACCTGCGCGCCGAACTGCGCAAGCAGTACGTGATCAAACGGGGTGAGCCGGTCGCTGCGCCCGAGACCGGTTGTTCACTGGACGAACTCGCCCTCGCCCTTGCTTGTCTGCACCCGGACGCGGAACAGGCCGCCCGAGCCGCCAGTTCCACGGAGAACCTCTGGGAGCAGGGTTCCACAGGCAGCCACACCCTGCTGTTCAAACGCGAACCCTCACCGCAGAAGGTGTGGCGTTCCGTGCTCACGCTGCGCGCGGCACGGAGTGCGGTCTATGAACTCGGCAGCGGGCAGAACAGCCGCGAGGCGGCGACCGCGGAGCACGGTGGGTTTCTCGTCACCCACCTGCTCTTCCAGCATCTCGGTGCCACGAGCATCGATGACCCCGACTTCGACTGGGACAGCGAGGTCCTGGAGAAGATCCCCGCCCTCGTACCGGACCTGGTGCGCCGGCTGACGCACGAAATCGTCACTCGGCCTGGCCCGCATCCTCAGATCAGGACCGCCTTCCAGACTGCGCAGACATGCCGCGAGCTCGCGAAACAAGTCCTCGGCGATCTGGCCGATGGCGTCGCCCTTCCCGCAGCTCCCGTGAAGGAGCGCAAGCCGCGCCGCCCGAACACTGTGCCGCTCCTGGTCGACCGCCGTGTCATCAAGGACGGAGCCCCCCTCCGGTACGTGGCTCTGAACGAGCCCGAGCGTGAGGCCATGGAAGAGTGGCTCGTCGAAGACGAAAGGCGACGCCAGGCGACCTGGGCCAATCATCGGACCAAGCCGATCCTTTGGGCGTACGACGAGCAGCAGTACTCGCCGTCCGGGCTGGTGTCGAAGATGTGGGCGGATGCCGAATGGGACGATCGGCCGGTGGCCAACCAGGGGACGGCTCGCTGGTTCCCGGCGGAGGGCCGCAGCCTGTGGAATCTGGCCCAGCGCATCCACAGTGAAGAGGACGAAGACGGCGAGGACGGGGCATGACGGTACCGTCTGGACGTCAGTAGGGGCCCGAGCCCTCCGGGCGGCGCAGCCGGGCGAGGAGGCCGGCGATCTCGCGGGTCTCTTCGTGTTCCTCGCCGTGGAGGACGCACATGTCCTCGTGGAGGGCGTCGAGTACGCCCTCGGCCTCGGTGCGGCGGCCTTCGGAGAAGAGGAGGATGCCAATGCTGCGGCGCAGGTCGAGAGCGGTCTCGGAGGCGTCTCCGTCCGTGTCGGACACGGTCTCCAGGACTTCCTGGAACTCCCGCAGAGCGGCGGGGGCCTGGCCGAGATTGGCCCGGCAGTGGGCGGCGTGCCGACGGCACTCCAGCGCGTTGTCGCTGGACGGTCCCGCCGTACGGGCGTAGACGGCGGCCAGTGCGTCGAACTCCGGCAGGGCACGCTGGAAGTCCTCGCCGGCCATGAGAACCGCCGCGCGCTGCCGCCGAAGGCCGAGCACACGCGGGTTGTGCGCGCCGAGAGCGGTGAGCGCCGTGGCGATCGCCGCCTTGAGGACATCCGCGGCCTGGGTGAACCGCCCGCTCTCGGCGAGGTCCGCGGACCGGGCGTAGGCGTCCCGGATCGCGTCCCGCAGCGCGGTATCGACACGCGCCGGGACCGGTACGGGAGCCACCGGCTCGGGTGAGGACGCAGGCGCCGGGGGCCGCCGCAGCGGTGCGTTCGGCCAGCGGTAGATCACCGTCGGGTCGGGCACCTCGGAAGGGGAGCCGCCGTCGGTGAAGACCACGGGGTCAGCTGCTGAACCCGGTTGCGGCAGGTGCGGCGACAGGCGCTCGTACACCGCGTACGCGTCGGCCGGACGCTGCTCGGGCGCCTTGGCCAGCAGGCTCAGGGTCAGCGCCTCCAGGTCCTCCGGCACTTCGGGCCGCAGGGTGCGCAACGGCGTCGGCGGCACGTCCATGTGCTGGTGCAGGAGCTGGTAGTCGTTGTGGCCGCTGAAGACAGGCGCACCGGCGAGGAGTTCATGCAGCACACAGCCGAGCGCGTAGAGGTCGCTGAGCGGCGTGATCTGCGCGCCGTCGATCTGTTCGGGCGGCATGTAGCGGCTCGTACCGATCCGGTTGCCGGTGGCCGTGAGCCGGGTGACGTCCGTGCGCAGCAGCTTCGCGATGCCGAAGTCCAGCACCTTGACCGTCCCGTCCGCGGCGATCAGGACGTTGTCCGGCTTCAGATCGCGGTGCACGACCGGGATGGCGTGGGCGTACGACAGGACCGTGCAGATCTGCGCGACGATCGAAGCGGCCCAGCTCACCGGGAGCCGTACCGCCGCGCCGTCCTCCGCGCCTGTGAGCACCCTGCGCAGGGAGACCCCGCGCACGTACTCCATCACCAGGTACAGCCGGTCGAACGACGCCTCGTCCAGCACCGCGTCGAAGACCTGCGGCACGCCGTGGTGGCCGATGCGTGCGGTGACGCGTGCCTCACGCTCGAAGCGGCGGGTGAACTCCTCTGCCTGCGCGGGTGTCGCGACGACGTCGGGCCGGATGAGCTTGACCGCGATCTCCCGGTCGAGAACGGCGTCGTAGCCGCGCCAGACCGTGCCCATGCCGCCGGACTCGATCTCCTCGATCAGCTCGTAGCGGCCCTGCTCACCGATTCTCCGTTCCTGCGCCACGCGTTGCGCCCCCGTTGTCCTGATGCCCTCGTCACCTGACAGCCGTACACGGTACCGATTGGCGGTGTCGGGCGTTGGCGGTCCTACAACAGGTGGTCTGCCTTGCCGGCCTTGATGTCGGTGATCAGGGTGCGCAGGGCTTCGAGGGAGTCGGTGAGGTAGTGGTCCTCTTGTCCGGCAACGGCTATGTAGCCGTTGCCCTCGGTGTCGGTGCCGAGGCGGAAGCAGTTGTTACCTTCTGCGCAGTAGGGGGTTTCCCACGTGATGGCAGGCATGAGGGCACCTCAGAGTTCACGGGCGACAGTGTGGATGAGTTCCTGAGATTTTTCGGGGCTCAGAGAGTGCGTATCCATCCAGTCGAGGTGGGCACGGAATCTGGCGAGTTGGGCCTCGGCATCGAGGAACTCGGGGCCGTGCGTGGAATCCAACTGGACTGTGTCGAGCTGCCGCACGGGACCTTCCGCGTACAGGAGGGCGTGCCCCGCTCCAGGAAAGCCGTCGCAGCTGACGGGGATGATCCGCAGAGTGATGTTGTCGCGCTCGGACATGACCTGTAGGTGTTCGAGTTGGGTCTGAGTGACCTTGCGCCCACCAAACTGCATACGGAGGGCCGCCTCGTGGATGTATCCGGTGTACGGAAGTGAGATCGGCTCATCGAGAACCTGCTGTCGATCCATCCGGTGCTTTACGCGCAACTCGACCTCGAAACGGGACATGCGGGGCAGCCCGGAGTTGAACACCGCGCGAGCGTACTCCTCGGTGTGCAAGAGGCCAGGCAGATGGACGATCTGGCCCGTGAGTAGGCGTTTGGCATGCCACTCAAGCTCGGCGATGTCGAGCAGTCCAGACGGCAAGGTGCCGCGGTACTGCTCCCACCAGCCGGGCTCCGTTTCATTGGCCATGGCCGCCAAGGCGTCGACGTAAGTATCGTCAGAGCAGTCGTAGTTGCTGGCCAGCGTCCGCACTCGCTCCTGGCTCGTGATCCGAGTGCCTGCTTCCATGTTGGAGATCTTCGCGCGGTCCAGGTTCAGCAGGCCAGCTGCGTATTGCGTGCTTGCACCTGCCGCGAGGCGGAGTTTGCGCAGTTCAGAGCCAAGTCGCTGTTGGCGTTCTGTGGGTGCACTTCGCATTGACTCGCTGTCC
This sequence comes from Streptomyces sp. NPDC051018, assembly GCF_044456085.1. Taxonomy (NCBI): domain Bacteria; kingdom Bacillati; phylum Actinomycetota; class Actinomycetes; order Kitasatosporales; family Streptomycetaceae; genus Streptomyces; species Streptomyces sp. NPDC051018. The sequence goes on from NZ_JBITFN010000005.1 coordinate 372,155, forward strand.
TCTCTGCCTGGCCCCGCCAGTCTGCCGCGGTTCGCATGCTTGGTCCAACTCTACTGTGGCAAATTGCCATTGAATCTGTGGCGCCATGCCATGGGGGTCCGCTAGCGTTGGGCACGCGCAAGTTACACAACGCGATGTCGGAAGCGCACCGCGCGATCACGCCCGTCCGCCCTGGGACGGGTGTGCCCACGACCAGGGCGGTAGGCCACCGGCGACCCCAAACCCCTCACGCAGACGTGGAGTTCGCCATGCCCGAGATCCCCCTCGTACCCATCCACTGGCATTTCCCTGCCCACCCCACCTCCGTGCGGCGGGCCCGGCACGCCGTCGCCGAATCGCTGCCGCACGCCCTTCGGCCTCACCTCGGCGACGATCTCGGGCTGTTGACCTCGGAGCTGGTCACCAACTCCATCCGCCACGGCGCCCGCCGGGAGGACGAGGACCTCATCGAACTCGTCCTGTGGCCTGCCGACGGACACTACTGGCTCGCCGTTTCCGACCAGGGTCCGGGCAATCCGACGCTGGTCCACCCGGACCCGGACTCCGAGAGCGGTCGGGGTCTGCTCCTGGTCGATCACCTCGCCACCGCCTGGACCGTCCGGCCCCGCCCCACGCGCGGAGCATCCGTCATCGCGGGCCTCCCTTTCCGCCAGGACGGTTGACGGGGCGGAGCCGACCGCCGGGGGAGACCGGGCGTGCGGTCAGGCCGCCTCGTCGTCGATGTTCTCCTCCCGGCGGATCATCCGCCAGGCCGCCCGGCGCGCACTCTGGTTGAGCGACTGCTTGAAGCTGTCGTCGTGGCTGAAGTACTGGCGTCCCATATCGGCGATGGTGTCGATGTGCTCGGCCATCTTGTCCTCGAAGACCTCGTCGAAGACGAGCCCGAAGTTCTCCTCGTCGTTGACGGCGGCGGCACGGACCTTCGGGTCCGCCTTCGCCTCGTCGAACGGCGTGAGCACGTCCTGTTCCGTGAAGTCGGTGCCGAACTTGTCGTTGAACTTCTCGATCAGCTCCGACAGCGGGGATTTCTCCTGCTCCTTGGCACCGCCCGCACCCTCGCCGAAGCCGCGCAACCCCGCCGGCCCCTCGGCGGTCAGTGAGAGGTCGTGCTCGCCGGTCCTCTGCACCCGCAGGTGACTGAGGTCGAGGTCCCCGATGTCCACGCCGCCGTCTCCGCGTCGCGGCAGACGGTTGAGCAGGTGGCGGCCGTAGAGGTAGAGGCATTCGAGGTCGGCGTCGCGGTAGGGCACGATCTGTGAGAGGAAGCCGTACTTCCGTACGTAGTCGTTGAGATCGGCGCGGAACTGCTCGGCGGCAGCGCCGGCCTCCTCGTCCGGGTCACCGGCCTCGTCCTTCCGGTCCAGCAGCTCGGTGAACCGCTCCACGGCGGGGCCGAGATGCCGGTACAGCTCCGCGTGCAGCTTCTCCCACCGGGCCACCGAGCCGGCGGCCTTCTCCTCGGCCGCCAGATAGGCGTCGGCGAACTCCCGCATCTCCTCGTCGACGAGGACGTCGGGCTGCATGACCTTGCTCTGCGCGGTGTAGAGGAGGTTGGGATCGGAGGGGAGGGTGTTGGCCTCCTCGAAGTAAGGGCGGAAGGACTCCTTGATCTCTTCGGCGTCGTTGACGAAGTCCAGTACGGCCAGGTCCGCCTGCGACTTGCGGTCGGCGGTGCGGTTCAGCCGGGAGAGCGTCTGGACGGCGCTGATGCCCGCGAGCTTCTTGTTCACGTACATCGTGGTGAGCAGCGGCTGGTCGAAGCCGGTCTGGTACTTCTCGGCGACGACCAGGATGCGGTACTCGCGCTGCGTCGCCCTCCCGCCGGTGCGCACGGCCTTGTCGTCCTTGCGCGTGTACGCGAACGCCTTCGGCAGCGCGGACTCGGCCAGACCGCCGTTCTCCTTCGGCTCGGTGGTCTCCTCGCCGTCGTACGGCAGGCTGCCGGAGAACGCGACCAGGACACCGGGGTCGGCGTACGCCTGGTCGTCGACGTACTTCCTGATCGCACGGGCCATCTGCACGGCGCTGTGCCGGGAGGCCGTCACCACCATGGCCTTGGCCCGCCCGCCGAGCCTGCCGGCGGTGTGCGTGCGGAAGTGCTCGACGATCACGTGCGCCTGTTGGGTCACGGTGGAGTCGTGCGTGAGCGCGTACCGGGCGAGCAGCGGATTCGCCTTGGACGGGTCCACCTGCCGTTCGTCGGGGTTCTTGTTCACCAGCTTCCAGTACGTGTCATACGTGACGTAGGTGCGCAGGGGATCGAGGATGAAGCCCTCCTCGATGGCCTGGCGCATCGAGTACGTGTGGAAGGGCACGTACGTGGGCTCGCCGCCCACGGTCTCCAGGGTGCCGAAGAGCTCAAGGGTTTTGGCCTTGGGCGTGGCCGTGAAAGCGAAGTAGGAGAGGTTCGCGGCCTTGCTGCGCTGGATGGCCTTCCGGACGAGCTTGGCGTCGGTGGTGGCCGCCGCGTGCTCGGTGGCCCCGGCCTCGTCGGAGTCCGAGTCCAGGCCCAGCTCGCGCAGGGCAGCGCGGACGGCCGTGGCGGCGTCGCCGGACTGCGACGAGTGCGCCTCGTCCACGATGATCGCGAAGTTGTGGCCCTGGATCTCGGTGGGGCTGCGGCGCAGATAGTCGAGGAGGGCCGGGAAGGTGTGCAGCGTGACCGTGATGATCTTCCCGGTCTCACGGGACAGTGCCTGGGCGAGCTGGGCGGACTTCGCGCCGTGCTTCTCGTCGATCTTCACCACCAGACCGGCGTTCTTCTCGAAACTGCCGACGGTCTCACGGAGCTGGGCGTCGAGATTGCGGCGGTCGGTGATGATCACGACCTTGTCGAACACGGGCGCGCCCGGCTTGAGCCCGGCGGCCAGGGCATCGGGGTCGATCCCGGCCGGATCGGTGGGAGTGTGCAGCGACGACAGGCGGTGGGCCAGCCACCCGATGGTGTTCGACTTGCCGGATCCGGCGGAAGCCATGCCGAGGTAGTGGTGACCGGCGCCGTGGCGGGCCGCGTGGGCGGCGAGCTTCTTGACGATGTCCCACTGGTGGTAACGCGGAAAGATCAGCTTCTTGCGGGTCCGTCCGTCCGGGCCCTTCTCTTTGCTGAGGTGCACGAACCGCTCGATCAGGTCCAGCCAGGTGTCCGGCTGCCAGATCTGCTCCCACAGGTACGAGGCCGCGTACGTCCCGGCGACGGTGGGCGCCGGATTCCCCGCGCCGCCGGGCTTCCCCGGGCCTTCCGAGCCGGTGTTGAACGGCAGGAACCGCGTCGGCTTGCCCCGCAGCTCCGGCGCGACGAACACCAGGTCCGTGTCGATGGCGAAGTTCGCGATCACGCGCCGCGCGAAGATCAGCTCCGTGGGGTCACGGTCCGTGCGGTACTGCTCCTTGGCGGCCTCCACGCCCTGGCGCGTGAGGGCGTTCTTCAACTCGGCGGTCGCCAGCGGGATCCCGTTGAGGAAGAGGGTGAGGTCGAGCCGCTTGCCCTTGTCCGCCTGCTTGGCGGCGTACTCCAGCTCCTTGACGAAGGTCAGCCGGTTCGCCCGGTAGTCGTCGAGGACCGCGTCCGACGCGACGAGCGACGGCTTGAAGTACGCGAGCCTGATCAGGACACCGTGGTCCTTCACACCCTTGCGGAGGACGTCCAGCACACCGTCGCTCCCGATCGCCTGGTCCACGCGTTTGGCGAACCCGGCCTGGGCGGTGTTGGGATCGCCTCCGTAGAGGGCGATCAACTCGGCCCAGTCGTCGGCCTGGGTCTCGCCGATGAACTCGAAGAGTTGGGCCGTGTCGAGACCGAGAAGGGGGCGGTAGTCCTGTCGGCTTCCTTCACGCCACTCGTGCTTGCGCATGGTGGCGACTATTGCGTTCCTGAAGGCTTCTTCGTCGTGGATGGACATGAGCGGCTGTTCCCCCCGCTTTCCGGTGATCAGGTACAGAGTTCGGGTTGCCTGCGGTGTTCAGTCAGAGCCGCGCGGCGAACCGGTTGAGAGTCAGGTTGTGATGAGCATGGATCTGAGGTCGCGGACGCGCGGACATGGGCGACGAATGGCAGTGGGTGGCGAAGCATGGCGGGACCCCTGGTGTGATCACCCCTCGATCCCGCGTCCACTGGCGGTGGACACGTCGATCTGGCCGGTGACGGCGGCGGTGATCAGGGCTTGGCGGCGCTCAGCGAGCAACCTGACTTGACGTTTCATGAGCTCTTGAATGCTGGCCGCGTCATCGGCTGCCTCCGCGATCTCTTTTACAAATTCCGTCTGCTGAGACCAAGTGGCAAGTGGGATAGGCCAGTCTTTAATGTCCTCTCCTCGCAATTTGACCATTGACTGAGAGGTTCCGCGGGCGACGGATTCGATCAGTGATCGAACCCGACCACTCAAGGCGATCTGCATCACGTATTCGGCCTTGATTCCACTGATCAGGCCAACTCGATAGATGAGATCTGGAAGAAGGAGATGAGGTGGTGGATCATCGCCTACGACTGCAACATCCCCCACGAGGCTTGGCGTGTTCGCGCGGGTCACGAGAAAATCGCCAGCGCGGACTTCGTGTACTGAGGAAAACTGGACATCCTCTGGGAGTCGCTTGTTCTCCCCCGGGTGGAACTTCCCATTCTTCACAGCGCTTAGCTTCAGCACTGCCCGTTCATTTTCTCCCTCGCGAGAGACTGCTTCGGACTGAGGACTCGCACCTTGCTCGATTCGTGTAACAAAGCGGCGCAGTGGCGCTGATGCCTGCGAATCTGCAAGCCGGTTGACTAGGTTGTCCCGTACGGAATGAACTCGTTCGACCAGCCGCATTTGAACCGAGTTATTCAATGTCAAAAGACGGTCGATGCGGGCGGTCTCGGCGTCGAGGAAATTTGCAATGCGGTGCTGCTCATCCATCGGGGGTACCGGGACCCTCAGTTGCTCAATATCCGGCATGTAAATCGTCTTGTGAGTGGATCCCGTTGCAATGCGCTTGAGATCCGGAGCCATTGCCCTGAGTGAATGAAGAAGATACCTGGGATTCAGTTTTGGCCCACATGTCCAGGTGGCAAAATCTTGACTCGTCGCCATATCCGCACCCATGATCGCGGAGAAGCCGACCGACGCAGTACGCGAGAGGATCACGGTGTCAGCCGGATGCTTTACCGCTGCTGAATTGGCCAAGCCGAGCTCGCTAACCTTCTCCTTTGTCTCTCTAATGACGTCGGTCGTGCCGCTACGCAACTGCCATACGTCAGCCAGGGTAATCCAAGGAACCGTGCAATTATCCCAATATTTTGGCACGCTCCGGCTGGGTGTGTGCCCGGAACCAAGTCGGGCAACAAGTCGAATTGGCACGGTTGGCCAGCGGGACCCTTCAAGCCAGGGGGCGACGGAAGTGCTTGTCACTTCGTGACCTCCCCGAGCAGCGCCTGAATCTCGATCTCCAGCGACTTCAACTCCGCATCGATCTTCGCCAACGCCCGCGGCGGCTTGTACACATAGAAATGCCGCGTGAACGGGATCTCGTACCCCACCTTCGTCTTGCCGTGGTCGATCCATGCGTCCGGGACATGCGGCAACACCTCCCGCCGCAGGTACTCATCCACGTCCTCCTCCAGCGGCACGTTCTCGTAGTCCCGCAGATCAGGATCCGGTTCCGACTCGCCCTTGATGTGCTGGACCTCGCCCTTCGGATCCCGGACGCCGACCGCCTCCCGCAACGCCTTGCTGAACGGCGCACCCGCTGGCCACATCAGGCCGGCCGCGACGACCGCGTCCTTGAGAGCGATCCACGCGTCGGACTTCGCCGTCCAGGACTTCCCGACCAGCGGGCGCAGCGCCGCTGCGAACGCCTCGGCATCAGTCGCCCGGGCGATCGGTTTCGACGCGGTGACGGTCGCCATCGTCTCCTCGGTCACCTCGAAGCGGAGCTTCAGCGGTCGTTCGACGGTGATCCGGCGATACCCGAAGTCCTCGTTGCGGAAGACCTTGATCTTTCCGGCCCGGTCGGCCAGGTCATGACCGCCGTCCTTCTCCGCCGCGTCGAGAACAGCCAGCGCCTCCGTGTAGAGCCTCGTGATCTCGGAGATGTGCTGCTCGCCCAGCTCCTTGCGCTTGTTGCCGAGCGACTTCCGCATCTTGCTCCAGTAGTCGCGCGCGTCCAGCAGGACGACCTTGCCGCTCCGGTCCCTTGCCTTGCGGTTGCTGAGCACCCAGACGTACGTGGAGATGCCGGTGTTGTAGAAGAGCTGGTCGGGCAGGGCGACGATGCCCTCCAGCCAGTCGTTCTCCAGGATCCACTGACGAATCCTGGACTCCCCCGACTCGGCTGCTCCCGTGAACAGCGGGGAGCCGTTGAAGACGATCGCGATCCGGCTGCCGCCCGACCCCGATGCGTCCACCGGCTTCATCTTCGAGATCATGTGCTGGAGGAAGAGCAGCGAGCCGTCGTTGATGCGCGGCAGGCCGGCCCCGAACCTCCCGCTCTCGCCGAGGCGCTCGTGTTCCCCCTCGACCGCGTCCTTGACCTTCTTCCACTCCACACCGAACGGCGGGTTGGCCAGCAGGTAGTCGAAGGTGGCTCCGGCGTGGCCGTCGTCGCTGAACGAGTTGCCGAACTTGATGTTCTCCGGATCCTGGCCCTTGATCATCATGTCCGACCGGCAGATGGCCCAGGACTCGCCGTTGAGTTCCTGGCCGAAGACCTTGACGGTGGCGTCCGGGTTGAGGGCCGTGATGTGCTCCTCGGCCGCGCTGAGCATGCCGCCGGTCCCGCAGGCGGGGTCCATGACGGTTCGCACGGTGCCCGGCAGGGCCAGGGCGTCACTGTCCGGCGCGACGAGCAGATTGACCATCAGCCGGATGACTTCCCGGGGTGTGAAGTGCTCACCGGCCGTCTCGTTGGACTGCTCGGCGAAGCGCCGGATCAGCTCCTCGAAGGTGTAACCCATCTGGTGGTTGGTGACGATCTCGACCGGCTTGCCGTCCTCGCCGAGCACGAGATTGCCGTCTTCGTCCCTCTTCACCGGCCGCAGGTCGAGGTCGGCGAATCGTCCGACCACCTGGTACAGCAGGTCCGCCGCGTCCAGCCGCTTGATCTGCTGGGCGAAGTCGTACCGCTCCAGGACTTCCCGGGCGTTGGGGGAGAAAGCGCCGTAGTACTCGTTGAGGTACTTCGCCGCGTGAGACGCGTCGCCCGCGATGGCCTTCAGCGTGTAGGAGCTGGTGTTGTAGAAACTGTGGCCGGACGCCTTGCGCAGGAAGCGGTCGGGGTTGATGTCCTGGTCCTGGAAGCGGGCCGCGACCTCCAGGACCTTGTCCTTGGTCGGGGCGAGGACACACTCCAGGCGCCGCAGCACGGTGAACGGCAGGATCACCTTGCCGTAGTCGGACTGCTTGTAGTCACCTCGCAGGAGGTCGGCGACCGACCACGCGTGGTTCGCCAGTTCCGTGTGCTTACTGCTGTTCAACGGAGTCCTTCCGGTGTTCGCTGTCCCATCAGGACAGGAGACGTCGAGTCTGGTCGTTCGCGGTGCGTGGCGCACGTTTCACGCCGATCCGTGACCGTTCGGCAACAGCGCGCCGCCGGTGAGTCCGGTGCCGAGGAGACGGGTGACATCCTCGGCGGCCCGGTCGGCACGGCGGGCGGCGGTGCGCAGTTCGTGCAGGTGGCGGAAGGCGGTGCCGTAACGCCGCTGCTCGGCGAGCGGGAGCAGGGGAACGCGCAGTCGTCGCGGGTCCACCCGGACGAGGGATGTTCCGGTGGCGGCGGCGTTGACGTTCTGCTCCGCTGCCAGGAACCCGGCGAGGAACCACGGGTCGAGCCGCCGCTGATCCGGGCGGAACAGCAGCAGATGGGGTCCGAGGAAGCAGCCTGCCTCGCCCGGCTCGACGACCCGGGCCGCCGCCGTCCGTCCCGGGCGGAGGATCTCCGTGAGAAGCACGTCACTGGCCTCCACGAAGGGGACGGCGACGCCGGTCGGAAGGTCCGCTTCCGTTCCGGAGGCGGACCGGTTCTCGAAGACGTCGGCAGCCGTGAGCGCCGGTCGTGCACCGGGTTCTGCTTCGGGCCGGGGCCCCGGTTGGCCGCTACGGGTCCGGCGGCCCGGAGGCGCGGTGTGGAGCAGGCGGAGAGCGCCACCGCGCAGAAGGTCCGCAACCGTGGCGGTGCGCCAGTCGCGGGGCCGGTCGTCGGCCGGCGGCCAGTCGCCGTCGGTGCTCATGCCGACCAGGTCTGCCGCCGCTTGACGGAGTTGGTCGTACTGCTCCGATGCCTGCCGGGCCAGCAGTTCGGGGCGGAGTGCTTGCCGGGAAGCCGTCCGGATGCGGCGGGCCGGGGTCAGGTCCACGGCCTCGTCCAGGAGATCGGTGACCTGCATGGCGGTGGCGATACCCGGGGCTCCTGCGAAGCCGTCCTGGTCGTCGAGGTAGGGCCGCCACGCTGAAAGCACGGTGTCATCGACAGCGTCCCAGTCGAGAGCTCGGATCTCGGCAGCCGTATCGACGAGCAGGACCGTACCCGGGGCTTCAGCCCCTGGATCGGGCCGTTCGAGCACCCAGAGGTGCAGGCCGATGTGGAGCGGGGTGGCCGCGCCCTGGGGAAGGGAGACGACCGCACGGAGGGCTCCGTCGCGTACGAGCTGAGCCCGGATACGCCGACCGGCGGTGCGCTCCGCGACGGCGGGCGGCATGAGCAGCACGGCACGGCCGCGGGGGGTGAGATGGGCAAGGCAGTGTTGGACCCAGGCGAGTTCGGGCTCGCCCTTGGGCGGCACGCCGTAGGCCCAGCGTTGGTCGTATGCCAGCTCGTCGTGCCCCCACTCACGGACTCCGTACGGAGGGTTGCACAGGACGGCGTCCGCGGTGAGGTCCTTGAAGGCGTCGGAGCGCAGACTGTCTCCCGTATGTACGGTGATGGCCGCCTCGGGGGCGCTCAGCCGGAGCCGCACGGCGGCCTGGGCGGACTGGGTGGCCAGGACGTCCTGGCCGTGCAGTGCGGTCGCGCCGGCGGATGCCGCAGCGGCGAGCAGTGATCCGGTACCGCAAGCGGGGTCGAGAACGCTCGCGGGGAACGCACCCGCGCTGTCGGTCAGGAGCCGGGCCATGAGGTCGGCCAAGGGGCGGGGCGTGAGGTAAGTGCCGGTGCCTCCCGTGTCCTCCAGAAGACGCTCGGCCAGGACATCCGTCGCGGCCTCGGCGCCATCCGTGACGACGCTGTGCAGCAAGGCCCTCAGCGGACCGGCCGCCTCGGGTGCGTACGCGGCGTCCTCGTTTCCCGGGATGTCCTGGGCTCCGTCGTCCGCTGCTGACCGGACCCATCGCAGTAGTGCGTCGTCACGCAGTTCGGGAAGGGCTTCGCGCTCCCTCCGTTCCAGCCGGGCAGCCGTGAGCACCGCGGGGAGCAGGTGCAGGGCCAGTTCGGCGCCGCCGGGGTGGGTGCGCAGCGCGGTGCGAAGTCGGTCCGCCGGTGTGTCCTCGGGGAGCCGGCCACGGGCGGAGAGCCAGGCGCGCACGGCGTCGAGGTCGTAGGTCGGGCTGGTGTCCGTGCCCCCCGCAGGGGCCGGGAAGTCCGGATGCCGACGACGCCAGTTGCTCACCGTGGCGCGGGTTACTCCGGCCAGCCGTGAGATGTCGGCGGCGGTCACGAGGGCACTGGCCTGCTGGTTCATGGGCTCCTGCCGGGTGACGTGGGGGCGGGCTTGCTGGACGGCTTCACTCTATACCGACATCCAATCGAAGTGAAGTGTTTGACAGTGCTTTCAGTTGTCGCTCTACTGGTTGTGCTTTCACTCGGCTTCCCGGCTTCTCCGGGTTTCCCGGACTTCCTCCTGCCCGCAAACACGTCGATTCGAATGGAGCGGCACCATGGCCACCAGCACTTCCGGTACGTCCAAGCGCACCCTGTACCGACTCACGGGTGTCGCTCCCACGGTCGACGCGCTGTTCGACGTCCTCGACCTGGCTCGGCTCGAAGCCGTCGACGCGGAACTGCACTTCCCAGAGGAGCGGTTGGGTGTTCCGTCCTTGCTGGTCACCGGCAGCTTCGAGAAGCCGGTCGCGAGCTGGTGCGGAGAGATCAATCGCACGACCGGATGCGAGGTGTCGCGGGCGGTCAACCGGTCGGCCGGGCTGCTGATGCTCGTGGTCGACGGCGAGGTGTACGCCATCGGCTACGACCAGGGCTTCCGCCTGGTGCCCGACCGGGTCAAGGACCGGCGGTTCGGGCTGAGTTTCGTGATCCGCAGGGTGGATCCCGCGCAGATCCGGGACATGGTCTCCCATACGCCGGGCGGCGGCCGGACCGACATCACGCTCGTGCCCGGCGGCGCTCCGGTCTGGAGCCTGGGGGTCCAGGAGCACGCGCAGATCGTGCGGCGGCTGGGCGGTCGGCTGGACGGGATCCAGCTGACGATTGCTCAGGACGACCGTACGAAGCTCTCCAGCGTCGAGGGCGGTACCGGGCTGCGGATGCGCCTCGGTATCGACGCCGCGGACCTGGTCGCGGACATCCGGGCCATCGCCGGTGTCCTTCGGGACAACGCCCCGGCTCCGGAGCTGGAGTTCGTCGAGCACATCGTCCCGGTCAAGGACGCCGGCCTCGTCACGCGGCTGGAGGAGCGGCTCGACGGCATGCTGGGCGAGGTACCGGACGGACGTATCGCAGCCGCCGTGCCGTCAGATCACTGGGACGACTACGGCACTGCCCAGGCATTCGCCACCAAGGTACACAGCCGGGAGGCGCGCCTCACCGACGACTTCAGCCTGGAGTACGTCCTCGACCGGGCCCGGGTGCAGAGGGCGGGAACGCGCTTCGCCGCGCTCCGGGACGGTACCGTCACCCTTCACGCGCACACCCGGGCGGAGAGGGGCGACGTCATCTGGACGTCGAGCGTGCTGCGGTGGATCGAGGCGCAAGTGGCGCTCGGTGCCCGCCGGTTCTTCCTGCTGGACGGTCAGTGGTACGAGATCGGTGAGGCGTATCTGGAGGCGATCCGTTCGCAGGTGGAGCGGCTCATCACCGACACGCCGTCGGTCGACCTTCCGGCCTGGGTGCTCGGGGACAAGGAGCGGGACTACAACGAGTCGGTGCCCGACCTGCGGCCCGGGTATGTCTGCTTCGACCGTGACAACGTCCGGACCGCGCTGCACCGGGGCAACGGCGTGGAGATCTGCGATCTGCTGAGCCCGGACGATGTCCTGGTCATGGTGAAGCGGGCCAAGGGCTCCGACGCGCTGAGTCATCTGTTCGGTCAGGCCGTGGTCGCCGTTCAGACCCTGCTGCACTCGCCGGAGGCCATGGACGGGTTCGCCCGGAAGGTGACCGTGGCCCGGCCCGGTCGGGCCTTGCCGGACGGCTTCCGGCCGTTGAAGGTCGTATTCGCGATCCTGCTGAAGAGCGGAACCGACCTCACCGCAGACACGCTGTTCCCGTTTTCCCAGGTCACCCTTGTGCAGACGGCCAAGATGCTTGAGGCGTGGGGTGTTGCTGTCGAGGTCATGGGGATTCAGGCCACGGCGATGCACGCGAGCCGGGTGGGAATCCGTCACTTGGCTGCGTAGCGGGAGCACCGCAGCCGTGGGTGCTGCGAAGAGGCACGCTGGTCGACGTGCGGCCGGTCACGTTGTACCGACGGGATGCGGGGGAGCGGTCGGCTCTTCTACCTACTGGCGGGTGGGGGAGGAAGCGCGCGCATGTGCTCCCGCCCGAGCGCATCGGCTCACCTGTGGCCAGGCACCCGTACGACCTGCGACACGCGTGCATCACGAGGTGGCTCAATGCGGGGTGCAGTCCCAGGATCACACGAATGCAATCCTCCACGCGCTTTATGCCTACCGAGGTCTCTGTAGCGACACAGAGTGTGTCGGAGGTGTTTCGCACGCACCCGGAAAGCGGAGCCTGCTGAGCGTCTGGAGATGCCCGTGCCCCAACCGCACCTGGTTGGGGCACAGGCTCTGGAGGCAATCAGGTCAAGGCTCGCAGCGCCGCTACTGACGCCACGAGACCCTCACGCTCCAAGGAAGCGATCACGTCGGCGACTACTGCGTGCGGCGGTTTCTTCCACCCGTCCGCTATCTGTGTGAGCACTCCGTGGACCAGCTGGGGAGACAGGTCGACTTGTGCCTCGATGAACGCGTCTGGATGGACGGCCTGTACATCCCAGGGTAGACAGATTGTCGGCAGGGAAGTGCCTCAGGTTGGAGGTGACGATCACCTGCGCCTTTGCTCTGATGGCAGTGGCCAGGACGTGCCGGTCGTCGGGGTCTGGCAGATCAACTACTTCGATCAGTGGTTCATACCCCTTGACCAGCACGTCCCGGACCGCACCTGACATCCGCTCCCGTGTTCGGTCCAATTTCCCCGGATCCAGGTCAGGCCGGTTCTTCTTCAGGTTGCGGAAGGTCTCATCGAGAATCTGGTCCGTCCACTTCGCCTGCACTATCCCTGCTGGCGCTACGCGGATGAGAACGTCACGCAAGGTGCTTGGATACAAGACATTGGCGTCGTAGACGGCGACGAAAGCCATGACCTAGATCATTCCCATCTCCTGGCCGAGCTGGGTGAGCTCATCAGCCACTAAGGCTTGTCCCGTAAATGATCTCTGGTTGGGTGTGGACGTGGTCGGTGGCCCGTCCGGCTGTTCGTCTATCCGGCGAGATTGAGGTTGTGCA